>NZ_CP095481.1:9835000-10484227 GCF_023023025.1 Amycolatopsis sp. WQ 127309
CGAGCTCATCGAGTTCCTCCTCGGCGACGACGACCACGCGGCGGCGGTGCTGCGGCATCCGGTGCTGCGGGAGCACGCCCGCCGCGTGCTGCGCTCCGACCTCGGTCTGCTCGACACCTACCGGCACCGCACCGAACCGGTCTACGCACACCCGCTGCACGTCGTGCGCGGCACCGGCGACACGTCGATGTCGCGCCAGGACGCCGAGGCCTGGCGCGAGCTGTGCACCGGTCCCGTCACCACGACGGAGCTACCGGCGGGCCACCTGGTCCTGCAATCGGGCGAGGCGGCGGTGCGCGCCGTCGCCCGCGACACGACCGGACTGCTCACCGCGCGGCGCTGAACCGGCACCGGTCCGTAGCCCCATGACACTCAAGGAGGAGCCATGACCAGCGTGGCCACCACGGTCGACCTCACAGATCCGTCGTTCTGGGCCACCGAGGACTGCCACCAGGTGCTACGGGCGCTGCGCCACGCGGCGCCCGTGCACCTGATCGAGTCCGCCGAGGAAGGACCGCTGTGGTGTGTCCTGTCGCACCAGCTCGCGAGTGCCGTGCTCAACGACGCGACGACGTTCAGCTCGCAGAAGGGATCCCTGCTCGGGGCCGGCAAGGGCAAGACTCCCGCCGGCGCCGGCAAGATGATGGCGCTCACCGATCCCCCGAAGCACCGCGACCTGCGCCGGCTGGTGATGCCGTTCTTCACCAAGAGCAAAGCGGCCGAACTCACCCCCCGCGTGCACCAGCTGACCGCCGGTGTCGTCCGAGCCGCGATGGACCGTGGCGATACCGACTTCGTCCGCGGCATCAGCACCACGACACCCCTGACCGTGATGTGCGACCTGATCGGCGTGCCCGAAGACGACCGCGACCACGTCGTCCGTCTCTGCGACGCGGCGTTCCTGGGTGACACCGCGGCAACCCGCAGCGCGGCACACCAGAACCTGCTGCCCTACCTGTTCCAGCTGGCCCTGCGGCGACGCGCCGACCCGCGCGAGGACATCATCAGCACGCTGGCCACCCACCGCATCGACGGCGACCTGCTCCCGCTGGAGGAGGTGCTGCTCAACTGCGACAACATCCTCGTGGGCGGGATCCAAACCGTCCGGCACACCGCTACGATGGCGATGCTCGCACTGATCGACCACCCCGAGGCGTGGGCAGAGCTGGGCGCGCGGACCTGCGACTCCGCGCTCGCCGTGGAGGAACTCCTGCGGTGGACCTCGGTGGGCCTGCACGTGCTGCGCACCGCGACCCGCGATGTCGAGCTGGCGGGCCGGAAAATCCGCTCCGGCGACCGGGTCGTGGTGTGGCCGCCGGCCGCGAACCGCGACGAGACGGAGTTCGACGCACCGACCCAGCTGAACCTGCGGCGATCACCCAACCGCCACCTCGCCTTCGGCTGGGGCCCCCACTACTGCATCGGCGCCCCGCTGGCCCGCGTCGAACTGGCCGGCCTGTTCACCACCCTCGCGCACCAAGCCGAACACCCCGGTCTGCAGGCCCCGCCGCGGTACAACCAGTCCATCATCAACTTCGGCCTCGACACCCTGGAAGTCCGCCTTTCACCACGACCGTGAGCAGCCCAGAGCGGAACTCATCGCACACCTGCACGCCGGCGCCGCCGAGCTGCGACGGCTGCTCGACCTGCTCACCCACCGGAACGAAGAAGAGGCACCTCGTGGCTGACCACCGCACCGACGGCGCGTGGGACCTGATCGTCACGCCCTGGCACCTCGACGAGCACATCCCCGCCTTTCCGATTCCCGCCACCGCAACCGAGGTTGTCAGCCCGGTTCTCCCCGCCGGCCCCGTCCCCGCCCGGATGAACCTGCTACACCGGGCCGCCTTCGACGCGATGACACAGGCCGCCGAGCCCCTGGTGCTCTCCGGCGATTGCCCCACCTCCCGCGCATCGGTGGCGGTGCTGCAGCGCCGCCACCCCGACCTGGCCGTGCTGTGGCTCGACGCCCACGGCGACTTCAACACCCCACCATCTCGACCAGCGGCTACGTCGGCGGCATGGCACTGGCCATGCTGACCGGCCGCACACCCGGCCTGTTCGACGACACACTCGGCCTGCGACCCATCCCCGACACCAGCATCGTGCTCGCCGACGTCACCGCCGCCCACATCGCCTACGCCTGGCTACCCGAGCACGTCGACGACCACACCAGCCGCCAGACGATCACCCCCCTCACCACAGCACTCGACGCCGACCTGACATGGCACGAATCCGCCGGCAGCTGACCGTCCAGTCAGGCGCCCGCCCTCGCGAGCCGAACGCGGCCGCTACGACACTCGCAACGCCGGGACCGCACGCAGAAACTGCGAAAGCTGAGCAGCGAGACCATCGACCTCCGAGTGGGCGTCAGAGTTGTGGCGCCGGATCCGTTTGACGGTAGGAAGATGCCGTGAACGCCCGGTGCGCGCCGAGCAGCATCCGCCGGATGTCGACCACGACACCGGATGAGCCAGAGTTCGATCTCCATGGAGTGGATCGCGGAACTCGCCGCGCTCGCCGACGCGCTGTCGTGGACGCGGAGCGCGGTTGGGACAACGTCTCGTCGGCGCTCACAACCAAGCGCGAAGCGGCGGGCGTCGACGCCATCGCGGTCGCCTTCAACTACCGCCGCCTGCAGCAGAGGCTCGCCAACCAGCTCGCCACCGGCAGCTCCGAGTACACGAAGTCCGAAGACCGGCTCATGCTCAAGGCGAACACGAAGAGTTTCACGTCGAGCTCCTGAGACGTCCGGCGCAAGAGCTACCGCCCAGTTCGCACACGCCTTCTGTGTCCCTTGCCGAGCAGCCGAAGGAATCCCGATCCCGAACGAACGAGCCAGAACTCTTCACCTTCGCGACGCGAGCGAGACCGGACTCGAATTCCAGGGCAACGACATCGCAGAACGCCACCATCCGCAGATGATCGCGATCTCGGTCACGAATCCGCACCAGCGCACGGAAACCGGCAATCACCGTTTTGATAAATGTTCCGTTTCGCTCCAGGAATTCCCCCTGGTCAAGACTTGGTACAGCTATCGTAAATCCGCAGGGGGTGACGACGGTGGCCAGGTCCAGGTGACTGAAGCATCCTCGGGTGCCGACTCGGCCGGCCGCGCCAGTAACTTGGTCGCGCTGGGCCGGCTGTCCACCGGGCCTCGAGCGGTCGACGCGATCCTCGATTGGCTCGCCGGTCGCACCGGAGGCACAGTCGCGCTGCTCGGTGTCGACGGCAGAGCCATCGCCGCTCCACCGGGCAGGCCCCGCCCCCGTCCGGCGATCCGGACCGCCGTCGCCTCGGCAATAGCCGACATGCAGCGACGCGGGACATCCTCGGCCGTGCTCGGTGGAGAGGCGGGCACCATCGACCTCGTCTGTCTCGGCACGGTGACCGACCCGCCGAAATCGGAAGCCGGGACGGCGGGCCAAGCCCCCTACTTGATAGTCACGGGCTGGGAGGACCGCAGGCACGGTGCGCTGCTCACCGACACCTGCCGCATCCTCGGCCTGTGCTGGAGACTGGAGGAGGCCGAACGCACCCTCCGACGGGTGGCCTCGGCGACAGCGCACAGCCGCGAGGCCGTGCTCCACCTGCTCATGATCGGCAGTCTGGCCGCCGCGCGACGGATCGCCGCGGCCCTGAGACCCGAGCTTTCGAACCTCGTCTACGTGTACGTCGTGGAATGCCCGGCCCGACAACGCCACCAAGTCGCGGATCGGATCGAGCGCTTCGCGCGAGGGCGGGCGTGGATCGTGCCTTGCCCTGTCCGTCCCAATCACTTGATCGCGCTCGTGCCGCCCGACCCGGACGACAACCTTGCCGGGCTCTCCCTGCGCCGTGTGCACCTGGACCAGCTGATCGCCGAAAACGTCCCCCAGTCCCGAATCGGGGCGAGTGCGGAAGTGCCGCTGCGCGAGACCGCGATCGGCTACGAGCAAGCGTTCCACGCCTTGGCCGTGGCCCGCGGTGTCCCCGGCAGATACGCCCGGTTCGACCGGCACACAGACCTCACTCCGTTCATCGGCGGCTCCGGACCTGCCTGGGCGGCCGGGCTCCTGATGCCTTGCCTGTCCCACACCCCAGCGCGGCGGGCCGACCCTGGGGCCGAGGAACTCTTGGCCACCCTGAACTCCTGGCTCGCCTTCGACAACGGCGCCAGCCGCCACCTCAAGATCCACCGCAACACCCTCTCCGCCCGCCTACGGCTCCTCGACGAGCTGCTCGGTCTGGATCTCACCCACGTCGCCGACCAGTCGGCCGCCTGGCTCGCGCTGCGGCTGCATTCCGTTCGCCGCATACACTCCCCGCCGCCGGAAGCGGACCGGACGGTCACGCTCGACGCCCTGCTTGCCACTCCAGGGGCGGGCGTCTGGGCCCGGTCTCGACTACACCCCCTCGAATGGGGCGGCCCGTCTGCCGGCGTGGAGACGGTCCGGGCCTGGCTGCGCGCCGACACCCGGCTTCCCGCGACCGCCGCGGCCCTTGGCATCTCCGGTCCGGCCACGCGCAAGCGGCTGGCCAGGGTCGAACAGGCTCTCGGACGCTCCCTGCTGCACGCGCCCAGCGCCAAACACGAGCTGTGGCTGGCCATGCGGGCGCTCGGTTCAGTGTGACCACCGCCCCGACCACTGGTCATCGGGAAACCGCCGCGCCCGCTCACTGTGCACACTGCGACTCGCCACGGCGCGCACCGAATGCCTAGCTTGGTCATTGCTGTCGAAGCACGGGGCGAGGACCTCGACAACGTGGGGAGATTCAGATGAAGACACGGCGGATGCTTTCTCTGCTTGCCGTAGTGCTCGCTCTGACCGCGTCGCTGGTGACGGCGGCACCGGCTCAAGCCGCGCAGCCGACCACACTCACCGACGGCAGCGCTTCGGCACTGACGAACAAGGGACAACCGAGCCCGACCGGCATCGCCGCGATGGCTTGGACCCCGTCGATGAGTCCCTTTTATTCGCCCGCCGAGTTCGCCGGCCGTGACATGAGTACCGAGGAGCGCAACTACTGGCTCAACAATTGCCCGCCCCAGGACGCGTGCGTTGCCGTAGGCGAGGGCAACGGCCTGCACACGGTCTTCTTCATCACGAGGTGCGACCAACGTACGCTCTCCAACTTCATCGGCGACGGCGCCGTCACCAACACCCAGATCGACAACGCTCAAGTCGTGCTGAAATACCAGGACGGAACAAAAGTGCGAACCATCGACGCGAACAGCAAACCGACGCCGGTGCGCGTCGACTGGGATCCCATCTATTACCTGGATCCTTGCTGACCGGAAGCCTGCAGCAGTGCCGGAACCAGCAGAATCCGTCACGACCCGAGGGAGACAAATGTATACACACGCAATTCGTACGCTCTCGGCCGTTTCAGTCATGATCGGCGCGTTGCTCGTCGGAACCACGGAGACCGCCGGCGCCGGCATGGCCGACCTGAAGCAGAACCGCATCGATCGCTACCTTTCAGAAATCTCCGGCAGCTATCAAATATCCGCCGATAGGATCAGCATCCCAGGCGGGTACATGACCGTGGGGAGCGCGGTCCGCAAACCGTGCTCGCAAGGTTGGCTCTGCGTCTGGAAATACGACAACGGGTTCGACTCCAAGCAGTACTACCGCTGCGGAACGTACGCACTGAAGAACTGGATCGGCTACGGCGGACTGGAGAACAACCAGACAGAAGGTACTGTGTCATTGTTCCAGGATCAGAACAAGAAAACGCTCTGGAAATCCGTCGCGTACGATTTCCACAATGACGTGGTTTACTGGACGCCGATCTACTACATCACACCCTGCTGAGCCACCTCCGCCGCGCGCGTACCCCTTCCTGGGGAGGGGTACGCGCGCGGCGCCCAACGTCGCCGAATTCCGCAAGTGCGCCGACATTGCCAGCGATACCACATTTGGATAGGTGCCACTAAAACGACATTGACCATTCGGCAAAACAAATAAGGATGTCACCATGAATTTTACGGATAACGAACTGCGTGCTCGCTGGCGCCGGACACGAAGGGGCGGAGCCGCGCTCGCCGCCCTGCTTTCACTGTCCACGCTGATAGCACCCGTAGCACAGGCAGCCGGATCATCGGACCAGCAGCGCGCCGGCGCGGGCGGCAGCACGTCACAGGCTTGGTCCCCTTCATTGACTCCGTTTTGGCCCAACGGCCAGAACGGCGGAACGAAGGAAGCCGTATTTCCGAATACAAGCACTGCGGCACGGGACAGGATTCTCAACAACTGTCCACGCGGGTTCCTGTGCATCGCCGACGGCGAAGGCGACGGACAACACACAGTTTACGAACTCTTCTACTGCAACGAACGCACCCTCTCCAACTTCATCGGGCGTGGTGCAGCCACGAACAATCAGGTAGGCGAAAATGCGGCGATCTTGTACCAAGACCGTTATCTGATGCGGACCATCGACCCCAACAACGCCCCGGTCCGCCTCGACGACTGGGGTCCCGCGTACTTCCTGGACCCCTGCCTCTGATACCGCGACCGAACTCCGCGATGAAGGTCGGATGGCTGCCCCGAAAGCTGCTGTGTCGCGTCAAGGCGCCGCGAGGTTGCCCTGAGATTCGCAGACGTGGTCTTGGAGGGTGGTTCGCTCGAGGAGTTCATGTGCGTCGCGAGAGGTCTTGCTTTCAGCACCACGTTCCGAGGATCTCGGACCGATCGGAGCCGGGTTCCGGCCGACCGAGCCGTCGCAGCTTTACGTCAGCAACGCCACGCGGGCGCCGGAAACGGGACGGTGTCGGCGTTCCGGGAGGGCCGCGGCGGTGTGCTGTCGGCGATCGGCGCGTCCCCGTACGCCAACCAGCAGACCAACGCCTCCGGGTTCGCGGCGTTGTCCCCAAAATGGAGGGCAGCTCCGCGCCTTTCCCTGCGGGGCCTCGGCCAGGTCCTCACGAAGCTGGCCGGCCATCGCCGCAAGCTCGACAGCGATCCGGGAAGCGCACCTTTGCCGTGGAGTAACAGCGGGCACGCTTGCGGCAACCACTAGTCATGGATCCCGTCACCCTGGGTTTGGCCTGAGCACGGCTCACTGGCGACGTCGACCCTGTACGCACAGTGGCGAACACCGGGCCGCACCTCACGCAAGCCGCCGCGTAGCAACCAGGGGTGAAATCACCACGTCACCGGTCACCGAACCAGTCGGCGAGGCCCGTCGCCGCCAAGACCTCGACGCCGACGTTCTCCTGGACCACCCGAGCACCGGACCGGGCGATCGCCAGGCTCGGCTCTCCCAGCGGGCCACCCAGCCACTCCTGGGCCCAAATGACCGTTTCGCCGCTCATCCGTGGCGAGCGCCCGCTCGGCGTCGTCCTGCCGTGCTCCAGCGCGAGGCCGTACAGTCCATAAGCTGGCCGAAGGTCCTCAAATCCGAGGTCAGATACGCACTGCCAAGCGGATCGGGCGATCCGGAACCCTCCTGCGTCGATGTCGCCGAAGTACCGGCAAGAGTTCGGTCGTTCACCACTAGCGGCGAGGGTTCGCAACCGGGTGCTCACCTGGTTTCCGGAGCCCCAGATGACTTGGCCGTCGAAGCTCAGCTCCGCCGCGCGACGCGACAGCGAGACGTAGGTCGTGTAGTTCTCGACGAGTAGCCACGTTCCGCTGTCGCCGAGGATCTGGCGGTGCACCGGCGGCCAGCACGGCTCGCACTCCAGCAGCTCAAGGGAGAGCCGCTCCGGCCGGAACAGGGAGCCGAACAGCCAGCTCTCCAGGGCCTTGTCGTCACCGGTGATCTCGAGCGACCGTTCCCGGATCGGCACGACCACGCCACGACGCCGGGGCAGCCAAGCGTTCACGAGCGCGAGGCACGCCCGTTCCGACGCACTCCACTCCCCGCGTTCGTCGCCGAGCGCCGCCCAGCCGAGGTCCGCGTGCCAAACGATCGACGCTCGTGTCTCCGTCTGCGCCGACGGCGCTCCCCGCCGGGTGACGTATGCGGGCAACGGTGGGTCCGCACGGCGGTCGGTTCGGGTCTTCGGGAGGTCGATCACCCCCTCGTCTGCGAGGGACGTGATCGCTGTGAGCACCCGGCGGCGCCAGTGCACCGAGACCGCCGCGCTGTGGTCGACCTTCGCCGCCGCCGAAAGGACAACCTCAAGTGGCACGCGCCGGAGACCGTACTCGCGAACGGCCTCGGCGATCGAGGCGGTCAACGTCGGCTCAGGGCTCACGACGCACCGACGAGGCGACATCGACCAGCTGGCTCGTGCCGGCGGCGGAGTTGTCCAGATCGTTCGAAACGTAGGCTCGTCCGGGCCGGGTTGCCGAGGGCCGTTTGTGCATCGCAGCGATCCGCGGGAACGCGGTCACCGCGCCGAGGTCACCGATGCCGGTCAGGAAGACCAGCTGCACGCCGCTCGCCTTTGCCACCCGCCGCTGCAAATCGAGAAACGGCAGGTAGTTGGCCTTGCCGAGCGGGTTGTCCAGCGGTACCAAGCCGCCCACCGAGCTGGTGCCCCGGCCGGTCCGCTGTTCGGTGCGCAGCCGGGCCATGACGCAGAAGAGCACCAGCGACGCGGTGAGGTTTTCCCCGCCGGACCACTTGCGCATGTCTTCAACCGCCGTCCGCCCGGTCGGCTGATCCGGCGCGGGCTTGAGGACCGATGCCCGGAACCCCGCGGTCACGGCGGCTTCGGTCGCCCGCCAGAGCAGTTCGGTCGGGTCGGTCTCCACCCTGCCCGCGCCCACCATCCGGTCCACCAGCTCGCCGATGCGCAACTCCGCCTGCTCCCGCGTCGGACGTTGCTTGGCGTCGACGGACAGGAACCGGAAACCCGCCCACGGGCCCACGCCCTCCGGCAGCTCGGACAAGGCCGATGCCCGGCCGAGCAGCCGCAGCGCGTCATCCACGAGATCGCCCAAACGCGACACCACGTTCTGCTTGTGCTCTTGGACCTGGGCCAGCTGCCGGCTGATGGCCCGCTGCCGGGTCTCCAGGTCGTCGGCGAGCTCGGCCGCGCGCGCGGCGACGCGCTCGTACAGGTGCTCGCTGCGGAACAGGTCCCTGAGCCGGCGCACTGCTTGGCCGTTCTCGTCCTCGGCCACCGCGGCGAACCGGTCGTCCGCTGCCCAGGTCCGGAGGTTCTCTGCCTGCTGGGAACGGCTTGTGAGGAGGCCGTTGTACTCGCTCTCCTGCGCTTCGAACTCCTGCACAAGCCGCTCGGCCTTCGCCCGGATGTCGTCATCGCGGTCCGGGACGATCCCACTCGCGAGGTCGGCGGGATCGACGCTCCGGAACAGGTTGGCCTGGTCGTGGAGGACGCCGACCAGGCTCTTCGCGTCGTCGGCCGCGCGACCGGCGTCGTCGCGCTCCCGCTCCAGCAGGCCCGCCGTCAGCTGGAGGCCGGTCGCGAGCTCGTTGGATTCCGCCGCGTGCCGGAGGGCATCCCCTCGGTCGGCCAGTTCCAGCACCTGTTCCGTATGGCGGGTCCGCCCGCGGGGAGCCGCAGTCCGCAACTCCGTCTCGGCCTCTCGAGACTCCGCTTCGGCCGCGCCGAGCCTGCGTTCGGTCGCGGTGCGCTCCGCACGCACCCGATCCAGGGCATCTTGGCGAAGCTCGCGATCTTCGGCGACCGTGGTCGCCAGGAGCTCGGCGGCCCGCGCCTTGACCAGGTCGGCGTGGCGTTCCCACCTTTGCGCTCCGGCGCGAACGGTCTTCTCGGCTTCCGCCTCGGCGCGGCGAAGTTCGGCTTCGGGAAACTGCCGGCGCAGGAGTTCCCTGCTTTCGTTCACCACCGCCTCGGCGCTCTCCATGCTCTTGTCGGTGCGAACCGAGAGCGCCGGCAGCGTGGCGCGGACGGCGGCCCAGGTTCGCCTGCTCGCCTCTAGTCCGCGGCTCTCGTCACGGAAGCGCTCGATGTCGACGTCGGCGGCTTCGTAGATCGCGACCGCGGCCGCTTCCGCCTCTTTTTCGGCCTCCTGCAGTCCTGGGATGCCTTCCATCCTCGCGCCGGCCGGATTCACGACCTCCTGCTCCTCAAGCGCCAGGTCCTCCACCAGGGTCAATGCGATGCGAAGCTCCGGAAGACCCGTGCGCAGGCGGGTGTGTTCCTCGATGACCTCCGCGTGTCGGCTGCGCACGTCGTCTCGGTGGATCATCGCGGCCGACTCCGCGGTCTCGGCATCCCGCCACGCGGCCTCGGCCACCCGACGGCGGCTGCGCAACCCGGTGACGCCGTCCTCCGGGAAGGCCGCCACCAGCGCCCGGATACCGGCAAGCTTTGCCGCTTCGTCATCGCGTTGCCGGATCAGCCGGTCGAGCCGGTCCTGTCCGGCCGTCAGCCGATCCGCACGACGGCGGAGTTCCTCGGCCGCGGCATCCACGTCGTAGCGCGCCGCCGCCGGACCGAGCACGACTCGCGGCGTCAGTGCCTCTTGGAAGACGCGCACCGAAGCGACCACGACAGCGTCGTCCGGTACCGTTTCGATCCGCTCGGCTGCCTCGGCGGGATCGCCGTAGACGACGACCCCTTCCACGACCTCGGGCAGCTCGGCGATTTTCGTCCGCTGATCCTCGGCGGGCACGTGGCTCGCGAGGTAGCTCCACCCGGAGAACGCGGTGACACCGGCCGCGCGCAGCTCGGACAGCACCGCGCCGACCGCGGGCCGAGGTGGCAGGAACCCCTGCGCCCGCAGGCCTTCCACCGCGTTCTCGTCCTGGACCAGTCCGGCTCGGACGCCAAGGATCTCGGCCTCGAGCCCGGCGCCCGAGCCGGTGAGCAGCGCGATCGCGTCGGACGCCGATTCGGTCAGATCGACCGAATCCGCCTGCAACAGCTGGCGCAGCCGGGCATCGTCGCCGAGCCGCGCCGCACGGCTCTCCAGTTCCGCCAGCTCGGTCTGCAACCGATCGCGGACCAGGCCGGACCGCTCACGTTCCCGCCTGGCCGACTCGCAGCCGGCGTCAGCCGAAACAAGACCGCTCTCCAACGACCCGCGTTCGCCTGCCAGTCGTTCCAGTTCCGCCGTGCACTCACGCAGCCGGTGGCGATACCTCTCAACCGAGGCTTCCAGCCGTTCGGACGGCTCCAGTGTCCCGCTCTCGACGGCAGCGGCCCGGGTCGTCTGGAAGCGATTGACCCGCTCGGTCAGCTCCCGGAGTTCGGATGCCAGTCCGACATACTGCTCGTGAGCCGTCCGGCGGGCACGCTCGGCCGCTTCCTTCTCCCGCTGTGCGGCCGTCACCGCCGACGTGAGCGAGTCGAGCCGGAGCCGCGCGCCTTCAGCCACTGCCTCGAGCGCGCCTGCCCACTCCGCTTGCGCCGCTTCGACCAGCTCGACCAACGGCTGAGCCTCGTCCGCAGCGGCGGCAAGGGCCCGCTGGCGAACGGACAGCGCCGCGATCGCTTCGTCCAAAGCGGCTCGGTCCCCGACCGCCTCCCACGCGGCCGTGTCGAGGGCGAGTGCTTCGGCTCGCTCGGTCACGTCGCGGACATCCTCCCGTGCAGTCCGGACCCGGAACACGGCGGCAAGCCGCAGGTACTCGTCGCGTTGACGGCGCGCCGCGTCGGCTTCTGCGCGCTTCTCCTTGAACCGTTCGTCCAGGTGCGCCTGCCGTTCACTCTCCAGGCGATGAAGCGTGGTCGCGGTTTCAGCCTTGTCCAGCAACGCCTTTTTGAAGCCCGCGACACGGGCTCGCTCCTCGTCGCGGGCCGTCGTCGCTGCGACCACCTTGCGGTGAGCCTCGCCCAGAGTGACCACCTTCGGCTGTGCTTCCGCGCAGAACTCCCGCTCGGCCTCGTAGCCGGGCTGCTTCGCGATTTCTTTCTGCGTTTCGGAAAGCAGGTCGCGCACGGGCATGGTCCGGTTGCGGTCACTGACGAACTTCAGCAGGTAGCGGACGAATGCACCCGGCGAGTCGATTCCGTCGAACAACGCCTCGATGCCGCCTTCGGTGGCGTTGACCTCGGTGAAGTAGCGGAACAGATCCGGGTCGAAACGCCGCTCGCGCAGCGCTTGGTGCCATTCCGCGATCGTCGAACCGGCGACCACGACGTTCACTCCACGCGCCGCCAGCTCGTTGAGGTGTCTGCGGAAACCGTCCCGGTCGCAGCGACCGGAGGTCCGGAAGGTGAACGGCAGGTCGTCGAGGGCCGAGCCCTCGACCGCCGGCTCGGGGTGTACGCACCACCAGGTCCGTTTCAGGTTCTCCTTGCCCGCGGCGTTGTAGTCGCGTGGCCGCTGCCGTCCGTCCCATTCGTAGATCGCCCCGGTCAGCAGGACGCGGCCTTCGGGATCGGTCCACTCGGCGACGACGTGCGCGGTGTCGTGGCTTTGAACCAGGTCTTCAAGCGTCCGCTTCTTCGTCCGGGTGGCGAGGAAGTCACGGCGGTCGGGCAGGATCAGCGCCAGCAACAGGGACAACATAGTCGTCTTGCCGGCGCCGTTACGCAGCCACACGATGCTGTCCGCGGGCGCGCCGTCGGCATCGGTCAGGTCGACGAGCAGATCCGAGAACCGGTTGTCGGGCACGCCGATCGAGTCCAGGTAGAACCGGCGAAGGCGGTACATCTAGTCACGCTCCTCTTCCGTCTGCCGCGCTTGGGCGAACACGGCGTATACGGCGTCCTCAGTCACCTCGGCCAAGCCGATCCGAAACCGGTCGTTGAGCTGGTAGGCCTCACCGCGCTCGTCGTCGAGTGCCGGCTCGCGCCGGGCACGGCCCTTGTCGACGAGGTACTGCAAGAGCGCGTGGACGTAGTAGCGGCGGTTGTCTCGGCTGCGGCCGCTGTCGTTCAGCGGGACCTCAGGTAGGTCGAGCCATATCTTCGCCGCCTCACCGAGCTGGCGGCTCCGCGTCTCCTCGGCGTCGTCGGCCGCATCGGCGGCGGTTCTCGCATGGCGAGTGAGGAAGCGTTGCAGTTCGGCGGTCCGCACGCCGGGACTGCCCGAGTCGAGCAACGCTTCTCCGTTCGGATAGGCGTAGGCGGCCAGTCCGACCAGAACCAGGCCGAAGCAGTGCCGGTCCTGCAGCTGCTTCGGCCCGGTCCGCCGCGGCAGGCCGCTGTTGTCCAGCGTGACCGCGAACGGACCGTCCGATGCTCCCGTGACCAGCAGGCCCAGCTGGGTCGGCAGGTGGACGCGGATCCCCAGGCCGTCAGCGATCCGGCCGACAACCTCCGCGAACTCCGTGTCCGTCCGGTACCGGTCGAGCAACGCCCGGTACGGACTGTCCGGTGTCGGACGGTGTTTCGGCACGAGCGCGAATCGCACGAGGGAAGCAGCGTCACCCACATCGGTCAGGTTCATTCCGCTCCCATCAGGTCACCCGCGCTCACCGCGTCGATCCGGTCGAGTGCCGCGGGTGTGGCCAGCAGCAGATCGGGTCCGGAGAACCGCGGATCCACGAGTGTGGTGTCGTCGTCGACCGCGGCCAGCGCCGCGACTGCGGCGGCCAGGTCCGGCCGCGCCGGCAGCTCGTCGCCTGTAAGTTCCGAGGTGTTCACGAACACGTAGAAGGCCGCGCCCCACAGCACGTCGAGGAGGCGGACAGGCTCTGCGACCCGATCGGCGGCTTCCCGCCCCGCGGCCAGCAGGTCAGACAAGCGCGCCGGCGCGTGCGCGGCCGCGGAGAGGATATCGGCGGCACAGGCAGCGATGTCGTCCGGCACCGAATCGTGGAGTTCCTCCCCGAGCTCGCCCAGGTCATCGACATCGGGAGCGCGCATCTCCCGTGCGGTGGGCTCCCGGAGAAGCTGCTTGAGCAGGTCGTCGAGGCCCCACTGCGGCGTGACGCGCGGCGGCGATACCCCGGCGATCAGGATCCCGGCGACCACCTCGAACTCGGGATCGTCGGCGACCAGGCTCGGCACCAGCACCTGCTCGCCCAGGTCAATCGCGGCGGCGAGCCCCCGGGGCTGGAAGCGCTGCACCTCCTGGGCCGCCAAGAACACCGGGATGGCCTGCTGGAGGTAGAGCTCCAACCGCACCCATACGTCCTGCCCGCGGGCGACGGTCTCCTCGATCAGGCGGCAGACCCCGGCGGCTCCTGGATCCTCACCCGATCGTCGGGCGAGATCGCGGAGCTGCCGGTCCTTGTCGAGTTGCTGCCCGATCTTTTCCAGGACGTTTTCGAGCCAGCCGGGCATCTCACCGGCCCAGTCGACGCTGCGGATGTCACGGCGCGTGTCATCCAGCTTCTCCCGCAGGCTGGCCGAGAGCCCCTGGGCAGTCCGCGTCGCCTGCTTGGCGGTCGCGAGCGCCTTGTCGAACTCGCCGGAGTTCATCTGGATCTCGACCATGATCTTGAGCGCGAGCGCCTGATCGGCCAGATTCGTGTTGAGGGCCTGCAGGAACACGAGGATCGCGGGGTCGGTCGCCTTGATCGCGATCCCCTCTACCTCCTCGGTGAGGGTCAAGAGCTGAAACCGGTACGCAACGGCCTCACTCCACTGTTCGCCGTCGGCCGCCGGTTCACGCCAGAGCACCTCGTGCGGACGCCCGTCATTGAGCAGCGTGTTGAGGACGACTTTGGCCACCTTCGCCCACGGCCGGCTGTCATCGTCCGGGCTCATCCGGCGCGCGGCGAGCATCAGGTGGTCGACGATCGCGGCCGGGCTGACCGACCCCTCCATACTGGCCTGGTTCAGCACGACAAAGTCGATCAGCCGCAGGGCGAGCTGGGGCAGGTCGTACCGCCGGTGGTCGAATCCGGCACGCGGAGCCGCACGGTTCACCAGTTCGAAGACCGGTTGCAGCAGCTGCAGCGCCTGCCATCGCGCGTGCAGCTCGCCGCCGGCACGATCACCGGCTGCCCCTGTCATCGGCACCTCCAGGCCCTCCCCGACCTCTCGCGGTGTAGTCGGAAGGCGAAACCACGCATTACGCTGGAACGCGATCTTCACCTGAATGCGCGAGCAGGCCCTGCTCGATGTCGACTTCGCATCGTGGCCTTCGCGTTAAAGTGGCCGCTCATCGTGCGGATCTTGAGAACCGGCGACTTCTTCGCCTCCGGCCAGGTCATGCACGCTCGGCCAGCCCGGCATCGCCTTCAGCGGCGCAGTCAGCGTCAACCGCTGTCGCCGCGCCCGTGCGTGTCATAAAGCCAGCCTGTAGTTACCGGCCACTTACAATGCAACACGAGAGATACGAGCTGCAATGCGGCCATTCGGGTGCAGATCAGCCCATCGTCTCCGCGGCGAGAACCTGCTCGAGCCCGGCGACCTCGATCTCGCCGGCACCCCGGGACGGCTGCGGGCTCTGGTGCCGAAATCGGTCCAATTCCCGATCGGTCGCGGCGTGGGCATGTACACCGTGCGCGAACTGGGCCGCTACGCCGCGGAAGCGTTCGGGGTGCCGAACGTAACCGCCCGCGAAGTGCGAGGCCACTGGTTTTCCGCGCAAGCCAAACGGGTCGTCACCGCAGGTCTGGACGCCGATCTGCTCGACGAGAGCGGACTGCCCGCGATCATCAAGGCCTCCGGCGGCGAGCGGCTGCGCGTCCTGGCGCTATACCACACCCAGCGCACCCGCGCCCGGCTGCGGCGGCTGCTGGCCCACCACTTCGCCCGGCCATACCTCTCGGAGGGCGTCCCGGAGGACACGGTGGTCCAAGCCGGAGCACACGTCGAAGTCATGTTCCACCATGCGGCCTCGCTGCTGGCCCACGGCAGCGGACACCGCGAGCGCGACGCGGCGCTCAATCAGGTTCCGCACGTCGTCGCTCCGGACGGGACCCGAGTCCTGGCGCTGTGTGAAACCGAGTTCGACGGCCGGCCGCTCGACGAGGACGCGAAGCCCGTGGTCAGCCGGATGCTCGCCGAGCGCAGTGTCTTGGCCCAGTTCCTCGTGACGGCCGAGGCCGCGGAGGATCCGGCGAAAGATCACGCTGGCAACAACGCATTGGCCGACCTGCTGCGAGCTGCTGGTCTGGTCCACCCGAGATTGACCACTGCGCTGGCCTCGGGCAGCCTCGGGGCGGCTGATCCGGTCACCTACGTCGGCCTGCACGTGCGAGCACAGCGCGGGGCGGCCTGGACCAAGGGCGCACCGAAGCTCAGCTGGTCGCTCGTCGCCATGATTCCCGACGGCGAGCATTGGCGGACTCTCGCTTATCAGTTCTCACCGCACCCGAAGACCGGCAGAGGAACCGGGTGGCAGGACTACTTCATCGCGAACACGGCGTTCCGCGCCCACCCGCTGCCTGACGGCAAGCGGCAGGACGAAGGCCTCGTCGCGGCGATCGACACCGCACTCGGTCAGCTGCGCCCGCACGTGGCCACAGGTGCGGGCTACGTGGTGATGGTCTCCGGCGACAGCTCGCGCTCGTTGTGGCCGTTGCTGGCGAACAAGAACCTCGATGTCGAACCGGACGCCGCGGGCCGGATCGGCGGCCGGCCGGCCTTGCCCGGCTGGGACCCTGCGCTCGGGCACCGCCCGCGAGCCGTCGTCCGCGTCACGTCGGGGACGCGCGACCTGCCACGCCCGGTCGAGGTGCGCAAACCCGCCGCGGTGGCGGGGAAAGACCCGCGCATAGTGAAGACGACGCGGTCGCTGTACCAGCTCGAAGATTCAGTTTCCGCGAACACGTGGATCTTGGCCAACGTCCCTCGCCAGTTCGCCGGCAGCGGACGGCACAGCCGAGCGGGCCTCGACAGCGGGCGCTGGTCCACGGAAGCGGAAACGAGCAAGCACGCGTGGTACGCCCTTACCAGTACCGAGATCGTGGTCGTCGGATCGGGCTCGGACCCGCAACGCTACGCCGTCGCAGCGGCGCGGTTGTGTGACCACGCGGTGTCCTGGGACGAGCGAACCAGCTATCCGGCGCCGGTTCACCTGGCGGCGTTGATGGATCGCAACCACCCCGAGTACCGGCGGACCGTCGACTGGACCGACGAAACGCAGGGCGAAGAATTACCGACGCGATGGCCTAGCGATTAAGCTTCGTCGGCGAGTAACTAATAGCAAGCAGCGCGAGTTGTGCTCTCCTCCGACGAGGATTCTTTCGACGCGCGCAACGCCCAGCCGACCGCGATGTGTCACCGGGGACTTGAGTCCACAGGGTGTCCGAGGACGATCTTGCTCGGCAGCGACAACCCTTAGCCTCCAAGAGGTTCAGTAGCTAAGTAAACTCAGGGCTTCGAAGACGCGGCACCCCGTTGGACCTCACAGCGCAACCGCCGACTGCAGACGCGGCAGGTGTCCGCGCGCGGGTTGGCGGTCGACGGGTACGCCACGGCCCGCCAGCTTCAATGCTTCACTCACTCTCCCAAAGTCGGATCTCGTGAGCAGCACCGAAATCAGCGTGACAGCTTTCGAGTACAACGATGTCCGGCGTGCCGCAAGCGCCAAGGGGCGGATCACGGATCGTCCGTTCGAATACGACCTCGACGGCACCGGCCGTGAGCACTTCGCTCGGCATTTGGGCACTTGCAATGAGACGCTTACCTGCGACCGTCCACGCTACGGCCACGTCGGAATGACTTCGGTTACTGCCCGCTCGATCACGACTTTCGTCGTTGCGCGCACGTCGCTCGCCCTCCAGCAATGTACCTGCCCCAGAGAGCCACCGGATGGCGGGGCTAGCGATCCCGTGTCCCCCTGTAGTGCGGCGGCCTGTATGACGGCGAGTACTTCGGGCCCGGCGGAGGCAAGAACTGCGCCAACCGCCACACACCAGCTAGCGACAGCCAGCTGGTGTCATCCACAGCGGATGCGTTCACAGCTGACCTGCAACATCGTCACAGAGCCGGAATACCCGGCCTGGGTCGCGATCGAGCGTGAACGCGTCGAGGAAGAATGTCTTCTTGGCGCTGCCAATCTCGGCTTCCGCGAAAGCGGCTGCTTCAGCTAGCCTCACGTTCAGGAAAGTGCTCTCCGATGCCTCGAGTGGGTGCCGGACGACCAGGAGGAAGTCGCCGAGCTGCGGGTGCGTGAACCGGGCTGTGCCGGGAACGGTGGGAATCAGTGCCGCATCGTAGCCGTTCGACCAGTTACTCAGCGCTCGCACCTGGTCGGTAAGATCGAAATCAAGACGACCAGTTCGCAACACCCCGAGCAGGTCGCGAGCCAGGCGCCAGTCAAGCAGCGCATGGTACGACATGTTCCCATAATCACGCAGGCATCGGTAACACGACGCGGTGCAAAGGTTCGCATGCGCTGGTTCTGCCAGGTGCACTAGATAGGCATCGACATCATCAAGCAGGGAGGACAATACAGCCGCGTCGCCGAGGTGGGTACTGAATCCTGCACCGTTCTCAAGCGCATCGGCGATGAATGCGAATGGCGCAGGCTCGCCGTTCGCCATACCCGCGAAGATGCCCGCCACGAGTTCAAGAGGTTCGATGTCCAGCTTCGCAGCTGCAACCTTACGCAGCAAAAATGCCAGTGAATACCAGGCAGCCCGCCTTCCGTCGGATGGGTCGACAGCACCGCTCGGTTGAAAAACTGACGTAAAATTGAGACGCAGGCCTTCAGCCGGCAGAGTGCCGTGTTCAGGGCCGAAGAAGAGGAAGTCGGTCGGCTGCACCGCGCCTAGCGCGACATCGAACGGGTCGCCAGTCACTTCGTTTCGTCGAACCAGTTCCTTCTCGACTGCTTCAACCGAGACATACCCTCCCCAGGTGGCCCCTGCAGTTGAGGGCTGCGCAGCTGCCTGGAAGCGGAAGAGCCGGCCACCGTTGTCATTGATCACATAGCGTTGACCCGGCCCAGAGAAGGCCATGGCTGAGCCATGCGATTCATGACGCAACGCAGACATGTCGGCTCGCGCCCGTGCTGTCATCGCCCGCGGTGACCAGCTGAAGTTTCCATCGAAATCCCGTGGTCGTCCCCCAGCGCGGAAGCCCAGCGGCTCACGCAACGTAAATCGTGCAAATGTGTCAGGCGAGCCGCACTGCGGACAAATCGTGATGTCGCCGAGGTTGTCCGATGACAAAAATGAGCACGCACGGCAGAGCGAGATGTCACGGCTAACGCCGAGCGGGTCGTCGGCTGACAGTCGCGGTGGACGTCCGACTCCTTCGAAGGCAGCGACACCAACGGAGGTGTAGACACGCCTGTCGCGGACAACCTCACCCATAGGCGCGAACTGGCTAACGGCCATCGCGAGATCGCGGTCAATGGTCATGGGGGGTGGCCACGGATACGACGAGTTTGGCCGGCGGAGGTACAGGTAACGCACGCTCGTCGGGAAGCCGAACATCGGTAGTACACCGCGTTCAGCCAGCCGCTGGCTCAGCTCATCATCGCCTACCGTCGCCACCGCATCATCGATCAACCCAGGGAGCTTCGCGATACACTGATCGGCCAGCTCGACAGTGCGCGCTGCCAGCGTTGTTCGGTCGGCGATCGCACGGGCTGCCCGCTCAACCGCCGTGCGGTTACGGGCGAGCCAGTCGACAAGGAGGGGGCGGACGGTCGGCCAATCCGCCACGAAGCCGAATGCGCCATGTGCGTTGGTGGTCCGGCCGAACGGCACGCCGGTCGCGTCGATCGCGTCGGCGACCTCCGGCATCGCCAGCCGGAGGGTCTCGCTATGCAGTGAACGCAGGAGGATCTCGGGACGGCTCATCGCGAGGTACGGCTCAGGCGTCGGGTCATTGGTGATGCGTTCGGGCGCGTCAAAGTAGTACTCGTCGTGGCTGCGACCGCGGCAGACTGTCAGTGCCACTGCGACTGGCGTCCCGCGCCGACCGGCTCGACCGACCCGCTGCTGGTAGTTGAAACGGGTCGGCGGCATGTTGCCAAGCACCACGGCGGACAAGGCGCCGATGTCTACACCCGCCTCCATCGTGGTCGTGACGCTCAGTATGTCGATGCCGTCCGCAATCGGCACTTCAGGGTTCGCCCCGGATTCCAGGAACACCTCTTGAAACCGGGACTGGCGCTGTTGCGCGTCGCTCCGATCCGTCTGACCAGTCAGTTCTTCGCTATTGAGGCGGAAGCGGCCTGAGCCGGTAGTGGCGCGCCAGCCGTAGTAGTCCTCATCGACCACGTAGGTTGTCGGGTTGTCAGGCAACCTCATGCCACAGTAGGTGCAATGCGCGCAGCCACGCGTGAGGTGGCGCCGGTGACAGTTCGAGCACTTCCAAGCACACTCACCACCACGACGCAGTACGACGCGTGCCGGATCGATCAGGTAGTCGCGTACCGCGGCGCCGCACTGCTCGGCGAAGATCGGCGTCAGGTCGGCGACGGTCGGGCCGCCGGCCTGCTCGATCTTGCGCCAGAAGCGGTTCAGCTGACGGGGCGGGCTACCGGGCCGCGGATCGCGCATGCCGTCAAAGCGCCGCGTATCCGCCAGCACGCGGAGACTTGCCCGCGCATACGCGAGGTCGGCGCTCACTGGCTCGTCAATCGGACGCGTATCCGTTTCGAGAGCCAGCCAGCCCAGGCCAAGCGACTCGAAGTCGCGACCTGCCCCCGAGAAGAGGCCGCTCAAAATCTCGAGCATGAGCGACCGGTTAATCTCGGCCCGTAATTCACTCTGCTCCGGCGAGATGCCCGCTCGTGGCGTGACGGGTGTGGCATCCCAGTCATATAGCGTCGTCCAGCGCCGCTTTGGTTCACGGGATGTCTCCTGGAGGCTGGCGTGCGGCCCACCCGGATGCAGCCCGAGACTGAGCAGGACTTGGGCGATGGCCCCGGCGGTTGCCTCGAGCGTCGATCCGGCTGACAGGCGCCCGATCAGAGTCGGCTCGTCAGCGGGGTTTGTTCCCGGTCGGCCTTCCCAGATATTGCGGAGCTGACCGAAAACGTTGGCGTCACGAGCTTCCAGACGGTCGATTGCCCCCCACGATTCGGCCGTCTTGGTGCTGTCGGCGACGTGTGCGCGTGCGAGGGCCAGATCCGCTGACGGGTCGCTGGTGGCTGCCAGGTACTCGACCAGCAGTAATCGCAGCAGGTCCTGGTAGTGACGAAGCCCGAGGCCAGATGACAACTTCGCCGCGTCCTGCCGGCTATCGGTGAACAGGATGACCTTCCGGTCTTGCGCCGCTAGGTCGGCTGCCAGTTCTGTCGTCAGTACTTGATTGATCTTCTCGAAACCGCTACGCATGCCGCGGATCGGCGACCGTTGCGTCGCCGGATCGGTGTGCGAGAGACGGCGGCCATTCCGTCCGTATTCGATTGCCCAGTCATCCCCACAGTTGGGACAGCACGTGGGGAACGGGCTCACCGTTGCGGTATCGCGCTTCGGCCGGACCGCCGCATGGAACGTCCAACCTGTGTGGCCACCCGTTGTGCCGACGTTGCGTACCTCGCCACTGGCCGGGTTCAGCGCGCTGCGGCGGAAGCTGAAGGTCACGTTGCCGCCGTCGCGGGTCCAACGCGTCGATTCGGGACCGTCGAGACCGTCAGCCGCGTTTGGCCAGTATACGAGATAGTTTGCGGCTGTCCGTTCCAGACGTACCTGATCGGGCAGTTTGGCCAGCTCGGGAACATCGCCGAGCAACAGGGTTCGCACGCTCGGACGCTGGGTGGCGCCTTCCGGTGTGAAGCCCCCGAGCAGGACGTCACCGCAGTTCTGGCAGTAGAGGAGTTCGAGGGCGCGCGCGCCGCAGCTGCACCGTGTAACCGGTTCGCTGAACAGTTGGCCGACCGCGCGTGGCTCGGCCCGGTCAGGTGCATGCGGGCACTTGGGGTCCGTGCACGCCCAGACACCAGGAACGTTGCGGAAGAAGTAGTGCGCCCGGACCTTGGGGTCCGCTTCAGCAGGTAGCTCTGCCATGCCGCGCAGCAGCTTCGTCAGTGCTTCGTCTCGTTCAACTTGGGAAGTGTCCGGGAAAATGCGTGCCGCCAGCGCCGGCAGGGTCTTCGCCATTAATACGTCTTCGTCGTTCTTCCCGGTATCGACGAACGCGCGACGCACCGAGTCCATCAGGCCGCGTTCCCGAGCGTAGGTAGCTCCATCTACGGGTTCGGCGGCACGGATAGCAATGACATCGGCGGTGGTACCGGCCGGAGCGGTCAATGGCATGGCGAGGCTACCGCCGACGAACTCGAACGATGCTGCATCGACGCCGAAGAATTCTTCGAGGTATGACTGGTCACGTTTCGCGTCGATCGATGCTGACGCCGCCAGGATGCGTAGCTTCTCCGGGCGGTCTGTTAGGCCCAGCCGCTTCTTCAGGTTGCGCAGCAGGTAGGCGACCTCGGTGCCAGCGGTGCCGCGGTACATGTGCAGCTCGTCAATCACCAACGTGAACCGGTGCGAGGGATCGGCATCGAGCCAGGCCCGGGTCGAGTCGAAGAAGTGCTCATCCCGCTCGCGGAGCAACATCACGTTGAGCATCGAGTAGTTGGTGACGAGGACATCCGGCGGCGCATCCGCCATGTCCCAGCGTGAACGCATCTCGGCACCGTCGAGCCGCGGTACGAAGTAGCGGACGTCGTCTTTTCGGGTCGACTCCGCAATGGCGGCTGCTCGGGTGGCCCGCTGCTCAGTGTCATTCAGGACTTGTTGCAGCCGCTTGACTGTAAGGTCGCTAGTTCGAGAACCGGTGACAGGTGTCGCGCCGGTATAACGGCCAAAGAAGAAGCGATGGCCGCGACGATTGACGTCGAGCCAGGTACGGACGGCGTCGCTGTCGAGCGCTCGCCTCATGCGCATAAGCTGGTCATCGACCAGGGCATTCATCGGGTAGAGGATGAGCGCTCGAACCGCGGCGGGGCGTCCTGTTTCTCCTTTACGCTGCGACCGGAAACCGGCACCGGTCGTGCGCCACCACGGGATGAGCGCCGCTGGACCGCCCGTCCAACTGCGTGATTCCTCGAGCAGCGACGCGAGGATGGGGAGCAAGAAGGATTCCGTCTTACCGGAGCCGGTGCCGGCGGTGATCACCATGTTGCGGCCAGGTTTGAGTCCAGCCTTGAGCGCTCTCTCTTGGTGCCCATAGAGCGGACGTCCAGGTGGGATCAGTCCGGCGCCGGCGAACGCGCCGAGTTCCCTGGCGCCGTTGCAAGCCGCGACGGACTCGGCGAGCGTGCGGGGGGCGGTTACGTATTCGGGCCTGAGCTCGATGAGCGGGTTGCGGTACACCCCGTTGTCACGATCGAACAGTTGGCGCCGTTCCGCCTGAAGGCGTTCGTCACGTAGCCCGAACGGAGTGTCATAATAACGGAAGTAGGCCTCACGTAGCCGCTCGAACGTGCCAGTGACGTCCAATCCGCGGGGTGCGGGTGTTGACATCTGCCCTCCAAGCATGCAGTCAATCGATGACCGAGACGAGCTGGCGGACTGATCTCGCCGCCAGATCCGCCACCGGCAAGGGAACGTTCGTGTAGATCGCGGTCCGGGCGGTATTGCCAAACTGCGTCGGCAGTCCGCTGCACAGCACCAGCGCCCTGGCTTGCAAGGGCGGCAGCGGCGCGCCTTGGTCGATGAACATGGTGCCGATGTCGGCGCTGTTCGATCGGCGCTCACGTCGCCAGCGGATGACCTGTTCGTGCCGTTCGGCTAGTGCCCACCAGATGCCTGGCGCGTGGTCGGTACGCAGCCATTGACTACCGACCCGGTAGCGGTATTGCTGCCGCCCGTTCACGAGGAAGCGGCAGAGTCCGTCACCATCGGGTGTGCCCCGGACGAAGGAGACGCCGCCGACACTCCCAGCGGCAAGATGCTCAACCGGTGTATCCCAGGCAGGTGGCCCGGCCGGTTCGCCTAGTTGCACCTGTGGCAAGCGTTCGGCGATCCCCCGTGCTACACACCCGACGTAGCTCACGCCGACGGCATTCAGCGATGCGCCTAGTTCGGCCAGCGATTCGGTCTGGATGTAGACCGTCGACGGGGCTGGAAGCCAGACTGGATCGTTTGTCGCAGGCTCAGCAACTGAGACCGCGAACTCAGTTCCGAGCTGGTCGACGAAGTCGAGCGGGCGCCGTCCGGCCAGCACAACAGTGCCGTCACCGGCTGGAATGAGCGTCGCAACGGCAGGTGCGATCGCCCAGCGGCCGCCTTCCCAGTCCACCTCGGCGTGACCGAGCGCGGATACGTCACGCAGCCAACGTCCTGATGCCGCTTTGCCCGGATTGAAGTTGGCGGTCCGTGCCAGCCAGGTTATGCGTTGCCGCAGGTCCCGGATATCGCCCGAGCCGGTCTCACTCATCCATGCCAGCATCGTGTCAGCGAGCACGGCATCGCTCCCATGCTCGGACGTAGAAGTGCCACAGTGGGCTCAGCGACCGGGCACTGACGCTCAGCTCCGCCCATAGCGTACGATCACTATCTGTCAAGCTGCGGAAAGCTGGCTCTGCACCCCTAAGCTTGATGACCGACCAGCCCGCGGCGCGCTTCTGCGCCAGCCACACGGCCGGGTTCGGCGGTACCTCGAAGTAGGAGAAGACCAGTCCCGGCAGGTTGGGCGGCGGCGGGTCACTGATCTTGTTCATCCTGCCGTCGGCACCGATGAGGACAGTCATCACTGAGCCACGCCGTGCCAGCACCGGGCGGTCGGCTTCCATGCCTCGAACGTGTGCGCCACACATCTCTGCCGTGTTTGCCACTCCGCTGCACAGGACGCCGTCAACCCACCCAATGCTTCCGACGTCTGGCACCTCGCGGTCATCCATCGATTCGCGTTCGACGACGAAGGTCAAGGTCTCTTCGTCGGTTTCGACGGTGTGCTCGCCGGATTCCATGCCGCCGCGGAACCCGGACAATGGGATTGGGAACAGCGATGCGCGCAGGCGGCTGGATATCCCGTCCAAGCCGACGTCGACAGTGCGTGTCTCGTCGCTCACTGGAAGTAGGAGATCAGGCTCACCCCCGGCCAGGTAGATGTTGGAAGCGACCCTCCGGTCGATAGGCAGTCCGTTGATGAGGCGGGGCCGGACGGCAGTCCCGCGGTGGAGCCCTGCCGTAACCGCACCGGGCATCGTCGCGAGCGCGGTGTCGAGGCGCTCATGATCGGAGAAGACTACGCGGGTATAGATACAGAATCCGCTGCCGAGCAGCTTCGCAGTGAACACCGGATCTAGCTGGCGCCACCCGACGTCTGCGGCAGCGTGAAGCACCTGGCTCACCGTGGGCGCCACGTCGGCAGTCGCGACCAAAACGTGCTCTTCAAAGGGCTGGACCGAGTCGACCGACATCCAGCCACCAGCGTCGGCATTACCGATCAGGACAAGCACCTTCGCCGGCTCGAATTCGGCGACGCATCGTTGGCCGCGAACGAAGAGTCCGGATGCCAGATCTGAGCTTTGAACCGACGGTATGCCTTCCACGCGGTACATAGTGCTGTGAGGATCGATGGTTACTAGTGCCTCGAATGGCTGCCCGTCGCGGGTCCCTGTGAGCACATCGCCTGCAATATCTCGGACAGCGGGAATGACCCACCACGTGCGGACCTCGTCCAGATCGATAGCCAGCCGCAGGTTGAGATGACGGAGTCCTTCCCGTGTCACGATTCGGCCGTCCCAGGAGATTGCCAGATCTGTCAGAAGCGGGCCGAGGATCGGCAGTACGTCTTCGTCGCGCAGCGAGCTGACAAACCGGTCAGTTAAGCCGTGGCCGCGGCGAGTGACCCAGCGACGCAGCATCCTCAGCAGTGATTCGGTGCTTGGTACGCCCGCCGGCTTCAGACGTGCCGCTGAGAAGAAACGGGTCAGCGCCGCCCGGTCACTTTGACGAACTAGCGTCTGCGACAGCGGATAGCCGATGCGTGACTCGTTGGCGACACCAGACCGAATGGTTGACGTGCCGAATGCTCCCTGCTGTTCGTCCAGCCAGCTATCAAGCTGTTCCCACATCTTGGCCACATCGAGGAACGCGCCGCCGTTGCGGAGCGCTGTCAGGACGCGGCTCACGGCGTCCTCGCTACTCGAATCCTGGAGCAGAATATCGGCGAGTCGCTTGTAGTAAGCATTGCGTCGAGCGCTCGCGTCCGTTCGCATCTCAGATGCGGCCAGCACGCTCAGAGCAAGAATCGGCAGCGTAGGAGGTGGCTGGTAGCGTGGCCCGCTGCACCACACCTCTTGAAGCTGCCGAGTACGAGCGAACATGCCCGAGCCACGCTCGACATCCACAAGACTCCGTACCGCCGCGGCCAGGGACCGTGCACCGTCCTCGCCTGGCGCGGCCAGCCGCTGCAACTCGTCGCGATCGACGAAAAGAACTACCGGTTCGTTCCCCCGACCTGCGAAAAACAACTGCGCCAGCCGCGTCTGCCACCGAGAGTAGGCGTCCAGCTGAACCGGCTGCAAACTCACGTCGGTCACACCAGGGACAGCCAGGACGGCTCTAGAAGGCTGGTCGCCGCTCTACTGCCACGGCCTGCCAGTCCTCTACCTAGTCGACGTAGTGCAATCGCCGTCTGAGGCCAGCAGGTGCGCACGGGTCGGTCTCCTATCTGACGAGTTGCTCCACGTTGAGCCTTCAGCGGCTAGTCGATCACAACCACTCGCGAGTTACAGACTCCTTGATATCGATTTGGAGTCGGGCAGGCAGACCAGCGGACAAGGCGTGCTCCTTGAAGTTCCCTGGCTGGTTAGCCCCTTCATCCTCAGTCGCCCTCCACCTCGTGGCGCCGGCGATACTGAGCGCGATCGGGGCGTTCCCGTCTCGCCCTGAGGTTGGGCCTGCCCGCATCAGAAGATCGGCCGCTACACGGTTGGGACGACTCTGGGCGTTGGCTTGCGAGACCCATCGGAAGAAGTTGCAGGCTTATGACGGAAATCAGATCATCCGACAGGGCCAAGCCGGCTAAGAAGGAACCGTGACCAAGACCCCGTTACCCGGCCCCGGCGACCTGTGCCAGCCAGACCCCCGCAAGGCCGGGCTACGGCTAGCGCACCCCGTCGTTGCTCCCGCGGACGACGCGGAGCTGCAACAGGTCTACGGGTGGCTGAAGTTCCGGCCGATCACCCACCTCCTGCGCGGCGCGGTCGACAACGCCGTCCGTTACGTTTTGGATGGCGCTCGGACCTGGCGGTTCGACCTCATGAGCGACGAAGTCGACTCCGACGAACGCTCATCGGTGGGCACCAAGCTGCAGTACCATGTGATCGAGTCTCTGGGTCTGAGGAAAGAGCCCCCGCTCGACACGACCATCATGGACATCCCGGTCGAGATCAAGGGTACGGTCCGGCAAACTTGGATGATCCCGCGCGAAGGACAGTGCGAGATCACGCTGATGATCCAGATCGACGCCCGCCAGCACCGCTTCCGTGCGCTTCTCATGCGCGCCCACCGGGCATGGCTCACCGGGAAGCAGGGAAACCGGGACCTGAAACGTTCGCCACGTGCCGACGCAGTCAGTCAATACGCGCTCGAAATCGCACCCTGGACCGACCTCCCGCCCGAGCCGCTGCGCAAGCTGACACCCGATCAGCTGCGAGTCGTCTTCGGCCGGGACGGTATGCGCAAACGCCTGATCGCATTGTTCGGCTACCTGCGCGAAGAGGTTATCCCCCGGACGACGATCACCACCGTGGGCGCCGGCCTAGGCGATCCACTCAAGCGGGCACGCGAAGCCAAGCCAGACGTCCTCAAAGACCATGACCTGGTCGTGCTGGTCGGGACCTGGCAGTCAGACCTCGACGCCGCAGCGAAGCTCGGCTACGACATCAAGAACGAAGCCTGGGTCGCAGTACCACGGGAAAAACTCGCGGGGCTAGGCCTCAGCCCAGAAGACTTCAGACACTGAGCACTTTCCGGGTAAGGGCTGGGTGACTGTGCGTGATCATGTTGTTCGGTTGCAGAGGATGACGAGGGCGGCCGTGACGATGGTGCCGATTTTATTGGGGCAGAGCCTGATGTTGCGGAGTGCTTTGAAGGTGGTTTTGAGCAGGGAGTTTCCGCGTTCGCCTGGTGCTCGTTTGGCGTTGTGAGCCGCTTCACTACCGCGACCGACAACACCGCCGCCTCGACCACGTCTATCTCGCCCGCACGACGCCACAAGTCGCGCTCCAGCACACAGCCAACGAGCGGGCCGCTCTCAACGAGCCCGCTGGTGGTCAACCGCCGCGCTCTCGAGGTGCACAGACAAGCTCTTGCCCGCGCAGCCGACCGACCTTCTGCAGGCAGTCCTCGACGACCGATTTCCGCTCGCTCCCCTCGGGCGACGTCGACAACGCTTTGTGATCGCATCCCCGAACAGGTCGGTGCGTGACGATCCGGGCACGGAACGGATGCCGCGAGACGGCCGGCCGGTATTCAAATCGACCCGGTCGCCGTCGCCGCCCCTGCAGTTACTGCACCTGCAGCGTCCCCGAGGGACGTACGCCCTCGCGAAAGCGGATGAACCTACGTATCCGACACCCCGAATCCGCTACGAGCGAACTCTCCGAGCAACGGAAATCGCGGACATTCGACTCCCTTCTGCGAAATCCTCTGTATTCGCGTCTTGGCAAGACCCCATCCGCAGCTGACCGCGTCGGCCGACATGCGTGTGTCACCCACAAGTGTGAATAAGTGTCGGGGGTCCTCGATACCGTCCCGGCATGAGTCACGAACCGCAGACCTGGACAGACGAGCGGTCGAACTGGCCGACGGTCACCACGGCGGAGGAGGTGGTGGCGACCTTCCAGGTCACGTCGGCCACAATAAGCAAATACGACAGCTGGCGTGCCGATAAGTCGCGCGCGCAGGTCGTGGAGCTGGTCAGCAGCCACACGACTGTCGAGTTGTACCGACTGACCCTCGACGACGTCCGTCGAGTATGCGGGAGCACCTCCCACGCTCTCGCCGACGCGTCCCGGGAGGATGCCGAACGCGTCCCGAAAGCCCGCGACTGGTATCCCCGCTTCGCATTCACCCACCTCATGCACCACTACCTCGAACAGCAGAAAGAGCTGCCGACCTGGCAGAAGATCAGCAGATTCTTCTTCCGTTCTGACGAGGGAGTGGACCTGATCGGCCGCGAAACCCGTGAACTCGTTGCCCGGATCGTGCAGGACGGCGTTACCGAACAACTTGCCGACCGCGCGCTGCAGTGGCGATTCGGCAACGCTTACTACAGTTTCTGCGTGAAGTGTTCACGGTTGTGGCGCTGCGCTCGCAAGGGTTTGACGTGCGCGTGCACCCACTGGCCGACGCTCTGTTCCGTGTGGACGGATGGATGGATGACACGATCATCAGTCTTTGGGTCGCCAATGAAGACTTCCGGCGTGATAAGGGCCTCGAACCCGCCGGCCGGAAGGAACGCGCCTGCGATCTCCTTGCCGATGCACTGGTGCCGTTCAGGTACCTCAACATCGAACTAGACAAGGCCTTCAAGTGGGGGCAAGTCCATTTGCCCTCAGACGGGAAGCTCACCCTTGCAGCGGAGGAACTCGCCAAGTTCCGCGACAAAGCAACCCGCCCCGATTGGCGATGACGTGTCTCAGGGAATCGCCGCACCTGCGCTTCGGCAGGGGCTCAAGGCCCTCCGCGCCGAGCATCACGGCCAGCGCCTCGGGGCTCGAGGCGAACTCGACCTCGTCCCGCCCGAGCACGCAGACGTCGTGGCTGCCCGAACTACTTGCGACCGCATCACGCAAGACGGCGACCACGTTGCTGTCGGCGTCGTGCAGGTAGGCAGCAGCGCGCACCTCGAGCTTTAGTTCGGGGTCGTCTCCACCCAGTTTGTCAGGTAGTGGCGATAGGCGGCCGCCTGGCGGCACGGATGGGTGTACTTCACCCCGCGAGTCCAGGTGAACAGCGAGGTCGTGGAATCCACCTCGGTCCGCTGTTTGAGCTCCACGACCACCGCAGTGACCCCGCCACCAGGGCGACAGCTCAGCAGCAGCGCATCGACCCGCTGCCCGCTACCGGGCACTCGTACTCCAGTGGCAGCCGCAGATCGCCGAGCCCTGCCTGCCCGAACATGTCGAACAGCCAAGGCCAGCTGTTGTGCCAGCTCAGCTCCTCAGAGTCACCAGCCGGCCGCTCGTACAACTGAACAAAACGCTCAGCACAACGAGCGACGAACCCGCCGGCGCAAACTCGAGCTGATCAGCCAGTTCAGCGACTGTCCCCCGGTGGGCAAACATGCTCAAGGCATAGCAGAGAGCCCCGACGTCGCTGGAAGTCATCACGCCTCAGCTGGCTAGCAAGGCTCGTGTCCCTATGGACACGAACCCAGTGTCCGAGGACGATCTTGCTCGACAGCAACAACACTTAGCTTCTAAGTTGCTCTGCAACTAAGCAAGCGAGTCCGCGCAACCATCGACCGCACTGTCTTGGCTGAAAGACCGCGGACCGAGCTGACCCATAACCCCACACTAAAGTTCGCCACTGACCCGCAGCTTGAGTGACCGGCCTCCGCGCGGAAGATTTCCCACGTCTGCGTGTTCAAAGGGTGACTTGAATCCTGCACGTTGGATATCCCGTGTTCGGGGAGATCATGCGCTCATAGTCACAACCCACAGCCTGTGGCGCGATCAAGCATCCGAATGACCGGATCGTGCAGCGCTTCGTCCGTCGACGACGCCGCCAGCCGGCACCCTGCCGGCCCACGGCACAACGGGTTCGAGATGCCTCGGGCGCGTCACGTGTCCGCTTCCAACCGCTCCCGCAACTGCGCCCGCGAGGTGACGCCGAGTTTCGGGAAGGCCCGGTACAAGTGCGACCCGACTGTGCGCGCGGAGAGGAACAGCCGCTCGCCGATCTCCTTGTTGCTCAAGCCTTTCGCCGCCAGCTCGACGATCACCTGCTGCTGCGGCGTCAGCTCCAGCAGCGGGGCCGGGCCGGCGGGCTCCGCCCGGACGCCGGCCGCGCGCAGCTCGGCGACCGTGCGTTCGGCCCACGGCCGGGACCCGAGCCGGCGGAACGTCTCCAGAGCCGACCGCAGCGGCAACCGGGCGTCGGCCCGCCGGCCGCGTCTGCGCAGCCACTCGCCGTAGTCCAGCTGTGTCGCGGCCTGCTCGAACGGCCACGGCCCGGAGTCCTCGAGCGCCGTCCGGAACAGGTCCTCGGCCTCGTCCGGCGCGGCCAGCGCGCGGGCGCGAGCCACCAGGTTGTGCTGCCGCCGCGTCGCCGGGACGACCCGGTCGACGAGGTGCGCCACCGCATGGCCGGTGCGCGCCGCGGCGGCCGCGAGATCGGCGATGGCCAGCGGCGTCACGTGGTAGTGCACCGGCCGGCCGGCCGCGTCGAACAGCATGCGGAGCTGGTCGTACGCCGTCTCGAAGTCGCCCTCGGCGGTGGCGGCCAGGCCCAGCGCCCACCGGCCGCGCGCGATCACCGACGCGCTCGCGTCCGGGGTGACGGCGGCCAGCGCGGCGGTGGCGAGCTCCCGGGCCTGGACGACGTCGCCCTGCAGGGCGAGGACCGTGGCGTCGAGGGTCTGGGCCGCCGCGGCGGTGTGCGGCAGGTCGCCGTCGGCCGCGCTCCGGGCCGACGCGGCCGCGACCAGCCGGGCCGGCGCCCACCGCCCGGACTCCAGGTACGCCCAGCCCGCCGCGCAGCGCAGGACGTCGGGCAGCTCGGCGAGGTCCGCGGCCCGCTCGAAGCCCGCCACGGCAAGCGAAGTCTCGTCCAGCAACCAGGCCATCGTGGCGTGGGCGATCAGCTGGTCCGGCCGGGACGGCGGGTCGGGGAGCCCGGCGGCCGACGCCGGGTCCGTCAGCGTCCGGGCCCACAGCGAACGGGCGACCACGCCCTCGCGACGGCCCGTGTAGTAAGCGACGACGGCGGCGCTGTCCATCGCTTCCCCGGCCAGCGGCTCAGGGAGGTTCACGGCCGCGTCGAGCAGGTGCCGCAGCGCGGCGTCACGACGCGGCGTGAGCGCCAAGGCCTGGCCTCGCCGCAGGGCGGTCTCACCGCTCAGCGAAGGGTCTTCGACGCGGCCGAGCAGCTCCAGGCCCCATCCCGGGTAGCCACCGAGGATCGCCAGCTCGGCCGCGCGCAGCAACCGCCGGTCGTCGCCGGCGCGGGCCAGCAGCCGCGCCGCGGTGCCGTACGCACCGCGCCGGACGGCCTGCCCGGCCCGGTCGTCCAGTTCCGTCGCCGTCAGCTCGGGCACCGCGACGGCCACATCAGCCGGTGGGCCGACTTCGAGGTGCGGCAGGCCGAAGTGCGCCTGGTGGCTCGCACCGAGCAGGGCGACGGGTTCGCCGTCCAGGCGGCGCGCCACGAAAGTGAGCACCCGCAGCGAATCCGGGTCGAGCCACTGCAGGTCGTCGACCACCAGCAGCACCGGCCCGAGCTCGGAAAGCAAGGTCAGCACGGCGATGCCCAGCAACAGCCGGTCGGGGCCACCGTCGCCGGTGAGCACGCCCAGCGCGGCCCGTTGCCGCGCGGGGAGGAGGTCGACGCGGTCCAGCACCGGCCGCAGCAGCTGGTGCAGGCCGGCGAACGGGATGTCCGTCTCGAGCCGGTGCCCGGACGCCCGCAGGACCAGGCCGCCAGCCTCGGCCGCGGCGTCGTCCAGGCGGGCGGTCTTGCCGGTTCCCGGGCCGCCGACCAGGATCAGGGCCTGCCCTCCGGTGACGAGGCTCACCCGGCGAACCTACCCGATGCAGTCAGGTGACGGATTCGGCGAGCGCCGCGCCGGGGAACGATCGGGGCCATGCCCGAGATCACCCGAGTACCGGAGAAGGAGTGGCCGACCCGGCCGCCCACCGCGATGTTCGCCGACCTGCCGCAGTCCTTCTGGGACGCCCGCCCGCACCTGTGGGACCCGGCCGGCGGCCGGCTCGTCAGCCGCACCCACACCTGGGTCGTCCGCGTGAACGGCCTGGTCGTGCTGGTCGACACGGGCATCGGCGACGGCAAGGACCGGCCGGAGATGCCCGCGTTCCACCGGCTCGAGACCGGCTTCACGGCCCGGCTGGCCGAAGCGGGCGTCGAGCCCGGTGACGTCGACGTCGTGGTCAACACCCACCTGCACGCCGACCACGTGGGCTGGAACACCACCCTGGCCGGCGGCGAATGGGTCCCGGCGTTCCCGCGCGCGACCTACCTGTTCCCCGCGGCCGACTACGAGCACTTCCGCGGCGACCCGGTGGTCGCCGACAGCGTCCAGCCGGTGCTCGACGCGGGGCAGGCCGTGCTCTGGCGCGACGGCCACCGCATCACCGACGACCTGGTGCTCGAACCGGCTCCCGGGCACACCCCGGGCTCCAGCGTGCTCAAGCTGCGCGACGACGTCGTGTTCGTCGGCGATCTGCTGCACAACCCGGCGCAGGCGCTGGAACCGGACAGCAACAGCATGTTCTGCCTCGACGCGGCCGAGGCCCGCTCGGCACGCCGGCGCGTCCTCGGCTGGGCGGCCGACCACGGCGCGCTGGTGCTGCCCGCGCACTTCGAGGGCGGCCCCGTCGTCCGGGAAGGAGCGGGCTTTGCGTTCGCCTGAGCTGCTGGGCCGCCGCGAGAACGGCGTGTGGATCTACCAGGGCATCCCGTACGCGAGGATCGAGGACCGCTTCGGCCCGCCGCAGCCGCCACCGGCGGGTTTCCGGGACGCCACCAGGCCGGGACCGACCGCGCCGCAAGCCCAGCGGTCGTTCACCGGCACGGACCTCTCGGCGATCCTCGGCCCCGGCTGGGAGCCGGGGCCCGACTACCTGACCGTGAACGTGTGGACCCCGGACTCCCCCGCCCGGGACCTCCCGGTCATGGTGTTCGTGCACGGCGGCGGCTTCCTCAGCGGATCCGGCCACGCCCCGATGTACGACGGCACGACCTTCGCCCACGACGACGTCGTGCTCGTGACGCTCAACTACCGTCTCGGCGCCGTCGGCTGGCTCGACCTGCCCGGCGCGCCCCGCAACCGCGGACTCCTCGACGTCCTGGCGGCGCTGCGCTGGGTCCGGGCCCACATCGCGGGGTTCGGCGGCGACCCGGGCAACGTCACGCTGTTCGGCCAGTCCGCGGGCGCGATGCTGATCGCCGCACTGCTGGCCACCCCCGAAGCGGACGGCCTGGTGCACCGCGCGATCTCCCAAAGCGGTGGCGCGCACGTGTTCACCCCGGAGCAAGCCGGCCGGGTGACGGCGGCGCTGGCGGCGAACCTGGACGTGGCGCCGACAGCGCGCGCGTTCGCCGGGATCGGTGACGCCGACCTGGTCCGGGCCGGGTCCGAGCTGCGCGTCGACACGCGGTACGACCGCTCGCTCGGGGTCAGCCCGTTCAAGCCGGTGGTGGACGGCCCCCTGGAGCTCGCGCCGGTCGACTTCATCGTCGGCACCAACGAGAACGAGGCCGACCTGTACGTCTTCGAGCCGGTCACCGACGCCGACGTCCTCACGGCCGCGACCCGGCGGCACCCGGACCCGGAGCGGCTGGCCGCGAGCTACCGGGCCCGCTTCACGCGCCCGGCCGACCAGTGGTCGGCCCTGGTGACCGAGCAGTTCGAGACCGGTTCCACGCAGCTCGCCGAAGCGCACCGGGGCCGGGTGTGGACCTACCGGTTCGAGCGCGAGGGCCGGGCACCCCACTGCGCCGAGCTGCCGTTCGTGTTCGGGCCCGGCCCCCTCCACGACGCGTGGGTCGCGTTCGCCACAACCGGCGATCCCGGGTGGGCACCGCGCCCGGCGACCAAGCGGTTCTCGGTCACCGGGCGCGAGCCGGGCCAGCCGGTGACCCGGTAGAACCCCTTGCTACGACTCGAGAACGGCGCGAAGCTGGTCGGCGTCGAGCCGGACGTCGAAGGCGGCCGTGCCGCGGCCGATGTGCTGGCTGGCCTTGAGCGGGCCGGCGTCGACGGTGTCGAAGCCGATCCGGTCGACCACGGCCGCGACGGTGGCTTTCGCCTCGGGGTCGTCTCCGGTCATGGGCAGCGCGCGCCGTCCCGGCGAATCCGCCGGCCGGCCCTGGTCGCGGAGGTGCTCGTAGAAGATGGTGTTGAACATCTTGACCACCCGGCTGTCCGGGAGCAGGGCGGCGAGCAGCTCGGTGCCGGTGGTCCGTCCCTCGTCCAGTTCGGGGATGGGTCCGTCGCGCTCGGGGTCGTAGTTGCCGGTGTCGATGACCACCTTGCCGGCCAGCAGGTCGGCGGGCAGGTCGCGGTAGGCGCGAACGGGGACGCTGACGACGACCAGCTCGCCGGTCCGGGCGGCGTCGGCGACCGTGGCGGCGTGAGCGTGCGCGCCGAGCGGGGCGAGCAGGCCGGTGAGGCTTCCCGGGCCGCGGCTGTTCGCGACCCACACGTCGTGCCCGGCTCGCACCAGCAGCGCGGTGAGCGTGCGGCCGATCTGCCCGGCTCCGATGATCCCGATCTTCATCGCGCCGGCACCGCCTCGCCGGTCGCGGACCGAGCGGCCACCCAGTCCCGGGTGGCCGCCAAGCCGGCCGCGTGGGACACGATCGGCCGGTACCCCAGTTCGGCGACGGCCTTGCCGGTCCGCAGGGTGCATTCCTGCCCGAAGAACCACCGGGCCGGCACGGGCACTTCGCGATCGGCGGTGCCGGCGTCCAGATCGGACAGTGCGGTGTGGACACCGTAGATGTCGAACATGGTCTCGATGAACTCGCGGAAGACGACGCGGTGCTGGTCGGTGACGAAGTACGCCTGACCCGGGCGGCCGTGCCGCCGGCCGAGGATCAGGCCTTCGACGACGTTGTCGACGTAGGTGACGTCCGTGAGCTGCCTGCTGCCGTCGATCCAGGCGAACTGCCCGGCCCGGGCCGCTTCGGCCAAGCCGTCGATGAGGAAGCTTTCCGGACCCCAGACGAACCTCGGCCGGATCGACACCGTGGTGAAGCCGGGTGAGGCCGCGTCCAGCACGATCTTCTCGGCGATGGCCTTGGTCGCGGAGTAGGCGGCCGGCGAGTCCGGCCGCAGCGGTGCGGTTTCGTCGACGTCGACGAGCGGGTCACCGGCGAGCAGCGCCGCCTCGGTTCCACAGTGGACGAAGCGGGCGACGCCCGCCTCGCGGGCCGCGTCGACGACAGCTCGGGTCCCTTGCACCGTCACGTGATCGTGCTGGGCGCGATCCGCGGTGATGTCCGTTTCGGCGGCGAGGTGGAAGACCACCTCACTGCCCTCGATCTCACGCTGCCAGCCGGCCGGTTCGGTCAGCTCGCCGCGCACCGGTGTGGCGCCGAGCGAAGCGACCACGTCGGCCGACGCTTTGCTGCGTACCAGCACCCGGACGGCGTTTCCGTCGCCGACCAGCCGACGTACCAGGGCGCGGCCGATGAACCCCGAACCCCCGGTGACGAACACCTGTTCCACGGTTGCCTCCTTCGGTGATTTCCCACCAGCCCTCGCGGCCGGTTCACCTCGGTAAAGCACTGGGCGGCTTCGGCTTCTTCCCTCAACAACATTCATGTTTTCGATGCTGAGGATACGATCTTTGGATGGCTTCCCTGAGAGCGCTGGAGTGTCTCGTCGCGATCGCCGACACCGGGTCGATCACCCAGGCCGCACGGCTGCTGCACTCGTCGCAGCCCGCCGTCTCCCACCAGCTCGCCACGCTGGAACGGGAGACCCGGACGGTCCTGGTGCGGCGTGACCGTCGCGGCGTCACGTTGACCCCCGCGGGCCGGGCCGCCGTCGCGGACGCCCGGCGCGCGGTCACCGCGGCCGCGGACGCGATCCGGGCCGCCCGTGCGGCCGGGGAGGCGGCCGGCGGGACGCTGCGGCTGGCGTGCGCGCAGAGCCTGTGCGTGCCGCTGGTGGCCCCGGTCATCCGCGGGTGGCACCGAAGTCACCCGGAGGTGACGGTGACCCTGCGGGAGTCGGCCGAGCTGGCCGAGCTGACCGGCTGGCTCGACTCCGGCGAAGTCGACCTGGTCCTCGTGCCGGCCCCCGTGCCCGACCGGCTGGCCGCCGCCGCGGTCACCGTGGCCGAGGAGGAGATCGTGCTGACGGCGCCGATCGGCCATCACCTGGCCGACCGGCCGGCCGTCCGGCTAGCGGATCTCGACGGCGCCCCGCTCGTGCACTTCGCGCCGGACAACGGCCTCGGTCTCTGGCTCGACCGAGCACTGGCCGAAGCCGGGGTGCGCCCGGAACCGGTGATGCGGACGTCGGTGACCACCGCGGCCCCGCAGCTCGCGGCCGCCGGCCTCGGCGTCGCCGTCTCACCGGTCAGCGCGGTCAGCCCCGGCTTCCCGGGAGTGGTCAGGTCGTTCTCGCCACGCTGGGTCCGGCAGCTGGTGGCACTGCGGCCCACCACTTCGGACCCGCTCACCGACCGGTTCGTCGAGGACCTGCGGGCTCACGGCGTGGGCGTGCCCGAGGACGTCCGGGCTCAGCTCGCAGGGAATACCGAGCCATCCGAATAGTGGATGGTGAGCCTTCGAAACATCGAGGCTGGTGGGGGAAGAACTCGGCGTGATCGCCGGTTGGAGGTGTCGAAATCCCCTCCTGCGAAAGGGAAAGTGACATGGGAGAGTCGTCTTTGCACGGCAAGCGCGTGGTGCTGATCGGCGGCACGGCCGGGTTCGGGCTGGCCACCGCCCGCGCGACGGCCGCGGTCGGCGGGCAGGTCGTGGTGGTGTCCAGCCGGCAGGCCAACGTGGCCGGGGCACTGGCCGAGCTGCCTGCCGATGCCCAGGGTGAGACGGCCGATGTGCGGGACGAGAACGAGGTCGAGGCCCTGTTCGAGCGGATCGGTCCGTTCGATCACCTGGTCTACACCGCCGGTGAGCCGATGACACCGGCGCCGGTGCTCTCCACCGGGATCAGTGCGATCCGGCAGTTCTTCGAGACCCGCTTCTGGGGTGCTTACGCCGCGGTGAAGTACGGCGCCCCGCACATCCGGCCCGGCGGCTCGATCGTGCTGTCCAGCGGCGGCTCCGCCCAGCGGCCGGGGCCGGGCTGGGCGGCGGCGTCCAGCGCGCTGGGCGCGATGGAAGCGCTGGGCCGGGCGCTGGCGGTGGAGCTGGCGCCGATCCGGGTCAACGTCGTGCGGCCCCACCTGGTGCGCACCGAAATGTGGCGGGAATACCCGGCGGAGGAGCTCGAAGAGATGTTCCGCACCACCGGCAGCGCGTTGCCGGTGGGCCGGATCGGCGAGACCGCCGATGTCGCCCGTAGTTACGTCCACCTGATGGAGCAGGACTACGCGACCGGCAGCGTGCTCACCGTCGACGGCGGCGGACTGCTGGTCTGAACCGCGGCGGCGCCGCGACGAGATCGGGACACGACAGGGATCGCGGTCCGACACGGCGGCCGCAGAGTCTTCGCCATGGAACACACTCAGCTCGCCGGTACCGCTCCCCCTGTGCTCGAGCGCGGGGTGCGCGTGCCCGCGTTCGACGGGCTGCGCGGGGTCGCGATCCTGGGGGTGCTGCTGTTCCACACCGGGCACCTGCCCGGTGGTTTCCTCGGCGTGGACCTGTTTTTCGCGTTGTCCGGCTACCTCATCACCGACCTGCTGCTGCGGGAGATCGACCGGACGGGGACGGTTTCGCCGGTCGCGTTCTGGGGCCGGCGGAGCCGCCGCCTGCTGCCCGCCCTGGCCGTGATGCTCGGCGTCGTCACGGTCGTGGTCTGGGCGCGAGGAACGCCGGACCTGCTGCGGACCACCCTCTCGGACGGGCCTTGGGTCCAGCTGAACCTGGTCAACTGGCACCTGCTCGCGGATTCGGCGGGCTACTGGGACCGGTTCGGCCAGGGCCGGGTGTTCGAGCACCTGTGGAGCATCGCCGTCGAGGAGCAGTTCTACCTGCTGTGGCCGATCCTGGTGGTTTTCCTCGCCCGGCTGGGAAAGCGCGCGGACCGCGGGGTCGCCGTGTTCGCCCTCGTCGCCTCGGTCGGGTCGCTCCTGCTGATGATCGTGCTGCTCGACCCCGCCGATCCGAGCCGGGTCTACACCGGCACCGACACCCGGGCCTTCTCCCTGCTGCTGGGCGCCGCGGCCGCGACGACGCCGGTGCGCGCGGTGCTGGCGCGAGTCCCTCGCGCGGCGGCCGGCGCCGTCTTGACGTTCCTCGCGGCGGTGATCGGCGTGCTGTGGTGGCAGGCCGACGGAACGGCCTCGCCGTGGCTGTTCACCGGCGGGCTCTTCGCGCACTCGCTGGTGGCCGCCCTGCTGATCGGCCTGTGCGCGCAGGCCGGGGACACGGTCTTCGCCCGGGTCCTGTCCTGGCCGCCGCTGCGCTGGCTCGGCCTGATCTCCTACAGCCTCTACCTGTGGCACTGGCCGGTTTCCGTGCTGCTGACCGCATCGGCGACCGGGCTGGGCGCATGGCCCCGGACCGCGCTGGTCTTCGCCGTTTCGATCGCGCTGGCCGCGCTTTCGAAGTACTGCGTCGAAGACCCGATCCGCTTCCGCGCCAAGTGGGCGAAGGGCCGGAGCGGGTGGGTGGCGTTCGCCGCGGTGATGACCGTGCTGGCTCTCCTCTGGCTTCTCGTGCCCGCTCCGGAAGCGATGACCGTCGACGTCACCGGCCTCACTTGACCAGGGGGCAGGCCCGTGGCGCGTCCGACCCGGCCACCGGTTCGGTGAAGGCGAGCCGCACCTTCGTCGCCGGCGAGCCGCCGCTCTGGACGTGCACGCCGAGGGCCGTGCAGACGAGCTGGTCGATCCCGAGCGGGGTGACCTCGCCGACCGACAGCGGCACGGTGAGCCGGATGACGCCGGGCTCGATGGTGACGGCCACCCGGGTGACCGCGCTCTCCGCGATCTCCGTGTGCAGGCCGGAGCCGCCCGGTCCGGCGAGCAGCAGGGCCTCCGCTTCGGCGATGGTGCCGAGGCGGCCGGTGTGGCGCAGCTGGGGCCGCAGCCGATCCTGCGCGTCGACAAAGTAGAGCGTGGCCCCGGGCGCGACGCCGGTCGGGGCGTCACCGCCCGGTGTGGGCGGTGCCGGGGTGACGCCACAGCCCGCGAGCAGCAGGACAGCGACCAGTGACCAGTGACGTTTCACCGTTCCTCCAGGTTCCGGGGCAGCTCCAGGGTGAACCGCGCGCCGTCCGGGGTGGTGGCCACGACCAGCTCACCCCCGTGCAGGCGGACGTTTTCCCGGGCGATCGCCAGGCCGAGCCCGCTGCCCGGGGTACGGGCCCGCGCGGTGTCGGCCTTGAAGAAGCGGTCGAACACGTGCGGCAGGACGTGTCCGGGTATGCCCGGGCCGTGATCGGTGACGTCGATCCGCACGTGCGTGGCGAACGCCGACACGTGCACCCGCACCGGGGGCGCCCCGTGGCGCAGGGCGTTCCCCACCAGGTTGGCGACGATGACGTCCAGCCGGCGGCGGTCCACCCGCAGCCGGACGCCGTCCGGGGCCGTCAGCTCGATCCCGTCCAGCCAGCCGCGGGCGCGCAGGCAGCCCCGCACGGCCTCGGCGACGTCGACCTCCTCCAGCCGCACCTGGGCCGTGCCGGCGTCGAACCGGGAGACCTCCATCAGGTCTTCGACCAGCCGGACCAGCCGGTGGGTCTCGGTGATCGCCAGCTGCGCCGATTCGCGGGCGTCCGGTTCCATCCCCTCCGCGGTGGTCGCCAGCACCTCGACCACCGCGGTCAGCGTGCTCAGCGGGGTGCGCAGCTCGTGGGAGACGTCCGCGGCGAACCGCCGGGCGTCGGCCTGCATGCGTTCCATCGCCGCCATCGACGACTGCAGCGACGCGGCCATCTCGTTGACGGTGCCGGTCAGCTGGGCCAGCTCGTCGACCCCCTGGGGTGCCGTGCGCGCCTCGAGCTCGCCGCGGGCCAGGCGGCGGGCGGTGTCCCGGAGCAGCCGGACCGGGCGCAGCACGCTGCCCGCGGCGAGCAGGGCCAGCAGGATCGCCAGCGGCAGGGCCACCGCGGCCGTGATGCCCGCGGACCGGGTGAGGCCGGCGATCTGCCGGTCGACGTCGGAGAGGTCGTGCGCCGAGTACACCTCGATCCCGGAGGGGACGCGGGTGCCGTCGGTGGCGGTGGTCATGACGGGCGTGCCGATCAGCAGCCACGGGACACCGCCGGTGGTGATCCGCTGTGTGACGAGCTGGTTCCGGACGCGCACTTCGGTGCGCAACGCGTCGGTGACGAGCGCCGCGCCGGTCCGGTCTTCGGATTCGGCGCCGCCGTAGGTGACCTCGGCGCCGGGGCCGACGGCCGTGCGGAGCCGGTCGAGCGCGTCCTGGTCCGGCGGGTAGGTCAGTGTGGGGGCGACCTCGGTGATCCGGGTGACGAGGGTTTCGGTGAGCCGCTGCTGGGCGGAGGTGACCAGGGCGGCACTGGCCGACGCGGCGCTCGACCACGCGGCCGCCGTGGCGCCGAGCACCGTGGTGAGGACGAAGGCGAGCAGCAGGCGGGCACGCAGCCCGCGCGGCCACAGCCTTCGCGCTTTCACAGCGGCCCGAACCGGTAGCCGAACCCGCGCACGGTCTGCACGTAGACCGGGTTCGCGAGGTCCGTTTCGATCTTCGCCCGCAGGCGTTGCACGCAGTTGTCGACCAGCCGGGAGTCGCCGAGGTAGTCGTGTTCCCAGACCTGTTCCAGCAGCTGCGTCCGGCTGAACACGCGGCCGGGGGCGCCGGACAGGGTCAGCAGCAGGCGCAGCTCGGTGGCGGTGAGCTGCACCGGCCGGTCGCGCACGGCCACGGTCAGGGCGCCGGTGTCGATCCGCAGGTCGCCGTGCACCCGCACGCTGTCGGCCGCGGTCGTGGTGCGGCGCAGCACCGCGCGGATGCGGGCGTCCAGCACGCTCGGCCGGGCCGGTTTGACGACGTAGTCGTCCGCGCCCGCCGCCAGGCCGCCGACGACGTCGAAGTCGTCGCCGCGGGCGGTGAGCATGATCACCGGTACCTCGCCGGCCGCCCGGATCCGGCGGCACACCTCGAACCCGTCGATGCCGGGCAGCATCAGGTCGAGCACGACCAGCTCCGGCCGGGTGGCGCGGAACTCGGTCAACCCGGCTTCACCCGTTTCGGCGACGCGGACGTCGTGGCCGTGCCGGGACAGCGCCAGCTGGAGGCCGCGCCGGACCAGGGGGTCGTCTTCGATGAGGAGTATCGCCACCACGTGTCCAGTATGGACAGCCCATTGCTGTCCCGCCCGGCCCGCGGACTTCCTGCGACACAACGGGGACACGACGGCGCTGGGCCCGGGACACCGCGGCGCCAGGCTTGCCGTCATGACCAAGAACCGGAACCTCCTGCTCGGCCTGACCAGTTTGCTCGTCGCGACCGCCGCCTGCTCGGGACCGTCCGCCACGCCGGCGCCGCCCACGAGCGGCGCCGCCGGCGAAAACCGCTCCACCGTGCTCTTCCTCGGGGATTCGGTCGCGGTGGGGGAATCGCTGCCGCTGGCCGCCGCGTTCAAGGCCGGTGGAGCCGGCTTCCAGTCCATCGCCGCCGACGGCGGCGGGAACGTCGTCGGGCCGTTCTCCGACAAGAACTGGGAGCAGCTGCCCGGCCAGATCACCGGGGCCAAACCGAACGTGGTGGTCTACCAGATCACCACCTACGACTGGGGCAGCCGGGCCGAGCAGCAGGCCGCCTACGAAAAGCTGCTGGCCACGACGACCGGTGCCGGGGCCGAGCTCGTCTTCGTGACCATGCCGCCCATCAAGGCGGACGACTTCTACCAGCCGCACCTGGCCGACCTGGCGCGCACGTCCGAGGTGGCCAAGACGGTCGCGGCCGGCGGCAAGGCGACCGTCCTGGACGCGACCGAAGTCTGGGGAACCACCTACCAGCAGACCAAGGACGGCAAGGCCGACCGCAGCAAGGACGGCATCCACACCTGCCCGCAGGGCGCCGCCCGCTTCACCAGCTGGCTGCTCACCAAGCTGACCGCCGTGCTCCCCGGGTTCACCCCGCCGGCCGCGGACACCTGGGCCAACACCGGCTGGTCGGCCGACAAGCACTTCCAGGGCTGCTGAGCGGGCGGGCTCAAGCCGGCCGGTCGAGCTTGCAAGCCGCTGAGGTCACCCGGCTTCGGGCGGGTGCCTCAGGCTGACGACCTTGCCGGGGTTGAACAGCCCCGTCGGGTCGAACGCCGTCTTCACCGCTCGGTGCAGGTCGAGCGCGGCGGGCGAAACCTCCCGTTCGAGGCCGGCGCGCTTGAGCAGGCCGACGCCGTGCTCGCCGGTCACGGTGCCCCCGAGCTCCAGGGCCGCGTCCAGGATGTCCTCGAACGCCGACTGGGCCCGCGACCGGGCCGCGTCGTCGCCCGGCGGGGTGATGATCAGCGGGTGGAGGTTGCCGTCGCCCGCGTGGGCGATGTTGGCGATCTTCACCTGGTGCCGCTGGGCCAGCGCCTCGATCCGACCCAGCATGTCGGGTACGTGCCGGCGGGGCACGCAGACGTCCTCGGTGAGCACCGGGCCCAGCCGCTCCAGCGCCGGGTAGGCCAGCCTTCGGGCCTGAAAGAGCGCGTCGGCCTCGGCGGCGTCGGTGGACCGTTCCGCCCAGCCGGCACCGCTGTCCCGGAAGCACTCGACGATCCGGTCGGCTTCCACCCCGCCGGCCGGCTCCGGCACGTCGACCTGGGCGAGCAGGAGCGCTTCGCCTTCGACCGCCAGCCCCATGCCCTTCCAGGCGTCGACCGCTTCGAGGCAGTGCCGGTCGACCAGTTCGAGGGCGGACGGGACGATCCCCGCCGCCCCGACGGCGCGCACGGCCTCGCCCGCGGCGGTCACCGACGCGCTGGACCGGCTGCACATCCACCTGCACCTCTTCCGGTTGCGCAGCGACGAAATGGTCGCGGAGGGCGCGGTGAGCGAGCACCGGCTCATCCTGCAAGCGCTCGAGGACAACGATTCCGACGTCGCCGAAGCGGCGATGGTCTCCCACCTCAAGAAGTCCTTCGCGCGGGTCCGCGAGGCGCTGAACGACGAGACCGTCGGACCCGCGTGACCCTCCGGGCCGGGCTTCACGCGGCTCGGCCGGTGGGGCCGAACAGGATGACGCTGCTGTAGCCCTCCATCGGCGCGAACTCCGCGTGCGTCCGGTTCAGCTGGCCGATGAGGTAGTCCCAGCCCGCCGCGACGTCGTCGATCGCCTTCATGTTCGTCGTGAGGTGCTCGGTCACCGGGGTGAAGAAGTCGTTCCAGTGCAACGGAACGAACAGCTTCGGCTGCACCTTCGCGACAGTCTGCTCGTAGAACTCGGTGCGGAACGCCGCGTCTTTGCCCACGCTGCCCGCCGTGCCGCAGAACATCGCGTCCGCCCGGACATCGTCGAGCGCGCCGGGCAGGAACCCCGCCGACGCCTTGATCAGCAACGACCGCGTCCCGTACTCCACCAGGAAGTCGAACGAGCCGCCCTCGAAGTAGTCCCCGGCGTCCGCGGGCTGGCGCAAGGGCTGCGTGATCGGCGTGCCGTCGCCACCCTTGGTCCCCGGGGAATGCTTCGACGCCAGCACCGTGACGGCGAAGTCGCCGATCTTCACCGGCCGGCCGACTTGGTACGGCTGCAGCTGTGCCTCGGGGACGTCGCCGCCGCGGCCGATGTTGAGCGTGGACGGTGAGCCGTGCAACGTCGCGTTCGTGCGCTTGGCGATGTAGGGCGCGTCGAGCGAGTGGTCGTAGTGGGAGTGCGAGACGAAGATGCCCTTGATCCGGTCGGCGCCGACCCGGGCGAGGGTCGCGTCGACCTTCGCCGGGTCCGTCTGGAGCTGACCGAAGATCGCCGTGCGTAGCGAGATGTCGGTGATGAAGGCGTCGAACAGCAGTTGCGTGGTCCCGTCGTCGACCAGCAGCGTGGTCGTGCCGAGGAACGTGACGCGCACCTCGCCGGGCCGCAGCGCCCGCTGGTCGTCGACCAGGTGCTCGGCGTAGTCCGCGACGTCACCCGACGGCGTCAGGAAACCGAGGTAGCCGCCGGTGCCGGCCGCGACGACGGCGACCCCGCCGATGCCCGCGGCCCGGGCCAGCACCTGCCGCCGGGTGAGCTTCTTCTTCGTTGATCCCTTGCCGCTGCTGTCAGCGTCCTGCATCGTCCAGCCCCTTTCGAAGTTGGCAGTTTCTGCCACATCTCGACCGTAGCCGATAGTGGCAGAAACTGCCAACTTTGCTAGACTGAGGACGTGCAGACGAACGAAGGGACCGGGCGGCGAGCGGCGAACGCGGCCCGCAAAGAAGCCGCTGTCCGCCTCGCAGCCCTGGAACTCTCGGAACAACGGGGCTTCTCCGCGGTCTCCATGGCCGACATCGCGCAGCGCTCCGGCGTCGCCGAACGCACCGTGTTCCGGACCTTCGGCAGCAAAGCCGGGATCTTCTGGCACGACCCCTTCCTCCAGCGCCTGGTCCACCACCTCGACCCCGCCACCGCTGCCCTGGACCCCCTCACCGCGGTGTCGGACGCCGCCGCCACCGCCGCCCGGGAAATGAGCCGGCAGGACCGCGACCTCGAAGCCCGTCGCCGCGCGCTCATCCTGAGCGAGCCCGACCTGATGGGCGTCGGCACCCAGTCGATGGGCCGCAACACCGGCGAACTCGCCCGCCGCATCACACCCCCGGACGCCGACGCCGAACAGCAACGACGGCTGTCCCTGTTCGCGCTCTTCTCCGCAATGGCCCTCGCGTTCGTGCGCATGGACCCGGCCAAACCGATCGACGACTGGATCACCCAGCTGCACGACGCGCTCTCACTAGCCGCGTTCGGTCCCCTGACCGGCTACGAGTCCCCACGCGAACGGCGCCACACCTCCAGCTGATCCATCGTCGGATACGACGGACGCGCCCCGGGCCGGGTCGCCGCCAGCGCTCCCACCTCGGCAGCGAGCGTGGCCGCCGCGAGGAGGTCGAGGCCGCGCGAGAGGCCGTAGCCGACGGTGCCGGCGAACGCGTCGCCGCTGCCGGTCGTGTCGACCGCGTCCACGCGCACGGCCGGGATGCGGGTGTACTCGCCGTCCTCGAAGAGCACGGCGCCCTGGGAGCCCAGCGTCACGATCGCGCGGTGGATTCCCTTGCGCCGGAGCGTGGCGGCGATCTCCGGCCAGCCGCCGTCGGCCGTGCCCGGCAGCAGCCGGGCCAGTTCGTGGCGGTTGACGACGACCACGAAACAGTCGCGGAGGAGCGCGTCCGCCACCGGCCGGTAGGGCGAGAGGTTGAGCACCACTTTCGCGCCGTACGTCGCAGCGCGCCGAGCGCAGACGGCGACCGCGCCGAGGGAAACCTCGAGGGCCAGGAGAACGACGTCCGCCTCCGCTATCGCCGCCTCGACCTCGTCGGTCGCGGTCAGTTTCGCATTGGCCCCCTGAGCGACGACGATGGCGTTCTCGCCGGCCGGATCGACGCTGATGTACGCCGAGCCGGTCGGCTCATCCCGGCACACGACGACCCGGTCCGACCTGATCCCGAGGCCGCGAAGGTCGTCCATGACCGTGCGCGCCGCGTCGTCGTCCCCGACCATCGCGACCAGCTCGACGTCGCCGCCGAGCAGGCGTGCGGCCGCGGCCTGGTTGAAGGACTTGCCGCCCGGGCTGATGCGGACGGACTCGGCCAGGACGGTCTCCCCCGGCTGCGCGATCGCCGGAACGCGGAGGGAGTGGTCGAGGTTCACCGACCCGACGCTGACGATCCGTTCGGTACTCAATGGACCCTTCCGATCAGGGGATCCGCCGCCTCCGCGGAAACGGGACGCGGGATCGCGAACGACACGGCCAGCCCGGCCGCCAGGAGCACCGCGCTGCCGATCGCGGCGGCGACGTAACCGGCGGCCGGAGCGGCAGGGGACGGGGTCGCCGCGGCCTGGATCGCGTAGATCACCAGGAAGCTGAGACCCGCGCCGATGTTGAAGGCACCGGTGTTCAGCCCGGGCAGGGAGCCCGGGCGGGCCGCCGGGCTGAGGACGACGCCGAGCCCGTTGAGCATGATGTTCGCCATGCCCGCGTAGGTGACGCCGACCCAGACCGCGATGACGAAGAGGAACACCGGGGACGTGCCGCGCACGCCGAAGGTCAGCGCGAGCATGCCCACGATCGTGCCGGCGATGCCCAGCCGCAGCATGCTCTTGTAACCGAGACCGGCCGCGAGCCGTCCGGCGAGCGGCCCCACCAGCAGTCCGGCCACGGCGTACGGCGTCAGGATGAGCGCCGACACCGCTTCGGCGCCGAGCCGGTACCCGAGGGCGCCGTCCTGGGCGAGAGCCGGGAGGAGGCCGTTCATCATCGCGAAAACGCCGCCGAGGGTGAGCGCGGTCGTGCTGACCAGCGCCCAGGTCGACCGTTCCCGCAACTGGGTGGTCGGGACCAAGGGCGCGGAAACGCGGCTTTCGACGAACCAGAACACCGCGAAGGCCGCGGCGGCCAGTGCGGCGGAACCGATCGCGATCCCCCGGTTCGCCTCGCCGAGCTTGCCCGTCTCGTTGACGGCGAGAAGGGCCGCGCCGACGGCGATGACGAGGAGCACCGTGCCGCCGACGTCGAGGCGCCGGCGGTCTTCCGCGAAGGATTCGCGGGTCATGAGCCGGACCAGGACCGCCGCGGCGACGGCCACCGCCCCCATCGTCCAGAAGACGGACTGGAAACCGTGGTCGGTCACCAGGTAACCACCGAGGAGTGCGTCGAACCCGGCGATCCCGCCGTTGACCGCGGTCACCACCCCCATGAGCGTCCCGTATTTCTTCGGTTCACGTACCTCGGCCCGCAGCATGACCAGCGCGATCGGGATCACCGGCCCGGACGCGCCCTGGATGATCCGGCCGGCGAAGAGCAGCTCGATGTTCGGCGCGAGCGCGGCGACCACGCACCCCGCGGCCATCATCAGCAGCGCGCCGCACAGGACCCGGCGCCGGCCGGCGATGTCCGCCAGGCGGGGCAGGAAAAGCGAGAACACGGCCGCCGCGGTGAAGAACGCGGTCTGGGTGTTCGCGACCGCACCGGCACTGACGTTCAATTGCCGTTGAATCGACACGAGTGCGGGGCTGAGCATGCTCGCGTTCAGCTGGAAAGCCAGGCACGCGGAAAGCAAAGCCACCATCAATGTCGTTACCGGGGAGCCGGGCCGGATCGGGTTTACTGGCGTCATTGCCGGCACTTTCTGGTCGGGTCAGTAATGTGGTAGACTATTCGGACTTGATCTTTGAATTGACGGTGAGGTAATGGCGGTTTCACTGCAGGACGTCGCGGACGCCGCGGGCGTGTCGATCGCGACGGCGTCGCGGGCGCTCGGCGGCAAGGCGCGGGTGTCGGAAGCGACGATGCGCCTCGTGCGGGAGACCGCCGATCGCCTCGGCTACCAGGTGAACGCCCTGGGCAAAGCCCTCCGCGAAGGGTCGGACGGCGTCGTCGGCATCGTCGTTCCCATGGTCAGCAATCCGTTCTACGCGTCACTGGTCCATGAATTCGAGGACCAGTTGTCGAAAGTCAACCTGAAATTGCTCATCGCGGATTCACACGGTGAACTCGACCGTGAGATCGACCGTCTCGAAGCGCTGGCCAGCCGGCGGGTGCGGGGCATATTCGTCGTACCGGCTTATTTCGATCGTTCGCGGCCCACCATCGCGAAAATCGCCCACCAGCTCCCGCTCGTCCAGGTCGACCGCCGGGTCGAGGACGACGATTCCCTGGCGTTCGTCGGTGTCGACAACGCGGACGGGATCGGACAGGTGCTGCGCCACGTCGCCGGCCAGGGCGCCGAAACCGTCGTGTTCGTCGGAGCCGACGACCGGACCTCGGTCGGCCGGGAGCGCCGGGAAGCGTTCACGGCGGGTGTGAAGGAGGCCGGTCTGGTGGCGCAGCGGCCGATCATCGACCGGTACCTGTTCGAGTTCGGGCTTTCCGCGGCGAACCAGCTGATGCGGCGGTCGAAGCTGCCGGACGCGGTGATCGCGGGTGACGACCTGATCGCGACCGGGCTCCTCGCCGGCTTCGTCCGCCGCGAGCTGTCGGTCCCGGGCGACGTGCTGATCACCGGGTTCGACGGCACGGTCCTCGCCGACATCTGCAATCCGACCCTGACCACGGTGCAGCAGCCGATGGTGAAGATCGCGGAGGTCGCCGTCGCTCAGCTGATGCAGCAGATCGACGGCGCCGGCGAGGCCGGAGTGCACGTCCGGCTGCGCACGGCGTTGCGCCCGGGCGGTTCGACGGGCCGCCTGCCCGCGCGATCGGTTTCCCGCAGCGCTACTTGAGGTTCGCCACGGCCTCGCGGATCATCTGCCAGAACCTCGGCACGTCCAGGGTGATCGCGATGTCGGCGTTCGGTTCCTTGCCGAGCATGTCGTGCAGGTCGACCGCCGTGGCGCCGGAGGTGAACTCCCCCTTGGTCTCGACGTCGACGTGGCTGCGCTGGACGGTCGCCACGGCCCGATCGATCGCGATCGCGACCGTGATGGGGTCGTGCAGCGGCCCCTCCGGCATGCCTTCGACCGCGTCGTAGGTGCTGCAGAAGAAGCGGAGCAGTTCGACGCCGAAGGCACTGGTGTTGTTGCCGATCGCGCCGATCGACGCGATCACGTCTTCGGTGATCAGGGCCTGGTGCGAGATGTTGAGCCCGACCATCGTGATCGGGAGACCGGACTTGAAGACGATGTCAGCCGCCTCGGGGTCGACCCAGGCGTTGAACTCGGGGTAGGCACCGACGTTGCCGCGGCCGGTCGAGCCACCCATCCAGATGATCTCCTTGATCTTCTCCTTGAGGTCGGGTCGCACCTCCAGCAGGGTCGCGATGTTGGTGAGCGGCCCGGTCGGGATCAGGGTGACGGGTTCCGGCGCGTTCAGCAGGAGATCCGCGATCAGTTCGAGCGCGGTGCGGTCGTCCAGCGGGACCGTGGGGGCGGGCAGTTCGGGACCACCGAGTGCGTTGTCGCCGTGGATCCAGGTCGCCGGGGTGAGCATCCGCCGGAGCGGCTTGTCGGCCCCGGCGGCGACGGGCACGCCCTCGACGCCGGCCACGGTGAGCGCGACCCGCGCGTTGGTCGTCGTGTGTTCCAGGCGGCCGTTGCCGCCGACGGTCGTGACGCCGAGCAGGTCGATCGCCGGGTTCCCGGCGGCGAGCCAGAGGGCGAAGACGTCGTCGTGGCCGGGGTCGCAGTCGATGATGACCGGGGTGAGCATGGGACTCCTCAACATGTGCGGAAACGATTACATCGTGATGCGGAAACGATTACATCCACCGATGGGGCTTGTCAAGAGCCGCGGAACGCGCCCTTGCCGCCAAGCCGGCGGCAAGGGCGCAGGTTTCCTGCTGGCGAGTCAGAGGTCCCAGGCGGCTCGGATCGCCACTGCTTCGCGTTCGGCCTGGCGCCGGCCGATGTGGAGCGCCCGGCCGGCCGTCTCCGGGTCCATCATCTTCACGGGCGCTTCGAGGTCGCCGAAGTCGGGGTCCACGGCCACCAGCCGGGTTTTTCCGCGCAGCTGGGCCACTTCGGCGTCCGCCTCGATGGTCGAGGCGGATCGAGTGCCGTCGTCCGGGGCCCCGAGCGGGAGGCAGGACACGACCACGAGAACGTCACTCGGTGGCGCCGCCGCGGCGTTCAGGTGGTTGACGATGCCGCCGTCCATGTAGCGGTTTCCGTTGATGGTGACGGTGGGGAACAGCATCGGTATGACGCAGCTGGCCGCGACCGCGTGCAGCAGCGGCACCCCGGATTCTTCGCCCCACACGACGAGCTCGCCGGTGCCGGTGTCGATCGCCGTGCAGCGGAACCCGGCGGGCCAGGCGACACCGTCGAGCATTCCGAGCAGGCCGAGGTACTCGTCTTCGGTGAGGGTGGTCGGCGCTTCCTGCGCAGCAGAACCGAGTGCCCGCAACGCCTGCCGTTGATCGGTGGCGAAGACGGCTCGGCGCGACGCGTCCAGGAAGTTCTGCGAGCCCGCCCCCAAGCTGTCGAAGTCCAGCTTCCGCCCCACCTCCGCCAGGACGCCGACTGCGTCGGTGACGTCGCGGCCGCCGGCCAGCAGCGCACCGACCAGCGATCCCGCCGACGTTCCCACGACCGCCGGCGCTTCCGCCAGGTCGACGCCGGCGTCACGCAGCCCGGTGAGCAGACCCGTCTGCCAAGCGACGCCGACGGTTCCGCCGCCGCCGAGCACGACCGCGCGGGTATTTCCTCGAGAAGTCATTGCTGTTCCTTCGTTGTTGTGATGTCGATGCCGAACAGGGCGCAGGCGTTGCCTGCGGTGAATTTGTCGCGGTCTTCGTCGGTGGGGAACTCGGTGAGGAACTGCTCGACGTCCGCCTTGGCCGGCTGCTGGAAGGGGTAGTCGGTGGAGAACAGCAGCCGGTCGGGCGTCGTGACCTCCAGGGCGTGACGCAGCAGCGCCGGCGTGAACATCCCGGAACTGGTGATGTGGACGTTGGATCGGACGTAGTCCGACACCTTCCGGTCCAGGCCCGCGATACCCGAAAGGCTGTCGGCGCGATCGGTCCAGAACAGCAGCAGCTCGCCCCAGTGGCCGAGCACGAGCTGCAAGCCGGGGTGGCGGTCGAAGGTGCCGCGGACGATCAGGCGCAACGCGGCGAGCGCCGCCTCCAGGTGCCACCCCCAGCCGAACGTCGCCAAGGCCAGCTCGGTCATCGGGTCGAAGCCGCTGTAGACGGCGTCGCGGACCGTGCGCGAGGGGATCTGCGGGTGGATGAAGATCGGCTGCCGCAGGGCCGCGGCGGTGGCGAACAGGTCGTCGTAACGCGGATCGTCCAGCGGCGTTTCGCCCGTCCGCCCGTAGACCATCGCGCCGACGAACCCGAGACCGGCCGCGCGTTCAAGCTCCGCCGCGGCAGCCTGCGGGTCCGCCATCGGCAGGGTGGCGAGCGCCCGCAGCCGCGCAGGGTGCCGGCCGACAGCCTCGGCCGCGACGTCGTTGGCCCGCCTGCTGAGCGTCCGCGCGGCCGCCGGCTCCAGCGGGTGCGTGCCGGGCGGCGCCAGCGAGAGGATCTGCAGGTCGACGCCCTGGGCGTCCATCGCCGCGATCCGGGCGTCGCCGAGGTCGTCGAGACGCTCGAGGTTGTCCCCCAGCTCGTCGAGCACGACGCTCGGGTCGCCGCGGTCCGCCGGGAGCGCCTTCACCGCCGAGGTGAGCTCGGGCAGGTTCCAGTGTTCTTCGATCGCGATGAGGGCCACGCCAGATCTCCCGGTCCGGGCAGTCCGCTCAACCGCCGTTGAGCGAGACGGTACACGAATCGCTCAACGACTGTAGAGTGAAGTGATGACCGAGACATCCCGCGCCGCCAAACGCGCCCGCACCGCCCAGCGGATCCTCGACGCCGCCCGGCAGGAGTTCGCGAGCCGCGGCTTCGACGGCGCGACGATCCGGGGCATCGCCGGCGCGGCGGGAGTGGACGCCTCGCTGGTGATGCAGCACTACGGCTCGAAGGCGGCGCTGTTCACCGCCGCGGTCCAGCTGCCCGGCGAGGACGCCCGGAGCGCCGCCGAGCACCTGCTGGAGGTCCTCGCCATCCGGCTGGAAGAGCTGCCCCCGGAGACGGCCGCGCTCGTCCGGTCCATGCTCACGGTGCCCGAAGCCGCCGACTCGATGCGGTCCTACCTCGACGAGCGCGTCGACAACCTCGCCAGGTCGCTGGAGGGCGAGGACGCCCAGCTGCGCGCGCTGATCACCGTGAGCGGCATCCTCGGCCTGACGATCACCCAGCACTTCCTGAAGCTGCGCGCCTTCGACGACGCCTCCCACGAAGGACTACTGCGAGCCGCACGCGGCTGGACGGAATACCTGTCGCGCGACTCATGAGCCGTCGTCGATGACCGGCAAGTGCACGTGACTACTTGCGCACCATCAACGAGGCAAGGCCGAAGAACGGGCCGGGCGGCAGCGGGTCGAGAGGCCGGTCGACGAGCGCGAGGTGGGGAAACCGCCGGAGCAGGGCCGGCAACGCCGTCGCGAGCTCGAGCCGGGCGAGCGCCGCCCCGAGGCAGTAATGGGCACCGTGCCCGAAGGCGAGATGAGGACGCGGCGTCCGGTCCACGTCGAAGGTGTCCGCGTCGGTGAACCGCTCGGGGTCGCGGTTCGCGGCACTGAACGACACCACCACCGTCTCACCCACCTCCAGCCGGTGGCCGCCGACGTCGGTCGCTTCCGTCGCTCGACGCGGAGTCGACACGGACACCGTCGACAGGACCCGGAGCAGCTCCTCGACAGTCGGCGCGACGGCGTCCTGGCCGTCACGAAGGCGCGCGGCCCGCTCAGGTTCGCGAAGGAGAACCAGCACGCTCAAGCCGATCATGTCGGCGGTCGTCTGATGCCCGGCGATCAGCAGCAGGTTCGCCAGGCCGACCAGCTCAGGCTCGGTGATGGCGTCACCGTGCTCACGCACCAGACGTCCCAGCAGGTCGTCTCCCGGAGCGGCGCGGACTCGAGCGACCAGCTTGCCCATGTACTCCGCGGCCTCGCGCGCCGCTTGCGTCCGCGCCTGCAGCGACCGGCCGGCGTCGATCCGGCGAGCGGCCACGTCCTGGAACTCGTCGCGGTCCGCGTCCGGCACCCCCAGCAGCTCACAGATCACCAAGCTCGAGATCGGGCGGGTGAATTCGGCGATCAGATCGAAGTCAGAACCCTGGGCCTCGATGGCGTCCAGGCAGTTCTCGACGATCGTGGCCACGCGTGGCTGCAGCGCTCGAACGTGCCGGACGGTGAACTCACCGGCGCACATGCGCCGGAGCCGACTGTGCTCGGGCGGGTCCATCAGCAGCAAGTTGCCTGCGTTCGCGGCGCGGTCATCCCCACGGTCGCCACCGAGGAACCGGGTCGTGGCCCGGCTCGAAAACCGGCCGGGGTCCGCGAGGACGTCCTGTGCCTGCTCGAACCTGGTCACCAGACGCACCGGCGAGCCATCGGGAGAGGCCCCTTTCAGCAGGGTGCCGTCGGCCTGAGCCTGCCGTAACTCGTCGACCGGCCCCAGATCCGACCGCAGCATCTGCGGCACGGCCCCCGGCCGGGGTGTGTCGTTGCTCATCATCGGTCCTCGGTTGACGACCTGATCGCCTTGGCGATCGTCTCGACGTCTTCGGGTCGGGTGTCGAACGACGTCATCCACCGGACCTCGTTGCTCGACTCGTCCCAGTCGTAGAAGTGGAAGTGCTGGTGAAGTTCGGCCAGCGCGCGGGGAGGAAGGGATGCGAAGACGGCGTTGGACTGGACCGGGTTGGTCACGTGCAGGCCCGGTGCGTCCTGCACCAGCTCGTGGAGCAGCAACGCCATTTTGTTGGCGTGCCGGGCGTTGTCCAGCCACAGGTCCGTTTCCAGCAGCGCGACGAACTGTGCGGAGATGAAGCGCATCTTCGACGCCAGTTGCATGGTCAGCTTCCGCAGGTACTGGACGCCGTGATCGAGCTCCGGGTTCAGCACGACCACCGCCTCGCCGATCAGCATCCCGTTCTTGGTGCCGCCGAAGGACAAGATGTCGACCCCGGCGTCCGTGGTGAACGCCCGCAGCGGCAACCCGGAGTGTGCCGCGGCGTTGGCCAGCCGGGCCCCGTCGAGGTGGACGGACATGCCGCGCGAGTGCGCGAACTCGGTGATGGCGCGGATCTCGGCGGGTGAGTACACCGTGCCCAGTTCGGTGGACTGGGCGATCGACACGAGCTGCGGCTGGGCGCGGTGTTCGTCGTCGAACCCTCGTGCCTCCCGCTCGATCGCCGGCACGGTCAGCTTTCCGTGCCGGCTCGGCACCGTCAGCAGCTTGATCCCACCCACCTTCTCGGGTGCGCCGCACTCGTCGACGTGCAGGTGCGCCGTGTCGGCGCAGATCACCGACGCCCACCGGTCGCAGGCCGCCTGCAGCGCGATCACGTTCGCGCCGGTGCCGGTCAGGACCGGGTACGCGCGGGCCTGGGGCCCGAAGTGGTGCCGGAAGACCTCCTGGAGGCGTTCGGTGTAGACGTCGTGGCCGTAGCTGACCTGGTGCCCGCCGTTGGCGGCGGCGATCGCCGCGAGGACGTCCGGATGAGCTCCGGAGTAGTTGTCGCTGGCGAACTCACGCAAATCTCTGTCGTGCATGTGATTCCCGTTGTCGATGATCAGAAGGCAGCTCGGCACTCGGCGTGGAAACCACGCAGGGCAGCGGCCAACGCCGCGGGCTGTTCTTCGGGCACGTAGTGACCGCTGTCGGCGATGACCCCGCCACGGATGTCGGCGGCGTGGGGCCTGACCTTGGCCAGCAGGTCCGGCGCGCTGCCCTGGGCACCGCCCAGCGCCAGCACGGGAACCCGGATCGGCTCGGCGTGCCGGGCGTTCTGCTCGATGTCGGTCAGGACGGCGCGGTAGTACCCGAGCAGACCGGTCAGCTTGCCGCCGCTCAGGACACGTTCGTACTCGTCGAGGTCGGCGTCGCCGAACGTCGCGGCGGGGTCGTGGGTCTTGTGCCCGAAGAACCACTCGAGCAGGACGCGCTCCCGCCCGTCCAGCAGCTTCTCGGGCAGGTCGGCGAGCCGGTTGAACAGGAAGTGCCACGACTTCCAGTCCTGCTCACCGATCGCGATGACCGGGTCGAGGGAGACACCGGGGATGTTGGCGTCGATGAGCGCGACGCCGTCGAGCTCGTCCGGATACCGGTGGGCGTGGGCGAAACCGACCCACGCGCCGATGTCGTGCCCGACGTACAGGTACCGCCCGATCCCCAGCACCCGCAGGAGTTCGTGGACGCGGTCGCTGGTCGTGTCGGTGTCGTAGCCGTCGGGCGGCCGGCTCGAATCCCCTTGCCCCGGCAGGTCGAACGCGATGACGCGGTGGTCGTCCGCGAGGTCGCGCAGGACGTGCCGCCAGGCGTAGGAGCTTTGCGGGAACCCGGCGGCGAGCACCACGACGGGGCCCTGGCCCCGCTCGACGACGTGCCAGCTCACACCGGCCGCGAGCACCGTCCGGCCGGGATTCACGCTCGGCTCAGCGCCGCGTCGTGCGCTTCGAGCGCGACCTCGCTCGCGAGGTGGACGGCGCGGATGATCGTCTCGGGTGACATCGACGGCTTGGGCCGCCGCAGGCCGGCCACCTGCGACAGTTCGTAGGGCACGTGGACGAATCCGCCGACGGTGCGGGAGCCGCGCTGCTCGAGCAGCCGCATCAGCCGGTAGAAGACGTGGTTGCAGGTGTAGGTGCCCGCGGTGTCCGACACGTGCGCCGGGATGCCGTCGGCCACCAGCCGCTCGACGATGGCCTTGATCGGCAAGGTGCTGAAGTACGCGGCGGGTCCCGCTTCGTCGACCGGCCGGTCCACCGGTTGGAAGCCGGTGTTGTCCGGAACGCCGGGATCTTCGACGTTCACGGCGACCCGCTCCACGGCGATGTCTTCCTGGCCGCCGGCCTGGCCGGTGCAGATCACCACGTCCGGCTGGTACCGCTCGACGGCGTCGTGCAGCACGCGGCCCACCGAGGCGAAGTCGACGGGCAGCTCGACGGCGTGCACGGCCCCCGGTCCGGTCCAGCTGTCCCGCACCGCGCGCACCGCGTTCCACGACGGGTTCGTCGTCTCCCCGCCGAACGGTTCGAAGCCGGTGAGCAAGGTCGTCGGCATGGGTCCTCCTTGTGGTCGAGGTCTTTACTGTAACGCTAGCTGACGTTACAGTAAACCCATGAGTCACGCGTTCGTGTTCGACACGGGTCACACCTGGGCGGATTTCCTCGCGACCAGAACGAACGTGCACGGTCCCGCACCCTCGGAATGGCTGACGACGGCCCAGGCCGCCCGGAACTGGTTCGACGCGGCCGGGCTCGGCCCGGCACAACCGCCGCAAGAGGCCGACCTGCCGCTGATCCACGCAGCCAGGGAAGCACTGCGAACGACCATCCTGACCCGCCTCGGATACCCACTGCCACCCCTGTCCCCCGACCTGGCGTCCGCGACGGCGTTGCTGAGACAGGTGGCCCACGCGGCGTCGGACCCGGTCGGTGCCCCGGAGTCCTGGAGCGTCGCGCTCACCCGGATCGTCGTCAGCTCCACTGTGGACCTGGCGCAACCGGCCTCACGGTTTCTCACGTGCGCGGAGCACGTGTGCAGCAAAGTGTTCTCGGACCGCGGAGACGTTCGCCAGCGCTACTGCAGCTCTCGCTGCGCGACCCGCGCGCGGGTTCGGTCACACCGGGTCAAACGCACCACGGACGACGGCTGACTCCCGATCTTCTCCGGCGGCCAGGGCACCCTGCGATCCAGCACGGGCCACCGGTTCACCTGGCCGGTCCTGATCGGCGGGTAGGTGCGCGAGGCCTCGGCGAGTACTCGACGCTCCATTCCGCGGGGATCCGGCCTTCTCGCTCCACCCGCAGGCCGGTCCCAAAACAACGCACGACCGGCGATGACGCGGCGTCCGCTGGTCTCGTTGCCGGACCTGCTCCACCCCGTGGTCGACGACGTGGTCGGCACCGACCCGCTGATCGTCACCTGCGGGACGACGTCGAGGGAGACGACCGCGGACCACGGCCGGCCGAGCCACCGCTACCTGCTGGACTGCATGGACCTGCGCGCCGCGCTCACCGCCGCTTGTGAGCCGGGTGCGCTCTTCGTCCGGGTCGAGAACGGAACCCGGCCGGTCGGCGATCCCGCCGTCGTCTTCGCGCGGTTCCAGGCCGCGCTGCGCGGCGGCGGCGACCCGACCGAGAGGAGACCATGGCCCCCGGGGTACCGGCACAGTGTGCGGCGATGCCGGCTTTCGTTGCTCACATCGTGCATCCCGCGGCCGGGGCCGGTCTGTCTAGCGTGTGCGGCAGGCCACACGTCATGACCACAGAGGACAGTCGCCCGGGAGGACCCATGTCAGACAGCCGGACCGAGCACTACGACTACGTCGTGGTGGGGGCAGGATCGGCGGGCTGCGCACTCGCCGGCCGGTTGTCCGAAGACCCGGACGTCACGGTCGCGCTCGTCGAGGCCGGCCCGCCGGCCCGGGGCCGGCTCTTCGAGATCCCCGCGCTGTTCTCGCAGCAGCTCAAGACGGTCTACGACTGGGACTTCGAGACCGAACCCGAGCCGCAGCTCGGCGGCCGGCGCGCCTACCTGCCACGCGGCCGCGCGATCGGCGGCACCAGCTCGATGAACACGATGCTCTACGTCCGCGGCCACCGCCACGACTACGACACGTGGGCCGAACTGGGCAACAAGGGCTGGAGCTACGACTACGTCCTGCCGTTCTTCAAGCGGTCCGAGGACAACCAGCGCGGCGCGGACGGCTTCCACGGCGTCGGCGGGCCGCTCACGGTGAGCGACCCGGTCTCCGTGCACCCGCTGCTGCGGACTTGGGTCGAGGCGGCGCAGGACGCCGGGCACCGGCCGAACCCCGACTTCAACGGCGCCGAGCAGGACGGCGTCGGCTGCTACCAGGTCACCCAGCGCAACGGGCTGCGCTGCAGCAGCGCGGTCGCGTTCCTCGGCCCGGCTGCCGGCCAGGCGAACCTGACCGTCCTGCCCTCGACGCTCGCCCTCCGCCTGCTCTTCGACGGCACCCGGGCCACCGGCCTGGAGGTGGACCACCTCGGCGAGGTCCGCACGCTCGGCGTGACGCGGGAAATCGTCCTCTCGCTGGGCGCGTACAACTCGCCGCACCTGCTGCTGCAGTCCGGCGTCGGCCCGGCGGACGAACTGACCGCCGCCGGCGTCACCCCGGTGCACGACCTGCCGGACGTCGGGCGGAACATGCAGGACCACGCCGGCTGCTTCCTCAGCTTCTTCAGCAGCACGCCGCCGGTCCTCGGGCCCGACACCTCCGCCGAAGAACAGCAGCTGCGCAGCACCGGAACCAGCCCGATGGCCTGGACCGAGGTCGGCGGGTTCCTCCGGTCCTCCGACGACGTCCCGGCACCCGACATCCAGGTGCACGCGGCGCTGGGCATCGTCCGCGACCAGGGGCTGGCCGCGCCGCTGGAGCCCGGCATGTCGTTCGGCCCCTACGTGGCCCGGCCCGCGAGCCGCGGCAGCGTGCGGCTGCGGCACTCGCACCCGTACGCCAAACCCAGGATCGTCCACAACTACCTCGACGACGCCGACGACCGCGCCCGGCTGCGCGAAGGCGTGCGGATGTGCATGCGGATCGCCCGGGAGGCCCGGCTCACCGCGCTGCTCGACGGCGACCTGCGGACCGCGGCCGACGCCGGGCTCGCCCCGAAGTCCGACCTCGACCACGACCTCGACGACTACATCCGCACCCAGTCGTTCTCGTTCTACCACCCGTCCGGCACCTGCATGATGGGCAAGGTCGTCGACCACGAACTGCGCGTGCACGGGCTGGCCAACGTCCGCGTCGCCGACACCTCGATCATGCCGACGCTCGTCACCGGCAACACCAACGCACCGGCCATCATGATCGGCGAACGAGCGGCCGGGTTCATCCGGGGCACGTCGTCCTGACCCACCCACGAAAGAAAGACCTCGTTCATGGCTGACCTGTCCGTCGTCACCCCCGGCGCCACCGGTGAAATCGACACCGACGTCCTGATCATCGGCTCGGGCATGGGCGGTGGCACGCTCGCCTGGGCCCTGCGCGAGTCCGGCGCCCGCGTCCTGATCGTGGAGCGCGGGGACTTCCTGCCCCGCGAGCCGGAAAACGCCCAGCCCGAACAGATGTACCTCAAGGGCCGCTACAAGAACGCCGGCCACTGGTACGACGGCCGCACGGGCGAACCCTTCGCCCCCGGCGTCTACTACTGGGTCGGCGGGAACACGAAGTTCTACGGCGCCTCGCTCCCCCGGTTCCGGCGCAGCGACTTCACCGAAGTCGAGCACCAGGAGGGCCGGTCGCGAGCGTGGCCGTTCTCCTACGACGACCTGGAACCCTTCTACGGCCAGGCGGAGCGGCTCTTCGACGCCCACGGCCAGGTCGGCGAGGACCCGACCGAACCACCGCACTCGACGTCGTACCCGTTCCCGCCGCTCGAGCACGAGCCCACGATCCAGCGGTTCGCGGACTCACTGAAGGCGCAGGGCCTGCACCCGTTCCGCACCCCGAACGCGCTCAACGTCGAATCCCAGGCGGACCGGGCGGCCGTCACCACCGCGGACGGCTGCCCGGACGGCACCGGGCGCAAGGCCGAAGCCGAGAACAAGGTCGTGCGTCCCGCGCTGGCGGCCGGGGTGAAGATCCTGGTGCGCACCGAAGTCACCAAGCTGATCACCTCCGAGGACGGACGGCGGATCGTGGCCGCCGAAGCGCGCAGCGACGGCCGCACGATCAGGATCACCGCGAAACGGGTGGCCCTGGCCGCCGGCGCGGTGAACTCCGCCGCCCTGCTGCTGCGCTCGGCGACCCCCGCCCACCCGGCCGGGCTCGCCAACTCCTCGGGCCTGCTGGGCCGCAACTACATGGTGCACAACAGCACGTTCTTCGTCGGCGTGAACCCGCTGCGGACCAACCCGACGCAGTGGCAGAAGACGCTGGGGATCAACGACTTCTACGAAGCGGGCGAGGGCACCCCGTTCCCGCTGGGCAACCTGCAGATGCTCGGCAAGCTCCGCGCCCCGATGCTCAAACCCGCGCGGGCGTGGGCGCCGATGTGGGCGCTGGACTTCATGTCCGCGCGCAGCCTCGACATCTACCTGACGACCGAGGACCTGCCGTCGCGGGACAACCGGGTGCGCGTCGACGGCGATCGGATCCTGATCGACTGGACGCCCACGAACGTCGCCCCGCACCGCGAGCTCGTGCGGCGCGTGACGAAGCTGGTCCGCAAGGCCGGCTACCCGCTGATCTTCACCCAGCGCATGGGGATCGAGACGAACTCGCACATGTGCGGCACCGCGGTGGCCGGGCACGACCCCACCGGCAGCGTGCTCGACGCGTCCTGCCGCAGCCACGACGTCGAGAACCTGTGGCTGGCGGACGCGTCGTTCTTCCCGTCGTCGGCCGCGCTCAACCCGGCGCTGACGATCGCCGCCAACGCCCTGCGCATCGCGCCGTCGGTCGTGGCCGGCCTGACCGCCTGACCGGCACACGGAAAGGCCGCCCTTCCCGGATCGGGAAGGGCGGCCTTTCGCGGTTCAGCGCCGGATCGCCGGCAGGAGCGTGTCGCGGAGGGCGTCGATCTGGTCCCGCTCCTCACCCGGCAACGGTGCGAAGACGACGGCGTCCGCCCCCGCCTCCGCCAGGTTCTCGAGCTGCCGCAGGCAGCCGGCGAGGTCACCCGCGACCGTCACCTGGTCCAGTGCGTCGTCGACGGTGCTCGCGGCACCCAGCTGGAACCGCATGAAGTCCTGGCCGAGCGCGCGTTCGACGACCGGCCGCAACGCGGCCCGGGCCGCTTCGCCGTCCGGCCGCAGGCACAGCCAGGCGAACACGGTGATCCGCCGGCCGGGGCCGACGGCGTCGCGGACCGAGCGGACGTAGCCCGGACCGGACCCCTCGGCCAGGATGACGCCGTCGGCCGCGCGGGCCGCCAGCGCCATCCCCTTCGGGCCCCGCACGCCGAGGTGCAGCGTGGGCGGGACCCGCGGCGGGTGGGTCAGCGCGACCCCGTCGAGGTGGACGTGGCCGCCGTCCAGCGACACCGTTTCCCCGGCGAGCAGCCGCCGGACGGCGGCCGTCACCTCGTCGAGCGCGGTCATCAGGCCGGCCGGGTGAGCGCCGACCTGCCGGAGCCAGCCGGGCATGCCGTGCCCGATGCCGGACCGGAACCGGCCGGGGTGCATCCGCCCCAAGGTGGCGATCTCCATCGCCAGGTAGGCCGGGTTGCGCACGGCCGCGGGGCTGATGCCGAGCCCGACCCGCACGGCCGAGGTGTCCGCCAGCAGGGTGGCCGCCTGGGCGAACCCGCCGGCCAGCCCCAAGTCCTCGACGACCCACAGCTCGTCGAGCCCGGAGCGGTCGATCGGTGTGGCCAGGCCCCGCACCCGCTCGGCCGGCAGGCCGTCCAGCTTGATCCCGTAGTCCATGTCCGCCGTCCCTCAGAGGTGCTGTTCGGTGGCCCGGGTGCGGTGGTACTCCTCCTGGCGTTCGTCGGTGACGTAGGCCGGGACCGGGAAGTCCCACCAGCCCGGCACCCACGGCCCGGCGGCGTCGCGGTCGGTGGGGACCTCGACGAGCGCCGGGGCACCGGACTGGACGGCCTTGCGCAGCGTCGGCTCCAGCGAATCCGTGTCGGAGACCTTCCACGACTCGATGCCGAACGACGCGCCGAGCGCGGCGAAGTCGGGGCTGTAGGGCGTGCCGTCCGGGCGGGAGAACTCGGTGCCGATGTGCCGGGACGTCTGCTTGCGCTGGCCCCCGCGGATCGACATGTAGCCCGCGTTGTTCTGCACGACGAACACCACCGGCGCGCCCGTGGTGACGCTGAGGGCGATTTCCTGCGCGGTCATCAGGAAGTCGCCGTCGCCGACGACGCACACGACCGTGCGGTCCGGCTGCCCCAGCTTGGCGCCGACGGCGGCCGGGATCGCCCAGCCCATCGAGGAGAACCCGCCGGAGGTCAGGTGGGTACGCGGGCCGTAGACCGGGAAGGTCTGCTTCACCGCGCCCTGGGTGTTGCCCGAGCCGGCGACGATGATCGCGTCCCGCGGCAGCACCGACCGCAGCGCGCCCAGCGGCCGCTGCGAGGTGAACGGGAAGCGGTCGCTGTCCCGGCGGCCGGCGAGTTTCTCCTCCCAGTCGCGCTTGAGCGAGACCAGCTCGGCGAGGTATTCCGGGCGGTCGGCGGCCGCGGTCGGCAGCGAGGCCACGATCGCGTCGACCGTGCGCTGCGCGTCCGCGACGATCCCGACCTCGGCCGGGTAGTTCTTGCCGATCTCGTGCGGGTCGATGTCGATGTGGATCAGCTTTGCGGGCGGGATCGAGAAGCTGATCCCCTTGGCGTAGCTGGAGGCCGACCAGTCGGTGAACCGGCAACCGACCGACACGACGACGTCGGCCGAGCTGGCGATCGCGTTCCCGGTCATCGTGCCGGTCTGCCCGACGCTCCCGGCGAACAGCTCGTGGTCCTCGGGGAACGCGCTCTTGCCGTTCCACGTCGTCACGACGGGGATCTTCCAGTGCTCGGCGAGCGCGAGCAGGGCGTCGGACGCGTCGGAGGTGATCGCGCCGCCGCCGGCGACGATCACCGGGCGGCGGGCCGCCCGCAGCACCTCGACGGCCCGGTCGACCGCTTCGGGGTCCGGGTGCTGGCGCCCGACCGGCAGCCGGCGGGCGAGGTCGTGCAGGTCGACGTCGGCGGCCTCGGCCTGGACGTCCATCGGCACCTCGAGGTGCACCGGGCCGGGCCGGCCGGTCAGCATCGAATTGAAGCAGCGGTGCAGCACGAACGGCAGCTCCTCGACCCGGGTGACGACCCAGTGCCGCTTGCTGACCGCCTCGGCGACCTTGGGGAAGTCGTTGGCCGTGTAGCGATCGAGCTCCTGGAGCAGGCCGTGTCCGCGCATGTGCGTGGGCGGGCCGCCGGTGATGACCAGCACGCTGGTCGAGTCCGTGAACGCCGTGCCCATGCCGATGACGGTGTTGCTGGCGCCGGCGCCGATCGACGTCACCGCGGCCATCGGGCGGCCGGTGGCGCGGTAGAAGCCGTCCGCGAGGTGGACGGCGCTCTGCTCGTGGAAGGTCTGGATGAAGGGGATGTCGGACTCGGCGTCGAGGAAGGCGTCGGTCAGGGACCAGATCCCGTGGCCGGGGATGCCGGCCACGTAGTCGACGCCGTAGTTGCGCAGGGTGCGCGCGACGATCTGGCCGCCGGTGAGGACAGGCATGGTTTCTCCGCTCTGCTGCTGGTTATTTCGCGTCCCGGGCGGCCCAGGCGAAGCCCTGGGCGCACAGCCGGGTGACGTCGGGGTGGTGCAGGTCGTCGAGGTCGTGGCCGACGGCGCTGTAGAACACCCGGCCCCGGCCCCACGTCCTGGTCCACGCCTGCGGGATCCGGTTCCCCTCGATCCAGGGCACGTGCTGGGCGGAGAAGGTGGTCTCGGCCAGCACGTGGTTGTTCGGGTCGACGGACATGTAGTACTGCTCGGAGGCGACGCGGAAATCCGCCACCCCGGCGGTGATCTCGTGCTGACGGTCCACTATGGACACCTCGTAGGGGTGCTTCACGCCCTCCCCCGCCGGGTGTTCGAGGAAGCTGCCGCCGAGCAGCCAGTGGTACTTGATGCTCGTGCGGAACGCGGCGGCCGCGCCGTGCCACGCGGCGATCCCGGTGCCGGCCTCCGCCGCGCCGAGCAGGCTGTCCTCCTGGGCCGCCGACAACCCTTCCGACAGCAGGGCGTTGTTCCAGTTGAGCGCGATCAGGTCGTAGCCGGTGAGGTCGGCGTCGAGGGCGAAGACGTCGTTGGTCTCGTCGACGTCGAACCCGAGGTCCGCGAAGAGCGGCCGGGCCCACTCACGGGCGACCTGGTAGGGCTTGTGGCCGGGCCAGCCGCCGTAGAGGTAGAGCACGCGAGTCATGAGCCGATTCCTTCCGTTGCGGTGGCGGCGCGCGCCCGCAGCCGGGCGGCGACTTCGAGCGCGTCGCCCTCGGGCGCGGTGGACTTGCGCTCCGGCTTGGCGACCAGCAGGTAGACCAGCCCGACCGCCGAGACCACGAGAAACCCGATCAGCGCGATCCACCGGTCGACGAACGGCGTGCCGGCGTCGCCGGTGGGGGCGGCGAGCAGCACCATCGCGAGCACGCCGTAGACCAGGGCCGCGACGTTGACGACCAGCCCGGAACGGCCGAGCGACCAGGCCCCGGCCGGCCGCCAGCCGCGCAGGCGCATCCGCAACGCGGCCAGCACGACCAGCTGGAAGGCCGCGTAGCCCGCGAGCACCTGGAACGCGGCGATCCGCACCAGCGAGTCCGGGGAGAAGTAGACGAACACGAAGATGAGCACCGGCACGATGTTCACGGCGAGCAGGGCGTTGACCGGGACCCGGTGGCGCGGGGAGACCTGGGAGAACACCCGGGAGCCGGGGAACATGTCGTCGCGGGCGAAGGAGAAGACGATCCGGCTCGCCGCGGCCTGCTGGCTCATCACCCCGGCGATGAACGACGTCAGGGTGACCACCAGGATGAGCTTCGTGCCCACGGTGCCGATCGAGGCCTGCAGGATGGCCGGGATCGGGTTGGTGTCCGAACCGGACACGATGGCGGTCAGGTCGGGAGCGGCGAGCGCGTAGCCGGCGAAGGCCAGGATCGCGGCGAGCCCGCCGACGACCACGGTCAGCTGCATGGCACGCGGGATGCTGCGCGCCGGGTTCGGAACCTCTTCGGCGACCTCGCCGCACGCCTCGAACCCGTAGTAGAGGAACAGGCCGACGAGCGAGGCGGCCATGAACGCCCCGAAGTAACCGCCGGCGTGGCTGGTGCCCATCCCGTCGAAGAAGACGGAGACGGGGTTGTGGCGCTGGAACACCAGCAGGTAGATGCCGACCAGGACGATGCCGACGAGCTCGGCGGCCAGGCCGATCTTCGAGATCAGGGCCAGGACCCGGGTGCCGAAACTGTTGCACACCAAGCACACCACCGTCACGGCGAGCGCGATGACCAGGCGCTCCCCGGGCGTCGAGCTGACGCCCGGGTGGGCCGCGGTGCCGCCGAAGAGGCTGGCCACGAAGTCCGAGCTGAACAGCGCGGTGCTCGTGATGCCGATGGTGATGCAGGAGATGTAGGTCCAAGCGGTGAACCAGGCGTAGCGGCCGTTCCACAGCCGGCGCGACCACTGGTAGAGCCCGCCCGCGAGCGGGAACTGCGAGACCACCTCACCGAAGACCAGGGCGACGAGCAGCTGGCCGACGCCGATGATCAGGATCCAGAAGATGGAGGGCGGTCCCGCCGACGACAGGCCGATCGCGAACAGGGAAACCACGCCGACGAGCGGCGAAAGGTAGACGAAGCCCAGGGCGAAGTTGCCCCACAGGCTGACTTTGCGGTCGAAGCGCTGCTCGTAACCCAGCGCGGCGAGGAGCTCCGCGTCCTCCGCGGACGAGGCGGGACCGGTGGTGGGTGCCGGCGGCCGGGCCGTGGCACCTCTCGCTTTCTCTGGTGCTGCCATGACGACCTCCAGTGGTCGAGGCGGTACTGCTCGGGGGGGGATTCCGGGGCGCCCGGACCGGGTTCGCCGGTGGGAGCGGGCGGGCCCCGAGGCCGTGACGATCAGGCGCGACCGAAGGTGTGGTCGGTCCAGCCGAGCCGGGCCGTGCCGAAGCGGGCGGTGCGGACGTCGCCGGAGCGGGCGTGTCCCTCGAAGTTCTCCAGGCGCGAGGCCCGGCCGCAGATCTCGCCCAGCTCCACGCTGGAGCGGGCGTCCTGGATCTCCTGGTAGGTGACGGTCTTGAGGTACTTGCCGACCCAGAGCCCGCCGGTGTAGCGGGCCGCGCCCAGGGTGGGCAGCACGTGGTTCGTCCCGATCACCTTGTCCCCGTAGGCGACGCAGGTCTTCTCGCCCAGGAAGAGGGCGCCGTAGTTGCGCATGCGGTCCAGGGCGAGCCGCGGCTCGGCGGTGAGCACCTGGACGTGCTCGCTCGCGTACTCGTCGGCGAGCTCGTAGGCCGCGGTGATGTCCGGGACGACGAGCACCTCGCCCCGGTCGCGCCAGGCGCGGCCGGCCACGTCGCGGGTCGGCAGCTCGACGAGCAGCTCCTCGACGTAGGAGATCGTGCGGCGCGCCACCTCCGCCGACGTCGTGATCAGCACCGCCGGGGAATCGGGTCCGTGCTCGGCCTGCGACAGCAGGTCCGTGGCCACGGTGAACGGGTCGGCGGTGTCGTCGGCGACGATGAGGACCTCGGTGGGGCCGGCGAACAGGTCGATGCCGACCTCGCCGAAGAGCTGCCGCTTGGCTTCGGCGACGTAGGCGTTGCCCGGCCCGGCGAGCATGTCGACCGCGGCGACGCTCTCGGTGCCCAGCGCCAGCGCGGCGACCGCCTGCACCCCGCCCAGGACGAAGATCTCGTCCGCGCCGGCCAGGTGCATGGCCGCCACGCTGACGGGCGGCGGCGTGCCGCGGTCCGGCGGCGTGGTGGCGGCGACCCGGCCGACCCCGGCGACCTTGGCGGTCACCACGGTCATGTGCGCCGACGCGGTCAGCGGGTACCGTCCACCCGGGACGTACGCCCCGGCGGCGCTGATCGGGATGTTGCGCTGCCCCAGGAAAACCCCGGGCAGGGTCTCGACCTCGAAGTCGGTGAGCGAGTCCCGCTGGGCCTGGGCGAACCCGCGCACCTGGCGCTGCACGAACCGCAGGTCGTCGAGCACGGTCTCCGGCACCGAGGCCACGATGGCGGCGATCTCGTCCGGGCCGAGCCGGAAGGACTCCGGGCTCCACGCGTCGAACTTCTCCGACCAGCGCCGCACCGCGGCGTCCCCGTTCGCCCGGACGTCCGCGATGATGCCGGCGACCGTGTCGACGATCTCCGGGCTGCTGGTGCGCGTCGCCGCGGGCGCCACGGGCTTCTTCACGATCATGGACGATGTGGACACTCCGCACTCCTTGCCGATACGAGAATCCCGGTGGGCTTGACCGTGAATTCTGGGGAAGGCGTGCTCCGGCCGGCAGACACAAGCCGTGCAACGGAGGCGCCCCGGCTTGCACACACCGCGCCGGGTTCAGCGCCGGTGGACCGGCCGGTCGAGCAGGTCGTGGCCGCGGACGGCGAGCTGGAGGCGTTGCTGCACCTCGACGTCCGCGAGATCGAACCCGAGCACGGCCGAGAGCCGGTCCAGCCGGTGGTAGAGGGTCCGGCGCTGCACGAAGAGCGCCTCCGCCGCGCGTGCCTTGTTGCCCCCGCACCGGAGGAAGACACGCAGCGTGGGCAGCAACGGGTTCGAGGTGAGCGCGTCGTGCTCCAGCAACGGGCCGAGCTCGTCCTCGACGTACCGCGCCAGTTCCGGGCCTTCCGCCAGCGCCACCAGGAGCCGGAGGGCACCGAGGTCGTCGAACCGCAGCAGCCGCCCGGCGCGTCCGGCGGTGGCCGCCGACGCGGCGCTGCGGCTCTGGCGGATCGCGCTGGGCAGTGCGGCCGGGGCGACGATCCGGCTGACCCCGCCCGGCAAGCCGTGTTTCGTCAGCCGCGCGAGCAGCTCGGCGTCACCCGCGCCGCGGGGCAGCCCGGCCACCGCCAGGTCGAGGTCCCCGAGATCGCCGACGACCGCGGGGTATCCCTGCTCCCGCAGGACGAACCCGAGGTCGGCCTCGGTCGTCCGCCCGGCGACCACGACGATCAGGTCGCGGTGCCGGAGGTCCTGGCCCAGCGCCAGGGCGCGCTCGACGAACTTCTCGCCCGGGATGTCGCCGAGCTGCAGCCGGTTGAGCAGGGCGCCGTGCCGCTGGGCCGCGCGCGCTCCGCTCTCCCGTTCGCTCAGCAGGGTGATCGCCACGGCCGCCGCGGCCCGCTCCAGCGCCGCGAGGTCAGCCGGGCGCGGCTGGTCCGGGCCGTGCAGCAGGTGCAGCCAGCCCCAGGACTCCCCGCGCAGGACGACCGGGCGCCGGGCGCACGCGGCGACGTGGCGGAACGAGCCGGCCCGGGCCGTCGGCCCCCCGCGTCCTTCGCGCAGGACGGGCTGGTGCCGCTCGTGGATCGCCCGCGAATGCACACCCCAGTCCGCGACGACGTAGTCCGCCTCGCCGGTGGCGCCCGCGTAGGCGAGCATCCGGTGGGACACGTCCTCGAGCACGACCGGGTGGCCGGTGCGGCGGGCGACTTCCTTGACCATCGCGACGTAGTCTTCGTCGGCCAGCAGCAGGTCCATAAAGGCCTGCCCGGTCGCCTCCTCGGCGATGAGCCGGCTCACCCGGAGCTCCACCAGCACTTCGTGGATCTGCGCCGAGGCCTCGGCGAACGGGATCTCGTCGCGCAACCCGACGAGGGGCAGCCCGACGGCCCTGGCCTCGTCGATCACGGCTTCCGGCATGGTGGCGAACATCCGGCCGGCCAGTTCGACGACGAGGACGGCCGCGTGCGCGTCGGCGAGCCTCCGGACGAACGCCCGCTGGAGGTCGGCGGTGCCGCCCATGCCGAGCCCGGCCGTCAGCAGCATCTCCTGGCCGGAGAGGAACCGGTGGATGTCCGGGATCTCGCCGGTGTGGACCCAGCGCACGGGCCGGTCGAGCCGGTCTTCGCCGGCGAGGACCGACACCTCGGTCCGGCGGAACACCTCGAGGTCGAGGGCCGCGCGGACGGTCAGGACATCGCCCATCCGGCACTTCCCCGGTCGAACGTCGTGGCCGCGTGCCGGACCCGGGCCGCGGCCTCGGCCAAGCGGGTCGCGAACGGCTCATCGGTGCTCGCCCGGCCGGCGATGCGGCCGGCCAGCCCGGCGAGTTCCGGGCCGCCGGGGAGCAGGAGCAGATCCACTCCCGCGTCGAGCGCCGCCATGACGGTCTCGGGCAGCGAACGCCCCCTGGTCGTGCTGGGCGTGTCCAGGTCGTCGCTGACGACGAGCCCGTCGAACCCGAGGTCGTGGCGCAGCAGCCGCATGATCTCGGCCGAGGTCGACGCGGGCTCGGCGGGATCGATCGCCGGCACCACCACCGGCCCGGTCATCACCGCGCGCACCCCGGCCGACACCACCCGGCGGAAGGGCTCCAGGTCGGCCGGGCGGGACACGTCCAGCGCGGTGTCGTGCACCGCGGGATCGAGGGCGAGTTCCGGGTGGCCGGGGAAGTGCTTCGCCACCGCGAGCACCCCGGCGCTCTGGACTCCCGTGACGAACGCGGCGCCGACGCGACCGACCTCTTCGTGGTCGAAGGGCAGCGTCCGGCCGGCGAGCCACGGGTTCTCCCCCGACAGCACGTCGAGCACCGGCGAGAGGAACACGGTCACCCCCAGCGCGCGGGCGGCGGTCGCGACGGCCGCCGCGGCCGCGGCGATCTCCTCGGCGGGCAGTCCCCGCAGCGAGCCGGCGTCCGGGAAGGCGGGCACCAGGTCGTGCAGCCGGGCGATCCCCCACGGCTCCTGGTCCACCGCGAACAGGAGCGGGGCGGCGGCGGTGTCGGCCAGTTCGGCGACGAACGCCGTGAAATCCCCGGCCGACTCCCCGGCCCGCCGTTCCGGGGACATCGCCCGGGCGACGTACTCGGCGCGGGTCTCCCCGATCAGGACCGCCTGCGTGCCCCGTCGCACCAGGTCACGAAGCCACGGATCCACCTTCAGTTCGCCGGCGACCGGCAGCAGGACGGCGTACGCGTCACGCTCGAACTCGGTCACATTCGACCTCCTATCGACTCCGCAGCGTAGTTAGTGATACGATTAACTTTGCACAGAGGGTACGCGTCCGATCGACGCTGTCAAGCCGTCGTCGCCACGGCGGACCCGATCGAGGAGACTTCGCCGATGGTCACGATGAAGGACGTCGCCCGGGCCGCCGGGGTGTCGCAGGCCGCGGTGTCCTACGCCTACAACCGGCCGGAGAAGCTCTCCGCGGCCCAGCGGCAGGCCATCATGGAGATCGCCGCCCAGCTCGGCTACGCCGGGCCGAACGCCGTCGGCGCCAGCCTCCGCTCCGGCCGCAGCGGTGCGATCGGCGTGATGCTGATGGACACCCTCGAATACGCCTTCACCGACCCGTCCACCCGGTGCCTGCTCGAGGGGATCGTGCAGACGCGGCGCTTCGACGACCTGGCCCTCACCCTGCTGCCGCTCCCCCACCGCGGCGTGCCGGCGGCCGTCGGCGAACCACGAAGCGGTGACCAGGCCGCGCTGCGGGGCCTGGTCGACGGCGTGATCGTGCACTGCCTGCCCGACGACCACTCGGCGTTGCTGACCCTCCAGTCGCGGGGTATCCCGATGATCATCATCGACGCCCCGCACCTGCCGGGCGTGCCGCTCGTCGGCATCGCCGACCGGGAGGCCGCGCGCGAGCAGGTCGAGCACCTGCTCGGGCTGGGACACCGGCGCTTCGGGATCATCGCGGAACGTCTGCTGCCGGACGGTTTCCACGGGCTCGTCGACGCGCGGCGGCGCGCCCGGTGCGCCGAACGCGTCGTGCGGGAGCGGATCGCCGGCTACCAGGAGGCCTGCGAGGCCGCCGGCCTGGACTTCGAGCAGGTCCCCGTGGTGGAGGCCGGCGGGTTCGACCTCGCCGCGGGTGTCCCGGCGGCACACGATCTCCTCACCGGCACCGAGGTGACCGCGGTCGTGGCCACTTCGGACACGATGGCGATCGCCGTGCTGGAAGCGGCGCGCGACCGCGGGCTGCGGGTGCCCGAAGACCTGTCGGTCGTCGGGTTCGACGACGCTCCCGAAGCCGCTCCCCGCGGCCTGACCACCATCCGGCAGCCGATGGTCCACAAGGGACGGATCGCCGCCGAGCTCCTCTTCGGGTTGCTGCGTGGCGATCCGAAGCCGGACGACGTGTACCTGCCGACCGAACTCGTGCGCCGCCGCACGTCCGGCGCACCGAGGGTGACGCGATGAGAAACGACGACCGCCGGAAAACCATCGTCGAACAGCTACGCGGCACCGGCACGGTCACGGTCGCCGAACTGGTCGCCGTGACCACGGTGTCCGAGATGACCATCCGCCGCGATCTGGACGTCCTGGCCGCGCAGGGGGTGCTGCGCCGCGTCCACGGTGGCGCGGTCCTGCTCCGCCGGGCCGAGGCGGAGTCGTTCGACGCCCGGCTCACCACGGCCGCCGAAGCCAAGGAGGCCATCGGCGCCACGGTCGCCTCGATGATCGCCGACGGCGAGACCGTCGTCCTCGACCGCGGCACGACAGCCCTGGCGGTCGCCCGGCACCTGCGCGACCGCCCGGTCACGGTGATGCCGCTTTCCCTGCACGCGGCGCTCGCGCTCCTGGACGGCACCCAGGCCGAGGTGCTCCTGCCCGGCGGGCAGCCGTCGCGTCAGGAGCTCGCGCTGGCCGGGCCGCTCGCCCTGGTTTCCGTGCGGTCACTCCGGTTCGACGTGGCGGTGCTCGGCGCGCCCGCGTTCAGCACCGGCACCGGGATCACCACGCCCGACCTCGCCGACGGCGAGATGAAGCGGCAGGCGCTGGCGGTCGCGGGCCGCGCGATCCTCGCCGTCGACGGCACCAAGTGGGGCCGCACCGCCCTGGTCCGGGTCTGCCCGCCGGACGCGCTCGACGCCGTCGTCACCGACACCTCGGCGCCGCAAGCCGAGCGAGACGCCCTGCTCGCCGCCGGCGTCCACGTGGAGCAGTGCCCCTAACTACCATGGCGGGCATGGGCGACGAGGACGGTGCCGGAGACCAGCCTGGGCGAGCACGGTCCTACCGCAAGGCCGAAGAGCGGCGTGAGCAGGTCCTGGCGAAGGCGATCGAGCTGTTCGCCCAGCACGGCGTCGACACCTCGCTGCGCTCGATCGGTGAAGCGATCGGGGTTTCCCACGCCGCGCTGCGGTACTACTTCCCGTCCCGCGACGACCTGCTGATCGCCGTCTACCAGGCCCACGAGGCCGCCGAGGACGAGGAAGACGGCGACTCGGCGACCGCGGTGCTGAAACGCAGCGCGTTGCGCAACCGCGAAGTCCCGGGCCTGGTCGAGCTGTACGCGACCTTGACGACCGACGCCCTGCAACCCGACCGCCACCCGGCGGTACGGGACTTCGTCTGGCAGCGGTTCCGGCGGGTACGAGCAGAACTCGCCGACATGGTGCGCGAGGGACAGAGCACCGACGTGGACGCCGACGACGCGGCGGCCCTGCTGGTCGCCGCCTCCGACGGGCTGCAGGTGCAGTGGCTGCTCGACCCGGAGGCGGTCGACGTGCACCGCGTGCTGAGCCTGCTGGAACGGCTGGTGCTCGGCTCAGCGCGCCCGCGCCAGGACGGCGAGACCGAGCACGGCGGCCAGCGCGAACCCGGCGGGAACCAGGAACACCAGCGGTAGCCCGATCCAGGCCGCGCCCAGCCCGCCGGCCAGCCCGCCCAGCGCGGAGCTGAGCGCGGTCGAACTCAGGAAGATCGCCGAGGCCGTCGCCACCGCCCGCGGCAACAGCCGCTGCGCGACGATGATCCCCAAGGTCGCGAACACCCCCCAGACCCCGCCCATCAGGACCTGCCCGGCGAACAACCCGGCCGCGGTACCGGTCAACGCGAAGCAGAGGTTCGCACCGACCCCGAACCCGGCGGCCAGCACCATCAGCCGCACCTCACCCGTCCGACGGGCGACGACCACCGCGACGGGCATGAGCACCAGCTCCACCAACGGCTGGATACCGATGATCGCGCCGCTGAGCGCCGGGCTGAACCCCAGCCGGTCGTTCATGTAGATCGGCAGGAACGCGTATTTGACCGACTCACCGGCGTAGACGCAGATGTAGAGCGCCGTGAAGGCGAGCAACGGCAGCATCGCGCGGACGCCGGGCCTGACCGAGCGCGGCTTACCCGCTGCCGCGGCGGCGTTGAGTACGCCCGGATCGCGCAGCGCGCCCAACGGCACCAGCTGCGCCAGGGTCGCGACCGCCGTCGCGAACAGCATCACACGGGAGCCGGCCACGGCCGCCAGGAACGACCCCGCCACCGGCCCCACGACCCAGCCCGCGGTGAGCGCCATCCGCACGATCGCCACGACCCCGTCGTTGGCCGGGCTCGGACGCAGCGCCGCCTGGTCGTGGATGGCCGCGAACAGCTGCGACGTCGCGGCACCGGCGAAGCCGAGCACGACCGCGCTCACCACGAACGGCACCCACAACCGCGGCGCGAGAGCGATCGCCGTCCACCCGGCGAACCCGACGACCGCGCACAGCCGGAACAACCCCAGCCGCGAACCGGTGCGGTCGGAGCGGGCCCCCACCAGATAACCCGCCACCGGCGCGGTGAGGTTGGTCAGGTAGTAGAGACCCGCGACCGTCAGCGACGCGTGCAGCTCGCCGACCAGGAACGACGCGATCTGCGGGGCCGCGGCGGAGAACCCCAGCCCGGACAGGAACAACGCCACCGTCGACCGGAGGTACAGCGGGGTGGACCACACCAGCCGCAACGCCGTCTGCCCGGGCTGTCCGGTTCCGGGATCGAGACCCGCTCCGCTCCGCGCACCGGGAGGTTGTCCGCTCATTCCGCGAACCTACCCTCAAGATTCTTCCAATGGAAGAATCTTGGGCCAGCCGGACCCATCAGCGGGCCGCCCGCGCCGAAGAAGCCGGTTCTCGAACGCGTCGTCGCAGAACAACCGTGCCACTGGCGGAACCCCCGGCAGGTTGCCGGGCGGGCTGCCCAGCAGCTCATGGCACACGCGCTGGTGCCTCACCGCCGGACGGCGCCCCGGCGGCAACGGTGCCGTTCACCCGGTCCAGTGGTCTCCGCCGCCAGACGTCATTCCCGGCGCCCGGCACCTCTTGCTTGATGTTGCGGTGGCCGGGCGACACGCCCCCCGACCGGCCGGCCACCGCAACACTTCCGCTTCGCTCAGCGCTGCCTCGTGTGGCCGAGGCGCTGACTGGCCGCCGCGGCGGCAGCGGTCGGAGGGTCACCGCCCGCGATCGGCGCTCTCGCGGCTGCGGTGAACTGTGGATCGCGCCCTTCGCCTACCCCCAGACCCGCTTCGGCCTGACCCTGCGCCGCCTGCTCGACAAAGCTCTCACCTCGCCGAAGCTCGCACGGTCTCAGCGTTGGGGCGCGGTCCGCGCCCAGGTGTTGGTGCTCAGCGAAGACCAGTAGTTGTCGAGCAACCGGCCGAACGCGTCCGGGTTGGGCAGCTCCAGATCCTTCGGCGGCAGCTCCCGGCGCTCCGCGGGCTTCCCGATCCCAGCGATGATCTGCTCGACGCCACCGGGCGCGTAACCGTTGAGTACATGCGTTTCCCGGGTAGTGGTGAACCCGTGGTCGGTGCCGCGCGGGATCCAGATCGAGTCTCCCGCCGTGGCGGTGAGCTTGCGCGCGCCGACCTGCATGTCCATCGAGCCGCTGAACACGAAGAACCATTCGTCGACGTTGTGGACGTGCAGCGGCGGCCCGACCCCGGCCCGCATCCACTGTTCGATGACCGAGAACGAGCCACCGGTCCGGTGGACGTCGGCCAGGATCACCCACAGCGTGTCGTAGAACCAGTACGCGGGCGCATCGTCCTTGCTGGCAACAAAAGCGTCCCGGGCCGGGAACGTGGTGACGGGGTTGGGCGATGGCATCGTGGCTCCTCGAAGGTGAAGTGGGGTATCAGCGGACTGCGGCGCGGACGGCCTCGGCCAGTGGCGTCGCAGGACGGCCCAGCAGTCGCGCGAGATCCTGACTGCCGGTTGCCAGGTCGCCGTGCGCGACGGAGGCGTCCAGGGCCGCGACGAACTCGGCGCTCCCCTGGTTCAGGCCCGCTTGGCGCAGCGAGGACGTGTACTCCTCGACCGGCAGGTCGCGGTAGACCACCGAGGTGCCGGTGACCTGGCTGGTGACCCGGGCCAACTCGGCGAGGTCGAAGGCCGACCCACCGAGTTCGTAGCTCCGGTCGCCCGGCTCGTCCTGCAGCAACGCCGTCACCGCGGCGGCGGCGTAGTCCTGACGTGTCGCCGCGGAGATCCGGCCGGCGCCTGCCGCGCCGAGGATCTCGCCGCGCCGCAGGTACTCGTCCAGCTGACCGGTGTAGTTCTCGGTGTACCAGCCGTTGCGCAGGAGCGTGAACGGGACGCCAGCCTCGCGCAGCACTCGCTCGGTGTCCTGGTGCTCTCCCGCCAGCGGGTTGGTCGTGTCGTCGGCGTTGAGCATGCTCGTGTAGACGATGCGTGAAGTCCCCGCCGACCTGGCCGCGTCGATGACGTTGGTGTGGTGGGCGACCCGCCGGCCCGGCTCGCTGCTGGAGACGAGCAGCAGCCGGTCGACGCCGGCCAGCGCGACGGCCAGGGACCGCGGGCAAGAGTAGTCCGCTTCGCGCACCTGCACCCCGCGCTCGGCGAGGTCGGCGGCCTTGCCCGGCGTGCGCACGACCGCGACGAGGTCAGAGGCGGGCACCCCGCGGTGCACCAGTTCCAGGACGGCGAGGCGGCCCAGCTGCCCCGAAGCGCCGGTGACCGCGTAGGTCCGGACAGGGAGCTTCACGAGAACACCTCGATGTGATCGGTGACGAACTTCTCGAAGCCGCGCGCCGGCCGGCCGAGGATCGACGGCACGTCGTCGGTGAGGTAGTCGCAGTCGCCCTCGGCGAACAACCCCACCGCTTGCGCGTTCATCGCCGCCAGTCCCGCCGGCAAGCCGACCTCGACCAGCGCCCGTGTCTGTTCCTCGACCGTCAGCGGCTCGAACGCGATCGGCCGCCCGAGCACCTTCGAGAGGACCACCGCGGCGTCGGCGAACGAGATCGACTCGGGCCCGGTCGGCCAGTACGTCTTGCCCGCGTGCCCAGCCGGAGTGACCGCGATCTCCGCGGCGACGGCGGCGACATCCCGCGCGTCGATCATCCCGAGACGGCCCTCGCCGGCCGCCGACCCGAAGCTGCTCTCCTTCACGATCGACGGAGCCGACATGAAGAAGTTCTGCATGTAGGCGTTGTTGCGCAGCAGGGTGTAGCTCAGTCCGGACGCGATCAGCCCGTCCTCGATCTCCGCTTGACCGCGTCGCCGGGCGATCGGCGAATCCGCCGACGCCTTGCTGGTCACCTTCACCACGTGCCCGGCGCCCGCCCGGACCGCGCTCCTGATCACGCCCAGCTCCTGCTCGGGGACCGCCGGGCTGACCAGCACCACCGACGAGACCCCGCGCATCGCCGCATCGACTGTCTCCGGAACGCCGAGGTCACCGGCGACCACCTCCACGCCTGCGTCTGCCAGTGCGGCAGCCTTCCCGGGGTCGCGGACCAGGACCCGGACCCGTTCTCCCCGCTCGGCCAGCAGCCGCGCCGCTTCCGAGCCCACCTTGCCCGCGGTCGTGATCAATACCGTCACACTGTCTCCTTGGTTTAATTTTGGAGTTAACCCCAAAGATAGTACTCGCTCTAATCTTGGAGCGCCGCTGCTAGGCTGTGGCGATGACGAGTCCCGGACTTCGCGAGCGCAAGAAAGCGCGTACCCGCAGGCTCATCGCCGACACGGCGGCCCGGCTGTTCGCCGAGCACGGTTACGAGCACGTGTCGGTCAGCGACGTGGCGCGCGAAGCCGAAGTCGCCGAGCAGACCGTCTACAACTACTTCCGGACCAAGGAACAGCTGGTCACCGACCGGGAGGAGCAGATCCGGCAGCGGCTGTGCGACCTCGTCCGCGACCGGCCGGCCGGCACGAGCCCGGCGGCCGCCGTCCGCGGCTTCGTCCTCGAGTCCGTCGCCGGGATCCGGCGCATCCCGGCGGAGCTCTGGCGGGGAGAGCTCGGTCACCTCGCGGCCATCAGCCCGGCCGTCCACCGGCTGGCCCTGGAACTGACCGACCGCCAGGCCGCCGCGCTCGCCGAAGCCATCACCGACACCGGTACCGCCTCATCGGAAGTCGCCGAGCTGCAGGGGATCGCGCTGGCCGGGGTGTTCCGGATCATCATCGTCGAGGCCGGCCGGCGCACCGTCGAAGGGCAGTGCCAGGAGGCGATCGCCGACGCGCTGTACCCGATGATCGAAAACGTCCTCGACGAACTCGACCACTGGTTCACCACGCCGCGGCCACCGGCGACAACGTGACGGGAGACCGGCCCGCGCCGGTCCGGCCAAGGATCCCGGCCACCGCCCGGATCGGCTTCGGCCACGATGCCGCAGCCGCACCACCCGATGGCTTCGAACTGCTCGCGTGGTCAAGCGCCGAAGACCACCTCCAACGTCCCGACTTCCGTGTTCAGCCCGGCGACAGCGCGTCCGCCACTGCGAACCTCACCTCACGAGCACGCGACAACGCCGGCCACTGCCCGGTCGAGGCCAAGAAACCCGTCGAACAGGCTCGCCACCACCGACGCCGTTTCCGCCGGGCGGTGCGGCAGCCCCGAACGACGACGTCGTCATGAGCGCGGCGGCTCGTGCCCACGCATCCAGGCGACCACCGCCGCGGCGACCTCTGCCCCATCGGTCTCGTTGAGGACCTCGTACCGCGCTTGCGCAACGCCCAGCTTCCTCACGAGATGGTGAGCGGGCCGGGTCGCCGGCGAACTGACGTCGTGGTTCGAAACGCGGTGCCTCGACACGACCGCCGAGTTCGCCACCTTCGTGCCGGCGAAGTCCAAAAGCGATGAAGCCGCACGGGCCGGGGTCATGGTGATGTCCGGCCACGAGCGACTGCGTCGCCCTGCACACCGCCGGCCACGTCCCTCACGCCGAAAAGCTCACCATCATGCTGCAATTCACCGGCGGGTTCTCCCGCGCGTCGCAACTATTTCTCCGCTATGTCCAAAGGACTTTGCCAACCGCTCCCCGTTCGACCGCGTCCTGCGCCACCGCAGCTTCTACGAGAGGAAAGTGGTGGATCGGAAGCCCAGACTCACCGATGCGGAAGCCACCAGTGGCGATGGCCGCCGTCACGTCACTCGCCGCCCGCGCCACCGCCTCGGCGTGCAGGGAGCACAAGACGAGGTACTGATATCGGAGGTTCTTGAAATAGGTGTCCAAAATGGGCACCGTGTATTCGTCGCCCCCGTGCTTGGCGTAGATCGATACGGTTCCGCCGGTTTTCACGACAGCAAGGTCCAGTGCGTTGTTCTGGGCTGGCGCGACCTCCACCACCAAGTCCACGCCGTCGGGCGCGGCCGCGCGTACCGCGCTCTCGGCGTCGCCTTGCCGATAGTCGATCACGTGGTGAGCACCAGCGGCCTTTGCCAACGACTCCTTCGTTGCGGAACTCACTGTTGTGACGACGGTTGCGCCCGACCAGCGCGCCAACTGGACTGCGGCGTTGCCGACCGCGCCCGCACCGCCCTGCACCAGGACCGTCAGTCCGGTCATCGCGCCAGGCCCCAGACGCGAAGGGCCGCGATCGTGCACCGTCAGAGCACGATGCGCAGTCAGGGCCGGGACCCCGATGGAGGCACCGACGTCGAAACTCACTCCATCGGGTAGAGGAACGACGTGGCTGATCGGTTGCACCACATACTCGGCTGCCGTGCCGAAAGGCTTCCCCGTGCTGGGCGAGAATCAGCCAGACCCGCTCGCCGACCGAAAATTCGGCCACGTCCGGGCCCACCGCGTCGACGACTCCGGCACCGTCTTGCCCCGGCGTCACCTCATCGAACGGCAGCGGCCGGATTCGGAATCGCCAATCGGTGGGATTGACTCCGGAACGCATCAGGCGGACCTGAACTTCGCCCGGACAGGGCTCGGGAATGTCGCGCTCGACTCCGCGAAACGATCAGCGGCTATCCACTGGAGCGACCGGTGGTCCCGGTGGTCGAGGTGATCGCCACGACCGCGCGCCGATCACCCGGTGCCGACGGCACGTACCGCAGCCGGTGCGCGGACGAAACAGTACGCGCCTACCTCGAGACCGCCCGCCGGCTGCCTGCTGCTCAACATCCAGCCCGGCCGGGCCGACTTCCTGACGGAAGCGCGCGCGTACGGGAAATGCGTGGCCCTCAACCCCGAGTGGGCAGGGTGACAACCTCGGTCATCCGCATCGAACAGGACCTCACACTCCCCGCGGAGTCTCGGCGATCAAGGTGGTCGACGGCATCGGCTCGGCCGCGACCAAGCGCGCGACGTGACGCACGCTGACCAGCAGGCTGCCCGATCAGGTACGCACCCGGTTCAAGCTCTTCCTCGACGAAGACACCCACAACGGTTCCACCCTGATGACACCGTCAGAGGTGCTGGCTCTCGCCCCAGCTCCCTCCTACATCGTCTACGAATGACGCCGTACGCGGTGCCCACAACCGGGCCGAGCTGACCCTGGTCCACCGGTGGGCCCGGATGGTTCTGCGGAACGCGCCGGCGGAGGTCGTCTTACGGATCGAGGTCGACGATTCATGCCCGGAGCGAGCTTTCCCGCGTACCCCGTCGGAAGCCGGCGGACGGGGACTGGCACTGGTCGCCTCGTGCGCTGTCGTCTGGGGACAACAGCCGCACGACGTCGGCAAAACGGTGTGGGCCGAACTTACCGCGCGCTGACCCCGGATCGGCGGGACAGCGATGCGGAATGCCGGACCACGCCCGACGGAAAGCCCGAGGGACCTGTCCGAAACAGCGAAGAACGGCTGACGGGCAGCTTCGCCGGTTCAGGTGATCGGCTGGGCCGTGATCGTCGTGGTCGGGGTGCAGGGCCGGTCCGCGTTCGTGCACGTCACCGCCATCGTGATCACCTGTCCGCCGGTCGCCGTCACCGGACCCGTCAGCGCGCGTGAGGTCTGGCGGACCGTCGCCAGGTCGTAGGCGGCGAGCTGCGTGCTGTCGAGGCTGATCCGCGCCGAACCCTGGTCGCCACCGGGGTTGGCCAGCTCCAAGGTGATCAGGCGGTAGGTCCGGCCGTTCGGGACGACGTAGGAGAACAGCTGCGGCCCGGACACCCCCGGGTAGGCCGTGCCGGTGACGGTGAGCCGCGTGCTCGTGGCGGCGGGGGTCAGCCGCACCGGTGGCGGCTGGCCTCCCACGCCCGCGGCCGTCGGGGTCGGGGCCGCCGGCGTGATCGACGGCGCCGACGACGAGGCGGAACTCGTCGCGCCGGTGGACGAAACCGACGTGGACGCCGAGGACGACGTCGGCGGAATCGACGGCGATGGGCCGGCCATCGTCTTGGGGGCCGCGCGCAGCAGCGTGGACAGCAGCAGCGCGATCACCATGAGCGCCATGATCAGCAGCGAGAAGATGAGGAACGTCCGGCGTGGCAGCATCGGCCGCTGCTGGAACGTCGCGTTCAGGTCGATCGGGTCGGTCAGCTCGGACAGCACGGTCACGGTGAACGGCCACGCCCGGTCCGCGCCGCGCCAGAAGTACTTGCGCGGACGGGCACGCAGCTTCACGAACGTGGTCGTGCCCGGCCGCAGCACCGGCACCTTCGGCCGGCCGGTGAAGGTGAGCTTGTCGTCGGGGTCGGCGGCGCGCACGTCGATGGAGTGCTCGACGTTGCCGAGGTTGTCCACCGCCAGTGTGTGCTTTCCCTTGCGGGCGCCCGAGGAGTTGACCGGCACGAGCTCCGCGCTGAGCTCGGCGTACTCGGTGACGGTGACCAGGCCCTCCTGGACCACCGAGCCGCCGGGGTCCTCGCGGGAAGCGACCTGCACCGCGAACGGGTACTCACCCGTCAGCACCTCGTGCCCGCGCGGCGGCGAGAACGTCAGCTCGACGGTGACCTCCTGGGCGGGCATCAGGTTGGCCCGCTCGGGCTTCACCGCCGTCCAGTCGTGCGCCTCGCCGAGCACGGCGAAGCGGAACTGGTCCACCACCGCGCCGTTGTTGCGGATCAGCACGTGGCACCGCGCGTCACTGCCCGGATCGACGGTCACCGCCGCGACCCGCAGCACCGCGCCGACTCCCATGCCCGCCTCCTCCCGTCCGTGGTTGCCGCGCTCACTGCAGCGCGAAGAACTCGATCTCCGACATCGCGACGTTCTGGCTGCTCTGCCCGTCGAAGATCTCCGCCACCTCGATCGTCGCCGAGTTGACCAGCGTGGTGTTCTTCATCGACAGCGTCTGCTGGCCCGCCACGTCCTGCGGCAGCAGGTTTTCCGTGACGCCGTTGGACAGCGTCACCTTGAGGATCGACGGCCGCGCGTCCGCCACGAAGGCGTCGTGGGCCCCGGAGTAGAGGATGATGTTGCGCAGCAACCGGGTCTCCCCGAAGGTGAAGGTGATCCGCGGGTGCTTGCGCGAGTCCCACGGCGTGGCCCAGTAGGTGTCGGTGTAGGTGTCGGCGGCCGCCCCGGGCGGGTGCCCGGTGATCATCGTCGTCGAGGTCACGGTCACCGGGTGCACCGGTTCCAGCTGCGGAGTCACCTTGCGGTAGAGCGCGGAGATGTTGTCCACCACGGTGTTGCGCATCGGCGGGTAGAACGCGTACCCCAGCCCGAGCAGCAGCAACGCGATGCCGAACACCACGCGCACCTTGCGGAACGCCGAGTACGTCAGCCACTTGCGATGTCCACCGGTGCCCTTCTGCCCGGGCCGGGTGCCGATCTGGTAAGCCTTCGGACGCCGCTTCAGCTTCGCGAGCAGCCGCCGCCACCAGACGGGCCGGACCACCGCGGCCCGGTCCAGGGACTCGCCGCACCTGCTGCAGAAGTGCCGGCTCGGCACGTTGCCCTCGCCGCAGACCCCGCAGACCAGGTCCCCGAGTTCCAGCCGTCGTGTCGGTTTGGACTTGACGATGGCCCGGGTCTTGATCTGCACGGGCTGCGGCAGCAGCTCGGGCGGTTCCTGCTCGGCGGCCAGCGCCCGACCCACCACGGGCTGTGCCAGCGCGGCGACCAGAGCGGCCCGCTCGGCCCCCTCCGCCGACACGACAACGGCGACCGGCGCCCCCGTCGCGGGCGGCGGTGTCGCTGCCGCCGCGGCGGAACGCGGCGGAGCGGGAGGCGCGGCCGGGCCGGACGCACCGGACGACGCGGCGGCGGCAGCGGGCACCGGCGCGGCAGCACCGGGCGGTGGCGGTGGCGCGGCACCAGTGCCCGACGCGGCGCCGGCACCGGCCGACGCCGCGCCGACCGCAGCCCTGCCGGGCGGTGGCGGCGGCACGGCACCAGCGCCTGACGCGGCACTAACACCGACCGACACCGCGCCCGGCGCGGCACCAGCACCGGCCGACGCCGCGACCGGTGCGGCAGCGCCGGGGGGTGGCGGCGGAGGCGAAGCCACCGCGCCAGCCGCAGCCTTGCCGGGCGGTGGCGGCGGAGTGGCCGCTTTCCCAGGAGCAGGCGGCGGTGCCGCTGACGCTCCCGGCGGAGGCGGCGGAGCAGCCGCCTTGCCCGGCGGCGGAGGTGCCGACGGCGAGGACTCTCCCGCCGTTCCCGGCGCAGGCGACGGCGCGGCAGCCTTCTCTGGGGGTGGAGGCGGCGCGGCCGCACCGGGCGGCGGGGGCGGTGCCGCGGCCTTACCGGGAGGCGGCGGGGGTGCCGCGGCCTTGCCCGGCGATGGCGGGGGTACCGCTGACGCTCCCGGTGGCGGAGGAGCCGCCGCACGACCCGGGGGTGGAGGCGGTGCGGCCGCCTTCCCCGGCGGCGGTGGCGGCGGCGCCGCCGCTGCCTTTCCCGGCGGCGGTGGCGGCGGCGGTGGCGGTGGCGGTGGCGGTGCGGCCGCCTTTCCAGGAGGCGGTGGGGTGCCCGCGCCGGAAGCCGGCGCCGGTTCCGAGTCGAACGTCTCCACTCCGGCCGCCACCGCGGCCGGGCGGGGTTCCAGCCGGTACGTCGGCACCAGCCGGCGCAGCCTCGTCTTGACCCGGCGCCACCACGACGGCCTCGCCTCCGGCGGTGGCGGGGGCTCCTCGACGATCACGATCTCCGGCTCCGCCACCGTGATCCGGTCACCGTTCCACTCCAGGAACTTCCCGCAGTCGCCGCAGAAGGCGGACTCGTCATCGTTGTGGTTGCCGCACATCCGGCAGACGATCACGGCTCGATCACCTCCACGCTGTGCAGTACTCCCACGGGTTTCGCGGCCCGGATGACCGCCTCGACGGCGGCTTTCGAGGTCGGGGACCCCGGCGCGGGAGTCACGATCACCCGCACCCAGTGCTCGACGTCGGTGGGCGGCTCGGGCCGGGGCCGCACCGACCACGACACGCCGCCGCTCTCCTCGATGCGCACCTCGCCGTCCACCACCAGCTCCAGGTGCCGGCGCAGCCCGGCCATCGTGCCGCGCATCCGGTACAGCGCGACCGCCTCGGCGATCACCGCCCGCTGCGCGGCCATCGACCAGTTCTCGTCCAGCAGCACGCCGAACCAGCCGGCCAGCCAGCGGGTGAAGTCCTCCGGTGCCAGCAACGGGTCCACGTACGCGCCCAGGCAGTCCACCGTGCCGATCACCGGCGCGAGCACCTGGTCGAAGCCCTCGGTCCAGCGCACCGCGAACGGGTCGTCGGCGAAGATCGACGGCAGCAGGCCGATCAGCGGGTGCGGGGTGGCCAGCTCGGCGATTCCGGCGCGCATCAGGACTTCTCCACCCGGACCTGGTGGTCGAACGAGAACACCAGCCCGCCCGCGCCGACCGGGACGCGATCGGCTTCCGAGCCGCGCTCGCCGGTGACCGGGTTGGCGCCGTAGACCCGCACGTCCTCGACGACGTCGACGCCCTGCACCGACTGCAGCAGCGCGAACAGCTCACCGCGGACGACGCGCCTGCTGAACGGCCAGCCGGTGCGCTCGGGCCCGCCGGTCAGCGGGTTGAGGAACGCGTAGAGCTCGTCCAGCGCGCGACGGCGGATCTCCTCGGTGTCGAGCCGGGTCCGGGCCACCAGCCGGGCGACGACGGTGATGCCGCGGTAGCGCGGGGGCTCCACGAGCACCCGCGTGCCGACCAGGCGCATCTCCTCCAGCCGGTCGGCGACGCGCCGCAGGGTGTCCTCGGCGGGCACGAGGTCGGCGAACTCGAGCCGGTGGCCGGTGGCCGACGCCGCGGGCACCACCATCACCTTCACCGCGCCGTGCGGGACGTCGTCCTCGCCGGCGGTCAGGCAGTGGATCCGCGCGACCTCCGGCGCGGCTTCGCGGGCGATGGCCTCGTAGTCCTCGGCGGTGACGGCGCGGCTGCGCGTGCGCAGCATGATCGGCCCGCGCCGCTTGGCCTGCTCCAGCGTCTCCCCGTCCACCCCGCCCTGGGCGGGTTCGAGGTTCTCCACCCCGGCGATGAACGGGATCGACGCGCGCAGCGTGTTGACGGCCCGCACGGCGACGTTGCCCTGGCCACCGCCGCCGCTGTGGTAGCGGCGCATCCGCACCGGCGCGCCGCGTTGCGGGACGGCCCCGTACTGGCGCAGGGTCCCGTCCTCCTGCCGCACGGCCGGGCCGAACTCGACCTCCCCGGACACCGGGTCCAGCAGGTAGTGCCGGTCGTCGGCGGTGCTGGCCGCGAAGTGCTCCACCGGCGTCCACTCGCGCCAGGCGCCGTCCTCGCCCACTTCGAGCGACGACGGGTTCCGCCCGGCGAGCACCGGCACCCGGCTGAGCGAAAACCGTTGCCCGGGAACGCCTTCGGCGAGCCCCAGTTCCTCGCCTTCGATGATCTCGCCGTGCATCGCCGGCACGGTCGCCCCGACGGTGCTGGCCACCAGGGTGCGGATCACCGGCGAGGAGCTGTAGGCGGCCTGGCCGGGCAGCGGCTCGATCACCCGCACCCGCAGCCAGGCGGCGCGCTGCTCGCCGATGGCGCTGGTCTCGTGCCCGTCGGGCACGTGCACGACGATCCGCCCGGGCCGGTTGAGCCCGCCCGTCTCGTCGGTGCTGACCCGGCACTCCCGCCAGTCCTGCGCCGACCACGCCTCCCACACCAGTGGCGGGTGCTTCGGGTTGACGCCGATGCCCTCGGTCCGCCCGTCGAAGTCCAGCCGCACGGCGCAGCCCGGCACCGGTTCGGCGAACCCGACCAGCAGCGCGTCGCCGAGCACGGGCGGGTCGGAGAAAGCGGCGAACTCCTGGCCCAGCTCGACCGACGGCGTCAAGTCCTCCGTGGACACCTTGCCCGTGCGCAGCCGCCGCACCGCGCCGAGCCGGGCGGGCACCACGGTCAGGTCGCGCAGGGTCGCGAAGACCGTCGGTTCCTCGGTTTCGGTGCGGGTGGTGGAGACCTTCGTGCCGGTGCGCAGCACCATCCGGCTGCGCGCGGGGGCGGTCAGCCAGAAGGTGACCGGGACCGTCGCCGGGGTGGGCGGCAGCATGCGCAGCCCGAGCAGCTCGAGGAACTTCACGTAGAGCCGGTCGGGCACCCGGTTGAGCCGGTAGGTCAGCTGCTCGGTCATGAAGGCGAAGGTCTCGATGAGCGTCACGCCGGGGTCGGAGACGTTGTGGTCCGTCCACTCCGGACAGCGGCGCTGCACGAACCGCTTCGCCTCGTCCACCAGGTCCTGGAAGCGGCGGTCGTCGAGATTCGGTGCGGGCAGGGCCATCGCTAGTCACTCCCGTTCTCGGGGATGGTGTAGAAGGGGAACACCAGGTTGCGGGGGTCGTTCTCGCCCTTGACGACGTAGGCGATGTCGATGAGCAGCACGCTTTCGTCGTCGGGGTGCGGAAAGACCTGGATGTCGGCGGGCACCACCCGCGGCTCCCAGCGCCGCAGCGAACGCCGCACCTCGCCGGCGATGGCGGCCAGCACGTCCGGGCCGGCGCCGCTGAAGACGTAGTCGCGCAGCGGGCAGCCGAACTCCGGACGGAACGGGCGTTCGCCGGGGTGGGTGCCGAGCACGATCCGCATGGCCTGCTCCAGCTTGGCGGCCCCGCCCGCCATGGCGATCCGGCCGCCGGTGTCGACGTCGAGCGGGAACGACCAGCCCCGGCCGACGAAATCGGTGCGCATCGAAGGTGCCTCTCAGATCGGGAGGGGGATGCCGTTGACGGTGACCACCGGCGCGGCGATGTTCAGCGCGGTGGTGGCCTTGAGGGTGAGCATCGTGCCGCCGTCGATCTCGACGGTCCCGGCCGGACCGGCGGAGACGATGACCACGCCGTCCGTCGCGGCCAGCGTCATCTGCGGCAGCGGCGACTTGCTCACGCCGAGGACCGGGGTGCAGGTCAGGCTGACCGCGGAGTTGACCTGGTCCATGGTGAGCGCGACGGCGCCGTTCTGGGTGCCCACGGTGACCGACGACGACAACGCCCCGAGCGCGCTACCGGTGCCCATGACGGGAGCGCCCGCACCGCCGCCACCTCCGCCACCCGACGAGCCGAGCGCGCCCGAAAGCGCGCCACTGGCCGCACCGACCGCTTCGGCGGCGCCCGGCTCCGACTGCAGGGCTTCCTCCGCCATGGTCACCCCGGGCAGCGGCTGGTCGGTGAACATCAGGCAGTTGCCGGTGCTGGAGACGAACCCGCGCTGGATCACCTCGCCGACCATGCCCGGGGTCTGCACCGAGCCGCCCATGCCGTCCTGCCCGTCGGCGGCCATCGCGCCTTCGGCGGCGCCGACCGCGGCCCCGAGCGCCATCCCGCCGCCACCCATCATCGGGTTGCCCATGCCGCCGCCCATGCCGCCACCGGCGGACAGGCTCAGCGTCTGGGCCGGCGGGGTGCTCAGTTTCCACGTGGTCAGGTTGTTGACCAGCCCGCCGAGCACGTACGGCCGCCGGGGGTCGCCGAGCTCGAAGGCCAGCATCACCTCGTCGCCGACCTCGGGCAGGAACAGCGCGCCGCCGCGCTGGCCCGCGACGAACTGCACCGCGGGTGCCCAGTCGGTCTCGAAGTCCGGCGCCAGCCACGGCAGGGCCACCTTGATCCGCGCCTTGCCCAGCGGGTCGAGGGTGTTGCTGACGACGCCGCAGACCACGCCGTCGAGCCGCGGCCGCTGCCGCACGGCCCGCCCGAGCGAGGTCAGGCCCAGCATGGACCGGTCCTGCCTGCCGTGGGCGGAGAACACCGTGCGGTAGCCGCGGTCGCGGTCGTCGAAGATGTGCTGGGCCCGCGACACCAGCCAGTTCCCGCCGAACGGCCGCGGCACCCCGCGGACCTCCAGCAGCACGCCGGGCTGGATCATCGGATCGCCGACGGCCTCGCCCTCGGCCTCGGCGAAGGTGGACCCGGCCTCGGTTCCCAGCGCGGCGGCCATGCCCGGGGCCGCGGTGAACTCCTGCTCGCCGGTGCCGAAGGGCCGGTCGACGGTGATCCGCGCGGTCGGGCTCGGCGCCGGGCCCAGCGAAGCCATGTTCAGCCCGCCGAGCACGGCCGCGCCCATCCCGCCGAGCAGGTTCTTCGCGCTGCCGGCCGGGTCGCCGACCGCCTTCGCGAGGGTGGCCGGGTTGTCGGCCTGCTCCGCGACCTGGCCGAGCACTTTCGACACGACGCCGCCGAGCTTGCCGGCGGGACCGCTGCCGGCCGGGGAGAACTTGGTGCCCAGCGAGTTCGGCGTGTCACCGCTGCCGCCGGGCGTGGTGGCCTGCTGGGCGATCGCGACCATCCGCAGCGGGTCCCACGCGCGGACCTCGACGTCCGGGGTCAGGTTGCCCGCGGTGACCCGGGGACGGAAGTCCAGCAGGTCGTCGGGGAAGGTCACCGGCTCGGGCGCCGCGGCGACCGGGCGGCTCACCGACGTGGCCGGCCGGAAGTGGAAGACCCCGTCGCTCATCCCGGCCTCGTAGCCGATCTCGGCGGCGCGGTCGAGCAGGAAGTCCCAGTCGGTCTGGTTCACCTGCGCCAGGTAGGGGTGGGTGGTCGTGGTCGCGACGACCCCGCCGGCCGGCAGCCCGGCCTCCGCCGCCAGCTGCGTCGCGACGTCGGAATCGGTGCTGTTGAGGAAGGTGCGGCTGCGGGTGGCGCGCTGCAGCCGGTGCTCGGCGGTGTAGCCGCGGACGACGGTGTGGGCGGTCAGCTCCCGCAGCTGCGCTTCGATCGCGGTCACCTCGCCGACGACGAGCCTGCCGATGTTGTGCACGCCGTCGTCGGTGCCCGAACCGGTCACCGCGACCACGCTGCCCACGACGATGCCGGCGTCGTCGAGCGTCCGGCCGTCGTTGTCGAGGAAGGTGAGTTCGAACATCCCCGGCAGCGTCAGGTCGCAGTCGACGACCACGCGCGCCAGCCGCGACGCCGCGAGCGCGGTCAGCGGGGTGGAGTCCACCGTCACGATCGGGCGCACGGTCGGGCGGTTGCGGGTGGGCGGCGGTTCCTCCGGCACGGACATCGGGTCGGTCATGGCGTCTCCACGTGGTCCAGTTCGGCGGTGCTGGGCAGGAACAGCCGTCGGCCGGGGCCGAGGCGCAGCGGGTCGTCGAGGCCGTTGGCCAGCGCGACGGCCCGCCAGGCCTTGGGCGAGCCGTACGTCCGGTGGGCGAGGCGGACCAGGTCGTCCCCCGCGACCACGGTGTGCCGGCCCCGGCCGGGCAGCCCGCCGGAGGTCGGGTTGGTCAGCGGCATCGTCGGGCTGTACTCCCGCAGCTTCAGGTCCACCGTCGCCACGACCGGCGTGCCGGCCGGGGAGATCTGGTCGTAGACCACGCCGACCTTCTCCAGGGTGACCTGGTGGTTGAGCGCCTCGCCCCAGAGCAGGTCCAGCACCGGCAGCCGGAAGTCGACCTTCGCCTCGCCGGAGCCCGTGCCGCCGGTGGACTTCGACGCGCTGTCGCTGTTGCCCGCCCCGCCCCGCGTCACCAGGCTCGACAGGTCCTGGGTCAGCGGCCCGACGAAGTCCCTGGCCAGCTGGTTGATGTTCAGGCTGTCCAGCCGCGGCGTCGAATCGGCGTAGGGCACGGTCCAGGACAGCAGCTTCTGCACGGTCGTCTGGCAGTCCTTGCCGTAGAGCTTGATCTCCGAGAGCTGGATGGTCAGCTTGACGCTCTGGCGCACGGTGTCCTCGGAGGTGCCGGCCAGGTTCGCCGCGCTCTGCGTGGAGGCCGACCGGTCGACCGAGACCTTGCCCGGGTTGAACGGGAAGGTCACGAAGTCGCCGGAGGAGCCCAGGGTGAGCCGGGTGACCTGCTGCAGGGTGCTGCCGGAGGAGCCGGTGATCGGCAGGGGAACCGGGGTCATGTCACAGGAACCCTTCGTGGACGAGCTCGAGGGTCTCGATCGCGACCTTGCTGTCGAAGGCGTTGAGCGTCGGACCCACCCACGCCGAGGGCCGCGCGGCGCGCAGGTCCCACGACGCCACCGGCGCTCCGGCGCGGTCCATCAGGACGATGTGCGCGGTGGTGCCGGCGGGCGTGACCGAGCCCGGCTCGCCGTAGAGCTGCGCGGCCTGCGCCTTGAGCCACTTCTGCAGGGCGGCGGAGCTGACCGGGTCCATGGCCCGTTCCAGCTGGATCACCGGGTACGACAGCCCGCCGGGCAGGATGTGCTCGTAGCCGGCGTTGCCGTGCGCACGGAACCGGCGGGGGTTGTAGTCCGCGCGCAGGCCCTTGCAGGAGGACCACTGCCCCAGGTCCAGCGTGCCGCCGGCGAGGCCGTCCACCAGCACCTTGAAGCGCATGGCCAGGCCGATGGTGACCTTGGCGTTGGCCGGGCCCTCGTTGAAGTACGGGATGTACGGGATGGTCTGCTTGACCGGCTGCAACGGGTTCAGCACGGCGCACCTCCTCCTGTCCGGTGTGGACGTCCTGAGTGGACGGTCATGCCATGACCTCGTCGCCGAGGAACCCGGTGTGCGCGATCGTCAGGGTCTCGATCGCCACGTGGGAGGCCGAGCCCGCTTCGAAGTCGGTGATCGCCCAGCCGCACGGGAAGAACTGCTTGAGGTCCCAGGACAGGATCGGCAGGTTGCGCGAGTCGCACATGACGATCGCGCCGCTGAGCGGGGTCACGCTGCGCGAGGTCTCGGCCAGCCACTCCTGCACGGTCTGGGAGTCGAAGCAGGCCGCCCGGCTGAGCTTCACGCGTTCGTACTTGGTGTTGCCGGGGAACACCCAGCAGCCGTTGCCGGTGCTGCCGGTGCGGTACTCGCAGACGTCCCAGTTCACGCTCAGGCCCGAGACCTTGGACCACGTGCCGAAGTCGTAGGGCCCGTTCATGACGTTGACCACGAAGTGGTGCGAGATGCCCGGGGACAGGCCCAGCAGGCTGGCGGCTTCGTGGTAGGCCGCGTTCTTGGCGATGTCCTTGAAACCCATGCGGCGCTCCTCAGCGTTGGTCCATCAGGCGGCCGGATCGTTCCCGCTGCACCAGCACGTCCCAGCGCAGCCTGCGGTGCAGCCGTTCGTAGAGCTTCCCGCTCAGTTCTTCGATGTCGTCGCTCTCGTCGAGGTCCAGCCACCGGCGTGGTGGCTGCTCTCCGATGCGTTCGGTCAGCAGCCGGTCGTGCTCGTCCTGGGTGTCGACGGCCGGTGCGGGTGTCCCCGGCGCGGGTGCGCCCGCCGGTGGCTCCACATCGGACAGGAACCGCGCGAGGCTTTCCGCGGAGGTGAAGTCGACCCGCCGCCCACCGTCGCGTTCGGCGGCGACCAGCTCGGCCACGCCGGCGCCCGGCGTCTCCGCGGCCCGCTGGGTGGCCGCGGCCGCCGGCGCTTCCGCCGTGGCCGGTTCCGGTGACGCGGGCGCGGGCGGCCGGAGGTGCCGCAGCGGAACGCCGGACCCACCGGCGACCCACTGTTCGATGGCCAGGGCTTCCGCTTCCAGCGCCCGCCCACCCGGGCTGGTCTCCTCCGGCACGCGCCCGTCGAGCACCCGCTGCTGGACGACGTGGGCCAGCTCGTGGGCAAGGGTGGCCGAGGCGGGCATCCGGTCGAGCGGCCCCCATTCGGCGGGCACGTGCACCACCCCGGCCGTGGTGTAGGCCCGGGCGTGCAGCAGCCCGGCGGAGGCCGAGACACCGGCACCACGGCGCACCTGAAGGTCACCCAGGTCGGGCAGCCCGGCTTGGTGCAGTCTCGCGGCGAGCGCGACGGGCACGCGTTCGACTTCGACGGAGCCGAGCGGTGTCCCGGAGCCGGGGGACGGCGGTTCCGGGCTTCCGGCGGGCGCCGGGAAGGCCGGGAAGCCGGCGGGGGCCGGGAGCGGGGTGCTGCCGGCGGGTGCCGGCGGCCCCGCACTTCCGTCCGGCGCCCACGGCCCCGGATTTCCGGCGAGCGGCGCCCGCGGTCTCGCGCCCACAGCCGGCGGCAAGGGTCCGGCGGGTGCCGGCAGCCCCGCAGTTCCGGCCGGTGCCCCTGGCCCCGGATTTCCGGCCGACGGTCCTGCAGGCGCCGGCAGCCCGGGGAACCTCGCAGACGCCGATGGTCCCGTGCTTCCGGCAGGCGTCTGCCGGGTGGCGCTTTCGACCGGAGCCGACGACCGCGGGTTCCCGGCCGAGGGTCCCGTCGATCCGGCGGGTACCGAAGGTCCCGCACTTCCCGTCGACGAGCCTGGGTTCCCGGCGGCCGACGGCAGTCCGGCGCCGCCGGCAGGTGCCGGCGGTCCCAGCGTTCCGGCGGACGCCACCGTGTCGGGCAGTACGCGCCGGCCCAGCAGGCTGGGCCGGCTCACCAGGGCGTCGAGCGCCACAGGTACGCGCTCGACGGAGTCCGCCGGCAGCCCCGCCCCTCCAGCCGACTCCGGCAGCCCTGCGCTTCTCTCGGACTCCGGCAGCCCCACGTTTCCTGCGGACTCCGGCAGCCCTGCATTTCCGGCGGACTCCGGCAGCCCCACGTTTCCTGCGGACTCCGGCAGCCCTGCATTTCCGGCGGACTCCGGCAGCCCCACGTTTCCTGCGGACTCCGGCAGCCCTGCATTTCCGGCGGACTCCGGCAGCCCCACGTTTCCTGCGGACTCCGGCAGCCCTGCATTTCCGGCGGACTCCGGCAGCCCCACGTTTCCTGCGGACTCCGGCATCCCTGCATTTCCGGCGGACTCCGGCAGCCCCACGTTTCCTGCGGACTCCGGCAGCCCTGCATTTCCGGCGGACTCCGGCAGCCCTGCGTTTCCGGCGTCTGCCGGCGGCTCCGGCAAGACCGCCCGGGCCGCCGGCGAAGCCGGCACCTGATCGAAGGTGCCCAGGCTCCCGGCAGGTACTGCGTCCTCGGCCGGCACCGGCGAGTCGGGCAACCCGTCCCGACGCGACCGGCCGACCGGCGTGCCCGGCACCCATCCGCCGGAATCCGTTTCTCCCGCCGGCAACGGTGATGCCGTGTTCCCGGACGGCACCGCCCGCCCGGGCAGGCTGCCCCGGGGCGCCCGGGTGGTCAGCACCACCGGGACGTGCTCGCCGGCGTCCACATATCCCGTGGACGCCGGTGCGGCGGTTTCGGCAGCCGTCCCCGGCCGGTCGGACAGCTTGCCGGAGTGCGGCAGAGCGGTGGCCGCGTTGTCGCCGGCGTCCGGGGCTCCCGTTCCGTCAGACGCCACCCCTGTCGGCCGTCCGGGCAGGTCACCCTCGTGCAACAGAGTCGCGGGTGCGTACTCGCCGATGTCCGGCGCTCCCGTTCCGTCAGCCATCACCGTGATCCGCCCGCCGGGCAGGTCACCCCGGTGCAACAGGGTCGCGGGTGCGTACTCGCCGGTGTCCGGCGCTGCCGTGCCGTCGGCGGTCACCGTGATCGGCCCGTCGAGCAGGTCACCCTGGTGAAACAGGGTCGCGGGTGCGTGCTCGGTGGTGTCCGTTGCCACCGCGCTGTCAGCCATCGTCGGTACCGGCTGCGCGTGCTCGCCGGTGTCCGCCACCGGTACCGATCCGCTCTGTTGCGGCGGGACAGGCCGGCTGGTGTCCGGCTCTCCCGTGCCGGAGGCAGCCGTGACCACGCGGGCAGGGAGGTCGCCCTGGTGCAACCGGGCGGCGAACGCAGCGGTGTCCGCCTGCGGAACCGCGCTCTCGGCCGGCGTCGGTCGGCCGGTCGGGCGACGCGGCCCCGGACGCTCCGTCGCTCCGTCGCGCGAGGAGGCGGACGGTGCGTCGGCGACTGCAGGCGTCTGCGGCATGCCGCCGGGCTCGGGCTGGGTGGTTGCCGGCCGGTGCCGCAGCTTCGTGGTCGCCGGCTCGTCGAGGTTTTGCGGCCGCGCCGGTGCTTCCGGGGTGGGGGCCGCTTCCGGCAGGCGGGTCTCGAGCGTGGCCGGCGCGGTCTTCGCAACGAGGGAACCGTCGACGGGAAGTTCGCCGCGACCCGGGGCGGGGTGCGTTTCCTGGTCCGGCACGGCGGTCTCTTCTTCGACCGGGGTGACGTCGGGTGGTGGTGATTCGTCGGAGTCCGCGTCGTCCTCCCGGGCCGCGCGCAGCCCGCGCCGCCGGCTTTCGGCCAGGCTCGCCCGGCGGCGCGGAGGCAGCGGGACGTCGGGGATTTCGCTGCCGGGCAACGGACGCGTCGCCGGCGGGGTCCACGAAGCGAGCACGTTCTGCTCCGGCGTGGAGGTCACGCCGAGCAACCGGTCCCGTTCCAGAGTCATCTCCCGCAACAGTGCGGGCGTGCGGTGCGGAACCTCGGGCACGCGCGGTTCAGCCACATACGCCGGTGCCGCGGCGGTCAAGGGCGCCGTCGGCCGCGACGCGGGGGGAACATCCCGGACAGGCAGCCGCCGAGCGGTCGCGGGCAGCCGGGGCCGGGCCTTCGCGGCTGGGTGCCGCAGTTCGGTCCCGGAGACGGGCTGCCCGGCATCGATCCCCATCGCGATCGGTTCGAGGCCGGCGGTGATCCGGGTCCCGGCGCCTGACGTGCTCGTGACCCGGACCGCGGCGTCGGGACCCGCACCGGCGCCGATGCCGGTCCCGGCCTCGGCGGTGCCGGTCCCGGTCCTGACCTCGGCAGAGCCGGAGCCAAGGTCGGTTTCGGTGCGGGTGCCGGCCTCGGGACCAGTGCCGGTCTCGGCTCCGGCTTCGGTGCCGCTCCCGGTCTCGGTTCCGGCCTCGGTGCCGCTCCCGGCCTCGGTGCCGCTCCCGGCCTCGGTGCCGGTGCCGGCCTCGGTGCCGGTGCCGGCCTCGGACGTAGCTCTCCCACCGGCTTCGGCGGTGGTCCCGGCTGGGGTTTCGGACCCGGTCCTGGCATCGGTTCTTGTCTCGGCCGGGCCGGTGGTGCCGGACTCGGCGGCTCGGGTCCCGGCCGGCCCTCCCGCACCGGCCCCGGGTGCGGAATCGGCCGTGTGCGTGAGCGCGGACTCGGTTCCGGCGCGGCCCTGGCCGCCGGCCGGAGCGAGCGGCAACCGCGGTTCAGGCCCGGCGGCCGGCAGTCCGGGATCGGTCACGCCGAAGAGCGAACCCGAACCGGGCTGGACGAACGGGAGTCCGAGAGCGGTCACGTCGGCCGGCGAACCGGCAACCGGTACCCGCACAACGGATCCGGCGGCCGGCGATCCCCCGCCGGCATCTCCGGGCGACGGCATCACCTCTCCGGCCGATGACCCGGCAGGCATCCCCGTCCCCGGCTCGGCAGCCGGCCGCTCGGCCACGAGCAGCTCCGGCTCCGCCCCACCGGAAGACGACCCGGTCCCGTGAGCCGGAACTCCGGCACCGGGCAACCCGGCTGCCGGTGCGTTGCCCACGCGCGATCCACCGGCCCCGGCAAGGGGTAAGCCCTCGCGGGCTCCCGTGACCGACCGTCCCCGCCCCGCAGCGGTCCCGGCTCCACCGGTCTTGGCGGCAGGCCACCCGGCACCGGCCCGGCCACCCGGGCCGGTCGCCGACCATCCGGGGTCGGTCGCCGGCCGTCCGGAGTCGGCCGCCGGCCGTCCGGCCCCGGTCGCCGGCCGTCCGGCCCCGGTCGCCGACCATCCGGCCCCGGTCGCCGACCATCCGGAGTCGGCCGCCGGCTGTCCGGGGCCGAGCGCAGCGGGCGATCCCGGTTCGGATGCCCGCACCCCCGGCAACGGGAGCCGGGTCTCCTCGGGGACCACCCGGAGCAGGCCGGTGACCTGTCCCGCCGGCGCCGGGCCGGCCGCGAACCCGGCCCGGTCCGTCAGGTTGGGCTCGACCGCCGCCCAGGAGGTGGTCATGTCCACCGTCAACGGGGGGTGCGGCGGGATCACCGGCCGCAAGGGCGGGACGCGTCGCCACGCCGTGCCGGTCGCTCTGGCCGGGCGCACTGCTTCGGCCACCGGGCCGGGCGCGACCACCGGACCGGCCACGACCGCCGGTGAGTCCACATCGGACGAATCCACAGTGGACTCATCCGCCGTGGCTCGGGCACGGCGTCGGCGGAACGGCCAGCTCGGCATCGTCATCCCTCCCAGCCGGCGAACGCGCCGGACAGCTCTTGGTCACCGCCGAGTGCGGTGTTGATGCGGCCTATCTCCTCGATGACCCGGATGCGGCTGCGGTGGTCGAGTTCCAGGATCGAGTCGAACGACCAGTGCAGGTAGTAGGCGATGTAGACGATCTCCTGCCACAGCCGGTCGTCCGGTGCGCTCACCCGCCGGGCTCCTCGGACTCGTCGCCGGCGGCGATGTCGACCACGAAGCGGTGGCCGCAGCCCGGGCAGCGGACGTCGGCTTCGGTGTGGCCGTGCTGGTTGATGCGCCGGTACAGGTCCTGCAGGAACGCCAGGTCCGAGGCGAACAGGTGCTCGATGACGAACCGGTCCACCGGGGCGACCGTGCCGAGCGAGGTCAGCGTCCGGCAGATCAGGTGCACCGACAGGTACGCCGGGTTCTGCCGCACCTGCGGGTCGGCGTGCGCGGTGAGCTCGTCCTTCGCGGTCGCCAGGCGCATCGCGCCGCTGCGGTGCACCTGGCCCCGCTCGTCGACGTACCCGCGGGGCAGGGTGAACGGGTACTCCGTGCGCAGCCCGGGCCCGTCCACCGTCGACGCCGTCATGCGCCGTTGGTGTTCTTGCCGCCCAGGCCGGGCACGAACGTGATCTCGTCGCAGACCAGGGTGCAGGTGGCCATCACGATCTCCGTCGCGCCCGCCTTCAGGCCCTGGACGTCCAGTTTGGACGGCCAGGCGTTGAGCAGCCGGTAGGTCGCCTTGGTCTGCCCGGCGGCGTCCTGCAGGATCAGCGAGCAGCTCTGCCGCGCCTGCGGGTCCGCCGCGATCGCCTTCTGGTGCCAGACCCACAGGGTGGCGTCCTGGTCGACGCCGCGCTTGAGGGTGACGGTCGCGGGCTTGGTCTTGCCGAACTGCTTCGACAGCAGCACGCCGTTGCGGCCGGCGCTCATGTACTCGGCGGGTTCCACTTCCGAACTGATGCCGGCCAGCTCGGAGAACATGATGCTGCCGCTGCTGCCGAAGGCCGTGACGTCGATGACGAACCGGCTGGCGCTGATGACGTCCGGGACGGTGCTGAGGGGCTCGGGAGCCATGGGTGACCTCTTTCAGGGGTGTCGGGGATCATTCGTCGAGTGCTGCGCCCTGCGAGAACTGCGAGATGCGGAAGATCACGAACTCGGCCGGCTTCACCGGCGCCACCCCGATCTCGACGACGAGGTTGCCTTCGTCACGGCTTTCCGGCGGGTTGTTCTCCGCGTCGCACTTGACGAAGAACGCCTCCTCCGGCGTCCGGCCCATCAGCGCGCCGCTGCGCCACACCTGCTGGAGGAACGCCCCGACCACGCGCTGGACGCTCTCCCACAGGTAGTGGTCGTTCGGCTCGAACACCACCCAGTTGGTGCCGGCGAGAATGGACTCCTCGATGAAGTTGAACAGCCGGCGCACGTTGAGGTAACGCCACTCCGGGTCGCTCGACAGCGTTCGCGCGCCCCAGATCCGGATGCCCTGCGCGGGGAAGGACCGCAGGCAGTTGACCCCGAGCGGGTTGAGCAGTTCCTGCTCACCCTTGGTGATCGCGGTCTGCAACGCGATCGCGCCGCGGATCACCTCGTTGGCCGGCGCCTTGTGCACCCCGCGGGCCTGGTCGCTGCGCGCCCACACGCCGGCGACGTGCCCGCTCGGCGGCAGCGTCACCTTGGCGCCCTGGGTGGGGTCCATGGTCTGCACCCACGGCCAGTACAGCGTCGCGTACTTGGAGTCGTAGCCGGCGAAGTCGGTGCGCCACCGGATGAGCTGCTGGGCGTTGAGGCCCGGGGGCGGGTCGAGGATGGCCACCCGGTCCGACATCAGCTCGCAGTGGGCGATCATCGCGAGCTGGACGCCCTTGACGTCCTCTTCGGACAGCAGCCCGCGCTGGTAGGCCGACATCAGGTCGGGTACCGCGACCATGGTGATCTCGTCGATGGCCTCGAAGCTGCTGATGCCGGTGCGCGAGTCGGTGTCGCCGACGTAGCTTTCGGAGCCGACGCGGGCGGGCACCGTCAGGGTGCCGCCACGCAGCTCCACGGTGGCGCCCTTCTTCGGGGCGGCGACCACGGGGCGCTGCGGGTCCTCCAGCGCGACGAGCTTGGACCGCTTGGCCAGCACGGTGGCGACGTTCGCCGCGCCGCGCCGCGTCGTCAGGTTGTCGAAGGTCTCCTCGACCTTGCCGTCCTTGCGCACCTCGAGCTTGAACGTGTCCTCGCCGGGCTGCGACGCCTCCGACACCGCGACGCTCAGCCCGGTCGCCTCACCGCCGGTGATCGCACGCAGTTCCAGCGCGGGCACGGAGTCGTCGGAGTCGGCGGGGATCGCGGCCTTGGCGTAGGTCTCCTGCGCCTGGTCGCCGTCGGGCTCGGGCAGCCGCAGGACGAAGGCCGAGCCGCCGCCGTTGAGGAAGAACCCGTAGATCGAGTGGGCCAGGTAGGTGCCTTCGACGAAGCCGCCGAAGATCCGGGTGTACTGCGTCCAGTTGGTGACCAGCGTGGGCTCGGACACCGGGCCCTTTTCGGCGAAGCCGACGAAGCCGGCGACCGAGGTGCCGACGCCTTCGATCGGCCGCGAGCCGGACGAGACTTCCTCGACGTACACGCCGGGTGACAGATAGGTCGGCATCGCATCTCCCTGCTGGGTGGGGACCGGTGAGCGCTTTGAAGCTTCGCAGCGGCCGCCGGTGATCGAGAGCGGGCGAGGGGCGCTCGCCCGGACACGCCGGAGTGCCTCCAGGGGCGAGCGGAGCGGCCCCTGGAGCGGCCCGCGACAGCACCTCCCGGACGCACCCGGCGGCCGAAACTGGGGGCGTGCTGCACGATGTGGACTCCGCCCTGCGGACCTGGCTGTTCGCGGAACTGCCCGCGGACGTGGAGATCGCGCTCGAAGGTCCCGGCGCGGTCACCGTCACCGCGGGACGTCCGGTGCTGGGCCTGTTCCTCTACGAGATCGGCGAGGAGCTCGACGGCCAGGCCGGGGCCGGTATCCGGCTGCGGGGACCGGACGGGCGGGTCACCGGCACCGTCCTGCCGGTCCGGCGTTACCGCCTGACCTACCTCGTGACGGCGTGGGCGACCACCGTGGCCGCCGAACACGACCTGCTCGGCGCGGTGCTGGCCGCCCACGCCGGGCGTCCGGTACTCACCCCGGAACTGCTGCCCGGACGGCTGGGCGAGCTGGCCGAACCGCTGCCGATCCGACTGGGCCGGCACCGGGCCGGCGGCGGCGAGCACGACCTGTGGCACGCCCTCGGCGTGCCGCTGCGCACCGCGCTGGACCTGACCGTCACCGCGCCGGTGGTGCCCACGCGGATCGAAGACCCGGCCCCGCCGGTGCACACGGTCGAGCTGGGCGTGCGCGACGAGCCGGCCGCGTCCGCGCCGCGCACCGGCCCCCGCTGGACCCGTACGTCCCGCACCGCCCCCGAACCCGACCCAGGAGAGCGACGATGACCGCACCCGCCCCGTCGGACTGCGCGTGGCTGCGCAGCAACCCGGCGACCATCCCGCACAGCACGCCGAGTTCGTTCGCGAAGCTGCTGGGCGCCGACGACGTGTGGCGGCAGCTCTACCAGGAATGGCTGGTGGGAACGACTAACGGCGCGGCCAACGCCGCCCGCGTCGACTCCGCGCAGATCGGGGTGGACGAGCTGGTGCGCTGGTTCGCCCAGCTCGTCGCGGCCGGGTCCGCCGCGCAGAGCGATGCCGTCCCGGCCGTGGAGCTGAGCAAGCTGAGCCGCGGTGAGCAGGCCCTCGCCAAGGTCAACAAGGGAGCGCCCAGCAACAAGGACAAGTTCGAGTGCTTCCAGCGCGGGTACGCCGACAGCTTCCTCGCCGACATCGAGTCCGTCCGGGCCGTGCTGAAGGCCCGCACCGAGCAGCTGCGCGCCACGAAGGGCGCCGACGGCAAGTCCTTGTCGGCCAAGGAGGCCAAGGCCTTGGCCGGCAAGGAGGCCCAGCGGCTCACGCTGGCCAACGCGGCCCGCGCGCAGGTCGAAGGCAAGGAAGCGGGCCTGGACGTCAACGTCGGGCTGCTGGTGCAGGTGCAGATCGAGCAGTACCAGGCCGGCACGCTGATGCTCGTCGACAAGGCCCTGCAGGAACTCGAAGAGACCAAGTGGGACGACGAGGACGGCAAGTTCAAGAACAAGGCGATCAAGGACTTGTCGGCGGCCACCTCGGCCGTGTTCACCGCCTCCGCCGCGCTCAAGGTGTTCAGCCGCGAAGTCGTCGCGATGACGCCGGAGAAGCGGGCCGAGCCGGCCACCGAGGCGCGCCTGTTCGACCTGATGATCGGGTTCACCGAGGCGGTCGGGGTGCAGGGCCGCGCGATGACCAGCGCGGGCGAGCAGGTCGCCGCCTGGGCCAAGTGGGCGACCAAGAACCTGCTCAAGGAGAACTTCAACACCATCTACCCCAAGCTGGGCGGCGCGCTGCTCGTGCTGCGCACCGGCATCTCGATCGCCCAGGTGACCCTCGACTTCTTCCCGCCGTTCAACGCGATCGGCACCGCGCTCGGGGTCGCCGACCAGGCGCTGGAGTTCGGCCTCACCGAGCTGGTCGTCTGGCGGGACAAGCAGGACCCGGAGATCCAGAAGAAGTACGCGGGCCAGGAGTTCGTCACGCCGTGGGAGGAGCTGAGCACCGCGGCCAAGGCCGTCTCCGGGTTCTCCGAGGGCAAGAAGCTGTTGTGGGACAACCTGAAGGACTACACCGAGGGTCTGCCGGCCAAGGCGGTCAAGAAGGTGGCGACGATGACCGTGGACGCCGTCGCCACGGTCACCGACATGTCACCGGAGCGGCAGTACCAGCTCCAGGCCGGCACCGAAGGCGTCATCGACTTCCTGGACAGCTCCAAGGAGACGATCCTCAGCCTCGGCGGGGTCGAAGCGACCCTCTCGGTGACCGGCGCGATCGCGAAGGCCGCCGGCGACTCGAGCCCGGTCGGCACGATCCTCGCGCTGGCCGAGACCGGGCTGGACATCATCGACTTCCTGGCCGACCAGAACAAGGTGGCCCGCACCAAGAAGGGCTTCACCGACGAGGACGTCGCCGCCATCCGGCAGCTGATCGACGACAAGGAGCACAACCCCTACCACTCCGCGTTCACCTCGGGTGAACTGCAGCTGGACCCGAAGGCACCCGGCGCGGACTTCGTCATGGGCACCGTCGCGGGCACCCGGATCAAGATCGTGCTGGGCGCCAACCCGGGGGTGGTCAACGCCGATCCGGCCGTGCTGCTGCAGCGGATCCGGCAGTTCGTCCGCGACGAGTCCGGCGGCGAACTGGTCCACGACGGCCGCGCCTTCGTCCCCGACTGGGCGACCCTGGACATCACGGCGAACGCGCACCCGCGCTACGAGCTCACCGTCTCGGTGCGGTTCATGATGGGCCGCATCGCGCACCCGGGCGTCGCGCGGCTCAGCTACGACATGGTGCGCACGCTGACCACGATCACCGCCGTCACCGGGAACTTCCCGGACGACCCGATCCAGGCGAAGCTGGCCAACGCCAAGGACGCGCTGGCCGGTGGCACCCCGGCCGACGTGATGGCGGTGATCACCGACGACGACCTGGCGGCGAAGTTCACCGCGGGCACGCCGGTGGCCGGCGACGGCGAGAACTTCATCCTCAGCGGCGGCATCACGGGCACCGAGCGCGACACCGCGGCGGGCGTCATCCGGTTCCGCATCGCCGGGCGGGCCGCCGACCGGCGTCCCTACCAGCTGGCCCTGCAGTTCCAGATCGGCGGCCGGCTCACCGTCCTGGAGGCCACGCCGGAAGCCGATCCGCTGGACACGCTGGCGGCCGACGCCAACCAGGCCCTCAGCACCGACAGCCTGGAGAACCGCCTGTCCGGCCTCACCCTCCCGTTCACCGCGGGCGGCGCGACCGCGCAGTACACGCTGGACGCGGTCAAGAAGGCCGTGCGGAAGGACGGCGGGATCGAACTGGACATGACGGCCATCGCGGGCAGCTCGGCCAAGGGCACCGTGACGCTGTTCTGCCTGCCGGGCGACGCACCGGTGATCACCGCGGCCACCCCTAGCCCGGCCGACGAGCGCAAGGCGGTGCAGCGGGCCCGCCTGGCCGCGGGCGGGGCCCGGCAGGTCTTCGACCTGAGGACCCTGCAGACCAAGTAGCCGACGCACCGACCCCGGAGGCATCATGACCAGCACCGAAGAGGCCGTCGCGGACGCCGCGGCCATCCCCCAGGACCTGGCCGAAGCGGCCACCCTCGCGCTGAGCGAGCAACCCACGTTCGCGACGCTGCTGGATCCGTCCGACACGGTGTGGGGCGGTGAAGACGGGCCCGGCCGGCACGTCGTGATCGTCGCGCCGGACGTCGCCGGCGTGCTCGACGCCGGCGCCGGCCGGTTCATCCCGGACGACCCCGAGCAGGTGCGGCTGCTGCTGGCCGAGCGGATGGCCGCCACGATCGCCGGGACCCCGGTCGCCGGCGGCGAGCGCGACCGCGTGATCGACTGGACCACGCTGCAGATCGTCGACGAAGCGGGCGGCGTGCTGACCGCGTCGGCCAACACCGTGGCCGACCCGGCCGAGGGCGACGCCGTGCACGCGGTCGAGCTGTCGATCGACCTCGACCTGCAACCGGCGGTGAGCACCGAGCAGCTCGTCAGCGGTGGCGCGTTCGAGGCGGCGCTGGACCAGGCGATCGAGGTGCGGGAGACGCAGGCCGCCGAGAGCGAGGCCGCCATGCAGGCCGCGGTGGCCGAGGCGGCCGCCGAGGTCGCCGAAGAGGCAGCCGCCGAAGCAACGGCCGCGGAGACACCGGTGGCGGAGGCGCCCGTCGCCGAGGAGGCCGCCCCAGCGGAGGAAGCCGCCGCTGGGGCCGTGGACGCCGCTTACCTCGGCGGCTACTACGGCGAAACGGCTTTTCCCTTCGACGGCAACAACTTCGTCCTCGACTGGACCACCTGGACCCACGACCAGACCACCCCCGACGGCACCGTCGGCTTCACCGCCCACGCCACCGCCACCGACGGCACCACCCACGACACCTACGCCTGGTTCGACCCCGCCGTCGGCATCAGCATCGTCCGCGCCGAAGCCCTCCCCGGCGAAGCCGCTGCCGGGGAGGCCGCCGCCCCGGCCGTCGACGCCGCCTACCTCGGCGGCTACTACGGCGAAACGGCCTTTCCCTTCGACGGCAACAACTTCGTCCTCGACTGGACCACCTGGACCCACGACCAGACCACCCCCGACGGCACCGTCGGCTTCACCGCCCACGCCACCGCCACCGACGGCACCACCCACGACACCTACGCCTGGTTCGACCCCGCCGTCGGCATCAGCATCGTCCGCGCCGAAGCCCTTGCGGGGGCAGGCGCGGCCGCGGAGCCCGAGCCGGAACCGGAGGCGGCCCCGGCCGATCCGCGCGTGGAGTTCGAGGCGCTCGCCGGCCTGCTGCGCGACCGCTGGCGCTCGGCGGGCAACCGGCTCGAAGAGCTCAACGGCAAGGCCTACGACGTCCACGGGTGGGTCGAGGGAGAACCCGGCTGCGAGCTGGTCCACCAGAGCTTCGACGGCGAGAACCACCTGGCCGAGCTGGGTGCGCACACGGCCGACGACAGCCGCCCCGTCACGCTGCAGCTGCGGATCCGCGACGCGGAGACGGTCTGGGCGGACCGCGAAGACGACCGGTACTGAGTCCCACGTCGACGAAGGAGTGGCCGTGAACCGGCTCTGGAAGCTGCTCGCCGTGCTGCCGCTCGTGGCGGCGGGCGCCCTGGTCGTGCCCGCCGCCACCCCGGTGGCCGCGGCGGCGACCGGGCCGGTGGCCGAGTCCCCGGTGTCCTACCGCGACGCCGTCTACGGTGACTTCCTGCACGTGGGCAACAGCGTGCTGCGCTGCCCGGTGGCGGGCGAGGGCACCGGGGGCGGCGGGAGCGCGGCGGACTGCGCCGCGATCACCGCGGGCGGCACGACGCAGGGCAGCGCCGGCTACAACAACGGCTACCTCCTCCGTCTGGCCGACGTCGACGACGACGCGGCCACCTTCGATTCGACGCGGGCGACGCTGACCGTGCCGGCCGGAGCCACGGTCGCCCACGCGCAGCTGAGCTGGGGCGGGCACACCGGCGGGTTCTTCTCCTCGCTGCTGCCCAACTGCTCGGTTCCGCTGCTGGGCAGCGCCACCCTCCCGCCGGCTCCGGCGGCGGCGGGGCCGCGGCAGCAGCAGGTGCGCCTGGCGGTCGGCGACCGGCCGTCGGCGCCGGTGCCACTGGTGGCCGGGCACTACCGCGCGAGCAGCGGGGTGCTCGACTACGCCGAGATGTACTCGGACTTCTCGGACGTCACCTCCCTGTTCGGGTCCGTCCCGACCGGGCGGCCGACCACGGTGACGGTGGGCAACGTGTGGGCGCCCAGCGGGATCGGCTGCGCCGGGGGCTGGTCGCTCACCGTCGTGTTCGGCTTTCCCGGCCCGCGGCCGGACTACCCGGCGCCGCGGTCGGTCGCGGTCTACAACGACCACTTGCGTGCCGGTCCCCTGCGCGAGGAGACCCTGACCGCGGCCCTGCTCGGCGGCCACGCGTCCACCGGCGGCGTGCGGATGGCCGTGACGGCCTTCGACGGCGACCGCGGGCTGGGCGAAGAACGCCTGTCGGTCAACGGCGTGGACGTCGTCGAGCCCTGCGCGCAACGGTCCACAGCAGACTTCTTCGGCTCGTGCGCGCAGGGCGCCGTCGACCCGGTCGACCCCGGGCGCGGCCCGGTGGCGAACAACCTCAGCGTGGACGCGAAGAGCTTCAGCCCGGGCGGGCTGCAGGACGGCCAGTCCGCGGCGGTGGTGCGGGTTTCGGCGAGCACCGACGTCACCACGGTCACGGAACTGGTCGTCAGCCAGGCCGTCCAGCCGCAGCTGGCCGTGTCCGTGCAGGGCCAGCAGACCCCGGTGCGCCAGGGTGACGTTGCGCCGTTCTCGGTCGCGGTGACCAACACCGGCGACGTCGGGCTGAGCGGCCTGCGCGTCACCGACAACGCCGCCACCCCCGCGCTGCCCGGGGAGTCCTGCGACCCGCCGGGCTCCGCCGTCCTGCCACCGGGCGGGACGGTCACGCTGACCTGCGCCCGGGTCGCGCAGCAGGACCCGCTGCACGAGGAGGTCACGGCGACCGCGGACTACCTGAGCGCCGTGCCGGCGGGCACCGCGCGTTCGGTGAGCGCGACCGCCGCCGCCGACACCACGGTGCTGCACTCCGACATCGGCGTGACCCGGGTGGCCGACCGGCTCGTGGTGCGCGACGGCCAGCCGGTGGTCTTCACCGTGACCGTCGCGAACAACACCACCGACAACACGCTGCGGACCCTGCACTACGCGGACCCGGCGACCGGCGACTGCGCGGACCGGCCGCTCGAGGACCTCGGGCCCGGGCAGAAGGTGACCTTCACCTGCACGGTGGCCGCGGTGCACGAGAGCTTCACCAGCTACGGCGTGCTGCAGGGCACCGACGGCACCGGCACGGCGTTCCCCCCGGTCAGCACGCAGCAGGCGGCCGTCGTCCTGATCCACCCGCAGCTGACCATCACCGAAACCCTCACCCCGGACACCGTCTACCGCGGCTCGCCGGTGACCGCGAGCTTCACCGTGACGAACACCGGTACCCAGCCGCAGGAACGGCTGACCCGGATCGTCGTCACCGATCCGGCGCTGCCCGGCTGCGCACCCGAGCCGGTGCCCGTCCTCGACGCGGGCATGGCCGTCACCCTGGCCTGCGAGACGCGCCCACCGGCCACCGCGAGCACCGCGGCGACGGTGACCGGGACCGACGAGACGGCGGCGCCCGTCACCGCCGACGCCGCGGCGGCGACCGTGACCGTGCTCGAACCGCCGCTGACCGTGGCGCGCACGGCGGACCGGACCACCGTGCGCGCCGGGAACCCGCTCACGCTGACCTACCGGCTGCACAACACCAGCACCACGGACACGCTGTCCGCGGTGGCCCTCGCCGATCCCGCGGCACCGGACTGCGCGCCGCCGCAGCCGATCGGCACCCTCGCCCCCGGCGCCACCGCCACCTTCGACTGCGCCGTGAGCCCGGCCGCGTCGGTGGACAGCGCGCCGGTCGCGACGGCGAAGGACCCGCAGGACCGGCCGATGACGGTGACCACGGACGCGTTGCCGCTGACCGTGCTGAACCCGGCGCTGATGATCGGGGTGTCCGCGACGGCGCCGCAGGCCACGGCCGGCACGGACGTCGAGTTCACCGTCGCGGTCCGCAACACCGGCGACGTCGCCCTGACCCTGGCCGTGACCAACGACCTGGCGAGCGCCTGCGACTTCACCGTCGACGAGCCCGACGGCCTCACCCCGGGCGCGGCCCGCACCCGGCAGTGCACCGTCCGCGCGGCGTCGGCGGGCAGCCTGCGCGACACGGCGAGCTTCACGGCGCGCCCGGTCGCGGCCGCGCGCGACACGGGCGAACCGCTCACCGGCCAGGCCCAGGCCACCGTGCCGGTCACCGGGTCGTCCGACGGCTCGGGGACGGCGACCACTCCCCCGGGCACGTCGGGGACACCGGGGAGCACGGGGACGGCGACGTCCGGCACCCAGACGGGCGTCACCGGCCCGGAAAGCGCGGGCACGGTCACCGGCGGCGGCCCGGGCAAGGACAGCACCGGCACCCCGGGCAAGCTGGCCTACACGGGTGTGTCCGTGGCACCGCTGATCATCCTGGGCACCGGCGCGGTGCTCACGGGCGGCGTGCTGCTGGGCCTGTCCCGCCGCCGGTCCCGGAACCGCTAGTGCGTCTGAGGTTCGTTGACGGGGGCCGGGCAATGCGCCCCAATGTGGCGTTGGGTGCGCTGGATGCACCGAACGCCACATTGGGTGCACTGGACGCACCCAACGCCACATTGGGGCGTTTGGGGCCGGGACGCTCCCGGGGCGTCGCGGCCGGCTGAGGGGAGTGAGTTCCCCTGACGTGGCGGGCCCGGACCCGTGGCTCAGCCGCGGCGGGTTTCGCCGGCGGGTAGCGCCGTGCTCGCCCAGACGGCGATCTGCGAGCGCCTGCCGAACCCGAGCTTGCTCAGGATGTGCTCCACGTGGGACTCCGCGGTGCGCAGCGCGATCACCAGCGAAGCCGCGATTTCCTTGTTGCTCAGCCCCTTCGCGACCAGCAGCGCCACCTCCAGCTCGCGCGGGGTCAGCGGGTTGACCGCGGCCGGCGGGCGGGTGCGCGGGGCCGGCACTTCGACCTCGGCCGGCAGCTGCCCGGCCAGCACCTCGTCCGCCGTCGACCGCAGGCCCGCGGCGTGGTGCCGCTCGTAGGCCTCCTCGCCGAGTTCCGCCCGCACCGCCGCCAGGTACCGCAGATGGGGGACGTGCACGTGGCGTAGCCCGCTCAGCGCGCACCCCACCGTCCGGCGCGTCGCCTCGGCCGCGCCGAAGGCGACCGCCGCGGCCGCGGCGTCGCCGCGCTCGGCCAGTGTCCAGGCGAAGGTCTCCAGCGCCATCGCGGTCAGCACCTTGTCCCCGCGGGCGCCGCGCACGGACAACGCCGCGTGCAGGCTCCGCGCGGCCGTCTCGTGGTCGCGGCGCTTCCACCGCTCGACGCCTTGGCACCACAGCCACCAGGCGTGGGACGTCGGGGACCGGCGCAGTTCGGTCCGTGACAGCACGAACGCGACCGCGCGCCGCCCGGCCGGGTCGCCGCCGAAGCAGCGGGCCATCGCCAGCTGTGCGAAGGCGAGCTGCTCGGCGGGGCCGTCACCGATTTCCCGTTGCCGCGCCACGGCTTCGGCCAGCAGCTCGGCGCCGTGGGCGAAGTGCCCGGCGAAGACCCGCGCGAGCCCGCTGTACTGGACGGCGAGGGCCTGGCTCGGGGCGTCCCCGAGTTCGCCCGCGAGCACCCGGCACTCGCGCAGCAGCCGGCCGGCGGTGATCCGGTCGCCCTGGACGAGTGCCGCCCAGCCCGCCGTGGCCAGCGCGCGGGCGCGGACCGGGGTCCGGCCGGGCGCGACGGCCAGCGCGCGGTCGAGCCAGCGCCGCGCCTCCCCGAGCGTGGCCCACGCTCGCCGGTGGTCGCACAGCGCGATCACCATCTCCAGGGCCGCCTGCCCGCCGTCGTCGTCGGCCAGGCTGAACTCCAGCGCCCCGCGCAGGTTCGCGCCCTCCAGCTGGACCACGGCGGTGATCCGGCTCTGGTCGCTGCCCATCCACTCCGAGCCCGCCCGCTGGGCCAGCGCGAGGAACCAGTCGCGGTGCCGCCGCAACGCTTCGGCCCGCGTGCCGCTTTCGGCCAGCCGGTCCTGGCCGTAGTGCCGGATGGTCTCCAGCAGCCGGTAGCGCACCTGGCCGTCCTCGGTGTCCGCGCGGACCACGACCGACTTCTCGACCAGGCCGGTCACCAGGTCGTCCACGTCGTCCACGGCGAACCCTTCGCCGCACACCGCCACCGCGGCGTCGAGGTCGAACCCGCCGGCGAACACCGAGAGCCGGCCCCACACCGTCCGCTCGGCCTCCGAGCACAGCGCGAAGCTCCAGTCGACCAGCGCCCGCAGCGTGCGCTGGCGGGGCAGCGCGAGCCGGTTTCCCTTGGTGAGCAAGCGGAACCGGTCGTCGAGGCGGTGCAGGATCTGCTCCACCGACAGCGCCCCCAGCCGGGCGGCGGCCAGTTCGATCGCGAGCGGGATGCCGTCGAGGCGCTGGCACAGCCGGGCGACCGTCTCGTAGTTGGCGTCGGTGACCTCGAACCCGGGCCGGATCGCGGCGGCCCGGGCCGCGAACAGGGCGAGCGCGTCGTACCGGACGAGGTCGGTGACATCCGCGGGGTGCCCCGTCGCCGGCACGCCGAGCGGGGCGACCTCGTGGATGTGCTCACCCAGGATGCCCAACGGTTGCCGGCTGGTGCACAGCACCCGGACGCCGGCGCCGTGCCGCAACAGGTCTCCGGCCAGCTTGGCGCACTGGTCGAGCAGGTGTTCGCAGTTGTCCAGCACCAGCAGCACGCTGCGGCCGCCGAGGAACCGGCGCAGCCCGGGACCGAGCCCGTGACGCCGGTCGAGTTCGATGCCGAACAGAGCGGCGAGCTGGTCCTCCACCGGCTCGGCGACCCCCAGATCGCCGAGTTCGAGCAGCCACACGCCGTCGGCGAACAAGTCGCGGACCGAGGACGCCACCCGCAGCGCCAGCCGGGTCTTGCCCACTCCGCCGGCGCCGGCCAAGGTGAGCAGCCGCGTCCGCGACAGCAGCTCCGCCACCTCGGTCAGTTCGGTGCGGCGGCCGATGAAGCTGCTCATCTCCGTCGGCAGGTTCCCGGGCTGCGCCGGTCCCGTTCCGGGTTCCGGGGCGGGTGCGGGAGAGTCGGGCCGGGAGAGCCGATCCCGGTCACGGGTGCCCGGCGCCCACCCCCGGGGCGCGCCGCGGCTCATGGCGTGGAAGTGGGCTGCGTGCTGGGGCTGGTGATCGGCCTGCCGGATCGCGGGGCCGGTCCCGTCTCGGTCCGTATTGTCTGCGTGCACGCTGGTTATAACGACGAAAGGACGAACAAGGACGGACCATTCGGCGTAAACTTTGTGTGACCGAACGCCAGTTCGGCACGCGTTCGGGTGACGCCGATACTCCGTTCAGCTGTCAGTTGCCTGCGTCCGGCGGGCAGGCGTCCGGCAGGCCGCCGGCTCCCCCGCCCAGCAGGCCCCCGAGCAGGCCGCCGACGGCTCCGGTCACCGTCGTGACGGTGCAGGTGAGCAGTCCGGTCACCGGATCGAGCACCGGCACCGGGGACGGCACCGTGGACGACGGGGGCGCGGGTGGTGCGGGAGGGACCGGCTGGGTGCCGGACGACGGTGGGAGCGGCGGCGTGGGCACGGACGACGGCGGAGCCGGTGTCCCGCCCGGCGGCGGGGGCGCGGGCACGGTCTCCGGCGCCACCACCGGGGGCAGCGCCGCCGGCACGCCCTGCGGGGCGGCGGCCGCGGCGGCGAACCGGATGTCCGGGATCACCGAGCCCGCGCCCTGGTAGACCAGCATCCAGGACCGGACCTGCCGCAGGTAGACGGCCGAGTGGTTGTAACCGAGGATGGCCGCGTCCAGCCCGGACGGCGTGCGCAGGTCGCGCCCGCCCGCGCAGAGGTACCGCCCGCTCGCTTCGGCCGCGTCGGACACGTTCTCCGGGTCGGCCCGGCCGTCACCGTTGCCATCGGCGGCCCAGCGCCGCCAGGTGGACGGGATGAACTGCATGGGGCCCACGGCCCGGTCCCACCCGGCGTCGCCGTCCAGCGCCCCGCCGTCGGTGTCGGCGATGGCCGCCGTGCCGCTCCGGCCGTCGAGCACCGGGCCGAGGATCGGAGCCAGCGCGGTGCCCCCGGCGTCGACCCGGCCGCCGCGGGCGTGCCCGGACTCCACTTTGCCGATCGCGGCGAGGAGCGCGACGGGCAGCCCGCACCCCGGCGAGTCCCCCGCGAGCCGCGCGGCCGCCCGCTGGTAGGCCGCCAGGACGACGCCCGGGATGCCCGCGGAACCGCCGGGCATCCCGGCCGCGTCCGGGAGCAGCGGGCCGGCGGGCAGCGGCTGCGGAACACCGGCGAACGCGGGCAGCGGGAACTGCGGCACGGTGCCACCGTCCACGCCGTAGGGAGCGGCGGTGTCCCCGGGCTCCGGCGTGGCCACGTCCGGCGCCGGGTGGTGCCCGACCTGCGCGTCCGGGGCCGGCGTGGTGTGGTCGGCGCCTGCGCTCAGCGCGGTGGCCGCCAGGATCAGCACGGCGGCCAGGTGGGTGCTGCCCGCCGGGAAACGCACTCGTGACGCCCTGCTCGCCTGGGGCATTTTCGGTCCTTCCGAGGAGGTGGCACGTCGAGTGGACCACCGGCCGGCGGCCGGTGGTCGGGATCGGTGGCAGGAGTGCACCCGTGGCCCGCGCAGGCGGCCCCCGCGGGTCAGATCAGGCCGCCCCGAAGGGCGAACGCGATGGCGTGCGCACGATTGCGCAGCTGGAAGCGATTGAGCACGTCGTGGGTGATCTTCTTGATCGTCCGCTCGGAATAGGAGAGCTTCTCCGCGATCTCCTTCACCTCGAGGCCCTGCGCCACCAGCCGCAGCACCTCGGTCTCCCGGTCGGACAGCCCCGTCAGTCCCATCCCGCGGGGCGCGAGCACCTGGTTCTGCAACCGGGCCACCTGCTCGAACAACCGGCCGACCATGCGCGGCGAGAGCACCCCGCCACTCGCGGCGACCTGCGACACGGCCGCGACGAGCCGTTCGGGCGTGGCCTCCGCGCGCGACACCACACCGCCCGCGCCGGCACCGATGCACGAGATGAGCCCGGGGTCGTCGATCTCGGCCAGCACCAGCAGCACCCGGCCGTGCCCGGTGCCCGTCCCGCTCGTCTCCCGGACCACCGCGAGCAGGACGTCGGTCACCGCGTCTCCCACCACGATCGTCACCGTGCCCGCGGGCGCCCCCGCCTCCCGGTCCACCAGCGACACCTCCGGGCGGGGCCGCAGCTGGCTGGTCACCCCGGAAACCAAAATGGGGTCGAACCCCTTGACCTGCACCGGTATCCGCTCCGACATCTCGCTCCCTCAGATCGCCGGCAGTGCCCCCGAGTGCCCCCGAGTGCCCCCGCGCACCGCCGTGGCCGACGACGGGTACGACTCTCGCACCGGCACCCCCGCGGCCGGCACGGGGAAAACCCCGAAACATCTTCACGTTGCCGCCATCGGGGTGACCACCGGCTACGGACGCGCCTCGGGGCAACCCCGGACGTCACCCGTACCACCGGCCACGCTGCTCCTTGCCCACTCGGGCGTCCTCCCCGGGCCGGGCCGCGAACCCGTCGAGGATGCGCTCAGCCGGGCATGTCGTGGGTCGAGCAGTGGATCCCGCCCCCACCGGCGGCGATGGCGTCGATCGGCACGAGCACCACTTCGCGGTCCGGAAACTGCCGGCCCAGGATCGCGCGAGCCCGGTCGTCGGCTTCGGAGTCGCCGAACTTCGGGAGGAACACCGCCCCGTTGGCGATGTAGAAGTTCGCGTAGGACGACACGAACGCGTCGCCGCGGCCGGTGATCCGGTCGGGGTCGGGCTGGGGCAGGTCGACGACCTGGAGCCGGCGCCCGGCGGCATCGGTGGCCTCGGTGAGGACACCACGCGCCTGCTCGGCGGCGCGCGACCAGACATCCGGCGGGCTGCCGGGGAAGGCCGTGTCCAGGAGCACGACGCCAGGGGCGACGTAGCGGACGAGACAATCGACATGCGCGTCGGTGATGTCCTGCCCTTTGACGCCCGCGAGCCAGATCACTTTTCGAATGCCGAGGACCTGCTTGAGCTCGGCTTCGACCTGCCGCCGGTCTTTGCCGGGGTTGCGGTTGCTGTTGACAAGCGAGCTCTCGGTGACGAGCAACGTTCCCTGACCGTCGGTCTCGAGCGCACCACCTTCGGCGACCAGCGACGCGGCGATGCGAGGGAGCCGGTAGCGCGCCAGCACGGTGGTCGCGACACGAGAGTCGTTCGGGTGGCGCTGTTTCCCGCCCCAGCCGTTGAAATTGAAGTCGACGCCGGTCAACGTCCCCGCGTCCTGGACGAAAACCGGCGCGGTGTCGCGGGCCCACAGGTCGTCGGTGGGGATGGGGACGACCTCGACCTCGGGACCCACCGCGGCTTGCGCCTTGCCCTGATCCGCGGGCGCGGCCAGCAGGACGACGCTTTCGAACCCGGCGACGGTCTGGGCGAGCCGTGCGATGTCGGCCTGGACGGCAGGCAGGTCCTCGCCCCAGATGCCGGTCGATGCGGGCCACGACATGATCGTCCTGACGTGGTGCTCCCACTCGGCCCCGAAGGTCCGTCCGGCCGCGGCGGCGCCGCTGCCCGCCGCGGGTGTTGCCGCGCCGGACGTGGCTTGGGTGCCACACCCGGCGGCGCCGAGAGCCGCGGCGCCGAGTCCGAGCGCAGCAGTGAGTGCGCTGCGTCGGGAGACGAGTTCGGGTGGCATCGGGCTCCTGTCAGAGGGGCTTACTGACAGACAGCCTGACACTGACTGAAAATTCAGTCAAGTTGACCTTGAGCATGATTCGGCGATGTGGGCGGCACCTCAGGCTCCGAGCTCGGCTGCGACCGCCCCGGCCAGCAGGTTCCTGGCCCGGACGAGGGTGAGCGTCCCGGACAGCCACCGCTCCGACAGCCCCTCCACGAGCGCGGTCAACCGCTCGGCGACGTCTTCGGCCTTCGCGCACGCCCCCGCCGCCGCGACCAGCTCGGCGATCTCGGCGACCCACAGCCTGCTGGCGGCGGCCAGACGGTCGCGCAGCTCCGGCTCGAACACCGCGCTCGCGCGGAGCTCGCCCCAGGCCAGGCTGTTTTCGCGAACCTCGTCGACATCCTGCAGTTCGAGCAGCAGACGCTGTTCCAGCCGGACGCGCGGGTCACCGGTCTCCGGCAAGGCCCCTGTGGTGTAGCGCTCGGCCCGGTCGTTGACGTGGTCGAGGGTGGCGGCGAGCAGCCCGGCGCGGTCCTTGAAGTGGTAGTAGATCAGCCCGGTGGAAGCCCCGGCCACCGCAGCGACCTCCTCGACGCGCAGCCCGCGGACACCGTTGCGGGCGATCGTGCCGACGGCGGCCTGCAGGATCAGGTCGCGTTTGCCCGCCACTGTGCCACCTTCCACCCGACCGAAGCTTCAGCCGACACCGTAGCGGGACTCGCGATCACCAGGTGCGGACCGTCGGCTGCTCCGGGTCTCCACAGTCGGCGAGGTGCACGACGCGGCACCACGGGAGCTGCCAATCCCGGCTTCCACCTGAACCCACCCGAGCCGACGCGGGTCGCGATGGAGCCCGATCGACAAGGTCCTCGGGCCACTCGCGGTTCGGATCGATGACGTCGAACTGCGTCATTCCCGCCGTTGAACACGAGCGAATATCAGGGTTGTATTCACCGTGACCGTCGATTGCACGTCAACGCTGCCTCAGCTGCGCCCGCCCACGGCTTTGCGCCTGACGAAACCGATCACTCCGGTGGCGATGAACAGCACGGCACCCACGATGATCAACCAGAACAAACCCTTGATCACGATCCCGAGCACCACCAGAACCGCCCAAATCACCAGCAACCCAACCAGCAAGCCCATGTCCGCTCCTCACTTCGCCTGATCTTGACTGAAGCGGCAGGTACCCGGCGAGCCACGATCTCACGCATTCCACACCGCCGAGCAACTCAGCATTTTCTCAGCCGCTACACCACGCCTCGGCGGGTGAGCCCGAGCCGCTCGTCAGAGACCGGCCGGGCGCTCGAGATCGCCGGCGCCCGGCTGGCCGAAAACGCCGTGGAGTCCACGCTTCCCGGCGAGGACGTCACGATCTCCGCCGATCCGGCCCGGCTGGAGGAGATCCTGGTCAACCTGCTGGTGAACGCAGCGAAGTACGCATGGTCCGAGCAGCCGCGCACAGTCGAGGCCGGGCTGCGGCCCGCGGACGGCGACCACGCGGCGGCGGTGTTCGTGCGGGACAACGGGATCGGCATCCCCGAGGTCCACCAGCAGGACGTCCTGAGGCTGTTCCGCCGCCTGCACGCCCGCGACCCCTACGGCGGCGGCCACGGCGCGGGCCTCGCGATCGTCGACCGCATGGTCCAGCGCCACGGCGGCCACCTCCGCCTCGACTCGGCTCCCGGAGTGGGTAAGACGGTGTGGTTCACCCTGGAGCCGGACCCCGAACCGCGGAGCTGACGCAGCCCCTGATCCCGGGCGAAACGGCGCGGCATCGCCGCCACCGAAGCGACCGTCCACAGTGGTCCGCTCGCGGATTCCGGCGGCCCGGCGTCTCGTGCGGCAAGATGGCGGGCATGACGAAGCCACGTGCAGGGGTCGTGTTCCGGCCGCAGTCGCCGCCCGAGCAGTTGCGGGCCGCCGCCGTGGCGGCGGAGGCCGCCGGGATCGACGAGCTGTGGGTCTGGGAGGACTGCTTCCGCGAAGGGGGCCTCACCAGCGCGGCCGCCGCGCTGGCCTGGACGTCGCGGATCACCGTCGGCGTCGGCCTGCTGCCGGTGCCGCTGCGCAACCCCGCGCTGGCCGCCATGGAGATCGCCACGCTCGCCCGGACGTTCCCCGGCCGCTTCCAGCCCGTGCTCGGCCACGGCGTGCTCGACTGGATGGGCCAGGTCGGCGCCCGCGCCGCCTCCCCCATGACGCTGCTGCGGGAGCACACCGCCGCCGTCCGCGCGCTCCTGCACGGCGAGACCGTCACCGTCGACGGGCGGTACGTGCACCTCGACGCCGTGGCGCTCGACTGGCCCCCCACCCAGGTGCCCGCCCTCCTCGTCGGGGCGCGCGGGCCCAAGACCGTCGCGCTGGCCGGTGAGGTCGGCGACGGCGTGCTCCTCGACGCCCCTGACGCCGGGCCGCTCGAGCCCTCCGCCGTCCGCGCCGTCGTCGAGAACGTCACCGCGGCCGCGGCCGCCGCGGGCCGCCCGGCGCCGCGAGTGGTGTCGTTCGTCGCGGTCGACCCGGCCCGCGACGACCTCGCCGGCGCCATGGCCGAAACCCTCGAGCAGTACGGCGAGCTGGGCGTGACGTCCGTCGTGTTCCAGGCACCCGGGGCCGCACCCGACCCGGCCCCGCTCATCGCCGCCCTCACGGCCTGAGCGTGGCGCCGCCTCGGCTCACAACGCGTGCACGGACACGTTCCCGAACGAGGTCTTTCCCGTCGCCGTCGAACTCTGCAGGCCGACGAAGCTCACCGCCGGGACCAGCGTCGGGTCCACCACCGACAGCACCTCGCGGCCGCCGTCGTAGAGGGTCAGTTTCGAGCCCTGGACCGCGAACCTCAGCGCGTGCGTCTCCTCCGGCTTGATGTCCGCCGCCGTGCCGGTGCCCGCCAGCTTCGTGTTGACGCCACCATCCACGACACCGATCGCGTACTTCTGGCCCCAGGAAGCGATTCCCGCGTAGTAGTAGCTGTCGCGGGTGGTGAACCTCGTCATCAGGACCGCGTCCCGGTCGTTCAGCGCCGTGCTGTGCGGAGTCACCTCGGCGGCCAGGTCGTAGTCCAGCGCGCGGATCGGCACGTTGCCCTGCAACGTCTGGGTCGCGACCGCGTTGCCGAGTGTCGTCGCGCGGCCGCCGCCGACCTGGAACGACGCGCCGTTCGGGATCTCCGTGCCCTGGGTCATCGTCCACTTCGCCGGGTCGACGATCTGCAGCCCGGTGCGCCACACCGCCAGCTCGATCGTCTCGTTCCAGCCGGGACGGTTGTTCTTGGCGTTGAAGAACACGTGGTCGGCGCCGTTGTGGGTGACGACGAACTGGCGGTACACCATCGCGTCCTCGGGACCGCCGGCCACGCCGAGGTCCAGCTCCAGGTTCGCCCGCGTCAGCTCCCAGTGGATCCCGTCGCGGGACAGCAGCTTCCCGCCGCGGGAGGGGTAGTCCCGGTCCGCGGGCGGCGGGGAATGGGTCGCGCCGCCGTGGTGGGTGGCGCCGAGCGTCACCGCCGTGACCAGGGCCGCCGCGCCGGTGGCCCTCGGCCGGCACCGTTGGCTTCCAAGCCGGGCAGAAGCAACTGGGACTCGCTCCCGATTCGCGCGACCATAACGGAAGTTCGCCGGCGCACGGTACTGACAGCGTGCGGGGAATGCGAGCCACTGCTTCCGAGACTGCCGAGGTCCCGGGCAGAATCCTGATATGGAAACCGGTTCGTTTGCGGGATACCTCGGTTGGATGGACCGGGCGGAGCTGGCCGAGGTGTTGCGGGTCCGCCCCGAGGTGCGCATCGCGCCGGTGCCGGATGGGCCTGAAGCGCTCGCGGAACGGTTGAGCGGCCGCGGGTCGTTGGCTGCGATACGGCTGGTGAGCCGGGACGCGGTGGCGGCGGGGCAGGCGGCGGCCGCGTTGGGGTCCGGCGCCACCGTTGACTCTGTGGCCGAGTTGACCGGAGGGGACCGGAGGTAGTCCGGTCGGCGCTGGGTGAGCTGCGACGGGTCGGCGTGGCGTGGCCGGAGGCGGACGTGGTGTGCCTGGTGCCGCCGGTGCTGGAGCGGTGGAAACGGGCGAAAGAGCGGTTGGAGGTCACTGGACCTCCTGCGGTCGAGCCTGGTCGGGGTGGCTCGGACGCTGAAGTGCGGTCGTCGGTGCAGCACCTGCTGCGCTCGGCTTATGCGCTGCTGGACACGAGCAGGCCGATCGTGGGGTTGCGGCAGGGCGGCGTGGGGGTCAAGGAGCGGCAGCGGCTGGGGAAGGCGCTCGGGGTGGGTGAAGACGACCTGCTGCTGGTGCTGGACCTGTTGTTCGCGGCCGAACTGCTGGTGCAGGCCGGGCCGGCCTTCGAGGTGACCGCGCGATACGAGCCGTGGCGGCAGGCGACGCCCGCTCGGCAATGGGCCGAGCTGGCGTGGGCCTGGTTCTGGTTGTCCCACTCCCCGACGGCCCGAAAGGCCACGGCCGTGTCGAAGGTCGAGTCGTCACATGCTCGGGCGGCCCGGTGGGCGGTGTTGCGGGCCGGGAAGGCCGGCCTGTCGGTCGAGGGGGTCGCGGCCGCCGCCTACTGGTTCTGCCCGGCGGTGCACCAGTACGTCGGTGGGGTTGTTCGCGAGGCGGAGATGGTGGGGGCGGTCGCGGGAGACGTGCTGAGCGTGTGCGGGGAGGCGCTGTTGTCCGCGGGGAACACGGAGGCGCTGGCCGCTTCGGTGGCTGAGGTGGTGGTGCCGATGCGGTGTGAGGTGGAGGTACTGCAGGACTTGAAGGCCGTGGTGTTCGGACAGCTGACGGTGGAGGCCGCACGGGTGCTGACGGCATCCGCGGAGAGCTTGACGGAGGACGGGGCGCGGGTGTGGCAGTTCACCCCGGCCAGCGTGCGGACGGCGTTCGCCCAGGGGTGGACCGGGGAAACCTTGCTGGCCGCGTTGGACGAGCTGACGCACCAGAACGTGCCGTGGGCGCTGCGGGCGCTGCTGGGAGAGCGCGGGCGGGGGCAGGTGCGGGTGCAGGCGGTGGAGTGCTGCGTCGTCGCCGAGGCGGAAGTCGTCGCCGAGTTGATGCGGTTGCCCGGTTTCGTCAAGTTGGCACCGACCGTGGCGGGGAGCGCGATGCCGCCATCGGACGTGGTCGCGTGGTTGCAGGCGGAAGGGTTCGCGGTGGTCGAGGACCCGTCGTCGGGCAGCATCGTGGTGCGGCGGCCGAAGGCACGAGCGGTCGCTCCGGTGGAGGTGGAGCCCGTCGCGGTGGACCTACCCGACCTGGACGCGGACGAGCCGTCCACGGCGCAGGTCGTGCGGGGACGAAACCCGAAGTTGGCGAAGAAGGCGGTAGCACTGTTGGCAGGAGCCATCGACGAGCGGTCGGACGTGCGCATCGGCTACGTCGACGGGAAGGGTGAACCCTCGCAGCGCACCATCACACCGATCGGCTGGGATGGGCCGTTCCTGTTGGCGTGGTGCCACAAGCGGGAGGCCGAACGGCAGTTCAGGGTGGAGCGGATCCAGTCGGTGTCGCCCGGGTGACCGTGAGCCAGGTCGATCGAAGCCCGGGTGTCGCGTCCGCGGCGCAGGGCCCCACGAGGTGTTGCCGTCGACGCTGATGGTGAGGATTTCGCGGCCGGAGAGCGGGATTCGGCGAGGCAAGACCAGCAGCAGCGATCCTGCCGGGCCGGGTCACGATCTCCGCGGCCCCGTGCTGGGTCTGGCCCACGTGCCTGACCAGGTCGGTGATGGTCCGCTTCGGGGCGGTCGACACCGCGGCGTCATCCGTGCACCACCTGAGCTGAACGGGTGGGATCCCCTCGGCCGGGTAACGACGTCGACTACCGAAACGACAGCCGGTTGTCACTCCGTCCGCCGACCGAGAGAAGCCCGATGGAGCAGAAGGCACCGGTGGCCACGACCGCGAAGGTCGGGACCAGCAAGGCAGATCCCATCAAGCAGCCGACCGCCGCAGAGACCAAGGAGCGCGAGGCGTTCCGTGCCGCGCTGCCGTCGAAGGCCGAGTTCACCAAGGCGGTGCTCGCCAACCTGGAGAAGGACCTCAAGGCCGCGCTCGCCGCCGACCCCGACCTGAAAGGCGTCAGCAAGGACGACCTGGCGGCGTGGGTCGCCGCCGATGTCGACGAGGCCTTCGCCGCGATGGCCAAGCCCGGTTGGAGCGAGGCATGACCGCCCTCATCCCGGCCGCGAGCCGCCTCGCGGTGCGCCGGGCCGTGTTCGACAGCGTGTGGCTCACGGCGCGCCGGTACCAGCCGATTGTGCTGATCCGCCAGCAGTTCCCGGTGTTTCCGCCGTACGCGTTCGACGAGTTCCGGTCGTGGGTCGAGGCCAGCAGGCCGATGGTGTTCGCCGGAGGCGTCACCAGCTGGTTGTCGAGCTGGCTCGCGACCCCGGCCACGCCGGCCACGACCACCCCGACGGGTCCCGGCGGCGGACGGCGCCGCGTCAACGCCAAGCACCTGCTGCCACACGAGGTCAAGCGGTTGCTGGCCAACAACGCGGACTACGTGTGCCACCGCACCGACAACGAGGCGGCGGGCACTTGCCGTGAGCCGGTGTACGGCGTCACCGAGCAGCACCTCAAGAAGAACCCGACGGCGCCCGACGGTGTGTGGGCGGTCGTCGGTGTGCGGGGCTTCCAGGACTACGGCCGGTATCTCGTCATCTACCCCCGCTACAGCGGGAGTCGCACGTGGCGGCGGATGGACCCTCCCGCCGTCCTGTGCGAGGTCACGCAGCTCGACCCGGACGACGCCATCGGCTGGTGCACGCAGGAGGACCTCGACGAGGCGCTGGCGCTGTGACCCGCCCGAGCCGGCCTCGCGTGTCGAACGGGTAGGACGGCACTCAGGCGACCGGGACGCGGTCGCCTCGGCGCGCACCGGGACGACCGCGTCCCGGTGCGGTCGCCGGCTACGGCCGCTGGACCTTGGCCAGGTAGATGGTGTTCGTGGATCCCGGTTCTGCAACGGGTTAGGGAAGCTCACGTCCTCGGCGCGAGCCGTGGCGTGCGGCTGGGCCGGCAGTTCCGCGCCCGCGACCTGCAGGCACCCCCGGATTTCGTCACCGAAACCGAGCAGGACTGACCGACGGGCGGCTCGCTTCACCGCCCGTCGAGCCACCAAGTCCAGGGGCGAACTTCTTTGATGCGCAGTACTTCGTTCAGCGCCCACGGGTCTTCCGCGAAGATGGACCGCAGTTCGTCCTTATCGGCTGCCTCCACGGCGAGGAGTGCGACATCCTCATCGTTCGTACTGCCGATCGGACCGCCGAGAACGATGACGCCGCGGTCGACGAGGCCGTCGGAGAACTTCGCGTGCTGGTCCCATTCGGGTTGCTCTCGAATCCCCCGGACGGACTCCCATCCGGGGCCTTTCGCTGTGGTCACAGCAAAGACTGCCATGGCACCTCCTCGTCCGGGCCGCGGGAGGCCTGCTGCCCCACGCGTAGGTCGCCGTGGCCGATCTGGCCTGATCGACGGCACTTGCTCATCCTGCCACCCGGGTCCGACACTTTCGGCCACTCGCTCATCGGCTACTTGAGACTGGGCGGCAGGACCAGAGTCCTGCCGGACTCTGGTCCAGGTGCTTGGTGACTCGCTCTCACAATCGGTTGCTCGCCAGTGTCATTGGTGTGGCTCTCTCATGGCATGCGTCTCGCCGAGCACCGCGCGAGGAGTGGCTGAAAAGAGATGCCGGCGGCCGGCCTCCGGTTCCATGGGCGGTGGAGGGCTGCGATGGTGTCGGCAGGCATGTCGCCCACCGCCTGGTTCACGACGGCGAGACCGTCCTGGACGTGCCGGCGAAGCTGTCCGCACAGGTGCGGGTGTTCGCGACTGGCAACGGCCGCAAGACCGACCCGGTGGACGCGCACTCCGTCGCCTTGGCCGCGTTGCGCGCTCCGAACCTGGTCCGCCTCCAGTCTGACCCGGGCTGGTCGTGCTGGGCATGCTGGTCGACCGTCGCGACGAACTCGGTCGCGCCAGGACACAAACCGTCAACCGTCTTCACCGGCTGCTTCTGGAGCTGTTTCCCAGCGGTGCGAAGAAGTTCCTGTCCGCGACGCAAGCTCGCGCGCTCGTGGCGACGGTCAGACCGCGGGACATCGTGGGCAAGACCCGCCGCCGTCTGGCCGTGGAGTTGATCACGGAGCTCGAGACCATCGACAGGAAGATCAAGGCCGCGGACAAGGATCTTCGTGAGCTGGTGATCGCCCGCGGCTCCACGCTGCTGGACCTGCACGGCGTCGTTGGATGCATCCTATTCGACTCGAAGAAGGCGGCTGGCAAGACCTCGATGGAAGCGATGCGCGCCCTCAAACGACGCTTGTCGAACGTCGTCTACGCACGCATGCTCGCCGACCGGCGGCCAGCCTACCCCCCGTCAGAGTCGCCCCTTGACATAAAGGGGAGCCATGGGAGTGCGTTGGGTGCGATCGCTTGAGCCCAGAAGCTGAAGCGGGCCGGTATGCCCGTCGTCGGTGGTGAACCACATCGACCATTGCGGCGTGGTGCTGGCTGTTCAGACGGTTCGTCGACGGGCGACTACGCGGTGGCGATGAGCGGGAAAGCCGCGCACGACGGGAAGCCGGTCGCGCGGTGTGGCCGGCTCTCCACTATTCGGCTTGGTCGTCGACGCGGGTCAGCACCTTGTCCGCGATCCGGTGCAGCGTACGCAGCTCGGCCGGGGTCAGGGGGTCGGCGAACAGCTCCCGCACCCGCTCGACGTGTCCGGGCGCGACCGACTCCAGGTGCGCGAAGCCGGCGTCGGTCAGGATCGCCTGCGTGTACCGGCCGTTGCCCGGGTCCGGTTCCCGGCATGCGAAGCCGCGCTTCTCCAGGCGGCCGACCAGGTGGGACAGCCGCGACAGTTCCGTGTTCGCCAAGGCCGCCAGCTCGCTCATCCGCGCCCGGCGATCCGGTTGCTCCGACAGGTGCGCGAGCACGTAGTACTCGAGGAAGCTCAGCCGCGCGTCGCGCTGCAGCTGCGCATCCAGGGACGCCGGCAGCCGCTGGGCGAGCCGCATGAAAGCGCGCCACGCCGACAGCTCGTCACTCGTGAGCCAGCGTTGCTCGGGTTCCGCCACCACCACAGTCTAGCTGACTTGAATATTCACGTCATCGTGCTAGCGTTTGACTTGAATTTTCAAGCGAGAGGACTTCCTGTGAAGATCGCGATCATCCTCGGCAGCACCCGTCCCGGCCGGAAGGGCGAAGCCGTGGCGAGATGGGTGCTGGCCAAGGCCAAGGAACGGCCGGACGCCGACTACGAGCTCATCGACCTGCTCGACCACCCGCTGCCGCACCTGGACGAGGCCGTGTCCGCCAGCCGGGGCGTCTACACCAACGACCACACCAAGGCCTGGTCCGCCACGATCGCCGCCTTCGACGGGTTCGTCTTCGTCACCCCCGAGTACAACCACTCCACCTCGGGCGTCCTGAAGAACGCCATCGACTACCTCTACGCCGAGTGGAACAACAAGGCCGCCGCCTTCGTCTCCTACGGCGCGCTCGGCGGCGCCCGCGCCATCGAGCACCTGCGGGCGATCTGCAGTGAGCTGCAGCTGGCCCACGTGCGCCAGCAGCTGTCGTTCTCGCTCTTCTCCGACTTCGAGAACTTCGCCGAGTTCGCCCCGTCCAAGATGCACGACGACGCCGCGTCGGTGCTGTTCGACCAGCTCGAATCCTGGGCCGGCGCGCTCAAGACCGCCCGGTGAGGCTCTACGGGCTCGAGGAGCACTTCGCCACGGCTGACGTGGTCGCGGCGTGGCGGCGGCACGACCCCGCGCTCGCCGCGCCGATGATGAGCCGGGCGGTCGCCAGTGCCGCGTTGCTCGACCTCGGCGAAGGCCGCGTCGCCGCGATGGACGACGCCGGGATCGACACCGCCGTGCTGTCGCTCACGACGCCCGGCTTGCAGGACCTCGACCCCGCCGAAGCCGTGGCCCTGCAACGTCCTGCCAACGACGTCCTCGCCGACGCCGTCGGCCGGTATCCCGGGCGGTTCCGGGGGTTCGCGGCCCTCGCGACGTCCACGCCCTCGGCGGCGGCCGACGAGCTGCGTCGGGCCGTCGTGGACCTCGGGTTCGACGGGGCGCTGGTGAACGCGAACTGCCGCGGTCAGGCTCTCGACGAGCCGCGCTTCTGGGACATCTTCGAGGCCGCCGAGGATCTGCGCGCCCCGGTGTACCTGCACCCGAGCGCGCCGGTCCCGGCGGTCACCGAGGCCTATTACCGGCGCTTCGGCGGCCCGGTGGACGAGCTGCTGGCCACCGGGACGTTCGGCTGGCACTACGACGCCGGACTGACCGCGCTCCGGCTGATCGTCGCCGGGGTCTTCGACCGGTTCCCGGGGCTGCAGCTGATCCTGGGGCACTGGGGCGAGGTCGTGCTGTTCTACCTCGACCGCGTGGCGGCCTTGGACGCGGTGACCACGCTGGAGCGCCCGATCGCGGAGTACTTCCGCACGAACGTCTTCATCACCCCAGGTGGCATCGCCAGCCACCGGTACCTGCGATGGAGCTTGGAGACCGTGGGCGCGGACCGGATCATGTACGCCTCGGACCACCCGTTCACCCGCGAGCACAGCGGCTCCGCCCGGCGGTTCGTGGCGACCGCCCCGATCAGCGACGCCGACCGGGCACGAATCGCCCACGAGAACTGGGAGAATCTGATCGCGGGCATCCGGCGTCAGTGAGTCCTCCGTAAGTGGTAGGACCGGCTGTCCCTTGCAACGCGACCGAACGACCTCACCCTGGATGGACCTTGATCGCGAGGGCGTGCCGCTGTTGCCGATACGGTACAGCCACCTTCCGGTCGAGTGTACCCGGAACTGGAACCGGAAACCCTTCCGGCATGCCCGGTGCAGCGTAGAATTCCTATGGGGAACCAATCGTCAACTCTTCTACGTGGAGGATGGGTCATGGACTTCACCGACGAAGAACTCCTGCGAATCCGGCCGGAGCGGATGGCGTCCGCCTACATGGAATACCGCCGGTCCGGTTACGAGTTCATCTACCGCGCAGCCTTGGACAACGGCGTGCTCGCCGAGCTCGAAACGCCGCTGACTGTGGCACAGTTCGTGTCCAGGCACGGAGTTGTGCCGGGTAAGGTAGCGGTGGCCGAGTTGCTGCTCGAAGCGCTGAACAGGTGCGGAGCGGTTCGCCGGGTCGGTGATCAGCCCACGCGCTTCGGTGCGGTGGCCGATTACGCGCCACCACGGTCCATCGACGACGAGCTGATTCGGCTGGCCACCGGTAAATCGAGCTATCGGGAGCTCGGGTACAGCGGGAGTTTCGGCCGGGTGGTGGCATCGCTGACCCAAGAGGAAAGGCAAGCGTTGTCGGGCTTCGACGCCTCGAACGCCGATCTCTGGGATCAGGGAATGCAGCTCCCGTATTACCGGTACGCTCGAATGAGCGCGGTGCACACACTGGTTTCCACGGGTGCGGATCTACTCGATCTGGCTTCCGGAACCGGGTTGGGCCTGCTCGAACTCGCGCGTCATGCGAACGGCGGTAGCGAGGGCCGGTTCATTGGCGTGGAGGTCAGCGCGGACTTCGTCCGGGTCTCGACCGAACGCACCGCCGATGAGCCCCGCACCTGCGTTGTCCAGGGAAATCTGGAACAGCCACTCGTCCTTCCCGGTGCGCGGTGCTTCGATGGTGCGATGCTGGTCGGCGCTTATCACTATCTACGGGATTCGACGCCGATGTGGCGGAGCATGAGGCGGCTGGTGCGAGCCGGCGGTGTGGTGTGTCTGGCGATGGCGTACTTCCGCACCGGCAGCTACGATCAGGAACTCGTCGATCTCCGTTACGCGCAGAGGAACCCGGTCGCGCACCCACGTACCCGCGCGCAGGTGATCGCCGAGGCGGGGGCAGAGGGTTTCGTGCTGGAAAGCGAATTCTGGTTCGGCTGCTTCGGGTGGCTTGCTTTCCGTCGGACAGCCGATCAGTACGTGTCGGACGACATGGGCAAGACCTCGTAGCCGAATTCCATGTAGGCCACCCGGCCGACGTCGAGCGCGCGGCGGCAGACCTCGATCCGTCGGGCGATCCGCGGTGCCATCAGCTCCCGGAACCGGAGCACGTCGACGAACTGCCACGCCGACAGCTCATCAGCCGGAAGTCGGATCGTGGGGAGCAGTTCGTCGTGGATCCGGCCGCCGAAGACGAACACGTTTGCCTCGTCGCGGCCCGGCCGCGGTGGCATCCAGTCGACCCCGGCCAGCGGACCAAGCACCGGGGTGATGCCGAGTTCCTCCCGAAGTTCACGCACGCACGCCGCGAGCGGAGACTCGTCCTCCTCGATCACCCCGCCCGGCAAACCCCAGCCCGGTTTGTACGTGGGCTTGACGATGAGAACGCGTCCGTGGTCGTCGAAGAGCATGCCCGCGGACGCGCCCCTGGTGCCCGGCCGCGCGCTCAGCGGCTGTTCCCCGAGTACAGCTTGTCCGACCAGGTGCCGCCGGGGTGGTGCAGCGCGTCAGGTTTGATCCCGCTGATCCCGCCGTGCAGGGTGGCCTGGAATAACGCTGTCCGGGCGCTGACCTCGATCCTCGTCAGGTTCTCGACGGCCTCGTCGAGGTGGCGGGCGAAGACGAAGACACCGTGCCGGTACACCACGAAGCCGAGGCCGTGCCGGTCCAGTTCGCCGCCGCGGGGGCCGAAGTGTTCCAGCATCTGGGGGTTCACGGTGAGCAGGTAGCCCGCGATAACGTCCGGGCGTGATCCCATGCATTCGGCGACCTCGATGTCGACCCGTCCGGTGAGCACATCCTCCTTGACGGCGGGATCGTCCGAGGTGAAGCAGGGTACTTCACCCATCGTGTCGAGCTTGTTCGTGCAGGACGGCACGCCGAGGCCGAGCGAGGCGAACGCCAGGCTGTAGGGCGCATGGGAATGCACTATCGCGTTGCAGTTCGGGAACTCCCGGTAGATCGCCATATGCAGCGGTGCGTCCGGTGGCGCCAGGTCCGTGGCGCGCTCCACGATCGAGCCCTCGGGGCTGTACACCATCAGGTTGCGGGCGGTGATGTCCCACCGCACGAAAGCGGAGCTCGCGGTGGTGCTGACGATGTTACCGGTGCCGGCACGGACGCTGACCGAACCACCGGCCGGATCCAGAGTCCCCCAGCGCGTCATGTCGCTGACGGACCGGATGATGTGGTGACGCTCGGCTTCGTGACCCATTCTGGTGATCCTTTCGATCTATGCCGTCCGGTCGGTTACGGACAGCGGCGAGGGGTTCCGGCTCCGCTCGCGAACTTCCTGCGCGAGCCGGGCGTAGGCGAGGAAACAACGGGTCTGGGAGAACGATCGGGCGTTGAGCCGGGCTCGGCTGCCCAGTGCGTCGAGACGGCTCGCGGGCCACCTGGCGGCCTCGGCCAGAGCGACGGTGAGACCGGCGGGATCGTCGGCGGAGTAAACCAGACCGGTGATCCCGGGCACCACCAGTTCAGTGCTGCCCCCGCGATCCGGCACAATCTGGGGGATCCCGGCGCCGCCTGCTTCGAGCACCGAACGGCCGAAGCCCTCGATGTCACAGGCCGTGACGAGGACGTCTGTACCGGCCAGCCACTTGTGATCCGGTACGTGGCCCAGGAACCGGACGTCCTGGCCGCGGCAGAGTTCGTCCGCCAGTCGCCGGAGCTCCGGTAACGCCGTCCCGGTCCCGTAGATGTTGAGCTGTGCGTGCGCGGCGAGTTCGTCGGGCAGGCGCGCGAAGGCGTGGATCACCCGGTCGATCAGCTTCCACGGCTCGGTGCGGGCGACCACCGAAAACCTGCGAGGCAGCGGCGGCTTCCGGACCTTCCGGTACAGGCCAAGACGGACGGCGTTGTGTATGGTGACCGCGTTGACCGGGCGCGGAGACAGCTCCCGGATGCTTCTCGTGGCGGCGCCGCTGACGCCGACCCAGCAGCCGGCCCGGGAGAGGATGTCCCAGTCGAGTTCGCCGGGCAGGCGCGGAACCAGCCGCCGCTCCCGGGGATCGACGGTCCGCAGACCCTGGTCCGCGACGAGGATTCCCCGCAGCACCGAAATGACCGGCACGGCGAAGTACTCCGCCAGCGCGATGTCGACCATCGCCGTCCGGTGCGCTCCGATGAGCACCGTCCCGGCCGGATCCATTCCAAGTTCGGTGACCAGCGCCCGTTCGTAAGCGTCGTGATCCGCGACCTGCCGCATGCGGACACCCTGCGGATCAGGCCTGAGAGCGCCGCCGTTGTCCCACCACACGACGGCAACTTCTACCCCGAGCAGTTCACGAAGACCTCGCGCGAGTTCGAGCGTCGACCGCTCCGCGCCGCCGGACGCCGTCGTCAGCCAGGTCAGTACCACGCGTCGCAAGGGCGTTCGGCTCACCGGAGATCGCGGTACCCATCGACTGACCATTGGGTCAACTCTGCCAACCGCACCCACAGCGCGCCCACGTGAACGCCATAAAGATTCTATAATCGCGGCGCGGGTTGAGTGGCTTGCGCGAACCCAGAACAGTCCAATGGCTTCATTCGCGCCGGCTCCGCCGCCTCGTAGACGTCACCAGGAGGTCCCAGCCGCCGCCTCGATAATGGCAGGAACCCTACTTCTCAAGTCGACCCACAGCGGTGTCCGGGCCGAAGGCGGCGTAGCCGCCGACGCTCAGCTTCTTCGAGATCTGGCCAGGCGCGCCGTCGGCGTACTGCAGAGCGATCGCCGAGGCGCCCGAGGCGGTGTCGCCGACTGCTTTCGGAAGCCAGTCGGGTGAACTAATTCACCTTCTGCGCGCCCGCCTGCCACAGTTCGTCACAAGGCAGATCCAGGCCGTCGACGTGATGCTGACCTTGGTAAACCGTCGGCAACGGCTGAATCGCAGCAACTGTAGCGGGACCATTCAGTCCCGGACGGCGACAGCGCCGAGGCTGCAGATCCTGCCTTCATTGGTCCGATCGGGTGGCATCCGACCGCTGGGCCAAACCGTTCCGCGTCTCCGAGCGTTGGCCGATCATGGTGCGATGGAAAAGGTTGGGATGCCGCAGGAGGGTAGGTCGGGGTGCGCCTCATCTGACAATTCCTCACACGTGGAGTGTCATCGCGCGCGTGTGAGATGGAGCGATTCGTTTTGCAGCGTGACACCTCGCGGATGCGCTGTCGTCAGTCGATCCTTGGGAGCAGTGGGGGCATGGCAAATGGATTTCCGCGTTCTGGGTCCTGTCGAGGTCGGCCCGGCAAGCCGGGTGAGCGGTCTCGGCACGCCGAAGCAACGAGCATTGCTGAGTATATTATTGCTCAATGCCAACCACATCGTGTCGGTGGACCGGCTCACCGCGATGCTGTGGGACGGCCCGGCTCCACGCTCGGCGATCGCGAACGTCTACAGCTATGTGGCCGGTGTCCGCCGACTGCTCGACATCGCCGGCGACGCCGGGCGCGACCGCTTGATCACCAGGATGCCCGGGTATCTGTTGCGCGTGCGCGCCGACGAACTCGATCTGTCCGTCTTCGACCGGCTCGCAATGCAGGGCCGGGCCGCACTGCGTCGGTCCGACCATGAGCTGGCCGCCGAACGTCTGGGTAGCGCATTGGCTCTGTGGCGTGGAAAACCGCTCGAAGACGTCCGTGTCACCCCCGCCCTCATGGCGCCTGTCACGGCGCTGGAAGGGCGCCGGATCGACGTGCTGAACGACCTCGTCCAGGCCCGGCTGCGACTGGGGTTGCACAAAGAGGTGGTGGGCGAGCTCCGCGAGCTGGTCACGGCTTCCCCGCTCTCGGAACTCACATGGTCGCAGTACATGTTCGCGTTGTACCGGTCCGGGCGTAAGGGAGAGGCCCTGGGCGCGTATTTGGACGCGCGTCGGAACCTGGTTTCGCAGACGGGTGTGGAACCCTCCGCCTATCTCCGCCGCGTCCACCAGGCCATCCTCGCCGGTGCCCCTTCCACCGAAGTGCTCGAGCATTGTTGGCGGGACTGACCGAGCCGTTCGGCCGTCACCGGCAGAAGCGCCCCACCGGCGAGTGGGGCGACCGCGATGACGACGAACGCCCCTGCATAACCGGCTCCGCCGATGACCGCGCTCAGCACCACCGGGCCGGCGGTGGTCACCAGGCTCTGCAGCGTGTGCTGCACTCCCAGCGCACGACCCATCCGGGCCCGCGCGGCGAACGAGGCGATCACCGTGGAGGCCAGCCCGTACCCGGTGACGGTCGAGACGCAGGCGACGAACACCATAACCGTGCCCAGCCAGGTTCCGGTCAGCGCACCGAGCACGACGAGCAGCAGCACGACGGCGTTGCCGAAGGCGAAGATCCGCATCAGGCCCAGCGGGGTGCCGAGACGGTCCGCGACGTAGCCGGCCAGCGGCCGGGTGAGCACGGTGAGCAGCAGCGCCCCGCTGAGCAGCCATCCCGCACGCACCGGGCTCCAGCCTCGATCATCTACGAGGTAGCTGACGCTGAAGGTGAGCAGCGCCGACTGCGGCAGGATGAGCAACGCACAGGCCCCGTACATCCGCCGCCACGGCACCGGCCCGGCATCGCCGGAAGCCGGACCGACCGGGGCCATGCCCGCCCTGGGCTGTCCGCCGAACAGGAACACCACCGCCGCTGTCAGCAGGCAGAGCCCGGCCATACCGAGCCAGAGGACGGGCAAACCACAGGCAGCCGCGACGCCCGGAACGACCGCCGCGGCCAACGCGGAACTGAGTGGCGTCGCGGTCTGGGTCAAGCCGAGAGCCAAAGCGCGCTGCCGGGCTGGAAACCGCCGCACCACCGCCTGCCCGCTCGGCGCGTACACGGAGCTCGCCGTCATCCCGACGAGGGCGAAAACGCCGAACAGCGCCACGACACCACCGGTGACGGCGGCCACGCACAGGAACAAGGCGCAGAGAGCCAGGCCGCACGACATGGCATACCGTTCGCCGAAGCGGTCGGCCACCAGGCCCCAGCCCAGCATGGTCACGGTCAGTCCGCCGTTGGCGACCCCGAGCAGAGCTCCGGCCAGCGCCAGCGACATCCCAGTCTCTGCCCGCAGAGTCGGCAGCACCAGCGAGAGCTGGAACACCGCGGTGGCACCGACCGCCCAGGCGATCAGGCTCACGGTGAGCAGCACCCAGCGGTTCGGGGTGCGGCCGGCGCTATCGTCCATGAGCGTGCACCCACGCGGCCAGGTCGCCGAGGCTGCGCAGATGTTCGTGCCGGCCCGGCGGATCGGGGCAGTCGAGGTGCGGATCGAGGTGTAGCGGCCGGATCCCGGCGGCGAGCGCGCCGTCCACATCGATACGGGCGGTGTCCCCGACGTAGACGGTCCGCCCCGGCCGGGCGTCCAGCTCCCGCAGCGCGAGGTGGAAGATCCCGGGATCCGGTTTGGCGATCCCGACCAGCGCGGAGTCGATCACCAGGGCCACCGGGATCCCGGCTCCCGGCCCGACCTGGCAGATGCCGGCCTGCCGCAGCTGCTCGGCCACCAGCCCGACCGAGTTGGACACCACGCCGAGCACGACTGGCAGGGAACTCAGCGCTCGCAGCGAATTCGCGGCCCCACGCAGCTCTCGAGTCCACGTCGGACCGTCGATCGCGATGGAGAGTTCAGCGGCCACCCACTCGACACGCTCGTCCTTCACTCCACATGCTCGAGCAAACGCCTTCAGGTACAGCAGGCGATTCCGGGGAGGAGACGCGTCGTTCGCCGCGGTGGCCGCGTAGTGGGCCCGGTCGATCACGTCCACATCGGCCCGCACACCGGCGGCCCGCAGGACCGTGATCACCGCTTCAGCGGCGGGCATGATCAGTACTCCCCCGGCGTCCAGCAGCACAGTTTCGACCGGCTCACGGGGGCTCATCCCGGCCTCTCCCCGGAACCGCCGTACCAGGCCGGCTTCGTCGGCTCCTCGTAGTAGACCGTCCCTCCGCCGAGATATCCCTCGACGCACGAGCGGACCCGGCGTTCGGTGTGCTGTTCCACCTCCGGTAGCGCCGACACCGGAAAGAAGCCGAATTCGGCGATCTCGCCGGGGTCGGGCTCGATGATCGCCTGGACGGACTCGGGCAGGCGGCCGGCGAACACGAACAGGTTCGACGGCGCGCGGTGTGGCCGGGGCGGGAACCACACCACTCCGACCAGCCGCTCGATGACCGGGGTGATGCCGAGTTCCTCCCGCACCTCGCGGGTACACGCGGCCAGCGGGGACTCCCCGGCCTCGACCACGCCCCCGGGCAGGTCCCAGACCGGCTTGTAGCCGGGCCGGACCAGGAGCACCCGGCCGGCGCCGTCGAGCTGCACCGCCCCCGCAGCACCCCTGGTCCGGGCTAGTTGCGCGTAGTACGCGCTTTCGGCGAAACCGTCAGACATCCGCGAGCTGCTGTTCGGCACCCAGTCCCGCCTTCGGGAACAGGAGGTTGGGCTCGACGCCGGCCAGCCCGCCGCGCAGGATCGCCTGGAAAACCGCAGTCCGCGCACTCATCTCCACCCTGGCCAGGTTCTCCACCGCCTCGGTCAGTCCACGGGCGAAGGTGAAGGCGCCATGGCGGTAGAGCACGCACGCCAGGCCGTGGCGCTTGAGTTCGTCTGCACGCGGACCCAGTTTCTCCTTCAGCTGCGGAATGAGCTGGTAAGTGTCGACAGCCGCGATCTCCGGCCGCTGTGCGATGCCGTCGGGGAGCTTGACCTCGGGCCGGTCCGACTCACCGCTGAGCACTCCGCCCTTGACCGCGGTGTCGTCGGCGATCAAGCAAGGCACCTCGCCCAGGGTGTCCAGTTGGTTGACACAGGAGGGGATGCCCATGCCCAGTGAGGCGAACGCGAGCACGTAGGCATTGTGCGCGTGCACGATCGCGCGGCAGTCGGGGAACATCTCGTAGGCGGCCATGTGGATCAGCGCGCCCACTGGGGCCACTCCCCCGGTGCGCTCCCGCAGTTCGCCGGTCGCCGAGATCACCGTCATGTCCCGCGGGGTGACCTTCCAGCGCGCGAAAGCCGAGCCGGTGGCGGTGACGATGATGTCGCCGTTGTCGGCCCGGACACTCAGGCCACCGCCGGTGGTCTCGATCAACCCCCAACGGGCCATGTCACTGATGCTTTCCACAAGCAGCTGCCGTTCGGCTTCGTACAACATGTTCTCTCCTTTGTCGTGGGCTACCGATCCGGGAAACTCAGCGGTGCTGACGTGGCAGTTGTCCCGGGGTCGTGCTTTTCCTGCTCTGGAACTTCTCCCGCGGTCCCAGCCCGAACTCGGGCAGTGGCTGCTCGCCACCCTCGATCAGATCGGCGGTGTACTCACCGAAGGCGGGCCCGAACTTGAACGCGTGCCCGCCCCCGCCGGCCAGCCAGCCACCGCCCGATCCAGGCACCGGCGCGAGCAGAAAGTGCTGATCGGCGGTCAGCTCGTACTGGCAGACATGCCGGGACACCAGTGGCGCGCCAGCCAGCGCGGGGAACCGGTGGGTGAGCGCCCCCCGGGCGGCTTTCTCGGCCTCCGGATCGGGACGGCGGTCAGCGAGATCCGGATCGATGACCGGAGCGGCGCCGAGCGCCCCGCCGACCTTGAAGCCGCTGTCATCGATGTCCCCGGCCCCGTAGGCGCCGCCGTCGACCCAGACCGGGAGGCCGGGGGTGCGCCAGTGCGGCTCCACCCCGTAGTAGAAGACGTTCTGCCGAACGGACTCGATGTCCACCAGTTGCGGGAACCAGCGTCCCAGCCATGGGCCGCAGGCCCAGATCGTTCGGTCGGCGGCCTGCACCTCGCCGTCCACGACGGCCCGGCCTTCCGCGTTCGGCCGGGCCTGGGCGATGCGCAGCTTGGCGCCCGCGCGCAGGGCGCGGCGCATCAGGGTCAGCACGCCCAGTCGCGCCCGCAACACCCCGCTGCTCGGTTCGTGCAGCACGAATTCGAGGTCGTCGCAGCGCACGTCGGGAAAGAAGTCGCGGGCCGCCTCCGGGGCCAGCCGCTCGACCGGGAGACCCAGCGTCTCGAGACTGCGTGCGCTCTGCTCCTCGAATTCGGCCTCCCCCCTGGCGAACCACACGACCCCGACGTTGTGGAAGAGCTCGATTCCCTCTTCCGCCCCGATCTCTTGCCACAGTTGCCGGGCCCGCCAGGCTCGACGGGTGTACCAGACGTCGATGTCGCGGCCGCCGCCGTAGGACAGCCGGAGCACCCGGGAGGTGTCGTGGCTGGAGCCCCGCACGTGGCCCGGCGTGTACTGTTCGACGACGGTGACCGACCACCCCCTCTGGACCAGGCTGTGCGCGATGGACGCGCCGACGATCCCGGCGCCGACGACCACTGCGGTGGGTGCGTCAGGCATTGGACCTCCTTCCCCGCCCGGCCGCCCGGCCGAGCTGTGCGACGGCTTGGTCGATGCAGGCCAGCAGCGCCTCGGCGTCGGCGATGTCGATCGCCGGGAACATGCCCATGCGCAGCTGATTCCGGCCGAAACTGCGATGGGGCTCCAAGTCGAGAACGCCGTGCGCCCGCAATCCGGCGATCAGTCCCGCCGCGTCGATGTGCTCGGCGAACTCAATGGTCGCGACCACCGGCGACCGCTGTTTCGGTTCGGTGACAAACGGTGCCGCATAAGGCGAATCTTCGGCCCAGTCGTAAACCAGCTCCGCTGTGCTCGCCGCCTTGGCCGCGGCGCCAGGCAGTCCGCCGAGGCCGAGCAGCCAGTCGATCTGCTCGGCGAACAAGAACAGCGACGCCACCGACGGTGTGTTGAACGTGAGGTCACGAGCCGAGTGATCGATGGCGGCAGGCAGACTGAAGAACTCCGGAATGTACCTGCCAGCCGCTGCGATTTCTTCGGCGCGGGCCACGGCGGCCGGCGACATCAGGGCGATCCAGAGTCCGCCGTCGGCACCGAAGCACTTCTGCGGTGCGAAGTAGTAGACGTCGAACTCCTCGGGCCGCACGAGCATGCCCCCCGCCGCGCTGGTGCCGTCGACCAGCACCAGGGCATCGCCGCCGGCCCCGGGAACCCGGTGGATCGGCATGGCCACGCCGGTCGAGGTTTCATTCTGCGTCAGCGCGTAGGCGTCGACGTCCGGGTCACTCCGCGGATCCGGGTGGGTTCCGGGTGGGCTCTCGATCACCGACGGCTCCGCCAGCCAGGGCGTTGCCCGGTCGACCGCGGTGAAACGGCTGGAAAACTCACCGAAGGACAAGTGCTGGGCCCGGTTCCGGATGAGTCCGTGGGTGGCGATGTTCCAGAATGCGGTGCCGCCACCGTTGCCGAACACCACCTGGTAGTCCGAGGGCAGTTCGAACAGCTCTCGCAGCCCCGCGCGGACCCGGCCGAGCAACACGCGCACCGCACCGCGGCGGTACGAGGTCCCGAGGAAGTCCGCGCCGCGCGAGGCCAGCGCGTCCAGTTGCTCGGGCCGTACCTTGGCCGGACCGCAGCCGAATCGACCATCGGCGGGCAACAAGCCGTCCGGGAGGCTGAAATTCACTACTCGATCGTCGGGCACAACACAGGATCGTAAGGCTTACCCACGGCGGAGTCCGCGTCCGACAGCTCTTATGTGGGACAATTATGGAGCATATATGGACTACCTGTGGACCTTCGAGAAATTGACGATTGTCAGCCGGTTTCCCACTTGACCTCGACGAGCGGGACGACGCAGTATCGGACCTGCAGCCCGTGCCGCCGAGGGGATCCCAGCTATGCGAATCACCGTTCTCGGGACCGGCTACCTGGGTGCCACACACGCAGCCTGCATGGCCGAAATGGGGTTCGAAGTTCTCGGCATGGACACCGATCCGGAGAAGATTTCCGCACTCTCCGCCGGAACTCCGCCGTTCTACGAGCCAGGCCTCGAAAGCCTTATCCGAAGTCATCTGAAGTCCGGAAGACTGCGTTTCACGTCCTCGTACAGGGATATCAAGGAGTTCACCGCCGGCGAGCCGGCCATACATTTTCTCTGCGTCGGGACGCCGGAGAGGAAGACCGACAGGGCAGCAGATCTGCGTTTTCTCCAAGAAGCGATCGACCGGCTGGCCCCCACCCTGAACGGGCCGAGCCTGGTGGTCGGCAAATCGACGGTCCCGGTCGGGACGGCCGAGCAGCTCGCCCGCCGCCTGAGCCGGCGCGCGCCCGCCGGCGCACACGTAGAACTGGCGTGGAATCCGGAATTCCTGCGGGAGGGCTTCGCCATCGGCGACACACTCAGACCAGCTCGGCTGGTGTTCGGGGTGAATTCACCGCAGGCCGAATCCCTCCTGCGCGAGGTCTACCGGATCCCCCTCGCCCGCGGCGTGCCACTGGTAGTCACCGATCTGCCCACGGCGGAACTGGTCAAGGTGTCCGCCAACGCGTTCCTGGCCACCAAGATCTCGTTCATCAACGCCATCGCCGAGATCTGCGAGACCACCGGCGCCGATGTCACCCACCTCGCCCGCGCTCTCGCTCACGACCCGCGCATCGGCGGGCAGTATCTGCTGCCCGGCCTGGGTTTCGGTGGCGGCTGTCTGCCCAAGGACCTCCGGGCCTTCCGGTTCAGGGCCGACGAGCTCGGCGTCGGGCACTCGCTGGGATTCCTACGCGAGGTGGATGCCATCAACCTCCGTCGGCGGCGCCGGGCGGTCGACCTCACGCGCGAACAGTGCGGCGGCTCCCTCCGCGGCAAACGTGTGACCGTCTGGGGCGCGGCATTCAAGCCCGGCTCCGATGACATCCGCGATTCGCCCGCACTCAGTGTCGCCGCGTCCATCCAGCTCCAGGGCGGAGAGGTGACTGTATACGACCCAAAGGCCTCCGACAACGCACGCAAGGACTTCCCGAACCTGAACTACGCGAGCTCCGCGGTCGAGGCCGCGACTGGCGCCGAGGTGCTGTTGCACCTCACCGAGTGGCGGGAGTTTCAGGAGCTCGATCCGGAGATGGTCGGCGCCGTGGTCGCCAACCGCCAGGTCATCGACGGCCGCAACACGCTGGACGCCCAGCGGTGGAACGCGGCCGGCTGGACCCTTCACGCACTCGGGCGCCCGACTCGTCGATGACCGCGGTCGGAGGTGGCAGTCGCTGCGGCTTTGATCAACGGCAGGAGATCGCGGGCCCGCCGGATGCTGCGACGCCGGTCTGGTTACAGGACCACGGAGAACGGCGGCCTCGACGGGTTCCGCGGCCAGCGTCGTCCGCCAGCCGGTCAGGTAGGTCAGCGGAGGCTCGCCGACGAAACGCGCGAAGCGCGCGGCGAACTGAGACAGGACTTCAGCTGTCCCAGGGCGAGCAACCCCCGACGAGCTCATGAAAGGCCGACTGATCCACGGGGACAGTTTCTCCAGACGTCGGCAACCGTCTTTGCCGACCTCCGGCTATCGATCACGAGCACTGGACTCGACAGCTTACGCGACGCGTCTCTACCTGGCCCGTTAGCACGGAGAAGCGAAAGGCGACGCTCGTCTGGTCGCTTCCTCACGGATAGCAACGTCTTCTACGTTCCGGAGCGCGCCGAGGCCTCAACCGAAAGCAAAGGGACACTCAGCCGCGGAAGCCGCAACTCGGCCTGCCCGACAGCACTCCGCTGCCCGGAGTGAAGGTTTACCTGCGGAACCACGTAACCGGAGCGGTCGTCGCCCGCGCGGTGACCGGCAGCGGCGGCGGCTTCACGTTCCGGGATGTGCCGGCCGATCTGTACGACTTCGGGATCGTGGATCTCATCGGAGCCTCGCACGAGAGGGTGGAGTTCGACGACCATGCCTGGAGGTCGCATCCACCGTGAGGGCCTGGCTGCCCAGCTAAGCGAGCGGCCGGCGTCGTTTGTTGATTGGCTCGGGAGGAGTGCCCTCTCCTGCGCCCCCTCCCGAGCCGGAAACCCGTTGCCCACCGGGGGTTGAGAGCGGACCGGGTCCCCGGAAGAGTCCACTGTGGTCGCTCCCGGCTGGACCACTGTGGATCGCCTTCTACGACCAGAGTGCACCACAAAAATCTTGCCAGACCGCTGATCGGCATCAGCATCGGTACCACGCGGCAAGGAGGCGCCGCAGGGTAGCCAGCGCGTGAGCCTGCTTGAAGCGGACCCAGCCCGGGTTCTGCCCGAGCACCTCGCAGGTGTCGGTGACGGTGAGCCCGACGATCACCCGCAGCACGACGACTTCCCGCTCGCTGGCGGAGAGTACGGCCAGCATCCGCCACACCTGCGAACCATCGCTGGCGTGCTCACTCGGGCAGCGCCGCGTGCCGGGCAGCCGGTTCCACGCCGGCATCCGTATCCGCGAGCACGGCGCCATCGTGGCCTTCGCCGAGCCGACCTGCCGCGCGGCGATCCCGTACACGAGCCGAAGCAGATCCTGGTACCGCCCGGACGCGCTAGGAAGATCCACCAGCACGGCCAGACAGATATCCTGCGCCAGGTCGTCCGCGGCCACGAACGTTCCATCGTGCTGACCGATACGCGCGCGGCAGTACCGCATCACCAGCGGCCGCACCGTCTGCAGCACCCGCTCGACCGCTTCCGGCGCGCCCTCGACCGCGCTCTGCACCACAAAGTCCAGCTCGTGGTCGCGCTCGGCCTGCACCCGGTCGAACATGCTCGGCAGCTCCCAGCCCGACGCGACCGGCTCCGGCGGCTCGCCGCCGGAAAGCCGCCCGGCGTGACCGACCAGCCGCGCTGGCGCTCGGGGGGAGCGCCGGTGGCCGCGGCCACCGCGACCATCTCGGTGAGCTCCTTGCTGGCCCGCTCGGCAGCGGCCCGCTGCACGGCGTGGAGCACTGCGGCGTGGTCGACGTCGGCGTTGATCGACTGTACGAAGCTCTCGTCGGCCTCGGCCAGCCAGCTGTCGAACTCCTCGTCCGAGGTCATCGCGTCCGCCTCCGCGGCTTCGTCGTGTCCAGCGTCTGTTCCGCGTCCTGCGCGGCGCGCAGCTGCTTCATTCGCTCGCGCGCGTGCCGTAGGTTCGATCGGACGGTCGTGGGCGTCGACCCGGTCATCGCGGCGATCGCCGCGGGATCGAACCCGTCCAGGCTCCAGGCCATCACCACGCGCTGGACATCGGGCAGCTGCCGAAGGAGCTCGACGACCAGCGGCTGTTCCTCTACCACAGCGCGCGGCCGGTCGTCGGCCCGGTCGGTCGTCGACCAGCACCCGGCGATCGCCGCCTTCACGCTGCGCGAGCCCTCCGCGAGCAGCCGGAACGCGATCCTGCTGCCGACCGTGCGCTTGATTTGTGCGGCATCCTCGAAGAGGCCCTCCCACGCCGAGAAACACGTGGATGCAGGATGTCGAGAACATGGAGTGGCGCCGAGGCCGATACGCCTGAATACCCGACAACATCTGAGCCAGCGATTGGTACTTTCTCAGTTGGTGTTGTCCCTCAGTCAGCTGATCGGATCGTCGCGGCACTTGCTCTACCCGCTCGAAAGCGAAGCCTGGACGCAGTCGTTCCCTTGCCAGTAGCAGATCTCGGGCCTCTGGTGGACGGCGGCTCTGTCATCGTCGGTTTGGTCCGAGTCGCCGGAAACGGCGTGGTGGCGGCGCGGGTGGCTCTGGAACAGCTGGGCTGGGCCGTCGGCTTGCCGATTCGACTCGCAGTGTCTTCGGGGTTGCTCGTCGTGGCACCGTGCGCCACGCGAGAGCAGGCGTCCGTGCCTCCGAAGATGAGCCTGACTCTCCCGGCCCGGTTGCGTGCACAGTGCCGGATACGCCCCGGCGACCAAGTGCTGCTGGCGGCGCTGCCAGAGCACGATCTCCTGGTCGTCTACCCGCAACACGTCCTCCATGAGATGGTCACCGCCTATCACGCCGAGCTGGCGAGCACGCCACATCGGACAGCCGAATGACGGCGGGCGCGGCGGTTTCCCGCCGCGCCCGCCGGTCATCGCTCCGCCTCAGCCCGCGCAGTCCTGGCAGGCGCAAGCGGGTGCGGTTCCCCGGTCAGCGCTGCAAGGGCCTCGGCGACCTCGCTGATGTCGGCTTTCACGTAGCTGGTGGTGGTCAGGTCGCTGCCGGACTCGGCGTGTCCGGCGTAGGCACGGGCGACGCCCATGCCGAAGTTGCGCTCCACCCAGGTCAGGGTGGTGTGGCGAAGCCAGTGCGCGCTGACCTGCAGAGCCCTGGCCCACTCGAGCTCGTTCTGGACCCGGCCGAAGATGTAGTCGTAGCGACGGGACGTGATCGGCTTGCCGCTGCTGTAGCGCAGCAGCTGGCCTTGTGGGTCGCCGCTGCCGCGCTCCTCATCGTGGGCGATGAGGTGACGCATCAAGGTGGGCGAGACAGGCTGCCAGCGCTCGGTCTCGCCTTTCTCCCGCAACAGGACCGTGCACTGCCTACGGTCGAGGTCGCGGGGCCGCAGGGCGAGGGCGCCGCCGCGGCGGCAGGCGCTCTCCTCGTGCAGGCGGCAGATCAGCGAGTCCAGCTCCGGGTCATCGCCGGTGCTGGCCACTACGTCGTTCAGCTCGGCCAGCCGGTTGCCTGCCAGGGCACGACGAGTCGAGGCATTACGGCTGGGCTTGGTGACGCGCGTGGCGGGATTGCGGCGTTCATCGAGCCGGCCGTCGTTGACCAGGTGCTTGTAGAGGCAGCGCATGGTCTTGATCTCGCTGGCGATGATGGTGTCCATGCGCCGATCACCCCACTTGGCTTCGGCCTTATTCCAGTACGAGCCGTAGGAGGCGGCCGTGCTCGGAGAGACCAGGCCGGCCACGACCGGGATCCACTCGCGGATCGTGGGCATCGGCCGCTGATCGGGCATGCCGTCTTCGTTGGTCCGGCGTCGGAGACGAGGTCGGCCGGGTCGACGCCGAGACGTGAGAGCAGCAGCCGGGCCGCTTCGAGGTCTTGCGGGGTCGCGGGTGCGTTCATGATGCCTCCTCCTCGGGGGCGGCCAGTGAGGTGTGGGAGGTGCGCAGCATCGCCTGCACGGCGGCTTCCGGGTGGACGATGAGGACGTCGTGGGCGGGGTCGGCGACCAGCAGCAGCCGGCTGCCCGCCAAGGCGCCGCAGCCTTTGCGGACCGGGGCGGGGAGGACGACGTAGGGCTTGCGGGGCATGACGAACACCCCGTCCGGGCGTCGGCGGATCACGACCGAGGTCTGGATAAGGGTGATCAGCAGGCGGTCACCGGGGCTCCAGCCGAGCGCGGCGACAGCGCCGCGGTCCTGCAGCCGTCCCCCGCCGTCCATCAGCGCGATCGACAGCCGCGGACCGTCGACAGCGCCCAAGTCGCGCAGTGGCGGGAGGCCCATGGGGACGGGAGGAGACGACGACTCAGCCTGAGACGGCGTGGCGATCCGGCCGGGCAGGACCAGGGGTGAGAGGAAGGTGCTCACGACATGCCTCCCCGGCGAGCTGCGCGAGGGGAGGGCGCGTTCATGATCAGCGTAGCCGAGGCGGGCTGGGGCTGAACGCGAGAAAGACTCGCCGTGGCGGGCCAGTTACTCTGTGGTTTGGGAGATCTCCCACGTATTTGTGTCCGAGGACGATCTTGCACGTTAACCACAGAAATCCAACTCGTGCGTTGAGTTCTGCATACAAGCGGTCGGGTCACTCGGCGGCGGCCACTGGTACGTCTTCCCGGACGACATCGCCTACTACCAGCCCGACGAAGGCAACCTCCGCCCAGTCTTGATCGCCGCCCACACCTCGCGGCCAGCCCACGCGGACTAAGACATCCGGCTGACGTCCTCCGCGACCTGGGCCACCGCTAACCGCAACGACACGCTGGGAACGGCACGCATCCTCATCGCCCCAGGTCGCTCGGCCTCAACAGATATCGCGACACGCATACCGCAGTTCGTCGCCGTTGGCAGACCCGAGCTGTATCCTGTCCTGTTCACCAGGTTCGGAGAAGGGCTCGGTAGTGAGGATCAAGACTTTGGAGGAGCTGCGGCAGCCCGATGATCGCACCCTCATGTTCACCCCGCTGGGGCTGGGCGGCCCCATGCCTTCGGAGGAGGCGGCCAAGTACCAGCAGCAGGTGGTCGCACAGTTCGAACTCTCACCGATGGTCGCCCAGGGCACGCGCAGCAGCTTTGAGGACCTCCGCACGGCCTTCGCGCACGGATTGTTCTGCTACGAGAACTTCACCCTGGTCAACGACCGCGGGTTGCTTGTCCTAGAGCAGGCGCTGCGCGACCGGTTCATCGAGCACCACAACGGGACGGTCACCTTCGTCAACAAGAAGGACGGCAGCCACCACACCGTTGCTGCCACCAACTACGAGCAGCTGTATGCGGCAATCAAAAAGAATCGTCATTGGCACTTGCTGCTCGAGGACGGCCAGCCTCTTCCCTTCAACGGCATGCTCGGTGGATTGCGCAGCTGGGCCCGTCGACTGGAGCTCCTGCGCGGCCAACGCAACCGCGCCGTCGAACAGGCAATCACCAACCTGCGAGACCTGGTCGCCCATCCCACCGGCCATCACCTGGCAACACCAGTCGACGCAGCCAGGACCCTCCGCGATCTTGCGGAAATCATCAATCACCTTTGGGGCGCGCCAACACCGGGCGGGCGGCTGTACCCTGCGCCCATCAAACGCGAAGTAGTCGCGCTCGCGTGGGACGAGGGCGAGACGCAGGTTCACGTAGGACTTGCCTCTGACCTCGCCGGCGACCAACCCCCGGACAAGCCGTGGCGGTGCGTCATCGTGCGCGCCGTCTTCCGTCCCGACCAGTGCATCGCCGATCCGGGCCTGACCGAGTTCGACTCCCTGCACGACACGACCCAGTACCCGGCCGACCTGCTTTGGGGTCCCGGGACGATCACCGACGCAGCCGTCTGGTTCGCCGAAAACCTGCCCGAATCCGACGAGGTCGATTACCTCGACCGGACCTTCGCCATCCGCCAGCACGGCTCCGACCTTTACCTACCGATGCGGCACTCCATCGCCGCGGCACTGCCTGACTCAGAGCAGTCCGGCACCTGGTATCTCATCAAAGCGGACCACCCGAACGACGCCTACCACCACGTGCGCATGTTGCTCACCGACCCACGCTGCGCTCCACACGGTCCGTGCACGCAGTGCCATGCCGAAACTCTCGGTGTCGGTCGGCACGAGGACATCGTCGCGACTACACCGACCCAACCCACTCGGCTGCCAACTGACACCGCAACACCGTGGGCACATCCTCGTGCCCGCACGATCACCTAGCTCCGTCGTGCCGGCCATGGACACGATTCCGAGAGCCGACGGGGCACCTATGAACCTGGGAGGTGGGCCAGGCCAAAATACCCGTCGTTCTCAAACGCGTGGTCTGACCTGCTCGCCGAGCCGCGCCGACGTCTCGCCCGATTAACCCGCTGTGCCCCGCCCTGTCGCGAGTTTCCCGTCCACGCCCGATCCAGCCGGCCCACCCGAAACAACTAGGCGGCATCACCTCCAGCGTCGCCAAGCCAACCGTGCCGACCTCGCGACCGAGCTGCAGCGGCTAGAAGATCCGACGCGCCTACCCGCCTCGATGCACCAAGTGGACACTCATCCACGCCCACCGAGCGGCCAGACAGCGCCCGTCAACACCCCCCCCGGCGCACCATCCCGAGCCGGCGAAGTTCTTGTCAGCTTGACCCAAACAGTCCAGGACGCTACCGTCTGCATGCCGAACTACTTGTCACTATGACCATAAGCGTTCGACCTGGCTCAGATGGACCTTCGGATCGCGAAAGCAAGGAGCGCCATGACCGCAGACAGAGGCACGCTCACAGCGCTGACCACTGTCAGACACGCCTTCCGACTGTTGGTTGAGCACTCACCAGTCACTCTGGACGGTTGGGCCTTGTCTCCAGACCTGCCTGGACAAGTGCTCTCGTTGGGCGAGGTCGCCGACCTTCTCGGCAGCCGAGCGACAGACCGCGCAATCAAGGACGCGATCTGGGCCGAGCTGATCCGGCTAGCGCAGACGGGAACGCAAATCTGGCAGATTATCGCCGCAGGCCTACTCGCTCCTAGCCTCGCAGCGACAGCACGCCGTGTCGTCGTCGAACACGGCGGAGATCCCGCCGAAATCGACTCGGAGGTCGCGCTCGGCTTCATCGAGGCGTTGCGAGTGGTTGATCCTTCAATGCGACGCCTGCTCCCTCACCTCAGGCGAGTCGCGTACGACCGAGCAATGAGCGCGGTCCAGCCACCCTCCTCCGACTGCGCCAGGAATGCAGCGTTCAGGATAGTGCCAATAGCGGCACCAAGAGGACACATTGACCTCGTTCTCGCCGAAGCCATCGGCTACCACGTCCTGACCCGCGTCGAAGCTGAACTGATCGGGAGAACCAGAATTGAGGGCTTAAGCTTGATCACTGCAGCGGAACAGCTCGGTTTGCCCACTCAGCAATGCCGAGAAGCTCGTGCGAACGCCGAGTTCAAGCTTCACGAGTTTCTCCGATCACCTACCTATCGCGACCACCACGCCAGCGTCGGCCCCGACAGGCTCCGATGAGCTCGCTCAACAGGCAAACCCTAGCCAATCAGACTTCTTGTCAGTTGAACTTTAAGTCCGTACCGTGAGCTTGTGAACAAGTGGGACATCCCCCGCAGCGCTGTCGCAGTCGACCTGACAGTGCTAACAGTTCGGGACCGCAGCCTCCAAGTCCTCGTGGTTACGCGAGCCAACCCTCCTTTTCAGGACCGGATCGCCTTACCTGGCGGTTTCTTGGAGGACGGCGAGGATCTCGACCAGGCCGCGCACCGTGAACTGGCCGAGGAGACTGGCTTGAACGGTGCCGATCTTGCCATTCGCCAGCTAAGAAGCTACGGAGCGCCCGATCGTGATCCACGCGGGCGTGTAGTGTCGGTGAACTATGTCGCGCTGATGCCCGACCTCCCACTACCCGTTGCCGGCGGGGATGCCAAAGCCGCGCATTGGGTTCCCGTTCAGGATGTTCTCTCCGATCCGGACAAGCTCGCGTTCGATCACCACCGATTGCTCATCGATGCGGTCGACTACGCCCGCAGCCAACTGTCCGCCACGACTCTCGCAACGAAATTCTGTCCTCCGGAGTTCACGATTGCGCAGCTGCGCGAAGTGTACGAGATCGTCTGGGATGTCGAGCTCGATCCATCGAACTTTCATCGCAAGGTCACCGGCTCACGCGGATTCCTTATACCGACAGGAACTCGAGCAGAAGGGACCGGAGGACGCCCGGCCAAGCTCTACCGCGCCGGAACCGGGATCCGGCTGCACCCGGCCCTTCTTCGCGACTCGGTGACCGACGAGCCGCATGACACCGCTACATCATCACGCAGAGCAGGAAAGGCGCCGAATCGCCGATGAACACCGCTCACGACACTGTGCTGGGCACGGTCGTCATCTGCACCGCCGTTGCCGACGAGTACCGAGCCGTACGCGAGCACCTGGTCGAGCCGCTCGACGAAAGCCAGGAACGTGGCACCCTCTACGAAATCGGCGCTTTCCCCACTGAACGCGGCCGCTGGACCGTGGTCCTGACCCAGACCAGCGCTGGCAACACCGAGGCCGGTGTTCAGCTCGAGCGCGCGATCGGTGCGTTCCGCCCGCAGATCGTGTTCTTCGTCGGTGTGGCGGGAGGGATCAAGGATCTCAAGCTCGGCGACGTGGTTGCGGCTGACGATATCTACGGCTACGAGTCCGGCAAGGACACAGCAACCGGATATCGGCCGCGCATCAAGACGTACCCGAGTACGTACCAGCTCATCCAGCGCGCACATCAGATCGCCCGGGACGAGGCCTGGCAACACCGGATCTTGCCTACAATGCCTACACCCCGGCCGACAGCGCTGGTCAAGCCGATCGCGGCCGGCAGCAAGGTCGTCGCCGATCAGCGGTCGGCCACTGCAGACTTTCTGCGCCAGCATTGCGGCGATGCCGTCGCTGTCGAGATGGAAGGGCACGGCTTCCTCTACGGCGCTTACGTGAACAGTGATGTTGTCGCACTGGTCGTACGCGGTGTTTCCGATCTGCTCAGTGACAAGACCGGGGAGGCTGACCGCGAATGGCAGCCTATTGCCTCGCGAAACGCGGCCGCGTTCACCTTCGAACTGCTGAGTCGGATGCCACAGACCGACACTGAACGCGAACGGGACTGCGAAAACGACCGCGAAGCGCTACGCGAAGTCACGGCGTCGAACCTCCGCGCCCTCGACACCCACACGATGTTGCCGGGGGCGGAGGAAGATACCTCCGTCGATCGTGCGGAGCTCCCCGCATTGCTCGCCACAGAAGACACGTTTGTTCTTACCGGCGAACCGGGTTGTGGTAAGACGGGTGTGCTGAACCAACTGGCCCATAGGATGATCGACCGTGGCGATGAAGTCGTCCTTCTGACCGTCGATAGCATCGGGTCCGAAGCAGCCTCGGTTCGCGACGACATCCAGCTAAGCCAATCGCTGCTCGCCGTGCTTCGCGAATGGGTCGGCGAATCACACGCGACCTTGTTCATCGACGGCTTGGACGCCACCCGAGGCGGTCCTCTCCCTTGGCTGGTCAGGCTGATCCAGGGACTCGTCGGTTCGCGGTGGCGAGTAATCGCGACGATGCGGCGGTTCGACCTTCACCACAGTCCGATATGGACCGACGTATTCTCCGGCCCACCGGTTTCAGATCAGCGGGAACACGTCGATGAAACGCTTCGGCGCGTCCGCCACTTCCTGCTAGGGAACCTCGCGTCCGATGAGCTCACCGTGCTCGCCGGCAAACATCCCGGCGTCGCGCAGCTCGTCTTTGGCGCGAACGAGCACATGCTCGACCTCATTCGCAACCCCTTCAACCTCCGGCTTGCCTGTGAACTACTGATCGCCGGAGTCAGCCAAACCTCGCTGGCCGATACACGCGACCAACTCGAGCTGTTGCAGGAGTACTGGCGCGTCCGTGTAGCCCGGAGCACTGACAGCGAAGCACGTCTGCGGGCACTGGAATGCCTCAGCGAGACGATGTTGGAACAGCGAACCCTCCGCGCGAGTGGCCGCTGCGTACCACATGCCCTCCTCGATGCGAGAACAGCGCTCGTACAGGACGGAGTGCTTCACGAGCTTCCGGGCCGTCTGAAGGCCAGCGGGCCACCGTTGCTCACCTACTCCCACCACATCCTCTTCGACTACAGCGTCGCCGCACTCATCTTCGCCGTCGATGACCGATCACAGCTGGTAACACGGCTGCGAACCGACCCCAATCTCGTGCTTGTGGCACGACCGAGCATCGACCTGCACCTGACGGACCTCTGGCACGTCGATCAAGACCGCTCCACCTTCGCAGCCACGGTCGCGTCGCTGGCGCAGCATGGCGACAGCCTCGCTGGGGTCGCCGCTGTTCGGGTTCTCGTTTCCGAGGTGTCAACAGACGACGACGTGCAATGGCTCACAGACCTCTCTCACAGCGACAGCGGAACGTTTTCGGCGATCATCGGGTGGATCGCAGGAGTCCTTGACGCAGAGGACGAAGCAGCGCGTAAACGCGCCCGCAGCAACGTCGGCTTGTGGACCAAAGTGCTTGCCAGCGCCACCGCACAGGTGACAACCAACTTCGAGATCCCACTGGTGAACCAGACGTTTCGCCTACTAAAGCAGATCGACAAACTATCGACGATGCATCCCGGGGCAGTAGCGGCTCACGTGTGGGCGGAATGCGTGGTCGGCTTGATGTCCGTAGCGCTCGAGGAACCGTCCGGACGCGAACGGCTGGCAACCGCAGCGGCGAGATTTCTCCCTCGCGTGATCGCCATCGAGCGGTCACACAGCCATCTCCTCAGGGCGACACTTGAGCCGGAGATCATGGTGCTTTGGTCACCTCGCTACCTCTACCACTATGTGGAGGCTGTCGACGTGATCGCCGCTGCAGACCCTGACCTGGCCCGCGACTTGCTCGTGAAAGTACTCCGATGGAGTGACGACAGCGACGACGTCAGTCCTTTGATCCAGGGCATCGTGACGATGACCACAACTCGCCGGCAGGACCTCGAGATGGCGAAGTACGAGGTCGGGCGGAAGATGGCCGCATTCATCGCCGCCGCGGACATCGCACGCTCCGTCGAAGTCCTCGCCGAGGCTCTTCGTCCGGAATCCGACGAGCCGACCACGGAAGTCGGCGGCTATACGATCTCCGTGCGGGCCGCCCAGGGCCAAGTCGGCCTCTACGGCTCCTGGCTCCAATATGGCCCGGGCCACGGCGCCGCGAAAGCCATCCTCACCGCGTTCGTCGCTGCCTTGCTCGAAGTCCCCATCGGAGACGCAGACCTCGACGCGCTCGTCGAAGATCTGGTCCGGCGGATTCAGCACCCTGAGGCCTGGCAGGCACTGCTGGTCACCGCCGCGGAGAGGCCCGCCGACTTGGGGCACGCATTTCTTACCGTGTTGGGGAGCGGAGGACTGATTGCGCACTCTCAGACCCGTGCCGCCGCCGGCAAGCTGATCCGGGCAGTCGGTCCCTCGATCTCCACCGCCGAAGAGCACGATCTCGAGCAAGCCATCCTGGCCGGCCCCAGCCACTTCGTACACCCGTCGGACGAGGCGACGGAACATCTCTTGGACCAGATGTGCGGTTGCCTCGACATCGACAAGATCCAAGATTCCGCGCTCGCCGAGCGAGCACATCTGCAGGCCGAAGCCGGCGGACCACCTCCCATCCCCCAACCTCACGGGCCCGTAGCGGGCATCGAGCCCCTTACCCTGCAGGATTACCTGGGGAAACAGGACGCAGACCTTACCGACTTCCAGCAACGTGAGGCGCTCGACACGCTCCGCACCCTGGTCGACACGCTGCCTACCACCCCGTCTCCGGACCAGCAGACCGCTCTCGAACAGGCACTCCGCCAAGCTGTTGCCGCCGGAGTAGGCGGTCCCGACCACCGTCTGCCAGGCGCCGAAATGATCTTCCGCGCCATCGAAGCTCTAGTCCGCGCCAAACCACCGGAGCCGGATTCCGGCTTGGCCAAACTGATCGTTCCCCTGCTGCTCTCCGCAGCGGACTCAGACGACACGCCGGATGAGGAAGAGCCCGCATCATGATGTCCTGGACACCGACGCCGAAACGGACAGCTATCAGCACACTGACAACCCTTTGGTGTCAATCCGCCTGGCGGTCGTCGCAGCACGCGAACCTGCTCCGTGAGGTTCTCCGGGCCAAGATCAACGATGCTGACGACGTCATCCGGCTCCACGTCGCCCAGGTGGCGCGGCGACTTTCCCTCGAGCCAGAAGGTGGATTTGAGCTCGTGCGCGACCGTCTTCTCGTCGAAAAGCAGCCTCTTATCGCCGCTGTACTCCTCCGAGAGTTTTGGGACTGCGGCTCAGATCGGCCCGCAGAGGTCGACGGTGTCCTAGCAAGCCTCGTGAATCAGGAACCTTGGATGGAGCTGCTCAACGAGATCGAATCCGATTCGGATCAACTCGAACCGCTCGAAATCATCACCTCACTCGCCTTGATGCTCGCCATCCGACATCAGACACCCACCGCCAAGGAGCTGGTCCGAACTTGGCTCTCCGATCCCATCGCGACGGCGGCCGCCCAGCATGCTGTCGACAACCTGCGCACATGGACTGAACTGCCACCTGAACAAGCCGTGGAACGCGCACGTGCTTTCGACATGCTGGAGGCTGCGACCGCTGCCCTGGCCCAACTTCGCCATACAGCTACTGACTCCCCGGACCGGCTGGGCAAGATCTTTCTCACGGTCGACCTCATCTCCCGCAACATCAACCTCGCCTCAGAAGCGGTTCTAGTGACCAGCGGTGATCCCACCGAAGATCGCGAATTCGCCGCCAGAGCCCTCACCGTATTGGACGGGATCGCTCAATTCAAGCATCCCTCGATCACGCACTTCCTGATCGAAGCACTGGGCCATCTTGCCGCCGCCGACCCGTCTCGAGCCTTCCACACAGCAGCAACAGCGGTGGGCGCAGGCGACGAGTACACGTACGACTCAGTCGCAGCCGCCGAAACGACCAAATTCATCGAGCGCTACCTGGCCGAGTTCCGCGAAGTTGTGATCGCTGATAACAAGCTGCTGACATCGATCCGGTCGGTACTCCATGCCTTCGTTGACGCTGGCTGGCCTTCGGCCATTTCTCTCGCCTATCGGCTGAGCGAAGCGTTTCGATGAGGACTACCACCGAGGCTGAACAGCCACCCGAGACCACATGACGCCGGACGACCTTGCACACTAGGTAGACAGCTAGAGCCACGACGATCTCGGCGTGCCCCTGGCTCCACGGATGAGTCCAGTCAGCCCGTGCAGCTCGGGACCGCACCCCGGTTACGGACGCGGCCGGCCAAACTGCGCGTCAGCTGCGACTGAATGCCGCGAGCGAACTCCGAGCCGAGCACTAACCAGGCCGGAGCCGCCGACCGATGCCGACAGAATTGCGGCAACCTCCGCCTCAAGCGCAGTGCTCGCCCAAACCGGTCGAGGTCGACGCCCAGTTCCGTCCACCACTGCCACACCAGCGTCGGACTTACCAGTGATCGTCGCCCACGAGCCATCCCGACGTCGCACTGGCACACTTTCTGTAAACCTGTGCTGGCTTCAACTGACTCCCCAGCTAGCACTAACGGTGACCAAGGAAAGTTGTTGCCTACTCGTCGACCCCGAGTTCAGCATTCATGCGATCTTGCAAGCGCTCGAAGCAATGGTTAGCAGTCTCCATATTTTTCTTAAAATTGTCCCAGTGATCCTCCTGACCAGAACTAACAGGAAGGCCACGAGCCGTACGAATCCCCGTAATGACGGCGCGACTCAACTCCTCAGCCGCAAGAGCGTAGTTGCTATGCCACTCCTTGAACGCCGAAACGATAGATAAGCTTCCGACCGTTCTGCATATCGCACGAGCTTCGGGCCATTTCTCTTGATGCTTCATCGAAATCTTTGCAGCATCACCAAAGATTAACTCGTTGCCAGCAGACCTGAGATCATCCTGAAGATCAAATCCAATCTGCAGGACCCGCTGGTAAGCTTCAGTCCTTCTTTCAAGGATATGCAGACTACGAGCCGCTGACCGATCCAAATCAGCTTCGCGCGAAGCACTCTTTCGGCCTTCTCGCCCAGCAATCCAGACGACCGTCCCCGTAGCCACTGGACTAAGTGCAGACAATGTCGGTTGCAACCAATCCCACATGAAGTCATGTTATCATGACCCGGCAAACCAATGGGTCATTGCGTCGATTCTGACTTTCATTCATTATCTGAACTTTGACTCGCTAAACGTTCTTGAACCAGTAATCCCCGTAGCCTATCCGTGAAGTTTGCATAATCTTCAATAGGTTTATTTGGCTCTTGTCGAAGATGAAAGTCACGCCGGATACTTGAGATTTTTTGTCGAACAACGTCGTGAGATGCAATATCAGCAAGGGCTGCTTCAATTTCTCGCAGGCGAGCATCAGCCAGAGATCGCGTCGCACCCTCTTGATAGTCTTCAATGAAGCTTCGAATGACGCGGCCCATTCGCTTAGAGCGGCGACGCTCAGCTTCCTCGATAGCAGCCGAATCGAGAAGAGAAGTTAGCTCCCCGAGCAACTTGGTGAAGTTCTCCTCCAAAGCAGGGACCCCAACCGGGCGTGGCTCGTTGCGATCTAATCCTTCAACATATGCGACTACCTCCCTCGCAAAACCCACTTTGTCTATAGTTTCGCCGTTCATCTTATCTGAAAATAGCTCGCGTAGTTCATCCCAGAGTGGCCGGCTCGACGACTCGACTCTTGCCTTTAAATCAACTTCCTTAAGTACCTCAGACGCCTCCACGTCAGAGCCAATAACCTGGACCGCATAGCGACGGGCGGCGAGAATAGCAATGCGGGGCGGGATCAAGTCTTCAATTTCGACGATCTTTCCAAAGTTTGAAGCGCCAGTAATTTCCGGGCTCTGCGAAGCGGCCCACACACCTAATCTTACGATGTATTTTTGATCGAGCACCGGCCTTCTATTGACGTCACTCCTTCGCAATTTTTCGGCAGCCCGCTCACCGTCGATGTCCCCGTCAAGCAATGCAACACAAGGCGGCTTCATCGGATCCCGCCCTCGCGCAAGGTAAGCGATGTACGGCACGCTATCCGCACTCCCCGCTGGAACAATTGTAACTTCGTTCAGATCGAGAAGACTAGCCGAGGGATACCCCCCAGCACGAAGCGCGTTTGACATTCCAGCCAACAGCACCTGATCTGCAACACCCTCGACAATGAGGTTCTTTCCACTTATGAAAGCGGTCTCGGCAACGTAAGCCCCAAGAGAGGAGCGCAGTGGTTCATAGTGTGTACGCGCGACGTCTTTTACCACCCTGGTCCCCTCTTCTTGAGTTCCTTTATCGAAAACACGAAGACGATGAGCTGCATTCTTGTTGATCAGAAAAGGTGAATGGGTGACATAAACAACTTGATCACGCCGTACGCCGCTGTCAGAAACGGCGAAGTTCTCCAGAACGCGCAACAAATCCTGCTGCCCAGCGTTAGATAGATACGCGTCCGGCTCATCCATCAAGAGTATTTCAGATCGAGCAGGGTCTCGGCGGTGCGCGCGCAATTGCACAAAGTACGCCAAGAAGTGCGTGAGCCCTCGACTGCGCTCAGCGAATGAGTACTCGCTTTCAGTTCTATCCTGAATCGTAAAACCAATTCGCGCTCGCGAGGCGATACGCGCAGCGCGAAATCATTATCTTGAGTCCACCAACGAGATAGGTTCAGATGACGACTCAAAGACTGATTTATCTTCCCGACCAGGCCGCTCACATCGCCTTCGTTTCCAGCAGAGATGGCTTCCTGGAGATCCTTGAAGATCTCCGGATCGACACGAGCAACGTCGACTAGCAGCTTTCTTGCCAATTCGCGTTCGTCTCGTTCTTTCTGCTTCTTTGCAGAATCAACAGCAGCAGTTCCACGAGACGAGAAGAACTCAAGGAACTTTGGAACGAACGGGCCGAACTCATTGGCATCCGACGCCCGAACGGTTTCAGCCATATCAATGAATCGGCTTCGCGTACGCCGGTCGCTCAGAGCGCCGCTGTTACCACCCCAAAGGGTCGAGATCGGCACACTGTCAGGTATGGCGACTTTCGTAGAGAATCGAATTACGCGAGGAAAAATATCCTCAACAATCTTCAGTTCATCGTCGTCAAGTTCGACCCTCTCGTTGCCCAGGCTAACGAAAGGCCTGCCAGCACCCGGGCGCATGAAGAGGAATCTTTGCCCAGGACTAGCGCCTACTCCAAATTCAGCAAGCGTACTAGCTTCCGACTGCGATGAGATGATGAATTCTGCACCCACATCGGGAAGCCTGATTTCATGGGTCTCTATCGAATAGAGCTGAGAGTGACGACAGAAATCACTGCGCCGAACACTCTTTATTCCAACAATGCATTCTATTGCATCAAGGAGATGACTTTTTCCAGACTCGTTTGCGCCAACTACTGCTGTAACCTCTGGATCCACATTCAAGCGAACATGCGGATACCAGCCCTCCTCCAACTGCTCCCAGTCATGACGTTGAGCATTTTCTTTGGCGCGTCGCTCATAGTCGAAGTTGAACGACTTAAAGAAGCGAACGTACACCCGAGCAAGTCGCACAGGACCTCCCTTTCATCGAGCCACAGGCGGCCCAGACGCCTTACAGGGGCACTTTACTGCGAACTGCGTCGATTGGCCCGTCGACTCGCCCCAACGAGGGAAAGATCCGGCAGAAGCGCACGACGTCAGCAGCCCGTAGTTAGATGATGGCTCACTGAGTCGTCGGGTTGTCGGTGTCCGACCGTTGTCAATTGCTCGGTCTATCGGACCTCGAAGGTGCTAAGTGCTGGCCATAACCACACACGGTCCTCCGGCTGACGACCCACGACGTTTGCATGTAGCGGCGAGGAGCAATCCCACTGCGTTGGGATGCGCACAGTCCGCGAGGTACGGCGAGGATCTTTTCACGTTCAGCGCTTCAGCAGTCGGGGGCGGCACTCGACGTCACTAAGACGTCGTTGCGACCCCAGCCACTTGCCGGCAGTTGCCCAGGGCGGCGGGGTGTCCACTGAACGTATGTGGGCGGTCGCCGGACGTGTCGCGGCGCGGCACGCGTCGGCTATGCCGATGACCTGGGTGGAAGCGAACCCGGGGGTCGGGTATCAAAGATCCCCAGCGAGTCGGCGCTCGACGGGACTTGACTGCACGCAGGGACGGCAGACGTCGCCAGTCGCCCTGTTCGATGGGCCGAGCGACCTCTGCTGTTGTCTGCGTTATGCCGCTAACGCCAGGTCGATTCTTGTGACTGTCCGCGGCCACCTTATGACGGTAAGCCCGACGCAGCACAAGACACTGCCGCGAGACACGTCACACGTTCGGCTGTCACGACTTGATGCGATCCGTGTCACCTGATGTGACAGCCGCGAAGCGGCTTGACCTGCGCAGATGTCGCCGGTGACGGCTGTGACGGGTGCAATTGAACTCGTCACAGCCGTCCCCCACGGGTCCCGCGAGCACCGAAGTCACACCTCGTACAGGCTACCTGGTCACATCGGCGGTCGAAGTCGAGTTCGCCGAGCGAGCGTCTCGCTACAGAATGCGGTCAACGCATCAAGGACGACCGGTTCGATCCTGTCGAAGGGGGATGCCGCGTTGTCGTCGATCGATTACGTCGCAGCGTTCGCACTGCCGGAGGATCTGGTGTCGTCGGCGTTCGGCGGACAGGTGGAACTCCGCGGCACCAAATGCTCCGCAGAGCATCGTGATGACTTGCCCCGGTGTCGGAATCTCGGTCAGGCGGACCCGATGCCACGCGCCGTCGATTACAGGCTGAATCACGATCGGATCGATATAGATCGCCGCAGTCACTGCGTCGCCTCAATCAGTGCGGGCGCGCTCAAGACAGAGGTGCTCGCCAGCTCACCGAACGCGCGCCGTAGCAGTGCCCTTGCCGTGCCGTGGTAGCGGCTTAGCATCGTCCGGTCGGTCAGGTAGGTGTTGCAGTGGTGGTGTCTAAGCAGCACGGCAATCGGATCGGATCGATCCTCGAAAAGTGTGAAGGCGCCGATCGACTTCAGTGCGGTCTCCGTTGACAACATGAAGCGGACGGTCACGTGCTTGAGCTGCGCTACCACGCGAAGGTGCCCGATCTGCTCCTTGTGCAGGTCGTCCATACCGTGTAGCGCCTGTTCAGTAATCAGGAACACGTGGTGACGGCTCCCGTCATTCAGTGCTTGCTGGCGGACTTGGCGGCTCAGCAGGTCCATGTCCCTGCGGTCGTCCGGCATCACAGCCTTGTCGAGTACTCGTTCGGCATACGCCCGCGTCTGGAGAAGCTCCGGAATGCACGACGGTGCCCACTCCACGACGCGGCTGGAGATCTGTTCGTATGTCCACAGCAGATGCCCCAGTTGCGGGTCAGACTGGTCGACCAGGTTCGCGTCGCCGGCGTGCGGGGCGAGCGCCATCACTCGGTCGTACTCGGCCGACTCGACCCGGAGGTACCCGAGGATCCACGCCACGGACGTCACCGGTGCGACTTTGATGCCCAGCTCCCACGCCGAGAGTGTCGCGGGGTGAACGCCGATCTTGTCCGCAAGCCTCCGCAGGCCAATTCCACGGCGCTTGCGCGCGTCGCGCAGGCTGCTGCTGACGGCGACAGTGGCAGGTGGACGAATGATCGGCTTGGGCATCTTCGGGTCCTTGCTGAGGGCTGGTGGTGGCAGGAACGCCCACGTGGGCTGCGGATTGAGGACGACGGTGGGGTGGCCTGCTATCAGGGCGAGTTCTCGGTGGGGAGCGCAGCTCGCACCTCAGCGACGAGAGCACCGGCTGTTGCCGCGACCGTATTTAGCGCGCCGATGTGCTCCAACAGGCGGTCTAGGCCTAGCGGGGTCAGGCGGAGTTCGCGAGGTTCGGCGCGGCACTGGAGGTAGCCAGCCGCGCGCAGGAACTCGATGTGCAGTTCGAGATCGGGCGCGGGAAGCCCTAATGCCTGCTGAACGGCGAGTTGCGAACGCCAGCTGGTGTCGGCCAGCAGGCAGGCGATGAACAGGCGGACCGGCTGGAGCAACAGCGCGTCGAGGTCCATACGCGACGGGGGCGAGATCGGCGTCATCGTCGCCTCACCGCGGCGCGCGCGGAGGCGTTCACGAGTTCACGACACATCGGACATGAACGGTCGGCCGGTGCCAGGCAGGAGTGAATCAGCACTTCGTGGCCGCACAGAGAGTGGTACCGGCCTTCCTGGAGGCGGACGCCACGGAGGAACTCGTCGTCCGTGACCGCGTGCGTCAGGCCGTCCAGCACGCACCGGTACCAGCTGATGTAGAGCGCCGAGTGCAGCGACCTGCAGCTAGTGCCTGTCACGTCCCCTCCCTTCGACCTCACGACTGATGAAATCAGTCAAGCGGGAGTCAAATTCGACGACCAGAGCAGCAGCGCGGCATTTGCGTGGCGCGGACGTCGCACTAGCCGGTCTGATCTGCGGTTACTGCTGCTACATTGATCTGGTCACGCAGGGTTGGAGGTTGGTCATGCCCATAGGGCGACGTCGTGACGGGCTGATCTCAGCTCGCAAGGTCGCCGGCCTCACCCAGGAGGGTCTGGCGGACGTGCTGCACGTCGACCGCTCGACCGTTGCTCGCTGGGAGGCGGGCGACTACGTGCCACTCCCCTACCTCTGGCCGAAGCTCGCGAACGTGCTCGGTCGTTCACGAGACGAGTTGCAGGCCCTGATCGGTCCGAGCGCCGTCACGCGGGAGTTCAGCCCCGACGACTCGTTCGAGCCGGTGTTCACATGGCTCGATCGGCACGCGGGGTGGCCGTTGGGGAGAGCCCGTGAGCAGGTGTACGCGAGCGCAGTCGCCTCATCTCGGAACCGGCAGAATCCGCTGCGAAGCGTCATCGCGGATGCCCTGGATGACTACTACGCGCCGCCGACCAGCGACCACCGGCCCTACGTCGCGCGCTGCGGTCAGGTGGAGGTGACCACCAGCGTCCTTACGCGGCCAGCGTGGCTGGATCTCGCCTGCTCGCTGACGCCCACGAGCGAGCACACCGCCTTCGAGGGCGGCAGAGCGAGGCCATCGGCGGTAGTCGATGAGCGAGCTGCGGTGCAGCGTCTCGCGGACGCAGCAGCGGGCGGCATTCGGATCACCGACGTTCCCCTCTACCGGCTGCTCGAGGTCGACCCGCAGCCCGGAGCACTGCGGGCGAAGGTCGGGATCGCGTCGTTTGTCGAATACGCGCTTGGCGTCGACCTGCTGGAACGCGAATTGATCGAGCACTTGGCGAGCGGTCGCAGCGCCCGTCCAGGGCACATGCCACTCCGCGACCGCCAGCTGCCCGACGTGTCCGCGGTGCTCGACCTGCCCGGCCGTCTCTGCGCGGGTGGCGTGCTGGCGTTGACAGCGATCGCGCGCCCGGCGGACCCGTTCCGTGGTGGCGCCGACTTCGTGCTGCTGGTGCAGAAGAGGTCAACAAAGGTCGTGAACACGGCCAATCGTCTGTCGGTGATCCCGAAAAGCTTCCACGGGCCGCTCGCGGACCAGCGGGCAGACGCCCGGATCGGAGCTACCCTGCGCCGCGAGCTTGAGGAGGAGCTGTTCGGCAGGACGGACGTCGACCGGTCCGCCGGAGATCTCCGGGTCGCCGACCCCATGCATCCGACCAGGCTTTCCGCGCCGATGCGGTGGTTGACCGAGCAGCCGGGACGGCTGCGGATGGAGTGCACCGGGTTCGGGCTCAACCTGGTCAGCGGGAACTACGAGTTCGCCAGCCTGGTCGTGATCGAGGATGAGGAGTTCTGGCCGCAGTTCGGTGGCGACGTTGAGGCGAACTGGGAGGCGGCCGGCCTACAGCAGTATTCGACGCTCGACGGTGACTTGGTCACCGAACTGATCGGTGACGAAAACTGGAGCAACGAAGGACTGTTCGCGTTTCTCCAGGGGTTACGTCGGCTCGCCGAGATCGGCGGTGATCGGGTGAAGATTCCCGCCGTCGAATTAAGTTGCTGAGGGCCAGCGAACGGTCAGGACGACCGAATTCGCCAACGCTTCCCAAGAATGGTCGATGCCCGGTCCCCACATCACGTAGTCACCCTGGCGTGTCATAATCTTGCCACCGCCGGTGACCTCTACACGGAACTCGCCGGAGATCAGCATCACCAGCGTTGTTCGCTGGTCGTCGGAGGTCCACTCGGGGCGCTTGTCCCCCGCGGGATGGTTGGCCCACTTGACTTCGACGTCCTTGGAGGCTCGGACGCCCTGCGACGGGTCGATGAAGTGGCCGACCAGCCAGCCGCGCGTGCCGGCCGCGTCTTCGTTGGCATTGCCGGCGGTCCAACCGTCGCTCACTGGCCTATCTCCCATTCGATCGCGGGCAGTTTTACGCGCTCTCCGCCGATTTCCGCAAGGCGCCGAAGCCCTTGCGTCATGGCGAACAGTCCTTCGTTGCTCCACGCTACATCACTCAACAACTCGGTGACGAGTTCCGCATCGGTAGTCGAATACTGACGAAGAGTCGCGGATTCCCAGTTTGCTTCGACCACTCCGCCATAGCGTGTCCAGAATTCTTCGTTGTCGATGACGATGAGGCTGGCGAACTCATAGTTCCCGCTCACGAGGTTCAGGCCGAACCCGGTGCACTCCATGCGCAACCGGCCGGGCTCGGCGAGGAGCCAGCGCATCGGCTCCGTGAGCCTGGTCGGGTGCATCGGGTCCGCGGTCAGCGTGTCGGCGACGGTGTTGTCGGCGTCCGGCCGGCCGAACAGCTCCTCTTCCATCTCTCGCCGCAGGGTCGCGCCGATCTGGGTTTCCCGCCGTACGTCGGTGAGCGACTGGTGGAAGCCCTTTGGGATGACGGCGAGCCGGCGCGTGGCGTTGAGTACGTGGCCGGAGCGTTCCTGGACCAAGAGCACGTAGTCCGCTTCGCCGCGGTACGGGTCGGCTGGCCGCGCGATGGCCGTCAAGGCGAGGGCTCCGCCTGCGCAGAGTCGGCCGCCGACGTCCAGGACGGCGCCGACGTCCGGGAGGTAGCGATCACGAAGGGGCAGCGACGTCGTGTCGCCGGCCGCGAGCGCGTCGAGCAGCTCGCCTTCGAGCAGGTCCATCGTCAGGGCGTAGTGGACGAAGTGGTCCACGCCGAACGTGCCGCCGAGGTGGCGTTCACGGATGTCCGTGCTCAGCAGCCGGTAGAGCGGCGCGTTCATGAGCCGCGTATTCATGGCCACCGTCTCGGCCAGCCGGTTAACCGCTGCACTCGTCGCGTGCTCGTCGAGCACTTCCCGCGCGTCTGGCCGGGCGCTCGCGATCGTGAGCCCGTCGCGCGGCGGGCGTAGCTCGCACGCCAGATCGAGCCAATCAGCGCAGGTCAGGATGCTAGTGTTCACGGCCTGCTCGCCGCAGCTTCCGGCATACAAGCCGTGGTCACCGTGACGTCGACCGTAGTACTCGGCGAGTGCGTCGGTCACGGCGCGTTGGTCGACCCACCCGCGGCGAGTGGCCCGGGCGTACGCCTCCTGCGCGTCGACGCGCGCGGCCTGCTCGGCGACGGCGCGGCGTGCGGCGCCAGGGCTCCGGTAGGCGTGCTGGTCGAGCCATTCGAGAGCCGCGCCGATGTGGGGGTCCGCGGCAAGTCGTCGGTCGGCTTCCCTCGTGTCCGGCCTGGTGTGGGCGGCCGGCCCGTCGCCGGTCAGCTCGGCGAAGCGGGCTCGCTCGGCGTCCGACGCTCGCTCATACGCGGTGTCGAGGACCTGTTGCATCTCTGACTGCGGGCGAAGATCTGGCTTCTGGTGCCAGGACGCGACCGTACGCGCGCCGATTCCGAGCTTCTCGGCGAATTTCTCATTGCTCAGCCGCAACGCGGATTGCAGCGCCGACGCTGACCGTCCGGTCCAGCCGCCTACCCCGCTCATTGCCGCCCCAAAGCGCTCTTGTGCAGCGGATATGCAGTGGTTGCGCACTGCTTCTGCACTGGTTGTGCATGGGATCGGACGTCGTTTCGGCCTTGAATTCTAGGTATGGAAATCACCTGGTTCACCAGCCCGAATCGCCCTCCGCTAACGCTTCGGCTTCACGTGTTCAACCACCGTCGCGAGGCTCGTTTGGACGTCCTCCAGCCGGTCGGTGATCTCGGCCAGGCGCTGTTCCAGCACGTCCAGGCGGGACCACAGCTCGTGGCCGTCGTCGGCCGGCTCGTCCGGGTGCGGCGGGGTGCGGTTTTGCAGCACGGCCAGCAGATGCTGCGGGTGCCAGCCCAGCGTCGTCGACAGCGCTTCGAGCGTGCGCGCGCTCCGGCGGCGCTCAACTGTGTGGTGCTGGAGCTCGCGCACGATCGCCTGCGACACGTGCGACCGCTCGGCCAGCTCGCGTTGTCGCCAGCCGAGTTCGTTCACGCGCATGTTGATGGCCTTGGCGACTGCCGTCCAGTCCTCCGTCACGTATTCCTCCGCGCTCCGCCTCAGCGCCGAGATTAGCGGTTCTTCAAGCCTTCACCACGTCGCTTAGCACTTCGTCGGCGGCGCGTCGGACAAACGCGCTCTACGAAGAGCTGAAATCAACAACATAGTCTTGAAATCATCAGATTGGTCTTTCTCATGAACTCGCACATCACTTTTCACACCATTCGAGAAGCGGCCTGGCTGCTCGGCGTCTCCCGCGCTGCGGTGAGCCGGGCGATCCGGACACGCGAGCTGCGCGCCACCCGGTGCCGTTCCGGGCTCCGTGTGTCGTCGACCGAGCTGGCCCGTCTGCTCGGGTCGCGTCAGGCCGGAGGTGCCGCATGAGCGCCGACGACCTGCAGTTGATTGGGATCGCCTGGCGGCTGGACCGGCTGCGCTGGGTTCCGACCGAGGTCCTGACTGACGTCGTGACCAGCGAAGGAGTCTGCATGTGGCCCCCGCCTGACGACGGGCCACCCGACGCTGACAGTGACGGCGAGCTGGCCGGGCGGCTGTGCGGCGGGTGCCCCGTCCGGGACGAGTGCCTGGAACTGGAGTTGCGGACGGCCGGCCTCGACACCGTCGGCGTCTGGGGCGGGATGACCGACGACGACCGGCGCGCGCTGCACCCCGTCTGGTTGCGGCGCGGTGAGCGGACCGATCGGGGTGCGCGATGAACGGACTCACCGTGACGCCCACGCAGATCCTCGCCGGTGTCGGCGTACTGCTCGTGCTGTTTTGGGTCTGGCGGGCCAGTTCCCGCCGGGCGAAGGCCGCTGCTGAAGCCGCTCGGAGCGGCGCCCGACTCGTGTCGCTGGTCGGGCGGGTGCTGTTCAACGCCGGGTTGATCGTCGCGGTCCAGTGGGTGGTGATCGCTCACCCCGGTAGCCCATGGCTGCTGTTCGCCGTCCTCGGGTTGCCGGCGCTGTTCGCGTCCTACGCGCTGACCCGCGCAATGACGGTGACCACGGTCGACACCTCGAAGCGAGGTGGTCGGCGATGAACCGGGCGCAGCGGCTCGCGCAGGACGCGGCCAAAGCCGCCGAGGTGCGCGCCTACCAGACCGATCCGGACGTCGTCGCGCTGCGGATCGAGCGGGTGCGGCGGCAGGTCGACTGGATGTGCTGGTCCGGGATCGTGCTCGGGCTGGCGTTCACGATGACCAACGTTCAGGGTTTCGCGTCAGCCGGCACCCGGCCGGGGTCGCTGCCGTGGCTGGCCGCGTGGGTGCTGGACCCGACCGTCTCGCTCGTTCTGCTGGCGATTCTGCGGGCCGAGCAGGTCACCGCGCGGTACCAGGTCCGGACGGGTGTCTGGGTGCGGAGGGCGAAGTGGTTCACGCTCGCGGCTACCTACGTCATGAACACCTGGACGTCGTTCGCCGCGGGGGAGGCTGCGGCGATCGTGCTGCACTCGGTGCCGCCGCTGGTCGTGTTCGTCGCCGTCGAGGCGATCACTGACCTGCGGGACAAGCTCACCGATGCCGTCCTGGTCGCAGCTGAACGGCGTCCCGTCCAGGAGACCGGGCGACGAGTGCTGTTCGCCGATTACCTCGCTATCGCTCGGGAGAGCTGGACGCCGGACGTCGAGATCACCCCGGCGTGGGTACGGCGGGCTACCGGCTGCTCGCGGGGCCTGTCGCCCCGGCTGGCGCGGGCACTGCGGTCGGAGGTGGGCAATGGCTGAGTCGTTGCCGGTCAAGGTTGATCCCGTGTTCGACGGTGAACTGGTCGACGACACGTTGCCTCAACCGCGACGCCGGGAGCCGAAGACCAACCGCTTCGTCCGGTGGTGGCGGCACTCGCCGCGTGTGCCGTTGTGGCTGAAGAGCAAGCCGCAGGCCGTCCAAGCGGGCAAGGACGCCGTCGTCGGGCTGGTGAAGTCGCCGTGGCGGTACGTCGGCGCGGTTGTTCGCGGGCTGGTCGTCGGGGCGCGGTGGTGGCGTGGGTGGGTCACCGTCCAGGACTACCGAACGGCGGCCGAGGAGTCGGAGAAGCTGGCCGACAAGTTCACTGAGATTCGGGCGCTCACCCTGTTCCGCTGGAAGGTGACCGGTGCTGTCCTGGTCGTCGCGATCGTCGGGGTGGCCGTCGTTGACCTGGTGTACGGCACCGATCCTCTGAGGATCGGTGCGGCCGCCGCCTCCTTGGCGCTCGCGATCCTCGGACGTAAGAAGGACGGCAGTCCCGGCCGAAAGCCGGCGCTCGCCGGGCCGCGAACCCTGACGTGGACGATGGACCCGCAGGTGCTGGTGGACGCGTTCCGGGACGCGAAGCTGATCGGCAAGGATGAGGCATTACGGCTCGTCGAGCGCGCGACGCGTGTCGGTGACGGCTGGGCGGTCACGGTCGACCTTCCGGCCACCCGCAAGGCGGCTGACGTCGTGAAGAACCGGGACGCGCTCGCGTCGGCGCTTGCCGTCGATGAGGTCCAGTTGATCGTCGAACGGGTCCGCGGCAACGGTGGACACGCGGGACGAGTATCGATGTGGGTGGCTGATGAAGACCCGTACGCCTCTCCGCCGCTGCGGACGCCGCTGCTGGGCGTGGCTCAGTGGGATGCATGGCGGCCGATCCCGTTCGGACGGGACGCGCGGGACCGGCGGATCGACCTTCCGTTGGTGTGGACGTCCCTGCTGGTCGGGGCCATCCCTCGGCAGGGCAAGACCTTCGCCGCCCGGCTCGCGGCGGCGGGGCTCATCCTCGACGCTTGGGTACGGCTGTACGTCGCGGACTTCAAGGCTGGGAAGGACTGGGACGCGGCCGGCCTGGTGGCGCACCGTTTCATGTCGGGCGACGAGCCCGAACACGTTCTGGCGCTTGTGGACTGGCTGATTGAGCTGGTCGGTGAGGTTCAGACTCGGTTTCGGCGGATGCGCGATCTGGACGACCTCACGTGCCCGGAATCGAAGGTCACGCCGGAGATGTCCCGCGACAAGGCGCTGAACATGCCCATTACGGCCATCTTCATCGATGAGGTTCAGGTTCCGTTGGAGGATCGCACGCCCGTGGACGTGCAAGGGAAGAAGCTCACCGCGGGTGAGTACGTCGGCGAGTTGCTGACGTGGCTGGCGAAGAAGGGACCGGCCGCCGGGATCGTGCTTGTGCTGGCGACGCAGCGGCCGGACTCGAAGACGATTCCGTCCGGGCTGCGGGCGGTGCTCGGGTCGCGGTTCGCGCTGCGGGTGATGGACTGGCGCGACTCGAACATCGTGCTCGGCGAGCAGATGAACACGCGCGGGTTCGACTCCAGTCGGCTGCTGCCCTCGCACAAGGGTGTTGGCATCCTGCGGCCGGATGGCGACACGTCGGCCGGTGCTGATGTGCTGGCCATGACGGTTCGGACGTACTACATGCCGAACGAGGACTGGCGGACCATCTGCGAGCAGGGCCGGACGCTGCGCGAGGCAGCCGGGACGCTCACCGGGCACGCGACCGGGCAAGACACCATGCCGGTGCTCGACCACGCGGCCGCGGTCAAGGCAATCGGTGCAGGTCACGTGGTTGGCGAGGCTCAGTCGCCCGGTGAGCTGCCCGAGGTGCTCGCATCGCTCGTCGAGTACTTGGGAGACGATCTCGGGCCAGACGGCCGAGACTTCGTGCCGACAGCCGAGTTGCTGGACGTCCTGGAGGTCGACTCCCGGACGTTCGCGCAGCAGATGGCCGAGGTGGGATGCCGGCCGACACGCGACCGCGTGACCGGCGAAGACGGCGAGACGCGGCAGGTTCGCGGGTACCGGACGGCTGAAATCAGGAGTGCAATCGACCGCGCGGGGGGAGGCGGCGAATTGACCGGGCAGGAAGGTCGTTCATGAGCGCCACTCACTCCGACGATCGACCGATCCGGGTTATCCTACCTGTGGGATTGCCAGAGCTGACCCCAGCCGTGGCACGCGGGCTGCTGGCCGTTTTGATCGAGCTTACCGAGGTGCCGGTCCTGGACGGACCGGCAGAGGAGGAACCGTGACGGCTGAAATCAGCAACGACCCGTGGTCAACACTGGACGACATCCTTGGTCTTGAGGTGGCCGAGCCGGTCGACGACGGGATTGGTGAACTCGCGGTCTACGGCCGGTGCTCGACGGAGGACAACCAGGACCCGGAGACCTCGCGCGGCTGGCAGTTTGGGAATGCTCGGAAGTTCGTCGAGCCGCTGGGCGGCCGAATCGTCGCCGAATACTTCGACATTGGGCAGTCGCGGTCAGTCCCGTGGGAGCGCCGGGACGAGGCCGCGCGGCTGCTCGCCGAGCTGAAGAATCCGCGGCGGACGTGGAACGCCGTGGTCGTCGGCGAGGGCACGCGCTGTTGGTTTGGCAATCAGTTCTCGCTCATCGCGCCGCGGTTCGCCGCGTACGGCGTCGACCTGTGGGTGCCGGAGCTTGGCGGGAAGTACGACGCGCGGAACCCGTCGCACAAGATGCTCATGAGCGTGCTCGGTGGCATGAGCGAATCGGAACGCCAGCACGTCCAGGCTCGCGTCCGCGCCGCGATGGACGCGCAGGTTGTCAACGAAGGGCGACACCAAGGCGGCCGGGCGCCGTACGGGTACGTCGTTGTCGATGGCGGTCCGCACCCGAACCCGCGAAAGGCCGCCGAGGGGTTCCGGCTGCGCGTACTGGCCATCGATCCCGACGCAGCCGAGGTGGTCCAGCGGATCTTCGCCGAGTACATGGAAGGGGTCGGCGATCGAGCGATCGCGAAGGGGCTCAACGAGGACGGAGTGCCCTGCCCTTCCGAACGCCGGCCCGACCAGAACCGGCACCGGCTCGCCGATGGCTGGCAAGGGAGCACCGTCCGGTCCATTCTGGAGAATCCGCGGTACACCGGGTACGCGATCTTCGGGCGTTGGATCAAGCAAGAGACGCTGCTGAATCCGGACGACGTCAGCGCCGGGCACGTCGTGCGGTTCAAGCGAGCGGCGCCGGATCGCGTTGTTCGGTCGCGGCGACCTGCTCACCCGGAGATTGTTTCTGTCGAGACGTTCACGCAGGCGCAGTTGATGCGCCGATCCCGTGCGGCCGGCGGACTGCCCGGCATTGCCAAGCTCGAACGGAATCGCGCAGCCACCAAGCACACGTACCTGTTGAAGGGGCTGGTGCGGTGCGAGATCTGCAGCCGGAAGATGCAAGGTGCTGCGATCCGGAAGGGCGTCTACTACCGGTGCATCGCACGGACGATGGCGCCGGGATCGGCGGCGCTGGCCGATCACCCGAAGACGGTGAACCTGCGAGAAAACGTCGTAGTCCCGCCGATCAACGAGTGGTTGTGCCAGGTCTTCGATCCGGACAACCGCGACGAGACGGTTCGGCTGCTCGCCGGGTCGCAGGATGGCCGGGTGGACGGCCGTCGAGCCAACGCGGAGAAGCGGCTGAAGGGCGCCGAGGAGAAGCTACGGCGGCACCTGGCAGCCATCGAGGCCGGCGTGGACCCCGTCAACTTCGTCGAGCCGATGAAGCGCGCACAGGCCGAGCGGCAGGCCGCGATGGAGGAGCTGAGGCACCTGCCGGACGCGCAAGCGGTCGACGTGGCGGAGGTATACGCGATGCTCGACCAGCTCGGCAACGTCGAGCGGCACCTCAACTCGCGGAGCCCGGAGAGGATCACGCAGGTCTACCGCGACTTGGGCCTACAGGTGGTCTACGACAACAAAAAAGAGGCAGTCGCGGTGACTGCCTCTCCCCGTGTGGGTAACGTGTGTGTCCGAGGGGGGACTTGAACCCCCACGCCCGTTAAGGGCACTAGCACCTCAAGCTAGCGCGTCTGCCATTCCGCCACTCGGACCTGCTGAAGAAAAGAGTACCCGGCCGCCTTGTGGGGGCGTTCAGGGGGGTCCGGATCGGCGCGTTGTCGCAGGTTGGGATGATCATGCGTTTTGGCTCGCTGCTGTATCGATCCAGTCCTCTTGGCCTGCTCGGCTTCGGGCGAACTCGCGTAGGGGCTCCTGGTAGCGGTAGGCGTCTGGGCCGGCTGGGTCCAGTAAGTGAGCGTCCACCAGGGACTCCAGGATCGCCGCTGCCGCCGGTAGCTCGAGGTTCAGGGTTTCGGCGGCAACGGCGAGCGGGACTACCGGCCTTGGGAGCTGGGACAGCGCTCGGAATGCTCGGGACTGGGCCGGGGTCAGCTGGGCCATTGCCGACTCGTACGGCTTCTCTATTGCCCTGCACTCCGGGGGTGTCACCGGCGAGTCTGGCGCCGGGCGGCCCAGGCGGCTGAGTGCCTGGGGCATCGTCCACTCCGGGCGGGATGACACCCGGGCTCCCACCGCCTGCAGGACCTGGGGTAGGCCCGCTGTGCGGGCGACCAGTTCCTCGGTCGCTGCAGGGTCGTGGTGGGTTCGGGGGCCTATCAGGTGGCTCAACAGCAGCAGCGATGCCGTGGGGTCCAGGCCTCGTAGTTTCTGCCAGTGGGCGTGAGGCAGGCCGTAGAGGCGCTGGCGCGCCGTGATCATCACCGCCGGGCCTCCGGTGCCTGGGAGCAGCGGGCGGATCTGCTCCGCTGCCTGGGCGTCGTCCAAGACGATGAGTAGGCGGCGGCCTGTCGTGCGGGTGCGCCACAGCGCCGCTCGCTCGCTCGTCGACGGTGGCAGGTCCGTGACGCCGATGCCGCGTAGCAGCTCGGATAGCGGGTCCGGTGAGACCGACAGGTCCGTGAACAGCTGGCCGTCCGGGAAGGACGTTGCGATCTTGTGGCCCAGCTGGATCGCCAACGTTGTCTTGCCGATCCCGGCCAGGCCCTCGACGCCCACCACCGGGACGCCTGGGCCGGTTGTCCGCAGGGTGTCGGCCAGCGCGGTCAGCATGTCCTCGCGGCCTACGAACTCCGGGAGCTGCGGAGGTAGCTGGGTGGGGCGGGTGATGGTGGCGGCCAATGTGGGGTCCGAGGACAGGATTCTGCGCTGCATTTCGCGTAGTTCCGGGCCCGGGTAGAGGCCCAGCTCGTCCTCCAGCCGGCGCTGGATGTGGGCGAAGACGTCCAGGGCCTCGGCTTGCCTGCCGGAGCGGTAGAGGGCCAGCATCTGCAGCTCGCGGGGGCGTTCTCGCAGGGGTTGCTCGGTGATCAGCTCCGTCAGGGCGCTGATGGCGCCGGCGTGGTGGCCCGCCTCGATGTCAGCTGCTGCCAGGTCTTCGATCGCCTTCAGGCGCAGCTGCTCGAGGCGGACACGCTCGGCTTCGAAGCCGTTGACGCCCGACAGCGGGGTGCCGTGCCACAGGTCTAGTGCGGCTCGGAGGGAGGCGGCGTCGCCGGTGGTCAGCAGGTGCTGGAACTTCGTCAGGTCCAACGTCGGCGCGATGATCGCGTAGCCGCCGCCGATCGACTTGATCGGGGTGTCCGGCTCCAGGGCGTGGCGCAGGCGGGAGATGTACGAGCGGACCATGCCGGTCGCCGCCCTCGGTTCCGCGCCGCCCCAGAGCGCTTCGACCAGCTGGGCGGGTGAGAGCGATGTGCCACCCTGCAGGAGCAAGACCGCCAGCGCCGCCCGTTGCTGGGGCGGGCCCAGCTCCAGCTCGACGTCGCCACGCCACGCCCGTACCGGGCCCAGCACCTCGAACCGCACTGATTCGGTCACGCTCAGCGCAACCGCAGGCGGCGGGTGGCTATTCCACCGCGGCGAGCGACCGGTGCGTCGGCGCGTCCGGGACGTGTGACGGCCGTCCTCGCGCGAACTCCTTGCGCAGCACCGGGACGACCTCGGCGCCCAGCAGGTCGATCTGCTCCAGCGCCGTCTCGTGCGGGAGGCCCATGCCGTCGACGTTGAACAGCTGGCGCTGGTAGTCGCCGAAGTCCTCGCGGAAGCGCATGGTCCGGTCGATCACCTGCTCCGGGCTGCCCACGACCAGGGGTGTCTGGTCCATCGTCTCCTCGAGCGAGGGGCCGTGGCCGTAGATCGGCGAGTGGTCGAAGTACGGGCGGAACTCGGCGATCGCGTCCTGGGAGCGGCGCCGGATGAACGTCTGGCCACCGAGACCGACGATCGCCGTGTCCGCGGGGCCGTGGCCGTGGTGCTCGAAGCGCTCGCGGTAGAGCGCGATCATCCGCCGGGTGTGCTCGACCGGCCAGAAGATGTTGTTGTGGAAGAACCCGTCGCCGTAGAAGGCCGCCTGCTCGGCGATCTGGGGGCTGCGGATCGACCCGTGCCAGACGAACGGCGGGACGCCGTCCAGCGGACGTGGGGTCGAGGTGAAGCCCTGCAGCGGAGACCGGAACTTGCCGGACCAGTCCACGACGTCTTCGCGCCACAGCCGCCGCAGCAGCGCGTAGTTCTCCACGGCCAGCGCGATGCCGTCGCGGATGTCCTTGCCGAACCACGGGTACACCGGGCCGGTGTTGCCGCGCCCGAGCATGAGGTCCAGCCGGCCGTCCGCGAGGTGCTGCAGCGTCGCGTAGTCCTCGGCGATCTTCACCGGGTCGTTCGTGGTGATCAGCGTCGTGGACGTCGACAGCACGATCCGGCTGGTGCGCGCCGCGACGAACCCCAGCAGCGTGGTCGGCGACGACGGCACGAACGGCGGGTTGTGGTGCTCCCCCGTCGCGTAGACGTCGAGGCCGGCCTCTTCGGCGCGGACGGCCGTCTCGACCATCCGCCGGATCCGCTCGTGCTCGGTCGGGGCGCGGCCGGTTGCGGGGTCGGCGGCGATGTCGCCGACCCCGAAGATGCCGAAGTGCATCCCGAAAGGCATTACAGCCCCTTGAACGCGTCGTGGTGGGCGGCGAGCCAGGTGCCGAAGTCCTGCAGCCGCGGGTTCAGCTCGCGCACGGCGCCGGGGTCGCGCGCGCCGGCGAAGACGCTCTCGTACTCGGCGTAGTAGAAGAACATGTTGGCCAGGTCGTCGGCGCCCGGGAACCCCTGGGCGCGCACGGCTTCGACGCTGACCGGCCGGTAGGCGACGTCCTCGCCGAGCTCCTTGGCGAACGCCGCCGCGTACTGCTCGCCGGTCAGGTTCTCGCCGGAGATGCTGATCGTGCGGCCGACGAGCTCGGGACCGCGCTCGAAGACGCCGAACGCCGTCCGGCCGATGTCCTCGGCCGCGATCGCGGGCAGCTTGCGGTCGCCCATCGGCAGGTGCAGGGCGAGGACGCCGTCGTCGTCGCGGACCGGGCGGAAGAAGTCGAGGAAGGACTCGAAGTAGAACGTCGTGGACAGGAACGTGGCCGGCACGCCCGCCTCGACGAAGAACGCGTCGGCCTCGGCTTTGCCGTCGAAGTGCGGGACCTTGTAGCGCTCGTTCAGGGTCGGGACGCGGTCGTCGTCGAGGCGCAGGTGCAGCCGGGTGTCGGGCAACGTCGACCAGATGACGTGCTGCAGGCCCGCGGTCTTGGCGGCCGCGGCCATCGCGCGGGCCTGCTTCTGCTCGCGCTCGACGTCGTTGTACTCCCAGAACGCGCTGACGAAGTAGGCGCCGTACGCGCCCTGCAGCGCGGTCGTCAGGCTCGCTTCGTCGTCGAGGTCCGCGACCACGACCTCGGCGCCACGCGCGGCGAGCGCCTGTGCGGCGTCGGAGCCGGGGCGGCGGGTGATCGCGCGGAGGGCGAAACGGCCGGCGGGGTCGTCGAGGATGGCGCGGGCGACGCCGCCGCCCTGCTGGCCGGTGGCGCCGACGACGGCGATGATCTTCTGCTCGGTCATGGTTCTCCCCGGGTTTTGGTGACCGGGACATCCGGTCGTGAACCCAGGTAACCGCGGCGATGTTGGCGGCTTGTGCACGCGGCATGCACGCGGTTTACAAGACCTGCGCGGATTCCTAGGATTCGCCGGGCACGAGACGGGAGGTGCTGGATGGCGCGCCGCGCCGAGCGGGACGACGACGAGATCTCCGTCGCCGAGCTCTTGAAGGAGACCGGCGCCACGGCGCGGCCCTTGACCGGCGGTTCCCTGCCGCCGCGAGCGCCGCTGCCCGACGGGTTGTCGCCCGCGGAGCACGTGGACCGGATCGAGCAGCGAGCCCGGGAAGCCGCCGCCGCGCAGCAGCGGGCCGGGGCGCGGATCCGGTGGGTCAGCGCGATCTGCGGGCTGGTCGCCGTCGTCGGCAGTCTCGTCGTGATCGCCGTCACCACCAGCTCGCCCGGCCGGGAGGCGTCGCCCCCGCAGGTGCCGCTGCTGCCCGCGACCACCCCGAAGCCGGCCACGAGCACGCCACCGCCGCCGAGCCCGACGCCGATCCCGACCGTCATGGTGGGCCGGCAGACCGCCCCGTCGAGCTCGGTGCCGGCCCCGCCGCCACCGCCGTCGTCGAGCGCGGCCGCTCCCCCGGCGCCCTGCTCGGTGCGGTTCACCGTGCAGGACCACTGGGACGACGGCTTCACCGCGGCCGTCGCGATCACCAACAAGGGCGCGAAAACGCTCTCGCCGTGGACGCTGAGCTGGACGTTCGCCGACGGGCAGCGGGTCACGCACGGCTGGGACGGCGACTACGACCAGCGCGGCGGCCGCGTCACGGTGAACGCCGCCGACTGGAACACCACCCTCGCGCCCGGCGCGACCGTGACCACGGGCTTCAACGGCTCGATCCGCGGCGGCAACCCGGCGCCCGGCGCGTTCACGCTCAACGGCGCGGCCTGCGACGCGGGCTGATCGCTGGGATTGATCCGCTTCCCGTCCGGGTAGCCGCCGAAGATCGGCCACCCGGACGAGGAGATGCGATGACTCAACCCCACCACGAGACGAACGAAGACGACTCCAGCGGCAACCCGATGGACGACCGGACCGACGACGAGCGAGAAACCGCCGAGCCGGACGGGGACTGATCGCTCAGATCGTCTCCTCCGGACGCCGGGTCATCGTCGGCTCGGGGTCCGCGCTCCGGCGGTCGGAGTCGCGCAGCACTTCGCGGGCCTGGGCTTCGGGATCGGCGCTCTCGACGGCCTTTTCCTCGGGCAGCAGCTCGGCCCGGCCCGCGGTGCGCTCGTCGGGGTTCTGTTCCGCTTCTTGTGCCATACCCGCCTGGTACCCACGCGGACGGCGGCTCAGTCCCGGGAGCGGCGGTTGCCGGCGGCGGCACGGCGCAACCGGGCCGCTTCGGCGGAGATTTCACCCACCCGGGTACCCAGGTCGCCGGTCAGGTGCGGCCGGGCCGCGGCCAGCGGTGGCAGGAGGTTCGCCGGGTCGTCGTCGCCCAGTGCGACGCCGAGCCGATCGGCGCTCGCCTGCGCGGCCGGGGCCAGGCCGTCGAGCGCGCTCACGCGGCCGGCGAGCTGGCGCAACACGGCGGCGTTGCGCCGCGCCCAGTCCGCGACGGCCCGGTCTCCCGCCCGCCGGTCGCGCTCGGCGTCGACGCGGGCCTCGCCGGTCCGCTCCCCCGTGCTCGACGGCTGCAGCCGCAGGTAACGCCGTTCCGCGGCCTGTCTGCTGGCGACGCCCAGCGCGGGCGCGAGGGTCACCCAGCTGGCGCCGGCCGCCCGCGCTGCTGTGATCAGCTCCGGCTCCCAGCCGGCCAGTTCGTCCCGCAGCAGCCGGAGGCCGCTCAGCGCGGTGACCAGCTGGTCCTGGTCCGCGGTGCCCGCCCGCGCGGCGGCGACCGCTTCGTGGATCCGGCCCAGTACGCCGGCGGTCTCGTCCATGGTCGTCCTTTCGACGACAGGTATCTTGTCGTCGTAACGACGACATGCTAAAACCGCCGTGCTTGTCGACGCCAGAGTTTCGAGCAAGACGTCGAGAAAGGTTTCGAGGTGACCGGAAGACCCGCGGCCGACGACCAGGCGCCGCTGACCGCACTGCTGCAGGAGCTGCTCGACCGCATCGCGGCCGAGGTGCCGGGCGCGCTCGGCGCGGCCGTGACCATCCAGCACGGCGACGGCCCGTTGCGCGTGGCCGCCGCCCGCGGGCTCTCGGCCGCGTGCGTCCGGGCCCAGCTGGAACGGTTCGGTGGCCCGGTGCCGCTGGCTTGCCGCACGGGCGTGCCGGTGGTCGCCGCCGACGTCTTCGCCGACGAGCGGTGGCCCGCGCTCACCGTCAGCGGCATGACCGAGCACTACCCCGAGTTCGCGGCGGACTGGCTGCGCACCCGCGGGGTCGCCGCGCTGCCCGCCGCCTGGGACGCCGACGGCGGCCTGGTGCTGTCGGCCACGCTCGACCGCCCCGCCACCGAAGAGACCGTGACGGTGTTGCGGCGCTACGAAAAGCTCACGGCGATGGCGCTCGTCCTCGCCGAGTCGGCTTGGCCGGACCAGGCTGAGCAGATGCTGGACCTGCTGCAGTCGCGGGCCGCGCTGGAGGAGGCGAAGGGCATCGTGATCGCGCTGCGCCGCTGCAGCCCTGACGAGGCCTGGGCGACGCTGCGGCGGGCGAGCCAGGAGTTCAACGTCAAGGTCCGCGAACTCGCCGTCGCGCTGGTGGAGCTGATGTCCGGGGCGCCGGCGCCGCAGCCGGACGGCGAGCGCACGATCCGCCCGGGCAACGCGGCCCGCACCGCGGCCGAACAGCTGCTGCTGGTGTTCGACGGCGCGACTACGGCGTTGTAACACTTCCGGGCGCCGAGGCGACCTGCGGGCACCGGGACATCCCGGAAGGACACCCGGGAGGCCCCCATGGCGGACGCCAGTTCCTGGCCGGAGATCCACCGGGAACGCGCCGCGCTCGCCGACGATCTCGCGAACCTGCCCGCCGCGGCGTGGTCGACGCCGTCGCTGTGTCGCGGGTGGACAGTCCACGAGGTACTCGGCCACGTCGTCGCGACCGCGAAGCTGACGCCCGTCACGTTCTTCGCGCGGCTGGCCGGTTCCGGGTTCCGGTTCGAGGCGATGGCCGCGAAGAACCTCGCCCGCGAGACGGAGGCCGGCCCGGAGGCCACGCTCGCACAGCTGCGCGAGCACGCGAACGACACCACCGGGCCGCCGGGACCGGCGGACTCGTGGCTCGGCGAGATCGTGGTGCACGGCACCGACATCCGCCGCCCGCTGGGGCTCGAGCGCGCGTTCCCGATCGCGACGCTCGTGCAGGTCGCCGAGTTCTACCGGCGGTCCAACCTGCTGATCGGCGCGAAGAAGCGGGTCACCGGGCTGACGCTGCGGGCGACCGACGCGGGCTGGTCCACCGGGAGCGGGCCCGAGGTGACCGGGCCGATGCTCGCGTTGGTGCTGGCCATGACAGGGCGGAGTGCGGTGCTCGACGAGCTTTCCGGGCCCGGTGTCGACCAGCTGGCGGCCCGCTGCGGAACGGATTCCTGAGCGATCCGGCTCAAGCGGCCGGCTGCGCACGGCGATCTTCCCGCGCCCGGCGCCCAGCACCTCACGCCTCGCGGCGAGACGGGCGCCCAGGCGATCCGGCTCCAGCTCGGGTCTTCGGCGGATCGACGGGCCGCGCACGACGATCTTTCGGCACCGGCCGAGTACCGCGGCGCGCTGTCTTCGCCAGGCCGCCGGCAGCGCGCGGCGGAAGCGGCTCCTAAACGGGTTCGACACGGAACACCGCGATCCGGCCCGCCGCGTCGGCGACCGCGTCCGGGTTGGACGCTTCCGCCAGACCCGTTGTCACGTAACGGTTGCCGACACTCGGCGGGCTGGTCTCCACCAGCTTGCGCAGGATCGGCCGCCGCTCCTCCACTGGCACCTCGACCAGCCGGGCGGTGGCGGAACGGCGGCCGCGGGTCAGCGTGACACTGGCCGCGGCGCGCACGTTCGCCACCCAGGCGGCCTTCGGGTACGCCTGGATGATGTAGCGCTCGCCGTCCTGCGGGATGACGGCGATCGGGAAGGTGCGCGGGACGCCGCTGCGGCGCCCCGCGACCGTGAGCAGCTGCATCGGGCCGAAGGCGATGCCGAGCCGCTGGAGCCCGACGACGAGCTTGTTCCCGGCGTTGACCATCCGCCGGTAGTTCTGTGCTGTTGCCATGCCCCGAGCGTACACCAACTAGTACGGGACTCATATCATCCGAAAGCCGTAACTCAGGTCGGGTCGGGACCCGGTGCCGGCTCGGGCGGGATCGGATCCGGCACGGGCACGCTGCCGGGCTCGGGCGTCGGCAGCTCCGGGCCGGGGCTCGGCGGCACCGGATCCGGGCCGGGCGGTGCGGGATCGGGGCTCGGCCCGACCGGGTCCGCCGGGATCGGCTCGGGTGGTGCCGGGGGTGCGGTCAGGCGCTCCGCTGCGATCGGCATCGATCTCCCTCCGCCGTCCGTGGGTCGGGCGGCTGTGACTCCTGGTTACCCAAGACGCGCATCCGGGAACCCCGCTTGACCCTGACACCGTGTCAGGCCGTACTCCTCGGCCCATGACCTTCCGGACCGCCACCGAAGCCGCCGCCGGGATCCGCCGCGGCGCGCTCTCGGCTCGTGACCTGACCGAAGAACTCCTCGACCGCATCGAGGAGTCCCAGCTCAACGCCGTCGTCGAAACCCATCGTGACGTCGCGCTCGAAGCCGCCGAGGACGCGGACCGGGCCGTCGCGCGCGGGGCCGATCTCGGGCCGCTGCACGGCGTCCCGATGACCGTCAAGGACGCGTTCGCCGTCGAAGGCATGCACACGACCTGGGGTGAGCCGGCGTTCGCGAAGCACGTCGCGGACCACGACGCGGCCGTCGTCGAACGGCTGCGGGCCGCGGGCGCGATCGTCGTCGGCAAGTCCAATGTGCACCACATGCTCGCCGACTTCGGGCGGACCGTGAACCCGGTGTACGGCCGCACGCTCAACCCCCGCGATCCGGCGCGCACGCCGGGCGGCTCGTCCGGGGGCGCCGCGGCCGCGGTCGCGGCGGGACTGTCCTATCTGGAGTACGGCTCCGACCTGGCGGGCTCGATCCGGATCCCGGCGGCCTACTGCGGCGTCTACGGCCTCAAGCCGACCGCCGGAACCGTGCCGCTGCGCGGGTTCCAGCCTCCTGGGCCGCCCGCGGACCCCGGCCGGGACTTCCCGTCGGCGGCCGGGCCGCTCGCCCGCTCGGCCGCCGACCTGCGGCTCGCTCTCGGCGTTACCGGCGGGCCGGACGGCGCCGACGCGCACGCGTACTCGTGGCGGCTCGCGCCCCCGCGCCACACCCGGCTGGCGGACTTCCGCGCCGGCGTCGTCCTCGACGACCCGCGCTGCCCGGTGACCGCCGAGGTCGGAGACGCGCTCTCGGACGCCGTCGGCGCGCTCGCCCGCGCCGGCGTCCGGGTCACCGAAGGCTGGCCGGACGGCGTCGACCCGGCCGCCCAGGCGGAGTCATTCGGGTTCCAGGTGGAGCTGTTCTTCGCGATGCACGAAGGCGACGTCGCGGGCGTCGTCGAGCAGGAACGGCGGCGGCACGCTTCGGCGGCGGCGTGGGGCCGGTACTTCCGGGACGTCGACGTCTTCCTGTGCCCCACCGTCTTCACGACGGCCTTTCCCCACGACGGCGAGCAGGACCGCTACGACGACCAGGTGTTCTGGATCGCGCAGGCGTCGCTGCCCGGCCTGCCCGCGGTGTCCGCCCCGGCCGGGGGCACGCTGCCGGTCGGCCTGCAAGTCGTCGGGCCGGCGCACGAAGACGACACGGCGATCACGTTCGCCGAGCTCGCCGCGGCCGTCGCGGGCGGGTTCGTCCCGCCTGGGGAATGATCGGCGGATGTTCTCGATCGGGGACTTCGCCCGCCACGGCCGGGTGTCGGTCCGGATGCTGCGCCACTACGACGCGCTCGGGCTGCTGCGCCCGGCCCGCGTCGACCCCGCGACCGGCTACCGCAGCTACACCGCGGGGCAGCTGGCCCGGCTCAACCGGATCGTCGCGCTGAAGGACCTCGGGTTCACCCTCGAGCAGGTGCGGACGCTGCTGGCCGAGGAGGTGCCGGTCGAGCGGGTGCGCGGGATGCTGGACCTGCGGCGCGCGGAGCTGGCGACGGCGGTGGCGGAGAGCGCGGCGAAGCTGGCGCAGGTCGAGGCCCGGCTGCGGACGATCGAGGACGAGGGTCGCGCGCCGGCGTACGACGTCGTGGTCAAGGACCTGCCGGCCGTGCGGGTGGTGGAGCTGACCGGCGTCGCGGCGGGGTTCGCGCCGGAGGCGATCGGGCCGGTGGTCCGCCCGCTGTGCGCGGAGCTGGGCCGTCGGCTGCCGACCGCCGACGTGACGCCGGCCGGGCGGCTGACGTGCTACTACGAGCAGCGCGCGGAGGACGAAGTCGTGGTGCACGCGGCGATCCCGGCATCGGTCGGCTCGGGTGACCTGGCCGGCTTGGGCGTCGCGGACCTCCCGCCGGCGCGCGCGGCGACGCTGGTCCACCGCGGCGCGATCGACGGCGTGCTGCCGAGCTGGCAGGCGGTCGTGCGGTGGATCGAGGCGCACGGCCACCGTTCGGCGGGCGCGCAGCGGGAGCTGTACCTGGACTGTCCGGAGGATCCGGCGGGGTGGGTGACCGAACTGCAGGAGCCGATCGCCTGAGATCGTTGCTATCGTTCCGCGGCGTGACCGGACAATCGCTTTCCCTCGAAGAACTCCCGGTCGTCTGGCGATCGGCGATCCTCCCGCGGCAGTACCGGCCGCGCGGTCCCCTCGTCGAAGTCCACCTGGTCCCGGCCGCTCCGGGGACGCACCACGCGACGCCGGAGCTCGAGCGGACCCGCGGCGAACTCGCGGAGTCGGGCTTCGTCGGAGAGCAGCCCGTGCACGCCGGCTCGTCCGAAGACGGCGCGTGGGCGTTTTCGACGGCCGGGGAGTCCGGGCTCGCGGTGCTGAGCAGTGGCCAGCGGACGTGCTGGTTCCCTTTGCCGGAAGAGAGCTTCGACCGGGAGGCACTGGCGCTGCGGGTCGCCGCCCGGCTGACCGCGTTGCTGGCCATCGGCCTTCCGCTGCCGGACGCTCTCGCCCCGGCGATCGGGCTGGATCCCGTCGCCGCGACGACCACCGTCGCCACCCGCAGCGTGCGCAGCCCCGGCCGGATCCGGATGGGGACCGTGGCGGCGTTCCCGGCCGACGAGCTGCGCCGGACGGCCCGGGAGATCGCCGAGGACCTGGTGGCCCGGCTGGCCGCGCCGTTGAGTTAGTCCGCCCGCGGGTGGTGCGGCTGGGCGTGCGCGCCCGGGGGCAGGTCGCGGTCCAGGTGGTCGGCGTGGTGCAACGCCTGGGCCAGCAGGCCGCGGACGTGGTTGTCCGCTGCCGAGTAGTAGACGAACGTGCCTTCGCGGCGGCCCTTCACCAGCCCCGCCAGCCGGAGGTTCGCCAAGTGCTGGCTGACCGCCGTCGGAGCCAGGCCGGCCACCGACGACTCGCCCTGCAGCAGCGCCCACAGGACCTTTCGGTGGGCATGTCGAAGGTGACGGCCATGCCGGGACACGGGCACCGCCACTCGCAGTGGCGACCGCACAGCCACGACAGCGCCGACCGCGTCGACCAGGCCCTCGAGACCAGCCGGCGCGGGATGCGGGCGCTCGTCCGTGGTCGTCACCGGGTCGGTGGCGCTGCTGGGCGACACCATCCACAACTTCGCCGACGCGCTGATCGCCGTCCCGCTCGGCGTCGCGTTCCTGCTGGGCCGGCGGGCGGCGACGCGCCGCTGCACCTACGGCCTCGGCCGCGCGGAGGACCTCGCCGGGCTGGTCGTGGTGCTGGTCGTCGCGGCGTCGGCGGTGCTCGCCGGGTACGAGTCCGTGCTGCGGCTGCTCGACCCGCGCCCGGTCGGCCACCTGTGGGTGGTCGCGGCCGCCGGGGTGGCCGGGTTCGCCGGGAACGAGCTGGTGGCGCGGTACCGGATCACCGTCGGGCGCGAGATCGGCTCGGCCGCACTGGTCGCCGACGGCCTGCACGCGCGCACCGACGGCTTCACGTCCCTGGCCGTGGTGCTCGGCGCGGCCGGCGTCGCGCTCGGGTTCCCGGCGGCGGACCCGATCGTCGGGCTGGGCATCACGGTCGCGATCCTGTTCGTCCTGCGCGACGTGGCGAAGGAGGTCTTCCGGCGTCTGCTCGACGCGGTCGACCCGGCGACGGTCGAGCTGGCCGAAGCCACCGCCCGCGACGTCCCGGGGGTGCTCGGCGCCGGCCCGCTGCGGATGCGCTGGATCGGCACCACCTGCGCGCCGAACTCGCGGTCACGGTCGCTGACGGTCGAGCAGGCCCACGAGGGACTGGCCCACCACCGCTGACCGGGGTCACGACACCGGCTGCTCCACGGGTTCCGGTTTCGGGGTCAGCACGCCCGCGAACAGCGCCGCCAGGACGCACAGCACCACCGGGACCGCGAACGTGACGTTCAGCGGCATCCACCGCGTCAGCCCGCCGATCAATGCCGGACCGGCCAGCAGGCCCACGTAACCCAAGCCGACCACCCGGGCCATCAACGCGCCCGAGTTGCGCGTGTCCAGGTTGCCCGCCGCCGAGAACAGCTGCGGTACGCCACCCGAGAGGCCCAGGCCGAACACCGCCCAGCCGACCAGGGACAGCGGGATCCACGGGGCCGCGGCGGCCACCGAGAGCCCCACGGCCGCCATCGCCGCGCCGTAGCGGACGATCGCCGCCGGGCCCGCCCAGGCCGCGACGCGGTCGGTCAGGAAGCGGCCCGTCGTCATGGCCACCGCGAACGCGCCGTACGCCAGCGCCGCCGTCGAGGCCGAGGTGCCCAGCACCTTCTCCATGTGCAGCGCGGCCCAGTCGTTCGCCACGCCCTCCGAGAGCATCAGCGCCAGGGCCAGCGCGCCCAGCAGCCAGAGCAGGCGGCCCGGGGTCCGGCGGGCGGACGTCGGCGCCGGAGACGCCTGGGCGACATCGGCGGGCGCGTCGACCGGCTCGATCAGGAACCGGGCCGCCACCAGGGAAAGCACGATGCACACCAGGCCGGTGCCGGTGAGCGTGACGCCGGTCGGGACGCCCGCGCCGAGCGTCGCGGCGCCGATCACCGCGGCCAGCGCGCCGCCGATGGACCACATCGCGTGGAACGACGCCATGATCGGACGCGGGTAGGCGCGCTCCACGACGACCGCGTGCGAGTTCATCCCGACGTCGATCGCGCCGTTGCCGAAGCCGAACAGGATCAGCGAGAGCCCCAGCGTCCACCACGAGTTCGCGAACCCCGGTGCGCACAGCGCGAGGCCGAGGAACACCCCGGCCGCCGGGACCAGCTTGCGGTGCCCGAGCCGGTCGACCAGCGGCCCGGAGACCTGCATGCCGGCGAACGCCGCGCCGCCGAGCACCAGCAGCAACGCGCCCAGCGTGCTGTGCGAGATGCCGGTGGCGCGCTCGACGTTCGGGATGTGCACCACCCACATCCCCATGCCGAACCCGTTGAGGGCGAAGAACATCCACGTCGCGACACGGGCGGCGCGCGGACGGGCGGAAACGGTCGTCATCGGTTCTCCAGCGAGTCTGGCAAGGGGACAGCGACGTGCACGAGCACACCCCGCTCGGCCAGCGCCGCACGCTGGTCCGCGGGGGCACCCGGGTCGGTGATCAGGACGTCCGCCCGGTCGGCGGGGCACACGTGGGCGAGCGCGGCGCGATCCCACTTCGCGCTGTCGGCGAGCACGATCGACCGCGCCGACACCGCCAGGGCCTGCTGCTTGACCTCGGCGTCGGCGAGGTCGAACGCGGTCAGCCCGGCGTCGAGGCCGAACGCGCACGGGCTCAGCACGGCGACGTCGAACCGCAGCGCCCGCAGCGAGGCGAGCGTCAGCGGCCCGACCAGCGCCTGCTCCCCCGGCCGCGGCTCGCCGCCGGGCAGCAGCAGCCGCACGTGCGGGGCGTCGGCCAGTTCGCGGGCGGCGTGCAGCGACAGCGGCATCACGGTGACCGGCCGGTCGCGCAGCAACCGCGCCAGCTCCAGCGCCGTCGTGCCGCTGTCGAGGACGACGGTCTCGCCGTCGGCGATCAGCTCCGCGGCCGCGGCCGCGATGGCCCGCTTCGCCTCGGTGGACGCCGTGGCGCGGGCCGCGAACGGCGGCTCCACCCCGGACGGCGACGCCGGGACGGCCCCGCCGTGCACCCGCCGCAGCACGCCCCGGGCGGCGAGGTGGTCCAGGTCCCGGCGCACGGTCATCTCCGACGCGCCGGTCACCTCGGCCAGCTCGCCGACGCCGACCTGCTCGGTGCCGCGCAGCCGCTCGACGATGACCCGTTGCCGCTCCGCGCTCTTCACCCCGCGATGCTCGCAAGAACCACGCATTCGCACAACTGATTTGTTCGATCGATCACGCAGGTTGTGCGAAATCCGGCTGCGGCATGATGGGGACGTGCACGTCGCCGAGACCACCGCAGCCCCGTGACCGGGGGCTACCTGAAGGGCCGGATCCGCCGCGAGGACATCATCACGGCGGCGGCCGCGGCGTACGGCGAGCTCGGCTACCACAGCTCGTCGCTGCGGGAGATCGCCAAACGCGTCGGTATCACCCACGCCGGCCTCCTGTACTACTTCCCGACCAAGGAAGCGCTGCTCGCCGCCGTCCTCGAGCGGCGGGACGCCGACGATTCCGACCGCGAGCAGCTGCGCGTCCCGCCCGGGCTCGACGTCCTGCGCCACTTCGTCGCGCTGGCCGAGCACAACGTCCGCCACCCCGGGATCGTCGACCTCTACTCGCGGCTCGCCGCCGAAGCCGTGGCCCCGGACCACCCGGCGCACGACTACTTCGTCGAGCACTACCGGGCCGCGCGCGCGGGCGTGCGCGAGTCGTTCGAGGTCCTCGCCGCGCGCGGCCAGCTGCGCGACGGCGTCGACCCCCGGGTGGCGGCGCTGACCTTCATCGCCCTGATGGACGGCCTGCAGGTGCAGTGGCTGACCGTGCCCGGTGACGTGGACCTGGTCGGCTCACTGCGGTTCGCCCTGCAGAACCTGCTCGCCGTCCCGCTTTAGAGCGTCTTCTGGTACGGGTCCCACGCCGCCGGCAACGCGGGCGGCACAGCGACCACGCTGTCCACCTCCACGGGCTGTCCGCGGGTCAGCGACTCGTCGATGGCCAGCATCGCGTCGAGCACGTGGTAGGCCAGCTCGCCGGACGCGCGTTCGGGCACCCCGGCGCGGATCGCCCGCGCCAGCTCCAGCGTGCCGGTGCCGCGCGAAGCCTTGTGCCCCTTCGGTTCCAGCTCTTCGGGATCGTCCTGACCGAACAGGTGCAGCGCGGTCGCGCCGTCGAACCGGTTGGGGTCCGGGAGCACGGCGGTGCCGAGCGTGCCGGTCAGCTCGACGAACCCGGTGCGCTTCAACGCCGAGTCGAAGCTCAGCACGAGCTGGGCGGACCCGCCCGAGGCGAACTCGACCAGGGCCGTGACCGTGGTCGGCACCGTCACCGGGAACTCCGTCCCGGCGCGCGGCCCGGACCCGATGACGCGGGTGTCGCGCGCCCGGCCGCCGGCGCCGGTGACCCGGCGGATCGGGCCGAGCAGGTGCACCAGCGTCGTCAGGTAGTACGGGCCCATGTCCAGCAGCGGCCCGCCGCCGGCCTGGAACAGGAACTCCGGGGCGGGGTGCCAGCTCTCCGGCCCGGGCACCTGGAACAGCGCGAGCGCGGTGTTCGGCTGCCCGATCCGGCCTTCGTCGATCGCGCGCCGCGCGGTCTGCAGCCCGGCGCCGAGCACCGTGTCGGGCGCGCTGGCCACGCGAAGGCCTTTCTCCCGCGCGCGGTCCAGCAGCTTGCGGCCGGTCTGGCGGTCGAGCGCGAGCGGCTTCTCCGCCCAGACGTGCTTGCCCGCCTCGAGCGCGGCGAGCCCGACGTCGACGTGCGAAGCCGGGGTGGTCAGGTTGACCACCAGCTCGACGTCGGGGTCGTCGAGCAGCTCGGCCACGGTGCCCGACCGCGGGACGCCGTGCTCGGCCGCCCGCACCGCCGCGCGCTCGGTGTCGAGGTCGGCGACGCGCAGGACGCGAACGTCCGGGAAGCTCGTCAGGTTCTCGAGGTAGGTGCCGCTGATGACGCCGGCGCCGACGAACCCGACGCCGACCGGCCCGCCGGTCACTGCCCGGCGCCGGTCAGGAAGGTGTGACTGGCGGCGATGGCTTCGAAGAGGTCGCCGTCGAAGGCGTCGAACTCGACGACGCGAAGGGCGGTCGGCGCGGCGGCGAGCACCTCGGCGATCGGGACCTGGCCCTGACCGGCGGGGAGCTGGCCGGAGGCGTCGGTGGCGAGGCCGCCGTCCTTCACGTGGATCGCCTTGACGCGGTCGCCGAGCCGGCCCAGCAGGGCGGCCGCGTTCTCGCCGCCCGCGGTGGCCCAGTAGGTGTCGACCTCCAGCGCGACGGCCGGGTCGAGCTGGTCGGCGAACACCTCTAACGCGGCGCGGCCGTCGATCCGGGACTCCAGCTCCCACCAGTGGTTGTGGTAGCCGACTCCGACGCCGTGCTCGGCCGCCACCTTCGCGGCGGCGTTGAGCGCGTCGGCGGTCGCGGCGATGTCGGCCGGGTCCTGCCACTGCTCGGGCTTGACCAGCGGGTCGATCACCAGGCCGATGCCTAGCTCCGCCGCCGCGGCGAACACGGCGGCCTGGTCGGCGCCGATCAGCCGGGCGTGGGCGGTCGGCGCGGTCAGGCCGTTGGCCGGCAGCCCGGCCCGCAGCGCCTCGACGTTCTCGACGACGCCGTACGGCTCCACCTGCGTGAAGCCGATCGCGGCGAGACGCCGCAGGGTGTCGGCGGGATCGGCCGCGAACGCGTCGCGGACCGAATACAGCTGCACGGAAAGCAGGCTCATCCCCAGCTCCTGAGATCACGGTGGCGGACGCCCGCCACGGCTCCACAAGATTTCTACCACCTGGTCAAAATTCGCACCAGGGCTTTCCCGGTGACTCGACCGGACAGATCCGCGGTTTTCCCGGACGTCTTCGTGCGTGCCCCGGCTCACCGGCCGCGGGGGTTTTGGGGTGCTCCGGATGGGGCAGTAACGCAGCACGGGAAGGTCCGGACCGACGCTGGAGGTGCCGTCAGTGGACAGGACAGGGGACGAAGTGGACACGGGGGCGCTCGGCCACCCGGGGTCCCGTCGCGACCTGACGGAACTGTCCGAGGCCGCGCGCGATCTCGACCGGCGGATCGAGCAGCACCTGGCGCGGTTGCGCCGGGACCGCGCCGGACGCCAAGACGACCACTGGGACGACATTCCGGACCAGCGGCTTCGCCCGAGCGGCTGACCTCGCGTTTACCGCGGGGACGCGACCTACTACGCTGAGTGGCCCACGTCGCCCGCCGATGTCCTGCGAGGTCGCCATGTCCGACGTCCCGTCCGTGAGTTCCCCCAGCCAGAAGCCGGTGGGAGTGGATCCCGAGCGGCCGAGCATCGCGCGGATCTACGACGGGTTCCTCGGTGGTCACAACTTCTACGAAGTCGACCGCGTGGTGATGGAGAAGATCCGGCAGGCGGTCCCGGAAGCGGTGGACATCGCCCGCGGCAACCGCGGCTTCCACAACCGCGCGCTGCGGATGCTGGCGAGCCAGACCAAGATCCGGCAGTTCGTCGACTGCGGGTCCGGGCTGCCGACCGCGGAGAACACGCACCAGATCGTCCAGCGCATCGACAAGGACACCAACGTCGTCTACATCGACAACGACCCGGTGGTCCTGGCGCACGGCCGCGCGCTGCTCGCCGAGAACGACTTCACGCACATGGTCGAGGCGGACATCTTCAAGCCGGAAGCGGTGCTGGGCGACGACGAGGTGCTGCGCCACATCGACTTCACCGAGCCGGTCGCGCTGCTGCACGTCGGCACGATGCACCACTTCGAGGGCGACGGCGCCGCCGACGTCATGGGCGAGTACATCGACGCGCTCGCGCCGGGCTCGTACGTGGTGCTGTCGCACTTCTTCGACCCCGAGGTGCCGGAGCTGACCGCGATCGCCAAGCGCATCGAGGACATCCTGACCCAGGGCCCCCTCGGCGCCGGCCGGTTCCGCACCCGCACCGAGATCGAGGCGATGCTGCCGGGCCTGGAGTTCCTGCAGCCCAACGCGACGTCGGAGCCGGGCCTGGCGGTGTGCGACGAGTGGTGGCCCGACGGCCCCCGGCTCACGCCGCTCAGCGGCTCCGCGAGGTGCGTGGCCGGGATCGTCGGCGTCAAGCGCTAGCGCAGCTGCCAGAGGTGGTCCGCTGTCCCGTTGTCGGCGAACTGGACCACCTGGGCGCTGTCGGCCGTCGACATCAGGTCCACGCCGAGGACCTTGCCGGAGTTGCGGTTCTTCACCCGCCACCAGCCGTCGCCGTTGTCGACCAGCTGCCAGAGGTGGTCCGCCGTGCCGTTGTCGGTGAACTGGACCACCTTCGCACTGTCCACGGTGGACATCTGGTCGACGCCGAGGACCTTGCCCGAGTGGTGGTTGCGGATCCGGTACCAGCCGTCGCCGTTCGCGACCAGGTGCCAGAGGTGGTCGTCGGTCCCGTTGTCGGCGAACTGCACCACCCGCGCGCTGTCCGCTGTGGACATCTGATCGACGCCCAGGACCTTGCCGGAGTTGCGGTTCACGATCCGGATGGCCGCTCCCCCACCGCCCGGCAGCCACGGGTGCCCGTCCGGCGCCGCCGTCGGGAACGACGTGACGCGCAGCCGCGCCGCGCCCATCGGGATCAACGTGATCGTCTCGACCGGCGCGTCGCTCTTCGCCGGTGACGCCTGCAACGGCGTGACGACGTGCTGGTCGTCAACGGTCCACTCGGCGATCTTCCGCGCCGACGCGGTGATCTTCACCGGGACGGCGTCCGGGGTGAACGGGTTGGCGGGCAACGTGCCCCCGGCCGCCGAGAAGGTCAGCGCTGCCTCGGCGGCCAGGCCGTAGTTCCACGGCGTCGTCGCGTGCACGGCGTACTGCGGGAACTGCGCGGACCCGCCGAGCGACTGGTAGCTCTCGCCGATCTTCAGCGAGTACGTCAGCGGGCCGTGGTCGACCGACCGCGAGTCGTGGTTCGCGCTCCAGGTCCGCACGGTCGTGCGCTGCGGCAGCGTCAGCGTGACGACGTCGCCGTCCGCCCAGGTGCGCGAGACCTTCGCGAACGACGGCCCGGCGGTCACCGCGACCGACGCGCCCGCGACCGTGAGCCGCGGTGTCGCGCACCACGCGGGAATCCGGAAGTACAGCGGGAAAGCCAGGTTCCGGGGCGTCCGGACGGTGAAGGTGACCTGCTCGGAGAACGGGTACGTGGTGTCCTCGGTGATGGTCACCGCCGTGCCGTCGGCGACCTTCGCCGTGACGCTGCTGGCGGAGTACATCGCGGCCGCGAGCCCGTTGTCCGGGGTGGCCAGCCAGAGTTCCTCGGTGAAGTACGGCCAGCCCATGCCGTAGTTGTGCGGGCAGCAGCGGTACTGGTCGACGCCGGGCAGGTAGGCCTGCATCGCGAAGCCGTTCTGGAACTGGCCTTCGCTCTTGGGGACGTTGTCGAGGTCGACGCCGTTCGCGCTGGTGATGTAGTGCACCGCGCGCCCGGCCGGGTCGAGCGCGGCGGGCAGGGAGTTGAACGCGAGGTCCTCGCAGCGGTCGGCCCACACCGGGTCGCCGGTCAGCCGGGTGAGCAATTGGTGGCTGGCCATGAACTCGACGATCCCGCACGTCTCGAAGCCCTGCCGCGGGTCGCCGAAGCCGGGACGCGCGTTCTCGTCGCCCGCGAACCCGCCGCCGGCGAACTGGCCGTAGGTGGCCATGACCGTGGTGTAGTCCTGGTAGGTCGCCTGGGTCAGCGACGCGGAACCACTGCGCAGCGCGTACTGCGCGGGCTCGCGGAAACCCTGGGCGACGTTGACGTTGTGCAGGCTCGGCAGGTTGCCGACCCAGTTGGCGCCGTGGGTGTGGATCTTGTCGGCGAGGTCGAGCAGGGAGGTGTCGCCGGTGCGGTTGAACAGCCAGAACACGCTGTCGAGCCCGTCACCCCAGCGGACGGACACCCAGCTGGAGTTGAACGCGCTCGGCTCCTGCGCGTTCATGTAGCGCAGGAAGCGGGTCAGGAACGGCACGACGCGCGTGTCGCCGGTGTACTCCTGCCACGAGCGCAGGGCCTGCAGCAGCGGCAGGTACGGCCAGAAGTCGGGGCCGTTGTTGAGCGCCGTGCGCAACGCCGTCGGGCCGAAGAAGCCGTCGGACTGCTGGGTGGCGAGGATCGCGTCGATCCACCTGCCGGCGGTGGCTTTCGCGGTGGCGTCGCCGGTGACCGCGGCGAGGTCGACGTAACCGCGCAGCCAGTACGGCACCTCCTCCCAGCCGGTGCGCTCCGGGTGGACCCAGCCGCTGGTGGCGAAGTCGAGGAAGTGCGACGTCTCGGCGTAGTGCCCGCACAGGCCGTCGAGCTGCAGGCGCAGCTGCCCGGCGAGCCAGCCGCGCGCGGTGACCGCGCCGGGCGGGAGCTTGAGGAAAGCGGTGGGCTTGAGCGGAGCCGCGTTCGGCGTGTACAGCCCGCCGGCCGCGGGGGCGACGGTGCGGCCGCCGGGAACGGCGGCCCTGGCTTCCCGCGTACTCGCGAACAGACCGGCGGCGACGGCTCCGGCGACGAACTGCCTGCGGCTCAGCGACACGGGTATCAGCCTCCGCGGTCGTTACAACGTTGTAAAAACAGTCTTACCCGCTGTATACAACGTTGTAAATCCGCCGTTCGTCGGAGGCGCCGGCGTACGGCCCGGATTCGGTCGTGTACCCGCGGTCAGATCCGGGTTAAGATCCGACCGGAGGGTCCGGAGCGCACCGAGTCGGAACGACTGCGTGCGTGGCTCGGCGCAAGCCGGGCGGGTATCACGGTGGCCGATGGCGACCGGGCAGACCCGGACTGCCCTCCGCAGCACCGAACACCCCAGCTGAACCGACTTCGACGAGCACCGCCGGTACCGGGACGGGCGGCGTGATGAGCGAGGTCAAGGTGAGTGTCAGCTCGTGGGTGGCGGCGCCCCTCTACGTCGTGCTCTGCCTCGCGGCCTGCTTCGTCGCGGCGCTGCCGGTGTGCGTGTACATCGCGAAGAAACGCGGCCCGGAAGGGCTGCGCGCCTTCGCCGAAGTGGTCCGCGCGTTCTGGGGCCGGAAATCATGAGCCGGGCGCGGGTCAGGCGAGCACGCGGACCCGGCGGATCGCGAAGTACACCAGCGCCGCCGTCAACACCGCGAAGATGCCCGTCTCGATGCCCTGGAACGTCCAGAACCGGTCCCCCGGTTGGTATTCCATCCAGTTGTAGGCACCCGGACCGGCACCGCCGGTGCCGCAGCCTTCTGGGCCGCACGGCCCGATCTGCGAGTTGGGCAGGACCATGTCGCCCGCCGCGTTGCGCACCCCCTGGTCCATCACCCAGTCGCCCGCCGCGGTGTTCGGGGTCCGCCCGCTGTCCGGCGCGAACGTGAGGGTCTGCGCCGGCAGGTACCGCGGGCGGGCGAAGACCTCGATCGCGACGCGGACCACCGCGTAACCGACGAGCGAGATGCCCATGGCGGGCAGCACTTTCGTCCAGTACGTCCCGGCGAAGATCCCGAGCGCGAGGGCGAACAGCGTGTACACGACCGGGACGACGCCCTGGACGTCGAAGGCGAAGTAGCCCAGCCGGCCGGTCGCGCTCACCAGCGGCTCGAACCACCACGACACGCCCAGCGCGTACCCGACGGCCAGCACCGCCGTGATCGAGCCGACCAGCCCGAACCTGACCAGTGCCCAGTGCAGCCGGCTCACGCCCTGTGTCCACACCAGACGGTGCGTGCCCTGCTCGACCTCACGCGCGATGAGCGGCGCGCCGAAGAACACGCCGACCAGCACCGGCAGGATCACGAACAGGACGGCGACGAACACCATGCCGCCGAACTGCTGCTGGAACTGGTGGGCGAGGCTTTCGCAGTTCGCCACCGACGCCGTCTGAGTGATCATCGACGCCCGGCCCAGCGCGGCCCGGCAGGCGGCCAGGCCCGAATCCTCGTACTTCGCGTGCATCGCCAGACCGGTGGGGACGACGATCGCGGCGAGCGCTCCGAGGACAGCGAGGGTGAACCACGCCTGCCTGCGGTACTGGCGCCAGGTCAGCCAGATCATGCCGGCACCCCCCACGCTTCCGGGGCGACGCGGGGTCCGGCCGCGGCGAGGTGGCCGAGCACCAGGTCCTCCAGGGTCACTTCGTGTTCCGTCCACAGTGGATCGATCGAACCGGCACCGCGGCGGACCAGCAGCGTCGACTGGCGGTCCGTGTGGCTCGCGCGGACGACTTCCGCGACCCCGGCGATGGATTCGCTGCCGGCACGTGGGCCGGTGAGCGTGCGGTGCGCGTCGAGCAGCTCGTCGACCGCGCCGGTCAGCTGGACGCGGGAGGATTGCAGGACGACCAGGTAGTCGCAGCTGCGTTCGAGGTCGGCCAGCAGGTGCGAGGACAGCAGCACCGTGGTCTCGCTTTCGGCCACCGCACCCATCAGCGTCTGCATGAACTCGCGGCGCGCCAACGGATCGAGGCTCGCGATGGGCTCGTCGAGCAGCAGCAGCCGCGGCCGCTTGGCCAGGGCGAGCGCCAGCGCGACCTGCGCCCGCTGCCCGCCCGAAAGCTTGCCGACGGCTTTGCCCGGCGGGATGCCGAGCGCGGCGAGCCGCTCGCGGGCCAGCGCGGCGTCCCACCGGCGGCGGTTCAGCTTGCCGCCCATGGTGATCAGCTCCGCCGCAGTGAAGTCCCGGTACACCGGGGTGTCCTGCGCGACGAACCCGATGTCGGCGAGCACCGCGGGCCCGTCACGCGGGTCGCGGCCGAAGACGCGCACCTCCCCCGCGTCGGGTTTCAGCAGCCCGACGGCCAGGTGCAGCAGCGTGGACTTGCCCGCGCCGTTCGGGCCGACCAGCGCGGCGATCCGCCCGGCGGGCAGCGTCAGCGCGCAGTCCTGCAGCGCCCAGCTGCGCCCGTAGCGCTTGCCCAGCGCCCTGGCCTCCACCGCCAGCTCCATCGTCGGACTCCCCTCGGGGTCACTACAGCTTCCATTGGTCGAACGGCGGCGTGGTGCCGCGCATCGTCGTGTCGATCAGCGCGCTGATGTCGTCACCCGACATCCCCGCCTCTCCCGCGCGCTCCAGCCAGGCCACCAGCTCCTCGCGCAGCCGCGCCTGGTAGCCGAGCGACGGCCCGGCGAGGGTGCCGGTGACGAACGTGCCCACCCCCGGCTTGCCCTCCGCGAGCCCCTCCAGCACCAGCTCGCGGTAGGCCTTGAGCACCGTGTTCGGGTTGATCGCCAGCGCCTGGGCCACTTCACGCACCTTCGGCAGCTGGTCGCCGTCACGCAGCAGGCCGACGCGCAGCGCCTGTTTCACCTGCAGGACGAGCTGCATGTACGTGGCGACCCGCGAGCGGCCGTCCAGGACGAACTCGATCACCCCACACCCTCCTACTGTCCTACGACATTAAGACAACACCCGGAATCGAGCCCTGTCAAGGACCGGGCTCCCGGCATAGGGTCTCGGACGAGACGTTCACCCGCACCCGGGAGGCAGGCATGTCGTTGTTGGACGGACTGGGCCAGGCGATCACCTCGGGGGCGGTCGGCATCGTCGACCTCACCGCGCCGCTGAGCCCGAGCACGCCGATCCTCCGGCTGCCCGAGCCCTTCGCCAACACCATCCCGTTCCGCCTCGAGGAGATCAGCCGCTACGACGAGCGCGGCCCGCGGTGGTACTGGAACGACATCCACACCGGCGAGCACACCGGCACCCACCTCGACGCGCCGGTGCACTGGGTGTCCGGAAAGGACGGCCACGACGTCTCGCAGGTGCCGCTGAAGACGCTCGTCGCGCCCGCGGTCGTGCTCGACTTCTCGGCACGGGCGGCCGCGGACCCGGACTTCCTCCTTTCGGTGGACGACGTGACGGCGTGGACGGCCGAGCACGGGCCGCTGCCGGCCGGCGGCTGGCTGCTCTACCGCACCGGCTGGGACGCGCGCGGCGGCGACCAGGACGAGTTCCTCAACGCCGACGAGACCGGTTCGCACACCCCCGGCGTCTCCGCGGAGTGCGCGCGGTGGCTCGCCGAGGAGGCCCCGATCACCGGGTTCGGGGTGGAGACCGTCGGCACCGACGCGGGCCAGGCGCCCGGGCTCGAGCCGATGTTCCCGTGCCACGAGCTGCTGCTCGGCGCCGGGAAGCACGGCCTGACGCAGCTGCAGAACCTCGCGTCCCTGCCACCGACCGGCGTGCTGCTGATCGTCTCGCCGCTGCCGATCGTCGGCGGGTCCGGCAGCCCGGCGCGCGTGCTGGCCCTGGTGGAGCGGTGAACGTCGCCGAGCTCGTCGGCCGCACCCTGGCCGGCCTCGGCGCCGGCACCGCGTTCGGCGTGGTGGGCAGCGGCAACTTCGAGGTCACCAACGCGTTGCGCGCGGGCGGCGTCCGGTTCGTCGCAGCCCGCCACGAGGGCGGCGCGGCGAGCATGGCCGACGCCTACGCGCGGATCAGCGGGAAGGTCTCGGTGCTGTCGCTGCACCAGGGCTGCGGGCTGACCAACGCCGTCACGGGGATCACCGAGGCGGCCAAGAGCCGGACGCCGATGCTCGTGGTGACCGCCGACTCCGCGGGCTCGTCGGTGCTGTCGAACTTCCGCATCGACCAGGACGGGCTGGCCACCGCGGCCGGCGCGGTGCCCGAGCGGGTGCACTCCGCCGCGAGCGCGGTCGCGGACACCGTCCGGGCCTTCCGGACCGCCCGGCAGGAGCGCCGGACGGTCGTGCTGAACCTGCCGCTCGACGTCCAGGCGCAGCTCGCACCCGACCCGCCGGAGCTGCCGGACCCGCTGCCGCCGATCCCCGGACCGGCCCCGATGCGCCCCGACATCGGCGCGGCGGCCGACCTGGCGGACCTCCTGATCGCCGCCGAACGGCCGGTGTTCGTCGCCGGGCGCGGCGCCCGCGGGAGCCGGGAACCGTTGCGGGAACTGGCTTCGCGCGCCGGAGCACTCCTGGCGACGTCGGCCGTCGCGCACGGGCTCTTCCACGACGACGAGTTCGCGCTGGGCATCTCGGGCGGGTTCGCCTCGCCGGTGGCCGCGGAGCTGATCCGCGGCGCCGACCTCGTCGTCGGGTGGGGCTGCGCGCTGAACACGTGGACCACCCGCGACGGGAAGCTGCTCAGCCCGTACGCGACGCTGGCCCAGGTCGACCTCGAGCAGGGCGCGCTCGGCGCGCACCGGCCGATCGACCTCGGCGTCGTCGGCGACGCCGGCTGCACCGCCGAAGACGTCCTGAGCGAGCTCGGTGACCACAAGGCGGTGGGCTACCGGACCGAAGACGTCGCCGGCCGGATCGCGGCGGCCGGGCGCTGGAACGACGTCGAGCACGACGACCTGTCCCGCGGCGGCCGGATCGACCCGCGGACGCTCAGCAGGCTCCTGGACGACCTGCTGCCCGCCGAGCGGATCGTCTCGATCGACTCGGGCAACTTCATGGGCTACCCGAGCGCGTACCTCTCGGTCCCCGACGAGCTGGGGTTCTGCTTCACCCAGGCGTTCCAGAGCGTCGGCCTGGGTCTCGGCACGGCGATCGGCGCCGCGCTCGCCCGCCCGGACCGGCTGCCGGTGCTGGGCACCGGCGACGGCGGGTTCCACATGGCACTGTCCGAGCTGGACACCGCGGTCCGGCTGCGCCTGCCGCTGGTCGTGATCGTCTACAACGACGCCGCGTACGGCGCGGAGATCCACCACTTCGGCGACGCCGACATGACCACGGTCCGGTTCCCCGACTCCGACATCGCCGCCATCGGCCGCGGCTTCGGCTGCGCCGGCGTCACCGTGCGGTCGACCGAGGACCTCTTCGCGGTGAAGGACTGGCTCGCCGGACCGCGCGACGCGCCCCTGGTCATCGACGCGAAGATCGCCGACGACGGCGGTTCGTGGTGGCTCGCGGAGGCCTTCCGGCACTGACACGATCGTGGGACGCCCTTGACAACGGCTCGGGCGCGGCTGGATGCTGGCCGAGTTGTCTTACAGACGTAAGACAGTGGGGGAACTTCACCGCTCCGAGGAGCCGTTCATGCGCATCTTCCTGGCCGTGCTCGCGGCCATGGGCCTGGTGGTCACGCCGGCCACATCGGCCACCGCCGATCAGTCGCGGTCGTCGCCGGACGCCGCGGGCGCGCTGCTGGCCGCCTTCGACGACCACGCGCTCGTCGCCGAGTCCAGTCCGGACGTCGGGAGCTTCCTGCTCGACCTGGTCCGCGATCCACGCTTGCCCGGCAAGGTGAACGACATCGCCGTGGAGTGCGGGAACTCGCTGTACCAGCCGGTTCTCGACGCCTACATCGCCGGCGCGGACATCCCGATCGCCGACGTCCGGCCGGTGTGGCGCAACACCACCCAGCCCAGCTGCGGGTTCTCGACGTTCTACGAACAACTGTTCCCGCTGGTCCGGCAGGTCAACACGACACTGCCGGCGAGCCGCCGGATCCGGGTGCTGGCCTGCGATCCACCGGTCGACTGGAGCAGGATCCACCACCCGGCGGACTTCACGCCGTTCGAGGAGCGCGACCCGGCGATCGTGTCCGTGCTGAAGACGCAGGTGCTGCAGAAACACCGGAAAGCGTTGCTGCTGTTCGGACTCGGGCACCTGACGCACAACACGGGCAGCGCGGTCGGCCGGCTGGAGCAGGAGTACCCGGGCAGCGCGTTCGTCGTCGCGGACCACCGCGGCTTCCTGAAGGACAACGCGCGGCTCGAATCACGCCTGGGCTCGTGGCCGTCGCTGACCACGCTGAAGAACTCGTGGCTGGGACAGCTGGACGCGTCGTACTTCCCGCTGGACCGCGACTTCCCGCCGGGCACGAAGGGCTTTCCGGGCGTGGACGCCTACCTGTACGAAGGCCCGGCCGGCACGCTGCTGCGCGAACCGATCTCGGCCCGGACGGTGCTGGACACGGACTTCCTGACCGAGATGCGCCGCCGGGCGACGGCGTTGGAGGCGCCGCCGGGCTCGCTCGAATGGCCGGAGTTCTTCCTGCAACGGGAGCGCGACTCGGGTGTGCTGCTGGGCGATTAGCCGTTCCGTCCGGGTGCGAGCGCTCCGGGACCGGCACCAGGGAGAGCGTGACGCTAGTGCCCGCGTGACCAGGACTCCAGGGCGATCAGCGTCTTGGTGCCGGTGATCTGGTGGTGGCGGCGGATCTCGTCGATCGTCTTCTGGAGGTGAGCCATGTCACGGACGCGCAGCCACACGAGGGCGTCCGGGTCGCCCGCGATCGTGAACACCGCTTGGGCCTCCGGCATCCGTGTGGTCGTGCGGAGGATCTCGGCGACCTTCGTGTTGCCGACGAACCGCAGCTCGGTGAACGCCTCGATGCCCCAGCCCAGCTTCGCGTGGTCGACCTGGACGGTGAAGCCCGTGATCACGCCCGTCTCGCGGAGACGGTCGATCCGCCGCTTGACCGCCGCCGTCGACAAAGTGACCCGGCCGGCGATGTCCGACAGCGTGCGCCGGGCGTCCTCGCGCAGCAGGCCGAGGATCTCGTGGTCGGTGGCGTCGAGTAGCTCTTCGGTCATGCGGGCGAGCGTAACTCCGCGCAAAAAACCGGGCCAATCGTCGATCATGACCGCCGAAGTTTGCGTGAGAGGCGGTGATCCCGCGTCGGCTGTTGCGTCCGGGGCCGATACCGTGTGCCGTGGCCCGCATCGCACTGTGCGCCCGAGCACAGCCGCGCGAGGGCGAAGGGAGCCGCGCCGTGGAGTCGTTCACGCTGGAGGACCGCTACCTGCGGGAGGCGGGAACCGTGCACCTCACCGGGGTGCAGGCCCTGGTGCGGCTGCTGTTCGACCGCGTTCGCCACGACCGTGCCCACGGTGGCGACCCCTCGGTGTTCGTCTCCGGTTACGAAGGCTCACCGCTGGCCGGGTACGACCTCGAGCTGGGCCGCCGCGCGACCCTGCTGGAGAAGCACGCCGTCGTGCACCGGCCCGGGCTCAACGAAGAGCTGGCCGCGACGTCGGTGATGGGCAGCCAGCTCGTCGCGGGCGCCGGTGGGCAGCGCGGCGTCACCGGGTACTGGTACGGCAAGACGCCGGGCCTCGACCGCGCGTCCGATGCCCTGCGCCACGCCAACCTGGCCGGCACCGACCCCCGCGGCGGCGCGGTCGCGCTGGTCGGCGACGACCCGAACGCCAAGTCGTCAACGATCCCCTGCGCGTCCGAGCTCACGCTGGCCGACCTGGCCATTCCGATCCTGTACCCGGCCGACTCGCAGGACGTCCTCGACTTCGGGATGCACGCGGTCGAGCTGTCCCGGGCCAGCGGGCTGTGGTCGTCGCTGAAGGTCGTCACGAACGTCGCGGACGCGTCCGGCACCGCCCAGGTCGGTCCACAGTGGACGGCTCCGGACCTGGGTCCCACGGCGTACCGGCACGCGCCGACGTCGAAACTGCTCGGCGCGAGCCTCGCCGCGCTGGAACGCAGCCTCTTCACCGTGCGGCTGCCGCTGGCCATGGAGTACCTGCGCCTGAGCGGTCTCAACCGGATCACCACGAGCGGTCCGGCCGACCGGATCGGCATCGTCTCGGCCGGGAAGTCCTACCTGGACGTTCAGCAGGCCTTGCGCACCCTCGGCCTGGACGAGGAAGCCTTGCACCGGCACGGCATCCGCGTCCTCAAGCTGGGTGCGATCCACCCGCTGGAGCCGTCGGTCGTCCGGGAGTTCGCCGACGGGCTCGACGAGATCGTCGTCGTCGAGGAGAAGCGGTCGTTCATCGAGGCCGCGCTCAAGGAGGTCCTCTACGGCACGGCCGGCGCGCCCGCCGTGCACGGCAAGAAGGACGCCGACGGCCGCACGTTGTTCACCGAGCTGGGCGAGCTGGATCCGGACGTCGTCGCGACCGGGCTGGCCCGGCGGCTCGCCGCGCACCACGAGATCCCGTCGGTCGAGGCCTGGCGCGGACGCCGGCGGCGCGAGCGCATCTCCGTGCCGCTGCTGGCGCGGACGCCGTACTTCTGCTCCGGCTGCCCGCACAACTCGTCCACTAAGGTCCCGGAGGGCACGCTCGTCGGCGGCGGTATCGGCTGCCACACGATGGCCCTGTTCATGGAGCCCGACCAGGTCGGCACCGTCCTCGGCGTGACGCAGATGGGCGGCGAGGGGACCCAGTGGATCGGCATGGCGCCCTTCGTCGAGGCCGACCACTTCGTGCAGAACATCGGCGACGGCACGTTCACCCACTCCGGCAGCCTCGCCGTACGCGCGGCGGTCGCGGCCGGCGTCAACATCACCTACAAGCTGCTCTACAACTCGGCCGTCGCGATGACCGGCGGGCAGGACGCCGTCGGCGCGCTGCCGGTGGAGAAGGTCGCCGAGCTGCTGCTCGTCGAGGGCGCGAAGCAGGTCGTGATCACCAGTGACGCGCCCGGGGCGCTGCGCCACCGCAAGCTGCCCGCCGGCGTCGAGGTCCGCGACCGCACCGAAATCGTGCGCACGCAAGAGGAACTGGCCGCCGTCCGCGGCGTCACCGTGCTGATCCACGAGCAGGAGTGCGCGGCCGAGAAGCGGCGGAAACGCCGCCGGGGCAAGCAGGAGACGCCCGCGACCCGCGTGGTGATCAACGAGCGCGTCTGCGAAGGCTGCGGCGACTGCGGCACCAAGTCGAACTGCCTGTCCGTGCAGCCGGTGGCCACCGAGTTCGGCCGCAAGACCACGATCCACCAGTCGTCGTGCAACGTCGACTACTCCTGCCTGGCCGGGGACTGCCCGTCGTTCGTCACCGTCGTGCCGACCGGCCGCAAGCAGCACCGCAAGCTGGGCGAGCTGGCCGCCGACGCCGTCCCCGCGCCCGCCTCGCCGGGGTCGCCGGACTTCACCGTGCGGATCACCGGCATCGGCGGCACCGGCGTCGTGACCGTGACGCAGATCCTCGCGACGGCCGCGGTGCTCGACGGCCGGCACGTCCGCACGCTGGACCAGACCGGGCTGGCGCAGAAGGGCGGTGCCGTGGTGTCCGACCTGAAAGTGACGGCCGAGCCGGTCGCCCAAGCCGCGAAGCTCGCGACCGCGGAGTGCGACCTCTACCTGGCGTGCGACGCGCTCGTCGGCGCGGACGCGACGAACCTGGGCGTGGCCGACCCGGGCCGGACGACGGCGGTCGTGTCGACCACCGAGGTGCCCACCGGCCGGATGGTCGTCGACACGACGGTGGCCTTCCCCAGCCCCGGCAGCGTCCTCGCGCCGCTGGAGGCCGCGGCGGCGCGCACCGTGTCGCTCGACGCGCGCGGCCTGGCCGAGACGCTGTTCGACGACGACCAGTTCGCGAACGTCCTGCAGCTCGGCGCGGCCTTCCAGACCGGCGTGATCGGGCTGCCCGCCGCGGCCCTCGAGCGCGCGATCGAGCTGAACGGCACCGCGGTGGCCGCGAACCTGCAGGCCTTCCGCCGCGGCCGGCAGCTCGTCGCCGACCCGGACGCGCTGGCCGCCGCGGTCGCCCCCGCGCCCGCCGCGACGCCGAAGCCCGCCGCGCCGGCCGTGCGTTCGCTGGTGCACGCCGAGCCCGGGTCGGAGCTGGCCCGGCTGCTCGACATCCGGATCCCCGACCTGGTCGCCTACCAGGACGCGGCGTACGCCCGGACGTACGCGGAGTACGTCGAGCAGGTGCGGGTCCTGGAAGACGGGCCGACGGCGGTCACCGAGGCCGTGGCGAAGCACCTGTACAAGCTGATGGCCTACAAGGACGAGTACGAGGTCGCGCGGCTCTCGCTCGACCCGGCGTTCACGGCGGACCTCGAAGCCCAGTTCGGCGCGGGCACGCGGTACGCGTTCCGGCTGCACCCGCCGGTCCTGCGCGCGCTCGGCATGAAGCGCAAGATCAGCCTCGGCCCGTGGTTCCGCCCGGCGTTCCGGCTGCTGCACGCCCTGCGCCGGCTGCGCGGGACGAAGTTCGACCCGTTCGGCCGCGCCGAGGTGCGCCGGGTCGAGCGCGAGCTGGTCGAGGAGTACCGCGGCGTCGTGCTGCGCGCGTTCCGGGCCGAAGACGTCGACCTCGCGCAGGTCCTGGCGCTGGCCGAGCTACCGGACCTGGTGCGCGGCTACGAGGACGTCAAGCTGGCGAATGTGGTGCGGTACCGGGAGAAGCAGGCCGAGGTGCTGGCGCTCACGCACGCAGGTAGCTGAGCATCGCCTGGGCCTCGTCGGGGACGCGCAGTTTCGCGCTGACGTCTCCGGCGTGGCGGCGCGCGGCGTCCGTGCCGATGCCGAGCAGGCGGCCGATCGCCGGGACCGAATGGCCTTCGGCGAGCAGCGCGACGACCTCGCGTTCGCGCGCCGTGAGCGTGGTGACCGGGTCACCGGGGCGGCGCCGGTCCAGTTGCAGGGCGACGACGTCGCGGTCCAGCACCGTCCCACCGGCCGCCACCCGGCGAAGGGCGTCCAGGAACTCGTCGGCCTTCCCGACGCGCTCCTTGAGCAGGTAGCCGGCCCCGCCGCCGCCCGCGGCGAGCAGGTCGCCCGCGTAGCCGTCCTCGACGAACGCCGACAGTGCGAGGATCGCCAGCCCCGGCGCCCGGCGCCGCGCCTCCAACGCGGCACGCAGGCCTTCGTCGGTGAAGGTCGGCGGCAGCCGGACGTCGACGACGGCCAGGTCGGGTGCCGCGTCCCCCACGGCGGTGAGCAGGTCGTCGGGGTGGTCGACGGCCGCGGCGACGACGAACCCGGCGCTGCGCAACAGCAGCACGAGCCCTTCCCGCAGCAGTGCGTCGTCCTCGGCGATCACGATCCGCACGACGGCCGGCCTCCTCACGTCGATGCCCCCTACCGGAAAGCACGGACACGGCGGCCGAAACGTTCAGGAAATGCCCGTGGTCCGGAACCGGGACCGGTAGTCGCTCGGCGTCACGCCGAGGCCACGCGCGAAGGCCCGCCGCAGCGTCTCCACCGAGCCGAAGCCCGACCGGCGGGCCACCACCTCCAGCGGGTCCACGGTGCCCTCCAGCTGCTGCTGGGCGAACTCCAGGCGGATCTGCTCGACGAACCGGGCCGGCGTCCGCCCCAGCTCCTCGCGGAACAGCCGGGTCAGGTGCCGGACGCTGACGCCCGCGTGAGCCGCCATGTCGCCGAGCGTGTGCGGGGCCGACGGGTCCGCCGCGACGGCGTCCAGCAGGCCCCGCAGCACCTCGTGGCGCGGGCGGCCCGTCTCCAGCCGGACGCTGAACTGCGACTGCCCGCCCGGCCGCTGCAGGAACACCACCAGGTGCTTGGCCACCAGCCGCGCGATCTCCGGGCCGAGGTCCGCCTCGACCAGCGCCAGCGTCAGGTCGATGCCCGAGGTGACGCCGGCCGAGGTGATCACCGGGCCGTCCTTGACGAAGATCGCGTCCGCGTCGACGCGGACCAGCGGGAAACGGCGGGCCAGCTGGCCGGTCAGGTCCCAGTGCGTCGTCGCGCGGCGGCCGTCCAGGACGCCCGCCGCGGCCAGCGCGAACGCGCCCGCGCACACCGACGCCGTGCGGCTCGCGCCGTCGGCGAGACGGCGGATCTGGGCCACCAGCTCGGTGTCGGCGATCGTGCGGACCCACTCGGGACCGCCGGGCACCAGGACCGTCGCCCCGCGCGGGTCGGCCGCCGCCAGGTCGAGGTCGGCGCCGAGGCGCGTGCCGGTGTTGGCGCGGACGTCGGCGCCGCCGGGTGACGCCGTCCGCAGCTCGTACCGCCCGCCGTGCTCGTTGGCCTCGGCGAACACCTCCAGCGGACCGGAGACGTCGAGGAGGCGGACGCCGTCGTAGAGCACGACGAGGACGGGACGGGCTTTCACCGGTCCAGTATCACCGGTCCCGGCGGGAACGCCGGTGCTCAGCCCTCGCCGGACCAGCCGCTCAGCCGGCTGAGCAGCCGTTCGAGAACCTGCGGGTCCGCCGTCACCGGGTCACCGGAGACCGGCTCGTCGACCAGCGTCCGGCGATCGCCCCGGCGCGGCAGGCGCACCTGCTTCGCGGTCATCCCGCCGGGCAGCGGCAGCTCGCACCAGGTGGTGCGGCCGCCGCCGGGTGCCGGGTCGACGCCGACGCGCTCGCCGGGTGCGGCCTGGGGTGGCGGCAGGTGGGGCAGGTTGTCGTCCACCTCCACCAGCAGGACCTCGGCGGTCAGCCGCAGCCGCAGGGTGACGAGGGCGGGTGCCTTGGGGTCGCCGGCGTCGATGACCGCCTCGACCAGGCGTCTCGCCGTGGCCGTGACCTGCTCCAACATCGGCTTCAAGGACCAGTCGCTGAGAATCAGGCGGACGAACAGCTCGCTGACCGGCAGCGCGCTGGGCTGCGCGACCAGCCGGAGGTCGTCCATCTGGGAGGTGTGCGCGCTCAAACCTGACCTTCCTCGGCCCGGGTGCCACTGTTCGAGTCACGCATCATGCCACCCGTCCGGGAACCACCCGTAAGGAGGACGTCACTCGACGCCGAGCATGACCTCCGTGGACTTCACGAGCACGGTCACCGGCTTGCCCGGCGCCAGCTCCAGCTCGTCGGTGGCGTCCTTCGTGATCGACGCGACGACCTGCTGGCCGCCGTCGAGCTCGACGGTCACGACGGACATCACGGCGCCGGGCTTGATGGCCGAAACGGTGCCGGTGAGCTGGTTGCGGGTGGAGAGACGCATGGCCGTCCTAACGGGTTACAGGGGTGGTGAACGGCGTCAGGCTACGGCCTTTCCGCAGGTCACGCCGCCGGAAGCGACCTTGCACGATCGAGTGGTGCGGCAGCGGGGCGGGCCGGATCACCGCAGCTGCGTCACGGTGGGACGCGCTGGGGAGCACCCGCGAATCCGGTGTGACTTGCTACCGTCGGCTCATGGGTGACGTGGTCGAGGACGAAGCGCTGCGGGCCGAGCGGTTGCTGGACGCGCAGGTGAAGGCGGTCGAGCTGTTCGCCGCGGTCGAGGAACGCGGGATCCTCGCGCCGGGCGTGCGCGAGACCGAGGCGAGCGACGCGATCCGCGACCTGGCCGGGGACCTGCTCGGCATCCGCCGCTACTGGCACAAGCGGATCGTCCGCGCCGGCGTCAACACGCTGCGGCCCTACCGCGAGAACCCGCCGGATCGCGTGCTCGGCGAGGACGACATCGCCTTCGCCGACTTCGGCCCGATCTTCGAGGACTGGGAAGCCGACTTCGGCCGCACGTTCGTGCTGGGCGACGACCCGGTCAAGCACGCGCTGCGCGACGCGCTGCCGAAGGTGTTCGACGCCGGGCGGGCGTACTTCGACGCGCTGCCGGACATCACGGGCGAGCAGCTGTACGCGCACATGGTCCAGCTCGCGCACGAAGCGGGCTGGGAGTTCGGCGGCGAGATCGCCGGGCACCTCGTCGGCCAGTTCCCGCACGAGACGATCGACGGCGCCAGGATCGCGTCCTACATCGCGCCCGGCAGCGACCAGCCGATGCGCCGGCCGGACCGGGGCGGCCAGGCGTCGCACTGGATCCTGGAGGTCCACCTCGTCGACCGCGACCGCGAGATCGGCGGCTTCTTCGAGCAGCTCCTCGACCTGGGTCCCGCCGCCGCACAGTCGTGATGTCCTCCTCACCGGCCCCCGACGCCGGTGAGGAGGACCGGTCACGTCAGACGCGCGCGGTCGCCCACAGCTCGTCGATGGTGCGTTCGGCCGTCGCGAGGCTGGCGTCGGCCAGCGGGATGAGCTCCGCCATCGCCGGCTTCACGTACGACAGCGTCAGCTCGGCGGTGATGAACCGCGGCTCCAGGCCGGTCGGCGCGAGGCCGTGCGGCAGCCACGCCTCGGCGTGGTCCCAGCCCGCGCGGGGCGTGCCCGCGCCGTAACCGCCGCCGCGGCTGGCCAGCACGATGAACTCCCGGCCGCCGAGCAGGCCGGCCATCGTCACGGCGTCGGTCGAGAGCCCGGGGGCGATGAGGTGGTCGACCCACGCCTTGACGCTGCTCGGCGGGCCGAAGTTGTACAGCGGCAGGCCCAGCAGCACGGTGTCGGCCGCCTGGACCTCGCCGACGATCTCCCGCGTCAGCGCCCACGCCGCCGCCTGCGCGGGCGTGTGGTGCTCCGGCGGCACCCGGCCGGCCGTCCCACCCGCCGCGTCGATGTGCGGCACCGGGTTTTCCCCCAGGTCGCGGTAGGTCACCGTGCAGTCGGGGTGGGCGGCCCGCCACGCGGCCGCGGCCCGCGCGCTGAGCCTGCGGCTCACCGAAGCCTCGCCGGTGATGCTCGAGTCGATGTGCAGGAGATGCGCCATGTCGTTCGCCGTCCATAGATCGTTGGTGTTAGACAAACCATTAATAGCACACCGATCATCAGGCCGGCCATATACTGGGCAGATGACTTCGCTGCCGGTCGTCAACCAGCCGCCCCACCGCTGCGGCGCGCTGCTCGACCACCTCGCGCGCCGGCTGCGGCTGCGCAGCGAGTCGGTGCTGGCCCCGCTCGGGCTGCGCCCGCGGCACCTGATCGCCCTGACGGTGCTGCGCGACCAAGGCGGCAGCTCACAGCAGGACTTGGCGAAGATCCTCGAGATGGACGGCACGAACGTCGTCGGCCTGCTCAACGACCTCGAGACGGAGAACCTGATCGAGCGCCGCCGCTCCCCCGTCGACCGCCGCCGGCACATCGTCGAGCTGACCGACGTCGGCGCGAAACTGCTGGCCCGCGCGGAGTTCGCGCTCGCCGCGGTCGAGGACGAGGTGTTCAGCGGCCTCGACGAAGAGCAGCGCGAGACGCTCTACACGCTGCTGCAGCAGGTCACGACCACGACGAACATGGAAGCCTGCACGGAAGCCGCGACCCGCCCCTGCTAACCGCCCGCGATGTCGCGGGCCAGCTGCCGCGCCTCGGGCAGGGTGAACTCCCCGGAGATCTGCGTTTCGCCGCCGGTGATGGCGGACTGGACGGCCGGCGCGGTGAGCACGCGGCTCCGCAGCACCATCGCCACCTGCTTGCCGACGTTGCCGCCTGTCCACTCCGCCCAGGTCCGGGTGCCGGCCGCGGTGAACCTGATCTCGATGACCGGGTGGCCTGACTGCGGGTCGAGGCGGGCGGCCACCCAGCCGACGTCGGCGCCGCTCAGGAACGCCGGGCCGAGCACGTACTTCGTGCCCTTCGCGCGGTCGCAGCTGACCAGCGGCCGCGCCGGGTCGTCCCGGCCCGCCAACGGATCCGGGCTGCCCTGAGGACAGTCGAGCGCGGCCGCGGCGGCCTGTTGCGCGGCGGGGTCGGCGCTCTGCCGCTCCGGCGCCGAGCCCGTCGGTGCCGGTGACGATGACGGCGGCAGCTCGGTCAGGACCGGCCGGAAGTGCAGCAGCGTGCCGTCCTTGACGACGAAGCCGTCGCCCGAGGGTGCCGCGCGTCCGGGCACCTGGGCCGAGCAGCCGGCGACGGTGACGAGGACGGCCAGCGCCGCGAGGGAGATCCGCACGGGAGCCATTGTGGCGTCCCGGCCCCGGATCGGGAACTTACCACTGGTAACTCCTTGACTTTACCAATGGTAAGACGCACTCTACTGAGGCTAATTCGTCTAGACCAATCTGTCCGCTCTTCGAGGTACCTCCCCGAGAGGAGAGACACCACCATGTCCCCCCGGAAACCGGCCAAGGCCGCCGCCGCGCTCGCCGCCGCGACGGCCACAGCGGCCGCGCTCGTGCTCGCCCACGGCGCGGACGCCAGCCCGGCCGCCGCCCCAGCCACAGCAGCGGCCGCCTGCGGCGTCCTGTTCGACGACTTCCACTACGCCTCCCCCACCGACAGCGCGTTCGGCGCGGCCGGCTGGACCACCCGCAACGACGTCGGCAGCCCGGGCGTGCCCGGCGCGCGCTGGCTGACGAGCAACATCAGTTTCCCCACGGTGAACGGGGAAAAGGTGGCGCAGCTCAACGCGTCCACCGACGGCAGCGCGAACGGCACGACCCACGCCGAGCTGTACCAGAACCAGCTGCGGTTCCTGGACGGCACCTACGCCAGCCGCGTGAAGTTCACCGACGCGCCGACCAGCGGCACGGACGGCGACCACGTCAACGAAACGTACTTCACGATCTCGCCGCTGCGGTACGACCGCGACCCGCTCTACAGCGAGCTCGACTTCTCCGAGTACCTGCCCAACGGCGGCTGGGGCGGCTCGACCGCGAACTACCAGACGTCCTGGTACACCTACTGGAACAACCCGTCGTGGGACGGCCTGCGCACCTCCACCGCGCAGAACCGCAGCTTCGACGGCTGGCACGACATCGTCACGCAGGTCTCCGGCGGGCACGTGAAGTACTACCTCGACGGCGTCCTCACCGCGGACCACACCACCGACGCCCAGGGCGATCCGGTCTACCCGCGCACGCCGATGTCGATCAACTACAACATGTGGTTCATCGACACGGCCGGCCACACGAGCGGCACCAGCACCTACACCGAGCAGGTGGACTGGACCTACTACGCGGGCAACCAGGTCGTCACGCCCGCCGCCGCGGTCGCGCAGGCCTCGACCTACCGCGGCGCGGGCACCGCGCACGTCGACACGGTCGGCTCCGGCAACTGCACCACGCCGACCAGCCCGCCGCCGACGACCACCCCGACGACACCCACCACACCGACGACCCCGACCACGCCGACCCAGCCCGCGAACTGCTCCAGCGCGGCGGAGTGGGACTGGGGCACCGTCTACCTCGGCGGGCAGCGGGTCAAGCACAACAGCCACCTCTGGCAGGCGAACTGGTGGACGCAGGGCTCCGAGCCCGGCCTCACCGCGCAGTGGGCCGACCTCGGCCACTGCTGAGCCAGGCCGGGCCGTCCCTGGGACCGGACGGCCCGGCCTACCCTGCCTACCCGGCCGCAAGCACTGCTTCGAGCCCGGACGCCTGGGTTCGCCAGTCGGTCACGTTCGGCGTGCCGCCGGCCCAGCGCTGGCCGATCCGGTTGAGCGAATCCCGGTCGGCGCCCCACAAGGTATCGGCCTGCTTCTGAGCGAAAGTACGGTAAGTCGCCGAGCCCGTGGCTTTCGCCAGGTCGCCGAAGTAGCGCATGAAGATGCCCTTGAACTGCTTTTGGTTGTCGTCACAGGAGTTCGCGGCGTCGCAGGACTCGACGAGCACGCCGTTCGCGGTGAGCCGGGACATCGCCGCGTCCGCCAGCCTCTTCGCGGCGTCCAAATAGGACGTGACGCCGGTGGCGCGCCAGAGTTCGACCAGCCCGCCGATGCCGAGACCCTGGTTGTACGTCCAGACGGTCTGGCCGTTGTTCGCGCACGACGACGTCAGGCCGTCGTTCACCAGGCCGTTCGCGTTGATCAGGCCGCTGTTCAGGTACCAGTCGCCCGCGGTCCGGGCCCGCTGGCCCCACACCGTGTCACCGGCGAGCCGCGTGTGCAGGGACGCGGTCAGGCGCAGGTACAACCCGCTCGTGACGGCGTTCTTGTACGTCCGCTCGCGGTTCCACCACACCCCGCCACCGCAGCTGCCCGTGTCCCAGAAGCCGTTGACGTAGTTCGCGATCGTCGTCGCCTCGGTCAGGTAACGCGCGTCGTGGGTGCGGTCGTAGACGGCGATCCAGGCCAGGCCCCACCACGCGCTGTCGTCGATCGCGCGGCTGACGAAGTCGCCCTCGATCGGGTCGGAACTGCGGCCCCCGGCGGGGAAAGCGGCGCGGTTGACGTCGAAGGTGCGTGCCATGGCGGCGTCGAAGCCGCCCGCGTCCGCGACGGCCGTCACGGCGACCGCCGAGTTCCACCAGCTCGACGGCCACCACGCGGTGTAGGGCTCGTAGGACCACATCAGCGCGTCCACCGCGCCGGCGGCCCGGGTCGTCGCCGGGCGCGCCCAGGCCGTGCAGCTGCCCGAGGCGTGCGTGGCTTCCCGGCCACACGCGCGCACGGCGCCGCCGTACAGCCGGCCACGCGGGTCCCGCGTGGCGAACGCCGTGGTGCGGGTGCCGGTCGCGCCCGACGTGACGCTCGTGCGGCCCAGCGACGAGCCGTCCGGCCAGCTCGCGCCCGCGTCCCAGGACCGGTCGAGCCAGACCTCGTCGCCGGCGCCGCCCGCTTCGATGCCGGCCCACGCCATGCCGCGGCTGTCGAAGTGGAGCCGGATCGTGCGGCCGTACAGGGTCGTCGGCGCGACCGGCTGGGCGTCGCCGCTGCCCGGGGCGGCCCGGTCGCACGCGGCGTCGCAGACGTCCGGGTAGATCCAGGCGGTGCAGGCGACGCCCTGCGCGTCCCCGCAGGCCCGGACCAGGCCCCGGCGGTGGTGCGCCGGGTCGGTGAGGTTGTACATCAGCGTGCGGGTGCCGGTCCACCCGCTGGGGACGCTCGCCTTGCCCAGCAGGCCTTCCCAGCTCGCGCCACCGTCCCAGGAGCGGTCGAGCCAGACGGCGTCGCCGGCGACGCCGTTGTCGACGCTCGCCCAGGCCATGCCGTCGGGGTCGGACGCGTGCAGCCGCACGATACGGCCGTTGATCACCTTGTCGGGCAAGGGAAAGCTCTCTCGCGCGGCTCGCGATGGATCGAGCGTGTCGCAAGAGGTCACGCACACCGCCGTCGCCGCCGCGGCGGGCCGGGCGGACAGGGGTGACAGGGAACCGAGGACGAGCAGGAGCACGAGCAATGTCCGCATCGACATCCCTCTCCACGCGCCGGAGTTCGTTCCAGGATAGGAAATCCGGCGCCCGGTCAGAAGGGTTCAGACAACTTCTGGCTCGTTCCGGACAATCTCCGACGGGGAGCCGAACAGGCGCGGCATGACCGCGAGCATCAGCGCGGACCAGACCACGTGCGTCAGCACCGGCGCCTGGACGCCGTCGCCGCGGTGGCGCTGCCACGCGAACAGCGACCCCATCACCGCGGACGCCAGGACGAGCGCGGGGTTGCGGGTCGCGCAGGTGGAGAGCACGTAGATCGCGGTGGAGCGGCGCGCGCCCGCGGCGTCGTAGAGCGCGCCGCGGAAGAAGACCTCTTCGGCCGCGCCGGTCAGGAGCGTCGTCGCCACCACCGACGTCGTCGAGCCGCGGTGGGCGTAGTCGAGCACGCCGGCGATCGCGCGGCGCAGCGGCGGAATGTGCCGCGACACCAGCGCGCAGCCGTAGAACACGCCGAACGCGCCCGCGCCGGCCAGCACCGGCTGCACGACGTCGCGGCGGCCCCGGCGCACCGGCCCGGCCGCCCGCGCGCCCGCGAGCCAGGTCGTGGCGACGCCCGCGGTGAGGCCGTAGAAGCGGAGTGACCCGGGCGGGCTGGACAGGGACGCGCCGAGCAGCCCGGTCCCGGCGGCCGTCACGGCGGTCAGGAACCGTCGCTTCATCCGGCCCGCCGGCTCTTCGCGCGCTCGCCGAGGGCCTGGAGCACGGCGTCGTCGTAGCTCATCGGCTCGAACTCGACGATCTTGCGGATGCTGTCGTCGCGGACGACGACCTCGTTGGTCATCGAGTCGATCAGCGAGCGCCCGGTCTGCACGTCGATGTCGGTGACCAGGGAGAGCCAGTACGACGAGAGCCGCGGCGAAAGCAGCGGGACGGGCACGATCACCAGCGGCCGGCCTTCGATCGCGGCGACGCGCTGCAGCATTTCCCGGTAGGCCAGGACGTCCGGGCCGCCGATGTCGAACGCGCGGCCCGCGGCGTCGGCGTGGTCGAGCACACCGACCAGGTAGCGGACGACGTCGTCGATCGCGATCGGCTGGGTGCGGGTGCCGACCCAGCGCGGGGTGACCATCGCCGGCAGGTGCTCGACGAGCTGGCGGGTCAGCTCCCACGACGTGCCGCCGTGCCCGATCACGATCCCGGCGCGCAGCACGGTGACCGGCACGCCGGTCTCGCCCAGCAGCTCTTCGACCTCGCGACGGCTGGCGAGGTGCTCCGAGAGCGTGCCGTCGTCGTCCCCGAGCCCGCCGAGGTAGACGATCCGGCCGATCCCGGCGTCCGCCGCGGCCCGGGCGAAGGCGCGCGCCGCCTCGGAGTCGCGGCGCTTGAAGTCCGAGCTGTCGAGCGAGTGGACCAGGTAGTACGCGGCGTCGGCGCCCTTGAGCGCGTCGCGCAGGGAACCGACGTCGGCGACGTCGCCGCGGACGGGTTCGCCGGCGCCGTGGTAGTCCTCGGGTCTGCGCGTCATCGCGAGCACGGTGTGCCCGGCTTCGTCGAGTGCCGGGCACAACCGGCTGCCGACGAACCCCGACGCTCCCGCTACCAGCACTCGCATACCGGTGACGCTAGTCGCGACGGCGCCGCCCCGCAGGTCGCGCGGTGCCCGCGAAGCAGACGGCGCCGAGCACGGCCGCGCAGCCGACCAGCTGGAGCACGCCGGGTGACTCGCCGAGCAGCCCGATGCTCAGCAGCACCGCGCCGACCGGCTGGAGCAGCATGAGTGTCGCGCCGGAGGTGGCCGACATCCGCGGCAGCGCGGCCGAGATCAGCAGCCAGCCCGTCAGCTGGCCGACGAGCGCGAGCGCGATCAGCCACCCGAACGAGGGCCAGCCCGGCGCGAAGTCGAGCGTGCCGGACGGCAGGCCGAGCACCAGGGCGACGGCGCAGGCGGAGAGCGTCGCCAGGAGCAGGGAGTGCGACTGCGTCCCCTTGGCGCCGCTGAGCCGGATCAGGAACAGGTAGGCGGCGTACCCGGCGCCGGCGATCAGCGCGGCGACGGCGCCGGTGACCGGGTCGGGGCCGAACGCGCCGGTCCCGGCGAAGCCGCCGGCCAGCACGACCCCGCCGAGCAGGACCGGCGCGGCCACCAGGAACCGCTTCGACGGCCGTTCGGCGAGGAACGCGAACGCCAGCACGGGCACGATCACGACCTGCACCGCGAGCAGGACCGTCGCGATGCCGGCGCCGACGCGCGGGATCGCCTCGCCCCAGAGCACGAAGTCCAGGCCCAGCCCGGCCCCGGCCAGCAGCGGGAAGAGCACCCGGCGGCGGGTCTCGGGGCCCGCCTTGCGCCGCTCCCACCAGGCCAGCGCGAACAGCACCGGCAGCGAGAGCAGGCACCGCCAGAACGCGCTGGTGGCGCCGCTGGTGTGCGAGACCTTGATGAAGACCGACGACAGCGCGATGCAGAAGCTGCCGAGCGCCGCGAGCAGGCGGGGGTCGACGCGCTGGGTGAAGGTCGTCTTGACGGGGCGGGGCGCGGTCGTGGTCACCCCTCCAGCGTGGGCGTCTCGACTGTCAAGAACAAGCGAATGTTTCTGCGCGGAATCCGGTAGCATCACTACCGTGTTCGGACTCGAGCGGATGCGGGCGCTGCACGCCCTCGCCACCCAGGGCTCGGTCGCCGCGGCGGCCGCGTCCCTGCACGTCACGCCCTCGGGCGTCTCCCAGCAGCTGGCGAAGCTGGAACGGGAGGCCGGGCAACCGCTGCTGGAGTCCCGCGGCCGCGGCGTCCGGCTGACGAAGGCGGGCCAGGTGCTGGCCGGGCACGCCGAGCGGATCCTCGCGCAGGTCGCCGAGGCGAAAACCGACCTGGAGCTGCTGCGCGAGGACGTCATCGGGCCGCTGCGGGTCGGCGCGATCCCGACGACCGTGCACGCGCTGCTGCCGCCCGCGCTGGCGACGCTGGCCGTGCAGCACCCGCGGCTGGAGGTGACGCTGCACGAGGGCGAGGCCGAGCAGACGATGCCCCGCGTCCTGGCCGGCGACCTCGACGTCGCGGTGCTGGAGAGCTGGGCGGACCGCCCGACGGTCCTCCCGCCGGAGACGACGAGGATCGCGTTGTTCTCCGACGTCGCGGACCTGGCCCTGCCGGCCGGCCACCGCCTGGCGCACCGCAAGGCCGTGGATCTGTCCGAAGTGGACGACCTGCCGTGGATCGGCTGGAGCGCCGGCTCCGGCTGCCACGACTGGCTGGTCCAGGTCCTGCGCAAGCAGGGGCTGGACCCGCGGATCAGCTGCACGGTGGGCAGTTACCCGACCCAGCTGGCCCTGGTGGCGGGCAACCTCGGCGCGGCCCTGGTCCCCCGCCTGGCCCGCGAGCGGCTCCCGGAAGGCGTCCGCATCCTGACGACCCGCCCGGCCCTGACCCGCACGATCTACGCGATCTGCCGGGCGGGCGAGGAGGACCACGGCGCGGTCCGGGCCTGCCTGGACGCACTGAGCGAGGCCTCGGCCCGCTTCACCACCGCCCTACGCCCGGTCGGCTGACGCTCGAGGCGCCCTGCCGAAACAGTGCCGCCGCGGCGAGCGACCTCATGCACATGTCGAACCTCGCACTGTCTGGCAAACCAAAAGCGATCACGGTCGACCCCTCCCGATGGGCTGCACGGCTCCCGTCCGGTGCTTGGCCTGACGAGTTCGCCCTCAGCGGGCAGGTGTGGCGCGCCGACGTGTTCGCCCTCGCCCAGCGCTGGCGATCGGGGGAGGTGGCGAGCGTGCAGTTCGCGGCCGGCGTGCTGGCCTGGGGCTACGGGATTCGCGGCTATGGCCCGCATCGAACGAACAAGATCCTTCGCCACGAGCAGGCCGCCGATCACCTCGACACCGCCCTGGCCGGCCTGCGCGCCGACCTCGTCCCCCTCGCGACCTTGCTCGATTGCTACGAGCAGTTGCGGACCACGGCGAAACTCAAGGGACTCGGCCCGGCGTTCTTCACCAAGATCCTCTACTTCGCGGGCTATCGCCGCGGCCACGGCGGTCCCCAGCCGCTGATCCTCGACAGTGTCGTGGCGGCACAGCTGCCGCCCGAGGCGGGTGCCGCCCGGCGATTCAGTCATGGGTGGTCGACCGGCACCTGGCGTGACTACCTGCTCTGGGCCGCCGAGCAAGCCGGCCGTACCGAGTACGGCGGCGAACCCGACCGCGTCGAGATGGCGTTGTTCACCGGGTGCTGGCGCCCGGTCGGCTGACGCTCAAGGCGTCGCCGGTTCCGCTGTCCAGCTCGCCAGCAGCCTCAGCGTCGCCTCCGAAGGTGAGCCCGGCTCCACCGTGTGGACTCCCAGCACCTGGTCGTGGTCGCCCGTCGGGGCCAGCGCCTCGTAGCCCAGGATCAGATCCCCCACCACCGGGTGCCGGTAGTGCTTCGTGCCGTGGGTGCGCTGGTAGACGTCGTGATCCGCCCACCAGACGCGGAAATCCTGGTCCCGCACCGACAGTTCACCGATCAGCTCGGCCAGGGCCGGGTCGTAGGGGTTGCGGCCCGCGTACAGGTGCAGCGTCGCCACCACGCTGCGCGCCGACGACTCCCAGTCCGCGTACAGCTCGCGGGCCAGCGGGTCGAGGAAGACGAACCGGGCCATGTTGCGCTCGCGCGGGGGCGGCGCGTCGAAGTCGCGGTACAGCGCCTTCGCCAGGCGGTTGGCGGCCAGCACGTCCAGGCGCCGGCCGGTGACCATCGCCGGGACGTCGGTCAGGGTCTCCAGGATCCGCAGCAGCCCGGGGCGGACGCGCTGGGGTGCCGGGGTCCGCGGCCGGCGGCGGCTCGGCTTGGCCAGCGCGACCAGGTGCCGCCGCTCGGTTTCGTCCAGCTGCAGCGCCCGCGCGATCGCGTCGAGCACCGACTCCGAGACGTTCAGGTTCCGGCCGCGTTCGAGCCGGACGTAGTAGTCGACGCTCACCCCGGCCAGCCGCGCGACCTCTTCCCGCCGCAGCCCGGGGACGCGCCGCACGCCGGGTTCCGGCGGGAGCCCGGCGGCCCCCGGCGTCACCCGGGCCCGGCGGGCGCGCAGGAAGTCCCGCAGTTCCGGGTTGTCCTCGCTCATCCCGCCAGCCTAGATCGGGCGCCGCGCGCGTGCGGGGGTCTGCTGGACCCCCGGTCGAGCCATGCCCCTTTCGCGACGTCGAACGGCCGGAGCCGGCGGTTGGCTGGAAGCAGAACCAGCTCCCGAGAAGGAAGACCCGAGATGGAACGCGAAATCCTGGGCGGTACGGGCATCTCCGTCAGCCGCTTCGCCTTCGGCGCGATGATGCTGGGCGCGATGGGCAACACCGATCGCGCCGAATCGGTGCGGATGATCCACGCGGCGCTCGACGCCGGGATCAACTTCATCGACACGGCCGACGTCTACTCCCACGGCGAGTCGGAGGTGATCGTCGGCGAGGCGCTCAAGGGCCGTCGTGACGACGTCATGCTCGCGACGAAGTTCTCGATGCCGATGGGTCCCGACGCCAACCGGGCCGGCGCCTCGCCGCGGTGGATCAAGCGGGCCGTCGAAGCCAGCCTGACGCGGCTCGGCACCGACCACATCGACCTCTACCAGCAGCACCGCCCCGACCACCTGACCGACATCGACGAGACGCTGGGCGCGCTGTCCGATCTGGTCCGCGCGGGCAAGGTGCGCGTGATCGGGTCCTCGACGTTCCCGGCCGAGCTGATGGTCGAGGCGCAGTGGGCCGCGCGGCGCGGCGGGCACCACCGGTTCCGCACCGAGCAGCCGCGGTACTCGATGCTCACCCGGATCATCGAGAACGACGTCCTGCCGACGGCCCAGCACCACGGCATGGGCGTCCTGACCTACGGGCCGCTGTCCAGCGGCTGGCTGACCGACCGCGACCCGGCGCGCAGCCACCGCGCCGGCATGGCCCCCGAGGTGTTCGACCTCGCCGTCCCGGAGAACCGCGCGCGGGCCGAAACCGTCGAGCGGCTGCGGAAGCTCGCCGGCGACGCGGGCCTGCCGCTGGCGCACCTCGCGGTGCGGTTCGTGCTGAGCCACCCGGCCGTGACGTCGGTGCTGATCGGCCCGCGTACGCCGGAGCAGCTCGACGACCTGCTGGTCGCGCAGGGCCCGCTGCCCGGTGACGTGCTCGACCTGATCGACGAGATCGTCCCGCCCGGCACCGAGGTCAACCGGTACGACAACTACCGGGCGGCGGCGCCGGCGATCGAGGACCCGAGGCTGCGACGCCGCTGACTCACGCCCGGAGCCGGTCCGCCATCTCCGTCACCAGCCGGCCCGGGCGCTTGTGGTGCACCAGGAAGACGTCGCGGGCCGGGTGGGCGTCGGCCGCGTCCCGGACCTCGATCCGGGCGCCGCCGGCGCGTTCCAGCACGCTCTCCGGGACGAACGCGATCCCCAGCCCGGCCTCGACCAGCGCCAGGATCACCTGGTAGTCGCGGCTTTCGTGGGCAACGCGCAGCCGGACCCCGGCGGCGTCCGCGAGCTGTTCGAGGCACACCCGGTTGGGCACGCCGGGGCTGCCCGAGATCCAGTCCTCCCCCGCGAGCCCGCGCAGGGTGAGGCGGCGGACGGCCGCTTTCGCGTGGCCCACCGGGAGGATCAGGCGGAACCGCTCCGAGCGCAGCAACGAGCGTTCCAGCCCACGCGGGTCGGGCAGCACCGCGCCGGGATAGTGGTGGGTGATCAGGAGATCCAGCTCGCGCGAGCTGACCAGGCCGTAGCCGTCGGGTGGTTCCAGGTCCAGCAGCCGCAGCGCGACCGCCGGGTGGGCCTCGCGGAAGCCCGCGAGCGCGGCCGGGACGAGCGTCGCGCCCGCGCTGGCGAACGTGCCGACGGTCAGCTGCGCCGGTTCCTCGCCGAGCAGCGCCCGCACGGTCCGCTCGGCGGTCAGCAGCTCCCCGACGATCGTCTCGGCGTGCGTCAGCAGAGCTTCGCCGACGGCGGTGAGCGTGACGCCGCGCGGGTTGCGGTGCACCAACGGTGCGCCGACGTCGCGTTCGAGCTTGGCCAGCTGCTGCGAGACGGCGGACGGCGTGAACGAAAGCCGTTGTGCCGCACCGGCGATGGACCCGGCGTGGGCGACCTCGGCGAGCAGGGCCAGGCGGTGGGCGTCGAGCACGGGAGCCTCCAGCCGTAAGCGTTGCTAACGCCAGCATAGGAGACGCCGCTGGTGCTTACGGCCGGGCGCGCGCATGCTGAGGTCATGATCAGCACTTCGGACGTCGAACGCGCCGCCACCCGGATCCACGGCCGGGTCCGCCGGACGCCGGTCTTCACGGCCGACGGCGTGTGGTTCAAGCTGGAACACCTGCAGCACACCGGGTCGTTCAAGGCCCGCGGCGCGTTCAACCGGATCTTGGCGGCCGGTGACATCGCGGCGGCCGGGGTGGTCGCCGCGTCGGGCGGCAACGCGGGCCTCGCCGTCGCCCACGCGGCCCACGAATTCGGTGTGCCCGCAAGGGTTTTCGTCCCCACCACCGCGCCCGCGGTCAAGGTGGCGAAGCTGCACGCGCTCGGCGCGGCCGTCGAGCTCGTCGGCGACAAGTACGCCGACGCCTACGACGCGGCGGTGAAGCACGCGGCCGACAGCGGCGCGTTGTTCTGCCACGCCTACGACCAGCCGGAGATCTGCGCCGGCCAGGGCACGGTCGGCCTGGAACTGCTGGAGCAGGTGGACGGGCTCGACACGATCCTGGTCGCGGTCGGCGGCGGCGGGCTCCTGGCCGGCATCGCCGCGGCGGTCGAGGGCCGCGCGCGCGTGGTCGGCGTCGAGCCGCGCACGATCCCGACCCTCCACGCGGCTCTCGAAGCCGGTGAGCCGGTCCAGGTCGAGGTGTCCGGCCTGGCCGCCGACTCACTCGGCGCGTCCCGGCTCGGGGACATCGCCTTCGCGGTCGCCACCCGCACGGGCGCGGGGTCGGTGCTGGTCGGGGACGCCGCGATCGCCGAAGCCCGGACGACGCTGTGGGACCGCTACCGCCTCGCCGTCGAAGCGGGCGGGGCCACGGCCTACGCCGCGTTGCTCAGCGGCGCCTACGTGCCCGCGCCCGGCGAGCGCGTCGCCGTCCTGCTCTGCGGCGCCAACACCGACCCGGCGACGCTCACTTCCCCGTCAGCAGCGCCACCAGCGGCGCGAACTCCTCGATGAAGGCGCTGTTGACGCTGACGTAGGAGACGCCGAGCTCGTCGCGACGGCGTTCCAGCTCACCCGCCATGTCGTCGACGCCGCCGCGCAGCATGGTCAGCGAGTCGTGCTCGATGAGCGTCGCGGCGTCGACGCCGATGAACCCGCGGATCCACGGCGGGACGACCTCGCCGACGACGAAGATGTTCATGGCCAGCTCGATGTCCCGGCCGTCGGCCGCGGTCCGGATCTCCTCGACGTGCGACGCGAACTCGTCGCGGGTGGTCAGCACACCCCCGGCGAGGGTGACGATGTCGGCCTTCGCCGCGGCGAGCCGACGGGCCTTGGGACCGCCCGCGGCGAGCATCACCGGCGTGTGCACGTCACCGTCGAGGCGGCGGACGTGGTCGATCGTCTCGGAGATCGAGTCGAGCCGCTCCTGGCCGGTACCGTAGGGCAGGCCCAGCTCCTCGGCCTGCCGGCGCATCGACGCCAGGCCGGTGCCCAGGCCCAGCTCGAACCGGCCGTCGGTCATCGCCGTCAGGCTGTGCGCTTCCCAGGCGGCCGCGCGTGCCGTGCGCAGCGGGCTGGCCAGCACGAACGAGCCCACCCGCAGGGTCGTCGTGACGGCGGCGGCCGTCGCGAGCGACGCCGTCGGGGTCGGCAGGTTCAGGTTGTCCGGCGAGAGCAGGGTCGAGTACCCCAGCTCTTCGGCCCGGCGCGCGGTCTCCCGCCACTTCGCGCCGCCCTCCTGGGCCGCCGCGACCACACCGAACCGGAACGCCTTCTCAGCCATCGGATCAACCCCCGTGTTGCGTCGTCACCACGATCAAACCACCGCCGCGCCCGGCCGTGCCACCACGAACGCCGTGAAGGCCCCCTTACCGGCTCTTATGGCCGGTAAGGGGGCCTTCACGGACTTCAAGCGCAACGTCAGCCGCGCTGGTACTCCTCCCAGGTGACCTTCGTGACCGAGGGGCCGTCGTCGGCGCCGCGGCCGGCCAGGCCGTTCTTGCCCAGGTAGTAGTCGCCCGTCTGGTGCTGCGCGCCCGACGAGAGGTCCGGGTCGGAGATCGCCATCGCGTGGATGTGGTAGGCGAAACCCTGGTCCGGCGTGCGGTACCAGGCCGCGAACCCGACGTTGCGCAGCGCCTTCAGCAGGGTCGTGCGGGTCGCCGCCGACATGCCGGACACCGAGATGTCCATCGCGCCGCCGCCGTCGTGCGTCCCGGCCGAAGCATCGACCCCGCCCGGGTTGTAGGAACCCTGGGTCAGGCTGACGGTGAAGCCGGCGATCTTCTCCGCCGCCAGCAGCATCGCCTTGGTGCGGGTGTTGATCGTGACTCCGCGGTAGGCCACGCGGCTGCCCGCGGACACCGCGCTCGTCACGGTGTAGCGGCTCGCGCCCAGCTTCTCCAGCGACGTCTTGCCGGGCAGGCCCGAAGCGTCGATCCCGGTGTAGCCCAACGACTTCTGGTACTGCGAGTACGCCGTGATCGTCGTCGTGCCGAAGTAGCCGTCGACGTACTTGCTGTCCAGCAGCCCCTTCGCCTGCAACGCCTGCTCGACCAGCAGGACGCCGGCATGCGCGCCCGGCGTCTGGGTGTCGTCGGCGCGGCGCGGGTCGATCTGGGCCGCCTTGAGCACGGCCTCCATGTTCGCCGTGGGCAGCGCGGCTGCGACCGCGGGCGCGGCCTGGGCCGGCGCCGCCACAGCGAGCGTCGCGGCGGTGAGTGCCGTCAACACGGCGGCCTTCGTGAACATCCCTGTCCTCCACTCGTCGGAATCCCTGCCGCCATCAGGATCACGCGAACGGATACAAGGGACGTACAAACGGGCTCCAATCACCCATCCGTGCCCACCCGGCCGTGCTTGTTCGGCCGTGCTTGTTCAAACCGGCGCAGACGCAGGCTGTTCGTGACGACGAAGACCGAGCTGACGGCCATCGCCGCCCCGGCGATCATCGGGTTCAGCAGGCCCGCGGCGGCGAGCGGCAGCGCGGCGACGTTGTAGGCGAACGCCCAGAACAGGTTGCCCTTGATCGTCCGCAGCGTCCGGCGCGCCAGCCGGATCGCGTCGGCCGCCACGCGCAGGTCACCGCGCACGAGCGTCAGGTCGGCCGCCTCGATCGCGACGTCGGTGCCGGTGCCCATGGCCAGCCCCAGGTCGGCCTGGGCGAGCGCGGCCGCGTCGTTGACGCCGTCGCCGGCCATGGCGACCACGTGCCCGTCCGCCTGGAGCCGCTCGACGACGGCGGCCTTGTCGTGCGGCAGCACCTCGGCGATCACCCGGTCGATGCCGACCGCCGCGGCCACCGCGCGGGCGACGACGGCGCTGTCGCCGGTCAGCAGGATCGGCGTCAGCCCGAGCCCGCGCAGCCGCCGGACCGCCTCGGCCGACGTCGGCTTGACGGTGTCGGCCACGGCCAGCGTGCCGCGGACCTCGCCGTCCCAGGTCACGGCGACCGTGGTCAGCTCGGCCCCGGCGGCGTCCGCTCGCCCGACGCGCACCGTGCGGCCCTCGACCACGCCGGTCACGCCCAGCCCGGGCGTGCTCCGGAACTGCGACACCGCGGGCAGCGCGCCGAACCGCTCCCGGGCGGCGGCCGCGATCGCGCGGGCCACCGGGTGCTCGGACGCGGCCTCGACGGCCCCCGCGAGCCGCAGCACCTCGCCGTCCCCCTCGACCAGCGCCATCCGGCCGGTCGTCACCGTGCCGGTCTTGTCCAGCACGACGGTGTCGACGCGCCGGGTCGACTCCAGCACCTCCGGGCCCTTGATCAGGATCCCGAGCTGGGCGCCGCGGCCGGTGCCGACCAGCAGCGCCGTCGGCGTGGCCAGGCCCAGCGCGCACGGGCAGGCGATGATCAGCACCGCGACCGCGGCGGTGAACGCGGCCGACGGCGTCCCGCCCGCGCCGAGCCAGAAGGCGAGCGTCGCCACGGCCAGCGCGATGACGATCGGGACGAACACCGCCGAGACGCGGTCCGCGAGCCGCTGGACCTGTGCTTTCCCGGTCTGCGCCGCCTCCACGAGCCGCGCGGTCCGCGCCAGCTGCGTGTCGGCGCCGACCTTCGTGGCCCGGACGACGAGCCGGCCGCCGACGTTGACCGTCGCGCCCGCCACGGCGTCGCCCGGCCCGACCTCGACCGGCACGCTCTCGCCGGTCAGCAGGCTCGCGTCGATCGCGGACCCGCCGTCCTCGACGACGCCGTCGGTGGCCACCTTCTCCCCCGGTCGTACGACGAACCGATCGCCGACGGCCAGCTCGCCGACCGGGATCCGCAGCTCACGGCCGTCGCGCAGGACGGCGACGTCCTTGGCGCCGAGGTCGAGCAGCGCCCGCAGCGCGGCACCGGCGCGTCGCTTGGCGCGGGCCTCGAAGTAGCGCCCGGCCAGGATGAACGTCGTGACGCCGGCGGCGACCTCGAGGTAGATCGCGCCGTCGCCGGACATCCGCTCGACGGTGAGCTCGAACGGGTGCCGCAGGCCGGGGGTGCCCGCGGTGCCGAACAGCAGCGCGTACAGCGACCAGCCGAGCGCGGCGAGCGTGCCCAGCGAGATGAGCGTGTCCATCGTGGCGGCGCCGTGGCGCAGGTTGGCGAACGCGGCGCGGTGGAACGGCCACGCGCCCCACACCAGCACCGGCGCGGCGAGGGTGAGCGAAATCCACTGCCAGTAGGTGAACTGCCACGCGGGCACCATCGCCAGCAGGATCACCGGTACGGCGAGCACGGCCGAGACGACGAGCCGTTGCCGCAAGGTCCGGGTGCCGTCGTCTTCGACTGCCGCCGGTGGCTCGTCGGCGGGCAGTTTCGCGCGGTAGCCCGCCGCTTCGACTTGCGCCACCAGGTCTTTCGGCTCGACGTCGCCGGAGTAGGCGACTTTCGCCTTCGCCGTGGCGTAGTTGACGGTCGCGGTGACGCCGGCCAGCTTGTTGAGCTTGCGTTCGATCCGCATCGCGCAGGACGCGCAGGTCATGCCGGTGATCGCGAGGTCGACGGTCATCGCGGTACCCCCGTTCCGGTGGTGACGGTGAACGCGGCGGTGCGGACGACGTTGCCGTGGCGGAAGTCCAGGAACAGCCGGTAGGTACCGGCCGACGGCACCTCGGCCACGAAGGTGAGCCCGGGCCCGGCCGGGTGGACGTGCAGGTACGCCAGGTCGCCGCCGCGCAGCGCGACGAGGTGGCCGGCCGCGCCCAGGTAGGGCTGCAGGTCGGTGACCGGACGGCCGTCCTCGGTGACGGTCGCCGTCAGCCGGGACGCCCGCCCGGCGACGAGGTCGCCGTCGAGCCGGACGTGGTGGCCGTCGACGTCCGCGACGCGCGTCTCCGGGGGCTCGACCGGCTGGAACACCCCCGGCGCGACGAGGTCTACGCCGAGCGTCAGCGGCTTCGCGCCCGAAGGCGTGAAGTCGGCGAAGGCGCGGTAGCTGCCCGCATCGGCGACGGTGAGCGGCACGGTCCACGTGCCGTCGGCGCCCAGGTCGGGGTGCAGGTGCTGGTAACCGGCGGTGTCCCGGCGGACGACGATGAAGTGGAGCCGCTTCTCGTGCTCGACGTCGAACGCGGTCACGCGGACGCCGTCAGGGCCGGTGATCCGGAACGTGAAGCGGGTGGCCACGCCCGGCGTGAGTGTCGTGGTGGCGGGCGTCAGGGTGTAGCCGTCCAGGGCCGAGGCGAGGCCGCCGGGCAGGCCGACGACGGCTTCGCCGTGGGTGTCGCTGTGGGTGTCGCTGTGGATGTCGCCGTGGGCCTCGGCCTGGGGGAAGGGACCGGCGGCGGTCCCGAGCGCCCAGGCTCCCCCGGCGACCAGGACGAGCGCCGCGCCGTAGGCGGAAAACTTCGCTGCGATGGTGCTCATGCCCCAGATATACCCTAGGGGGGTAGGGTAAGCAACGCCGTCACGGCCTGTCAGGCCGGACACAAGTTTTCGCAGCGCGCCTGGTCCAGCGATGATTCCGGCCGTCACGGAGAGTTCCGACGCGAACCCCCTGGACTCTCCCGTGTTCTTTTCGTAACCTGTTCGAGATCTCGCGGCCCCGCGCCGCCGACAGGTGGCTACGCGAGATCGCCGCCGATACCCCCCTGCCGGGTACCGGACCCCCACACCGCGTGGCTCACCTGTTGCGGGAGAGCGCGCACCGTGACGGGGCAGTGCGGACGAGGCCCCCGACTCGCCGCCCCGGTCCCGACCGGCGGCCGAACAGCAAAGGAGACCCGCGCGACCGTGCATTCGCATCCCGTCAAGCGCGTGGTGTCAGGTGCCCTCGCGGCCGCCGCGGTGATCGCAGTGATCACCGTCGCGGACCCCGCGGCCACCGCCGCCCCGATCCCCGTTCTCCAGGCTCCGCCCACCGGGTCGGAGGCCCTGGCCAAGTACCGCGACCTCGCGGCGCAGGCCGAGAAGCTCAACGAAGACCTGCTCAAGGCCCAGGCCGACCTCACCACCAAGCAGGGTGAGCTCGACAAGGCCACCACCGACGTCGACGCGGCGAAGACCGCGGGCGCCGAGGCCGCCGACGCGAAGCAGAAGTACCAGTCCCAGGTGGACAAGTTCGCCAACGCGTCGTTCACCAGCGGCGTCCAGCTCAACAAGCTGTCCGCGCTGCTGGCCGGCACGTCGACGCAGGACTTCCTGGACCGCTCGTCGGCCCTCGAGGTCATCGCGACCGACAAGAACTCCGCGATGGACAACCTCAGCGGCGCGGCCGAGAAGGCCAAGACCGCCGAGAAGACGGCGACGGACGCCGCGAAGAAGGCGACCGACGCCCGCGACGCGGCGGCCAAGCTGACCTCGGACATCGAGGGCAAGAAGAAGAACCTGCAGACCCAGATCGACCAGATCGAGGCGCAGAGCAAGACCCTCAGCACGGCCGACAAGGCCGCGCAGAAGGACACCGGCGGCAAGGCCCCCACCGTCAAGGCGGCGACCGGGGCCGCCCAGACCGCGGTCAACGCGGCGCTGAGCAAGCTGGGCAGCGCCTACGTCTGGGGCGCGACCGGACCGAGCACGTTCGACTGCTCGGGCCTGATGCAGTGGGCCTACAAGCAGGCCGGCATCACCCTGCCGCGCAACTCGGCGGCGCAGGCGGGCTTCGGCACGTCGGTGTCGCGCGACCAGCTGCAGCCGGGCGACCTGGTCGCCTACTACTCCCCGGTATCGCACATCGGGATGTACATCGGCGACGGAAAGATGGTCCACGCCCCCACCAGTGGTGACGTGGTCAAGATCTCCCCGCTGATGAGCGAGTACGCCGGAGCGACCCGCCCGACGGCCTGACGTTTCGCGGAATCCGTCCACAGTGGTGTTTACGCCACCGTGGACGGATTTCGCGTTTCCGGACGGGATTCGCGGGGAAACTCCTCCGCGGGGACGTGCACGGAAACTGTCGGGGCTCTGGGTTACAGTCGGACTCAGGCGAACAGACGTTCGAATGGAGTGGTGATGACCGAACAGCCGGAACCCAACCCGGAGAAGGACCCGAGCGACTGGACCACCGGCGACGAGCCGATGACCGGGCCGCAGAAGTCCTACCTGCAGACGCTCGCCCAGGAGGCGGGTCAGGAGGTGCCGGAGGACCTGACGAAGGCCGAGGCCTCCAAGCGCATCGACGAGCTGCAACAGACCACCGGCCGCGGCGCTTGAGCGTGGCCGGGGCGGTCGCGCGGACCGGCGGCGGCTGAGGTGTCGCAGCGACTGTAGCGGCGCCCGGCCGCTGGCGGGCGAGAGCTTGCGTTGGCGGGCGCTTGGGTCGGCTAGCACTCCCGGCGGACCGAACTAGCCCGATCGCGCGGGTGCGAGCGCCTGAGCCGGCGAGCGATCGGGTCGGCCAGCGATCCGGTCGGCCAGCGATCCGGTCGGGCAGCGATCCGGTCGGCCAGCGATTGGGTCGGGCAGCGATTGGGTCGGGCAGCGATCCGGTCGGCCAGCGATCCGGTCGGCCAGCGATCCGGTCGGCCAGCGATTGGGTCGGGCAGCGATTGGGTCGGGCAGCGATCCGGTCGGCCAGCGATCCGGTCGGCCAGCGATCCGGTCGGCCAGCGATCCGGTCGGCCAGCGATCCGGTCGGCCAGCGATCCGGTCGGCCAGCGATCCGGTCGGCCAGCGATTGGGTCGGCCAGCGATTGGGTCGGGCAGCGATCCGGTCGGGCAGCGATCCGGTCGGCCAGCGATCCGGTCGGCCAGCGATCCGGTCGGCCAGCGATCCGGTCGGCCAGCGATCCGGTCGGCCAGCGATCCGGTCGGCCAGCGATCCGGTCGGGCAGCGATCCGGTCGGCCAGCGCACGGCGGCGGACCGAACGGCACTGCGGCGGGTCCAACGGCCGGCCGGGCTGCCCATAGCGGCAGGAACCGAACCAGCCCGGCTGAGCAGGCGCGCTGCGGCCGGGTGGGTGTGCAACTTGCAGGCGCCCAGTGGCTGAGCAGACACAGTGGCCGAGCAGACACAGCGGCTGGGCAGGCACCGAGCGAGTGGCCACTGTGGCCGAACGGGCACTGCAGCTGAGCGGCTCAGGCGGCCTGCGGCAGCGCGGCCGCGCCGGTTACGCGGAGCAGGAACTCGGCGTTCGAACCCGTCTTGCGGAGCTGGTCCAGCAGTTGCTCCACCGCGTGCGGGCCCTGCAGTGCTCGGCGGACGTCGCGCATTGCGGCCAGTTCCTCCGGTGTCACCAGCAGTTCCTCGCGGCGGGTGCCGGATGCGGCCAGGTCTACCGCCGGGAAGACTCGGCGTTCTGCCGTACGCCGGTCCAGTTTCAGCTCGGCGTTGCCGGTGCTCTTCAGCTCCTCGAAGAACACCGTGTCGGCCAGTGAACCGGTTTCCACCAGCGCGGTCGCGATGATCGTGAGGGAACCGCCGCCCTCGACGTTCCTTGCGGCGCCCAGGATGCGCTTCATCGGCTGCAGGGCCGCCGCGTCGACGCCTCCGGAGAGGGTGCGGCCCGAAGGGCGGGCCGACAGGTTGTACGCGCGCCCGAGGCGGGTCAGGGAGTCGAGCAGCAGCACGACGTCTTCGCCGCGCTCCACCAGGCGCTTGGCGCGCTCGACCGCCAGTTCCGCGATCGCTACGTGTTCGGCCGGCGGGCGGTCGAATGTGGACGCGATCACCTCCCCGCGCACGGTGCGGCGCAGTTCGGTGACCTCCTCCGGACGCTCGTCGGCGAGCAGTACCATGAGCCTGCACTCCGGGTGGTTGGTGGCGATGCCGTGCGCGATTTCGCTCAGCACCGTGGTTTTCCCCGCCTTCGGCGGCGAGACGACCAGCGCGCGCTGACCTTTGCCGATCGGGGTGACGAGGTCGATGACGCGGGTCAGGACCCGCGCCGGGGTGGTTTCGAGCAGCAGGCGCTCGTCGGGGTGCACCGGGACGAGGTCGTCGAAGTGCGGGCGCCGCGTGGCGGGGTTGACGCCGTCGACGCTGATGATTTCCTCGGCGGTGCCGGTGATTTCGTCGCCCGTGCGCAGCTTGTGCTTGCGGACGACGGAAAGCGGGATGGTGACGTCGCCGTCGGCGCGCCGGTAGCCGGCGCGGACGAAGGCGGATTTTTCTTGTACGTCAAGGATTCCGTGGAAAGGCATGGTTTTCTCCTGAATGCGGGAACGGCCGGCGCGCGGACGGCGGCGGGCCGTGAAAGGGAAGGAAAGAGGCCGAGCTGGCCTGGATCCGGGAGCTTCCTCCGGGCGACCTGGAGGCCGACGTCCGCGAGGAGCACCTTCACTGTAGCCGGACTTTCCCCGAAGCACAATGCGTGAGATCTGGTGGCGGTGGGTAGGTCTCCAGGGAAGCCCGCCGAACCGTGGCGACGGATGGGAGCACACCGTGCATCGATACACCCCGGAACCGGACGTCGGCACCGGCGAGACCGCCGACGACGGCCTACCCGGGACCACGTCCCCCGACCGCCTCCCCGCGGGGTCCGGGACCGTGGTCACCCCGACCTTCGAAGAACTCGCGCCGGCGCTGCCCAACGACGTCGCCGACCTGCGCCGCAAGCTCATCCGCTGGCTGGCCGCCCTCCCCCTGGACCCGGAGAGCACGCACGACATCACGCTGGCGACCTACGAAGCGCTGGCGAACGTCGCGGCCCACGCTTACCCGGACAAGCACGGCTGGGCGCGCCTGCAGGCCGCGCGGGTGGGTGACGCCGTGACCGTGACGGTCACCGACACCGGCTGCGGTATCCCGGCGACCCGCGCGAGCCGCCCCCGCACCGCGGGCCTGCGCACCTCGGGCGGCCGCGGCCTGCTGCTGATCGACAAGGTGACCGACCAGTCCGACATCGACACCGGTGAGCAGGGCACGACGGTCCGGATGACCTGGCGCCCGGCCGCCTTGCGGCACGCGGGTGCGGCCTGAACCCCGCCGGCGAACGAGAGCGCGAGCAAGAGGCCGGCCGATTCGGGAAATCGAGCAAGATGAAAGAACATCACGGCTGACGAAGCAGCGGGCGACCACCAGCCCGAATACCGTCAGTCACTCCGGCATCGCTCACTGAAATGCGATGAGCAGGCTCGAAAGCCGAGAAACGCGGTGAGCCGGAACCGGCCCACCGCGTTTCAGGGAACCTCAGGCCGCGCTGGCCAGCCGCACGAGGCGGTTGCGCGGGTACGACACCAGTTCGCGCTCCTCGTCCGTGGTGAAGATCTCGACGGAATCCTCCAGGATGTCCGCCGAAGTCACCTGTAGCTGCCACGCGGGCAGCCCCGGGGCGGGCTCGTGCCAGAACCACTGGCCCTTGGTGAGCTGGTCCGCCGGGACCGTCGCGTCGTCCGTGTTCATGCCATGAGGCTAACCGCCACCACCGACAGTTTTTGAACGGGCTCAGCCATGGGTCGCTCCCACCGTGATCGTCAGCACGTCCGGGTCGCCGGCGAACACCGCGCCACTGAAGTCCGGGCCCGGGCTGACGTCGTCGTACGGGAACGCGTAGCCCCGGTTGTCGGGCAGTTTCGAGTGGACGATGCGGGCGTAGTGGTTGGTGACGTCGCCCAGGTAGAACTTCGCCGGGTCCTCCGCCGTCGGCTGGTTCGCGTTGTCCAGCAACGTCGTCCGGTTCAGGGCCGCCGCCAGGCGCGGGATGATGCTCTTGCGCGCGTCGCTCGCGCCGGCCGCGATGGCGAACGGACCGCTGTCGCAGCTCCAGACGTCCGCCGTGGCCGGCTTCGCGAAGGACTCGCCTCCGAGCACCAGCCGGCCGCCCGTGACGCGGCCGGTGAACGTGCCCAGGCCGGGGTTCTGCGAGTCCACCACGAGGTCCGTGCCCTCGTACTTCTGCCAGACCTGGTCGATGTAGCCGTCGAGGTACCCGCCGAACTGGTCGGCGTGGTGGTGCGGCGACAGCGCGCGCAGGTTCCCGCCGCCGCCGGTCTGCACCAGCCCCGGCCAGTTGCCGCCCAGCGCCGTCAGCTCCGATGAGATGGCGTCCAGCGACCCCGAAGGCAGGCCGTTGACGGTTTTCGTGCCCGAGCCGGACGTCGTGAGCGACAGGCCCATCGGCATCCCGACGAAGTCGACGTAGCTGATGTTGGCGAACAGCTGCTCGTCGTTGAACGTGAACTCGCTGAACGACCAGTTCTTCCCGAAGTTGGGATCGGCGGTGTTCAGGAAGCTCGGGTGCACCAGGGCCGGCCCCGGGTCGAGGAAGAAGTCCAGCTTCGCGTCCGTGACGACGTAGATCCGCGCGCCGCCCATCTTCGGCACGGAGACCTGGGCCCCGGAACCGACCGGGATGGCGCAGTCCTCCGGCAACGGCGTGTGCGCGGCGCCGGGCGAGTCCGGGTAGTACGGCGAGCCGTCGGCGCGCAGCAGGACCAGCCGGCCGTCCGGGGTCGTGCCGGTGACGTAGGCGTACACGGTGCCGGAGCCGGAGTTGTTGACCAGTTTGAGACCGAAGGTCGACGGCGTCGCGGCGTAGGCGGTGCGGGCCAGGGGCAGCACGGTGGCGGTGGCGAGCGTGGCCGCCGAAAGGCTCAGGAACGAGCGGCGCGAGATCATGATTCCTCCACTTTGAGGATTACCAGAACACGCGGCGTGCTCCACAATGGAGACACAGGCCGCGCTCGCAGATTCGTTGTGGACGCCAACAAACTATGAACGCCGCCGGCCGGGCCTGACAACCCCTCCAAGGTAGGTCTAGACCACCGTTCGCACCCGGCGCGCGCGATGCCCCGCGCGGAGAATTTTCAAACAATCCCGGCCAGGCCCTGCCCCCGGGTACCGGGTCGCGGGTAATTCCGGGCAGGGGCCTTGACTTCCCCGCGAACGGTCGGTGACAGTGGACGGCCTCGCAGGTGGACGCACCCCCTTTCCGGCTTCATCACAGAGAAAGCGGACCCCATGCAGCCCAGCAAGCGTTTCCTGCGACTGACCGCCGTGATGGCAACGTTGTCACTCCCCTTCCTCGCCCCCGCGACGACGTCCGCCGCGGAGACCTGGACCACCGTGTTCCAGGACGACTTCGACGGCGCGGCCGGTACCGGCCTGAACACCCAGGACTGGCTCTACGACAGGGGAACCGGCTACCCGGGCGGCGCGGGCGCCTGGGGCACCGGCGAGCTCGAGACGGCGACGGACTCGACCGACAACGTCTACCACGACGGCGCCGGCCACCTCGCCATCCAGCCGCTGCGCGACGCCGCGGGCAACTGGACCTCCGGCCGGATCGAGACGCAGCGGACCGACTTCGCCGCCCCGGCCGGTGGGCAGCTGGAGATCAGCGCGTCGCTCAAGCAGCCGTCGCCGGCCAGCGGGCTCGGCTACTGGCCGGCGTTCTGGGCGATGGGCGGCGACGCGCGGCCGGTCGGCGCGACGAACTGGCCGAGCATCGGCGAGCTCGACATCATGGAGGACGTCAACGCGCTCAGCAAGCACTCCACCACCTTCCACTGTGGACAGTGGCAGGGCGAGTGCCACGACCCGGACGGCATCACGAGCGACCTGCAGGACTGCCCGGGCTGCCAGGACGGCTACCACTCCTACTCGGTCGTGGTGGACCGCCGCGACGCCGCCGCGGAGGAACTGCGGTTCTACCTCGACGGCAACCAGACCTACTCCGTCAAGCAGAACCAGGTGTCCGACGCGACCTGGAAGGCCGCGGTCGACCACGGGTTCTTCGTCATCTTCGACGTCGCGATCGGCGGCTCCTACCCGAACAAGGTCTGCGGCTGCACCTCCCCGGGTGCGGACATTACGCCGGGCGCCGAGATGAGCGTCGACTCGCTGTCGGTCAAGGTCAGCGATTCCTGAGCCGATAAGCTGGCGCCATGAGCGTCCGGCACACCGTCATCGACTCCCCCATCGGGCCACTGACCCTCGTCGGTGACGCGGCCGGGGCGCTGCTCGGCCTCTACTTCGACGGCCACCTGCGCACGCCCCGGATGACCGACCTCGGGGAGCGCACCGAGACCGGTTTCGAGGTCGTGGAAGCACAGCTGGGCGAGTACTTCGCGGGCACGCGGCGCGAGTTCGACCTGGAGCTCGCGCCGCGTGGTTCCGCGTTCGAAAAGCAGGTCTGGGACCTGCTGACGAAGATCCCGTTCGGCGAGACCCGCACCTACGGGCAGCTGGCCGCCGCACTGGGCGACCCGGGTGCCGCGCAGGCCGTCGGCAACGCCAACGGCTGGAACCCGATCAGCGTCATCGTGCCGTGCCACCGGGTGGTCGGCACGAGCGGGAGCCTGACCGGGTACGCCGGCGGCCTGGCCCGCAAGCGGTTCCTCCTGAGCCTGGAGGAACCGCCCGCGGACGAGGTCGGCCGGTTGTTCTGACCCGTCAGGACGTCCCGCAGGTCACGGTGGGCGCCGTCAGGTTCCCGCCGTGCTCGACGGTGAACCCGATGACGTTGCCGCTGCCGTTGGGTTTCGCGGTCAGCACGTACCCGGTGCTGTCCCAGGTGCCGGTGTAGTTCCAGCTGCCGATGACCTTCTGGGGTGCGTGGAAGGTGATCGTGAGCACCCAGTTGTTCGAGCCCGTCACGCTCACCTGACCGTTGAAGCCGACGTTCCACTCCGCTGTCTTGGTGTAGGCCCCGGTGCACCCGCCCGACGGCGGCGGGGTCGTGGTCGTCGGCGGCGGGGTGGTCGTGGTCGGCGGCGGCGTGGTCGTGGTGCCGCCGTTCAGCGCGTCGAGGACCGCGGTGTAGGCGGCCTTCTTGGTGCCGCTGCCGTCGAACAGCAGCGGGGTGGCCGACGCGCGCCAGGAGTCGGTGTCCCGGATGCCCCACACGGTCAGGCCGTTGCAGCGCGCCACCGCGAGGCAGGCGTTCGTGACCGTGCGGAAGCTGCTCGCCTGCGTGGTGCCCGACCCCTCGATGTCCAGCTCGGTGATCTGGACGTCCACGCCGAGGTCGGCGAAGTTCTGCAGCGTGGTCCGGTAGTTCGACGGCACCGGGCTGGCGCTGTTGAAGTGCGACTGGAAGCCGACGCAGTCGATCGGCACGCCGCGGGACTTGAAGTCCTGCACCATGCGGTACACGGCCTGGGTCTTCGCCTGGCTCCAGTCGTCGGTGTTGTAGTCGTTGTAGCAGAGCTTCGCGTTCGGATCGGCCGCCCGGGCGGCGCGGAACGCCGCCTCGATCCAGTCGTTGCCAGTGCGCTGCAGGTTGGAGTCGCGGCGGGCACCGGAACTGCCGTCGGCGAACGCCTCGTTCACCACGTCCCACGAGTAGAGCTGGCCGCGGTAGTGCGTCGCGACCTGCGTGACGTGGTTGAGCATCGCCGAGCGCAGCGAAGAGCCCTCCATGCTCTGCATCCAGCCGGGCTGCTGCGAGTGCCAGGCCAGCGTGTGCCCGCGGACCTGGGCACCCTGGGACTTGGCCTGGGCCACGATCCGGTCGGCGTTGCCGTAGGAGAACTGGCCCTGGTTCGGCTCGGTCGCGTCGATCTTCATCTCGTTCTCGGGCGTGATCATGCTGAACTCACGGCTCAGGATGCCGGTGTAGACGCTGTCCGAGAGCTTGCTCGCCGAGACGGCCGTGCCGAAGTACCGGCCGGTCCGCGCGGCCGCGCCGCCGAGCGTGGTGCCCGCGGTCGGCGGGGGCGACGTCGTCGTGGTGGGCGTGGTCGGGGCGGTCGGCGTGGTCGTGGTCGTGCCGCCGCTGTTCAGGCCGAGGTACGCGATCGCGTAGGCCACCATGCCGCTCTGCGGCAGCACGTGCCCGGCGCCCTGGACGCTGATCGCCTCGACCGGCGCCTGGACGCCGGTGCCGCCGTAGCGGGCGCGGGTCCAGCCGGACTGCGGCTGGTCGGTGCCCGACGCCGTCTGGCTCACCCCGGCGAGGTTGGTCCACTGCTTGACCTCTTCGCCGAAGTTCGGGTAACGCAGGGTGTCGTCGGCGGTGCCGTGCCACAGCTGCATCCGCGGGTACGGGCCGCTGCGCCCGCCGCTCATCTGCCGGGCCTGGTCACCCCACTGCTGCGCGGTCTTCGTCAGCTGGCCGTTCGCGCACTGGGAGTTCCAGCTCGACCCGTCGGTGGTGCCGAAGCAGCCGGCGGGCACGCCCATGAACGCCGACCCGGCGGCGAACACGTCCGGGTACTCCGCGGCGAGCACGTTCGTCATCATCGCGCCCGAGGAGAACCCGGTGACGTAGACCCGGGAAGGGTCGACGTTGTAGTGCTGCTTCGCGTAGTCGACCATCGAGAGGATGCCGACCGGGTCGCTGCCGCCGCCCCGGGTCAGCGCCTGCGGTGACGAGACGTCGAAGCAGGCGCCGCTGCGGGTGGCCTCCGGGAACACGATGACGTACCCGTACTGGTCGGCCGCGGTGACGTAGTCGCGGGCGTAGCCGTTGAAGACCGCCGAAGCCGAGCCGGTGCAGTAGTGGATCGCGACCAGCAGCGCCGGCTTGGCCGCCACCCGGTCCGGGACGTAGGTGTACATGTTCAGGTTGCTGGGGTTGGTGCCGAAGCCGGTCACGCGGGTCAGCGACGCCGCGGACGCGGGCTGCGCGACGAGCAGCACGACCGCGGCGACCACCGGCACGACGGCGGCCAGCAGCACAGTGAGCAGTCTTCTCACTCGGGATTCCTTTCCGGGGCAGGGCGCGCAGCGCTCTCGATCGTTCGTCGCACCCCGGAACCGGTCAACGACTATCGGTATGTTTCGGAGGCTTTCGCACCGCGCACTGCGTGCCGGACGGCCGGGACGACGCGGTTCTGGGAGGATCGCCGGATGACCGCGCTGCTGCTGGGCCCGCTCCTCCGGCACGTCGACGCCACGTCGGCGACGATCTGGGTCGAGACGGACGGCCCGTGCGAGGTCGGCGCCGGTGACGCGACCGCCCGGACCTTCGAGGTCTCCGGCCACCACTACGCGCTGGTCGTGCTCACCGGCCTCGAACCGGCGAAGAGCACGCCGTACGAGGTCCGGCTCGACGGCGACGTCGTCTGGCCCGAACCCGGCGGTGACCTGCCGCCGAGCCGGATCCGCACGCTCTCCCCCGAGGACTCCCGGTTCCGGCTGGTGTTCGGCTCCTGCCGCAAGCCGCGCGAGCAGGACGCCCTCGGGCAGGACGCGCTCGCCGCGTACGCCCGCCGGATGGCCAAGCTCGCCGAGGAGGAGTGGCCGGAGTCGCTGGTGCTGCTCGGCGACCAGGTCTACGCCGACGAAACCACCGACGACACGCAGAAGTGGCTCGCGACCCGGCGCGACACCTCGCAGCCGCCGGGCACCGAGGTCGCGGACTTCGAGGAGTACTGCCACCTCTACTCCGAGGCCTGGTCCGACCCGGCCGTGCGCTGGCTGCTGTCCACGCTGCCGACGTCGATGATCTTCGACGACCACGACGTCCGCGACGACTGGAACACCTCGCAGGCCTGGCGGGCGGAGATGGCCGCCACGTCGTGGTGGCCCGAGCGCATCCGCGGCGCGCTGGTGTCGTACTGGATCTACCAGCACCTGGGCAACCTCGGCCCGGAGGAGCTCGCCGGCGACAAGCTCTTCCAGCAGGTCGGCTCGTCCGGCACGGACAACGCGGAGCTGCTGCGCGAGTTCGCCGACCGCGCCGACCGGGAGGCCGACGGCGCCAAGGGCACGCGCTGGTCCTACCGGCGCGACTTCGGCCCGGTCCGGCTGCTCGTGATCGACTCGCGGGCCGGGCGCATCCTCGAAGGGGGTGTGCGGTCGATGATCGGCGAGGACGAGTTCCACTGGATCGAGGAGCAGGCCGGCGGCGACGTCGACCACCTGCTGATCGGCACGTCGCTGCCGTGGCTGCTGCCGACCGCGCTGTCCTTCGCGCAGTCGATCAACGAACGCGCGTGCACCCGGCCGGGTGTGCGCGGCAAGGCCGCCGAGTGGTTCCGGCAGTTCGCCGACCTCGAGCACTGGCCGGCGTTCCGCGAGTCGTTCGACCGGCTGGCGAAGCTCATCGCCCGGGTCGCCGACGACGGCGCGGCCTCGGTCAACGTGCTCTCCGGCGACGTCCACCACGCCTACGTCGCGCGGGCCCGGTTCCCGCGTGAACCGGCCGCGCCGGTGCACCAGCTCACCTGCTCGCCGATGCACAACACCGTGCCGTGGTACATGAACCGGGTGTTCCGGCTCGGCTGGTCCCGGCGGCTGACCGGGCTGATGGGGTGGCTCGCGCGCCGCTCCGGCGTCCGGCCCACCGACCTGACGTGGGACTGCGTGTCGGGGCCGCACTTCGGCAACGCCGTGATGACGCTGGACGTCGACGGGCGCACCGCGTGGGCGACGATGCAGCGGACGACGGACGACGGCCTCGTCGACGAGACGTCGATCCGCCTCACCTGAGGGTGGGTGCGGCGCGGCCAGTCAGCCACGCTTGATCCGGGTTAGCCTCGGTTCATGACCAGCGGAAACGTACTCGGGGAGTTCCTCCGGGCCCGCCGTGCGCAGGTCGGCCCGGAGGAGCTGGGCATGCCCGGCGGCCGCGGGCGGCGCGTCGCGGGCCTGCGCCGGGAAGAGGTCGCGCTGCTGGCCGGCGTCAGCACCGACTACTACGTCCGGCTGGAACAAGGCCGCGAACGGCACCCGTCGGAGCAGGTCCTCGACGCGCTGGCGCGGGCCCTGGTGCTCGACGACGACGCCACCGCCCACCTGCACCGGCTGGCCCGCCCGGCGGCCCGTCGCCGCGCCCGGCGGCGGGAGCAGGTCAGCCCGAACCTGGTCCGGCTGATGGCGGGCTGGCCGGCCACCCCCGCGGTGGTCCTCGGCCGGTGCCTCACCGTGCTGGCGCACAACCCGCTGGGCCGGGCGCTGTTCGACGGCCACACCCACAGCGGCGACCTGGTCCGGCTGGTGTTCCTCGACCCCGACGCCCGCGCGTTCTACCCGGACTGGGAGCGCGTCGCGGCCAACACCGTCGGCGGCCTGCGCGCGGCCGCCGGGATCGACCCCGACGACCCGCGGCTGATCGAGACGGTCGGCGAGCTGTCGGTCAGGAGCGAGGCGTTCCGCAGGCTGTGGGCGCGCCACGACATCCGGCAGAAGACCCACGAGACCAAGCGGTTCCACCACCGGCTGGTCGGCGACCTGACGCTGAGCTACGAGGCCCTGACGGTGAACAGCGCGCCCGGGCAGCAGCTGGTCGTCTACCAAGCGGAGCCGGGCAGCCCGTCGGAAGCGGCGTTGTCGTTGCTGGGCAGCCTGACCGCCGAAAGCGCGCCGGAGAACGTCAACCGCTAAGCGTATTCCACATTGGACAGTCTCGTTGTGCTGCCCGAAAACCCTTGAAAGGAAACGTCAGTGAAGATCGTCCTCATCACCGGGGCCAGCAGCGGCATCGGCCACGCCACCGCCGTGCGGCTGGCCGCCGAAGGCCACCACGTCGTGCTCGGGGCCCGGCGGAAGGACCGCCTCGACGCCCTCGCCGCGGAGATCCTGGCGGCGGGCGGGCGCGCCGACGTGCACGGCCTGGACGTCACCGACCGCGCCGACGTCGCCGCGTTCGCCGACGCGGCGGTGCGCGACCACGGCCGGATCGACGTGTTCGTCGCCAACGCCGGCGTGATGCCGTTGTCCCGCTTGGATTCCTTGCACGTCGAGGAGTGGGACCGGATGCTCGACGTCAACGTCCGCGGCCTGCTCAACGGGATCGCCGCGACCCTGCCGCACTTCGAGCGGCAGGGCGGCGGCCACTTCGTGACGATCGCCTCGACGGGCGCGTACGAGGTGGTGCCGACGGCGGCGGTCTACTGCGCCACGAAGTACGCGGCGCGCGCGATCACCGAAGGCCTGCGCCTGGAGTCCGACCCGAGCCTGCGCGTCACGACGATCTCACCGGGCGTCGTGGAGTCCGAGCTGGCCGACACGATCACCGAGCCGGGCGCGAAGGAGGCGATGGTCGCCTACCGCGCGCACGCGATGCCACCGGACGCCATCGCCGGCGCGATCTCGTACGCCATCGGGCAGCCGGACGGCGTCGACGTCAACGAGCTCGTGGTCCGGCCCACCGCCCAGCGCTAGGCGATCCGCTGCGCCAGCACCATCGTGAAGCCGCCGTCGCGGTCGCGTTCCCAGGTGGTCAGCGAGCCGTTGGGGACCGCCGTGGCGGCGGCCGCGCGCATGAGGTCCGGTTCCGGCAAGCCCTCCAGCAGGTACCGGAGCGCGAACACCGTCATCTCGTGCGCGCTCAGCAGGACGCGCGCGCCCGGCCGCTCGGCGCTCAGCTCGGCGAGCAGGGAGCGCACCCGCAGCACGACGTCCGCCCAGGACTCGCCGCCCGGGGGCCGGTAGTAGAACCGGCCGAGCCGCCGCTTGCGCCGGGCCTCGTCGGGCCAGCGCTCGCGGACGCCACGGGTGGTCAGCAGATCCAGGACGCCGAGCTCGCGATCGCGCAGCCGCTCGTCGGGCACGATCGCCACCCCGGCCGGCGCGGCCAGCTTGGCGGTGTCCCAGGCGCGGCGGTAGGTCGAGGTGACCACGACGTCCGGCCGGTGCCCGGCGAGCAGCTCCCCCGCCGCCGTGGCCTGGTCCCGTCCCGGCCCGGTCAGGGGCACGTCGGCGTCGCGCTCGGCGAGGTCGATCACGTCGGCGCCCGCCGTCTCCGCCACCTCCCGGGCGACGTTCCCGGTGCTCTCGCCGTGCCGCAGCACACCCACCCATTCCAGGTCGACCTCCACGCGCGGCTGGTACCCCCGGCGACCCACCCGCGAAACCCGGGATGGCTAGGCCCCCCAACGACGTCCGGCTAGGGTCGGTCCATGTCGCGGAGTCTCGACGGCCAGGACCGGCTGCAGCTGCTGGAGACGATCATCGGCGCCCCCGCCGGCCACCTCGGCCTGACCGAGCTGCTCACCGCGACCCTGGACCGCGTCCGCGAGGTGCTGAAGGTCGACACCGCGACCGTGCTCCGCCACCAGGCGGGCGGGCAGCAGCTCGTGGCGATCGCGGCCGCGGGCATCGAGGAAGAGGTCCACCAGGGCGTGCGCGTGCCGGTCGGTACCGGGTTCGCCGGGCGGGTGGCCCAGGACCGCGCGCCCGTCGCCCTCGACCACGTCGACGAGACCACCGTCGTGAACTCCCTGCTGTGGGAACGCGGCCTGCACGCCATGCTCGGCGTGCCGATGATCACCGGCAGCGAGCTGGTCGGCGTCCTGCACGTCGGATCCGTCCGGCCGCGCCGGTTCTCCGAGGCCGAGGTCGGCACCCTGCAGCTGCTCGCCGACCGCCTCGCCATGGCGATCCAGGTGGAGGCCCTCGAGGAGAACCGCACCGCCACCATGGCCCTGCAGCGCAGCCTGCTGCCGGACCGGCTGCCCGAACTGCCCGGTCTCGGCTTCGCCGCCCGGTACGTGCCCGGCGCGGAGGCCGGGCTCGGCGGCGACTGGTACGACCTGTTCCCGCTGCCGGGCGACCGGGTCGGCGTCGTGATGGGCGACGTCTCCGGGCACGGGCTCGAGGCGGCCGTGATCATGGGCCGGCTGCGCAGCGCCCTGCGCGCCTACGCCCTCGACTGCGACGACCCGGCCGAGACGCTCGGCAAGCTCGACCGCAAGGCCAACCACTTCGAACACGGCGCGATGGCCACCGTCGCCTACGGGATCATCGATCCGCCGCGGGAGACGCTGACGCTGTCGCTGGCCGGGCACCTGCCGCCGGTGCTGGCGCGCCCGGGCGAGCCGGGCGCGCTCGTCACGGCGCCGCCGGACCCGCCGATCGGCCTGACCATCGGGCACCCCGACCGGCGGACCACGGTCGTCGCCCTGCCGCCGGGCGGGGTGCTGGTGCTCTACACCGACGGGCTCGTCGAGCGCCGGGACCGGGCGGTGGACACCGGCATGACCGACCTCGCGGCCACCGTGCGGGCCGGGGAGCCCGAGCGCGTGTGCGCGCAGCTGATGGCGGCGATGATCGGCTCGCGGCCGGCGCAGGACGACGTCGCCCTGCTCGTGGTCCACCGCCACGCCTGAGCCGGCTCAGGAAGCCGTCAGCGCCGCCTCCTGGGTCGGGAACAGCGAAAGGCTGTCCTCGAGGCCGGTCAGCTGGATCGGCCGCAGGGTGGCGCGGCCGGTCGCGACGATCCGCACGGTGGTGCCCGCCGCGGAGTTGCGGTGGATCATCAGCAGCGCGGTCAGCCCCGGCGAGGCCAGGAACTCGACGCGGCTCAGGTCCACCACGAGCAGTCTCGGTACCGCGGCGAGCGCTTCGTCCGCCGCCTGGACCAGCGCGGGCGCCGTGGTGGTGTCGACGTCCCCGGCGACCTCGAGCACCACCGCGCCGTCCTGCTGCTCCGTTCGGGCGATCCTGAACTCGCCGAATGGCACAGCGGCCGGGGAGCCTTCAGTGTGGGTGTTCTCGGTCATGTGTCTCTCCCGCCCTCGGCGCCGCCGCCGGAACGTCCGGCGGGCGCGCTTGATCACGAAGGCTGTCTGCTCAACCGTGACCAATCATGCCCGCCGCAGGGCACCTGCGCCGTTTCAGCACCCTCGGGTTTGCCTCGCGCGCTCAAACGGGCAGGATGGTGACCATGGCCGAACCGGACGCGGGCACCGTCGTCCTGGAGCACCGCGACGGCGCGGCGGTGCTCCGGGTGAGCGGCGCCCTCGACCTCGCGCTCGCGCCGAAGCTGCGGCAGTTCGCCGACCGCGCTTCCCGGCAGCAACCGGCGGTGCTGGTCATCGACCTCACCGACGTCACCTTCCTGGCCTCCGCCGGGATGGCCGAGCTCGTGCGGGCGCACCGCGGCGACTCCGGCTCCGCCCCGCTGCGCGTGGTGGCCAACGGCCGGATCACGCTGCGTCCGCTGGAGCTGACGCGGCTGACCGACGAGCTCGCCATCTTCCCGTCGCTCACCGACGCGCTGAATCCCTGATGTCCCCGCCTCCCCTCGACGCAGTCCTCGACGCCGTGCGCCGGGCCTTCGTCGACGGGGCGGGCGAACCGGCCGTGACCGAGGCCGTCGCCGTCGCGGTGCGGGCCGCCACCGCGGACCTCGTGGACACGGTGGCGCGGCTGCAGGGCGACGCCGCGGTGATCGACGCGCTGCACTCGGTCGGCCGGCGGCTGACCGCCCAGCTGGACCTCGGCCGGATCGTGCAGGACGCGACCGACGCCGCCACGAAGGCGACCGGCGCGGACTTCGGCGCGTTCTTCTACAACCTCGTCAACGATGTCGGCGAGTCGTACACGCTCTACACGCTCTCGGGCGTGCCGCGGGCGGCGTTCGAGCGGTTCCCGATGCCGCGCAACACCGCGGTGTTCGGCCCGACCTTCGACGGCACCGGCACCGTCCGCAGCCCCGACATCACCGCGGACCCGCGATTCGGGAAGAACGCGCCCCACCACGGGATGCCCGAGGGGCACCTGCCCGTGCGCAGCTACCTGGCGGTATCGGCGATCAGCCCGACCACCGGCGAGGTGCTGGGCGGGTTCTTCTTCGGCCACCCCGGCTCCGCCCGGTTCACCGAGCGGCACGAGTACCTCGCCGAGGGCATCGCCGGCTACACGGCCATCGCGCTGGACAACGCCCGCCTCTACGAGCGCGAACGCACCCTCGTCTCCGAATTGTCCCGCAGCATGTTGCCGGTCGTCCCGGACCTGCCCGGCCTCGACGTCCTCACCCGGTACCTGCCCGCGGCCACCGGGACGAAGATCGGCGGCGACTGGTTCGACGTGATCCGGCTCCCCTCGGGCGCGACCGCGTTCGTGATCGGCGACGTCGTCGGCCACGGCGTCACCGCCGCGACGGTGATGGGCCAGGTCCGGACGGCGATCCGCTGTTACGCGCAGCTGGAGCTGACGCCGTCGGAGGTGCTGCGCAACGTCTCCGAGCTGACCGCGGGGTTGTTCGGCGGAAGCTTCGTCACCTGCTTCTACGCGGTCCTCCACCCGGACGGCACGCTGAGCTTCGCGAACGCCGGGCACCTGCCGGCGATCCTGATCCGGCCCGGTGCCCCGGTGGAGCAGCTCGGCGAGGCGATGGCGCAGCCGCTGGGCGTCGGCTCGGCGTTCCCCGAGGACACCACCACGTTCCCGCCGGGCACCGGCCTGGTGCTCTACACCGACGGCCTGGTCGAGAGCCGCACCCGCGACCTCACCCTGGGCATCGAGTGGCTGCTGGCCGGGATCCCGGGCCTGCTGGCCGCGACCGACCTCGAAGCGGCGTGGGACACCCTCGTCGACGAGCTCACGCACGGGCGCCACGACGACGACATCGCGCTGATCCACGTGCGTCACCGCGGAGAGGACCGCCCATGACGGACTCCGTCCCCCCGGGCGCGCCTCCCTCCCCGGCCTTGTTCCACCGCCGCACGGTCGCGCTCGCCGACCGGCTGCCGGAGCTGCGCGAAGCGCTGGCCGGCTGGGTGCGCGCGCTCGGCCTGGGCACCGAACGCGGGGAGGACGTCGTCCTCGCCGGCTACGAAGCGATGGCCAACTCCGCCGAACACGCCTACCGCGACCAGGAAACCGGCTACGTCGACGTCCGGGCCGAGGCGTTCGCGGGCGGGCTGACCGTCACCGTCACGGACTACGGCGACTGGCGCACACCGGTGCCCACCAACGGGTTGCGCGGCCGCGGGCTGCTGCTCATCGACAGCCTCACCGACCGGTGCGCCCAGGTCCACCGCGAGGACGGCACGACGATCACGATGACCTGGCTGACTGACGCGGCGAGCTGAACCCCGCACGGGTCAGCGCGTCCCGCGGCGCCCCGGTATTCTGTGCGCGGAGCCCAGATCCGGGAGAAAAATGACCGCCGCTGACGAGTCCGGGCCCGGTGCCGTGATCCCCGGGACCAGCCGGATGGCGACGCGGATGCGGGAGTTCGACTGGGCGTCTTCGCCGCTGGGCCCGCCGGAGGACTGGCCGCCGAGCCTGACGACGGCGGTGCGGATCTGCCTGACCTCCCGCTTCCCGATGATCGTCTGGTGGGGACCGGACCTGCGGTTCCTCTACAACGACGCCTACCAGCCGCTGCTCGGCACCAAGCACCCCGCGCTGGACAAGCCCGGCGCGCAGGTCTGGAGCGAGATCTGGCACATCATCGGGCCGATGCTGGACGGTGTGCTGCGCACCGGCGAGGCGACCTGGTCCGAGGACATGCTGCTGCCGATGAACCGGCATGGCTACTGGGAAGAGACGTACTGGACCTACTCCTACAGCCCGATCCACGACGACAGCGGCGCCGTGCGGGCGGTGTTCACCGCCGTCACCGACACCACCGAGCGCGTGATCGGCGAACGCCGGCTCGCCGTGCTGCGTGAGCTCGGCGTGCGGGCCGGGATCGCCCGCACCGTCGCCGAAGCCTGCGAGCTGGTCGCCGGGGTGCTGGGGGACGCCGGGGCCGATGTCCCGTACGCCGCGATCCACCTCCGCCACCCGGGCACCGGCGACCTCACGCTCGCCGCCGTGACGCCGGGCGGCTCCGGGGACGCGGAGGGCTGGCCGCTGGCGGAGGTCCTCGCCGACGGCGTCCCGCGCGTCGTGTCCGGGCTGACCGGGAAGTTCGGCGAGCTGCCGGCGGGCGGCTGGTCCACCGCGCCCGCCGAGGCGGTGGTGCTGCCGCTGCCGGGCGCCGCGGACACCCCGGCCACCGGGGTGATCGTGCTCGCGGCGAGCGGCGGGCACGCCGTCGACGAGAACTACCGGACGTTCCTCGGGCTGGTCGCCCACCAGACCACCGCGCTCGTCAACGGCGCCGTCGCCTACCGGCTGCAGCAGGAGCGCGCCGAGGAGCTGGCCGCGCTGGACGTCGCGAAGACGACGTTCTTCTCCAACGTCAGCCACGAGTTCCGCACCCCGCTCACCCTGATCCTGGGGCCGGCGGCCGAACTGCGGGAGACGCTCGCCGACGCCGGTGAAGCGGTGCTCGAAGAGGTCGACGTCATCCACCGCAACGCCGTGCGCCTCGGGCGGCTGGTGAACAACCTGCTCGACTTCTCCCGGATCGAGGCCGGCCGGATGCAGGCGCGCTTCGAGCCGGTCGACCTCGCGGAGTTCACCGCGGAGCTGGCCAGCGTGTTCCGCGCCGCCGTCGAGCGGGCCGGGCTGGCGTTCGAGGTCGACTGCCCGCCGCTGAGCGAGCCGGTGCACGTGGACCGCGGGATGTGGGAGAAAGTCGTCCTCAACCTGCTGTCCAACGCGGTCAAGTACACCTTCGACGGCACGGTCCGGGTGTCGGCCGGGCGCGACGGCGAGCACGCCGAGGTGCAGGTCACCGACACGGGCATCGGCATCGCCGCCGACGAGATGCCCCGGCTGTTCGAGCGGTTCCACCGCATCCCCTCGGCGCGGGCGCGGTCGAACGAAGGCAGCGGGATCGGGCTGGCCCTGGTGCGCGAGCTGGTCGGCATCCACGGCGGCGCCATCACCGCGGACAGCACGCCCGGCGCCGGCACGACGTTCCGCATCCGGCTGCCGCTGGGCACCGGGCACCTGCCCGCCGAGCAGGTCGCCACCGGGCCGGTTCAGCACGGGATCGCCGCGGAGGCCGTCGAGCCGTTCGTGGCGGAAACCCTGCGCTGGCTGCCGGGACCGGACGACGGCCCCGCGGCCGAGGTCGTCCCGTCCGGGCTCACCGGGGCGCGGGTGCTGGTCGCCGACGACAACACCGACATGCGCGAGTACCTCGCCCGGCTGCTGCGCGACGAGTACGCCGTGACGTCGGTGCGCGACGGCGTCGAGGCGTTCGCCGCCGCGGCCGCCGACCCGCCGGACCTGATCATCAGCGACGTGATGATGCCCCGGCTGGACGGGCTGGCCCTGCTGGCGGAACTGCGCGGCGACCCGCGCACGGCCGCCGTCCCGGTGCTCCTGCTCTCCGCGCGGGCCGGGCAGGAGGCCGCGGTCGACGGGCTGGCCGCCGGCGCCGACGACTACCTCGTGAAGCCGTTCTCCGCGCGGGAACTGCTCGCCCGGGTGCGCACCACCATCCGGCTGGCCCGGCTGCGGACGCAGCACACGCGCTGGCGCGCGGCGATGATCGACTCGCTGCAGGAGGGCTTCTTCGTCGGCGACGCCGACGGGCGGATCGTGGAGATCAACGCCGCGTTCACCGAGCTGCTGGGCTACGGCGCGGACGGGCTGCCCTACGCCCAGCCGTTCCCCTGGCTGCCCGCCGCGGACACCGATCCTGAAGGGCACCGGCAGGTGCTCGACGCGCTGGCCCGGGCCAAGACCGAGCCCACCGGCAGCTTCGTGCTGCCGATGCGGCACCGCGACGGCCACCGGATGTGGACCGCGTCCACCTACAACGTGCTCCACGACGACGAAGGCCGGCGCCGCCTCGTCGGCACGATCCGCGACGTCACCGCCGAGCGCTACGCCGTGCAGCGGGAAGCCGCGCTCGCGGCGATGAACCAGCGGCTCACCGGGCTGAGCGGCGTCGGGGACCTGCTCGGCGCCGCGCTCGAGCTGCTGCGCGACCTGTTCCAGGCCGACCGGGTGCTGGCCGTGAAGTGGCCGGGCGCCGGCGAGCCGGAACTCACCTCCACCGACCCCGCCGACCGGCGGTGGGCGGACCTCGCCGCACCGGTGCGCGCGACGCTCGACGGGCTCCGCTCGCTTCCCGCGTTGCACACCGTGCCGGCGGGCTCGGCCGGCGCGGCCACCACGGTCGACCATCCCGGCGGGCAGCTGACGCTCTGGGTGGAGCCCGCGGCCGGACGGCCGCTCGGCACCGAGGACCAGACGCTGCTGGCGTTGCTGGCCGGCACCCTCGCGCACGCCCTGCGCCGCGCGCACCGCGACGACCGGCAGCGCGAGGTCGCCCTCGCACTGCAACGCTCGATCCTCGGCCCCGCCCGGCTTCCCGAGGGGTTCGCGGTGCGCTACGAACCGGCGACCCCGCCCCTGGAGGTCGGCGGCGACTGGTACGACGTGATCACCCTCGACGACGACCGCATCGGCATCGTGGTCGGCGACTGCGTCGGCCGCGGCCTGCCCGCGGCGGCCGTGATGGGCCAGCTGCGCAGCGCCTGCCGGGCGTTGCTGCTCGAAGCCAGCAGCCCTTCGCACACCTTGACGGCCCTGGACCGCTTCGCCGCCCAGGTGCCGGATGCCTTGTGCACCACCGTGTTCTGCGGTGTCCTCGACCCCGCCACCGGCACCCTCACCTACAGCAGCGCCGGGCACCCGCCCGCGACCCTGATCCACCCGGACGGCACGGCCGAGTCCCTCGACGCGGGCGGCAGCGTCCCGCTCGCGGTCCGCGTCCCCGGAGCCCGGCCCGAAGCCACGGCGGTCGTCCCCATCGGCTCGCTGCTCATGCTCTACACCGACGGGCTCGTCGAACGCCGCCGCGAGTCGCTCGACGACGGCATCGACCGCGCGAACGGCGTCGCCCACCGCGCGCACGACGCCGAGCTGACCGACCTGGCGAGCACACTGATGACCTCGCTGCGCCCGGCCGACGGTTACGAGGACGACGTCGCCCTGCTGCTCTACCGCCGGACCGTGCCGCCGCTGACGATGGGGTTCGCGGCGCACCCGGACAGCCTCGCCTCGACCCGGCACTGGCTGCGGGCGTGGCTGGCCACCGCGGAGCTCGACCCGGACCTCGCGCAGGACGTGCTGGTCGCCGCGGGCGAGGCCTGCGCGAACGCGGTCGAACACGCCTACGTGGACGGCGACGGCGCGAACCCGCACCTGTCCGCGAGCCTCGGCGGCGCCCGGCTGGTCGTGACGATCACCGACCGCGGCCACTGGAAGCAGCCGCCGCCCGACAACCACGTGCTGCGCGGGCGCGGCATGCCGATGATGAAGGCGCTGGCCGACGCGGTCACCGTCCGCCACGACCCCGAGGGCACCACCGTCACCTTGGAATGGAGAATCGGTTCGTGACGACGGCACTCACCTTGGTCCCCGGTCCCGATGACGCGGGAGACCGGACACTCACCGTGACCGGCGAGATCGACATGAGCAACGCCGCCGAGTTCGGCTCGGCGCTCGATCGCGAGCTGGCGGCGGGCGGCACCGTCACGGTTGACCTCACCGGCGTGACCTACCTCGACAGCGCCGGCGTCGCGGTGCTGTTCGACCGGGCCGGCTCCCACGACCTGCGGCTGGTGGCCCCGCGACTACTCGGCCGGGTGCTGCGGGTGTCGGGGCTCACCAGGGTCGCCGAGGTCACGATCCGCTGAGGCCGGTTGGGATCGGGCCCGCTTGGGTACGCGTGGGGCAGTGACGGCTGGATGTGTGGGTGGCACTGCCGGCGGTCGCCAGGTGGCGTCCCGGCAGCCAACCCACGGTGTTCAGCAGTGAGCTCCGGGCCGGTGCCACCGCCGTACCGGGCCCAGAGTTGCGGAGGACGCGACCGGCGCGGGTAGGGTTTTGCCGTTCCGTTGAAGCAGCAGCGGTTCAAGACCTGACCGCAGCGGCCCGGACGGAGCTGAGCAGTGACCGGTGCGCCGATCCCCGCCGAGGACCTCGACGAGCTGACCGCCGCCATGGCGGATCTCACGGGTGCTCTGGAGACCGAATCCGCCGAAGAGATCCTCCAGGCCGTCTGCGCGGAGGCCATCCGGGCCATCCCGGGCGCCGACATGGCCAGCATCACCGCGATCCGCGACGGCGAGCCGACGACCGCGGCCGCCACCGACGACCGCGCCGTCGACATCGACCACGTCCAGTACGCGGCGGGCGAGGGCCCGTGCCTGCAGGCGGCGGCGTCCGGCGAGATCGTCCGGGTGCCGCTCGCCACGGCCGGGCGGGTGTGGCCGGAGTTCACCGAGTACGCCGGGAGCGTCGGCGTCGGCAGCTACCTCGCCGCGCCGCTGCGGGTCGACGAGCACCTCGGCGGCGCGCTCAACCTCTTCGGCTTCGGCGACCACGGGTTCGCCGAGACCGACTCCCAGCTGCTGAAGCTCTACACCACGATCGTCACGTTCGGCCTGCGCACCACGCGGCGCTACCACCAGGCCCGGCAGCGCGCCACCGAGCTCGAGGCCGCGATGAGATCGCGGGCGGTGATCGAGCAGGCCAAGGGCATCCTGATGGCCGTGCACCGGATCTCCGCCGACGAAGCCATGAAGCGCCTCATCACGGAGTCCCAGCGCACCAACGTGAAGCTGCGGGACATCGCGGCCCGGTTCGTCGCCGAGCTGTCCGACGGCGCGACGCCGGGCTGACGGCGTCCGGTCCTCCGCTGCTCAGGCGCTGCGGCGGACCGGGAACGGCCAGGTCAGCGTCATGACCGTGCCGTCGTCGGTCGAGCGCAGGTCGAGCCCGTCGACCAGCGCCTGGATCAGCCGCAGCCCGCGGCCGCGGTCGGCCTGCTCCTCCAGGGCCTGCCAGCTGCCCCGGTCGGCGATCGTGACGATCAGGACCCGGTCGTCGATCCGCGCCCGGACGTCGATCTCGCCGGGCCGGCCCCCGTAGGCGTGGTCCAGCACGTTGGCCATCGCCTCCCAGCAGGCCAGAACGATCTCGTCGGCCTGACGGCCCACCTCTTCGCCGGCTCTTCTGCGCAGCCACGACATGAGATGGCGGCGCAGACCCGGCAACGTGCGCGGGGTGATCATGCCGCGGTAGTTCCATCCATCCGATCCGTGCTCTTCCATATTCACCTCCTCGGGGGACTGTGGGTTTGCTACCCACCCGTCCGGGTTCTCAACCAACGGTCACCGCGCCCGGGCGGCCGTTCGGCCCTGGTGCGGCGCGAACGGGCGTGATCCGATGTGCGGATGACTCGGTCGACGTCGTCCGTGGTGCTCTGCGCGGTGCTGGCCGCCGCCACCTTCCTGCCCGTGCCCGCCGCCTCGGCGGCCACCGATCCCGGTCCGGGCGCCGTCTCGCACTTCGGCCTGGCCCGCAAGGACTGCCTGGGCACCGCGCGGAACACGACCAGCAAGGCATGGTTCACCGTCGCGAACGGCGTGCTCTCCGACGTCTACGCGCCGGTGATCGACAACACGAACGTCGAGACGCTGCAGTTCGCCGTCACCGACGGCCGCAGCTTCACCGACCTGCAGGCCCGCGACATGACCTACACGGTCCGGACCAGCGCGGGCGGGATGGCCTGCGAGGTGACGTCGACCCCGCGCAGCGGCAAGTACCGGCTGGTCACCGAGTACCTGGCCGACCCGGCGCGCACCGGCGTGCTGATCCGGACCCGCCTCGAGCCGCTGCGCGACTCCGGCCGGGACCTGAAGGTCTACGTGCGGTTCGACGCGAGCGTCAACGGCAACGGCGGTGGCGGGGAGGCCAACGGCGGCGGGGACACGGCCACGGTCGACGCGGCGACGACCGCGCTGGTCAGCGCCGACACGAACACGGTGTCGAGCGCGCCGGCCCGCGACTACGGCACGCCCCTGGCCGCCGCCCTGCGCGCGGACCGCAGGTTCTTGAGTACCAGCAGTGGCTTCGCCGGCACCGCCGGTGACGGACTGGCCCAGCTGGACCGCGCCCACCGGCTCACCGACCCGACGCCGACGGCGGTGAACGGCAACGTCGTGCAGACCGCGCAGCTGGACCTGGCCCCGCGCCGCCCGGCCGTGCTGGCGCTGGGCTTCGGCACGGACGCGCGGGCGGCCGTCGCGACGGCCGGGGCGAGCCTGCGCACGCCGTTCGACCAGAGCTACCGCGACTACGCGCGTGGCTGGCAGAACTACGACAACGGGCTGACCCCGTTGCGCGGCAAGGATTCGGACGCCTACTACCAGTCGGCCAACGTCCTGAAGGCCAGCGAGGACAAGACGTTCCCGGGCGCGGTGGTGGCGTCGCTCGGCAGCCCGTGGGGCCAAGCTGTGTCCGCGGGCGACGCGCCCGGCGGCAAGCCGGTGTACTTCGGCTCCTACCGCGAGATCTTCGCCCGCGACCTCTACGAAAGCTTCTCCGGCCTGCTCGCGGCGGGCGACCGCGACACGGCGCGGGCGAGCGTGCGCTGGCTGTTCTCCCGCCAGCAGCAGCCGGACGGCCGGTTCCCGCGCAACTCCCTGCTCAACGGCAAGAAGGCCCCCGACTCCGGCGGTGACCAGCTCGACGAAAGCGCGTACCCGATCCTGATGGCGCTGCAGGCCGGGCTCGACCGCGACCGGACGCTCTACACCGGCCACATCCGCGCGGCCGCCGACTTCGTCGTCGCGCACGGGCCGTCGTTCGGCTCCGAGCGCTGGGAAGAGCAGGGCGGCTACTCCCCCTCGACGATCGCCGCCGAGATCGCCGGGCTCGTCGCGGCCGGCGTGATCGCCGACCACAACGGCGACCCGGCGCGCGCCCGCGTCTACCGGGCCACCGCCGACCAGTTCCAGCGCAGCATCAAGGGCTGGACCGTGACGTCGAACGGCCCGTACGGCGGCCGCTACTTCCTGCGGCTGACCAAGAACGGCGACCCGGACTCGGAGTACTTCTACAACCTGGGCAACGGCTCGGTGGACGCCGACCAGCGCGCGGTCGTCGACGCCGGGTTCCTCGAGCTGACCCGCCTCGGCGTGTTGCCGGCGACCGACCCCGACGTCACCGCGTCGCTGGCCGTCGTCGACCGCGTGATCAAGCGGGACACCCCGGCCGGCCCCGGCTGGTACCGCTACGGCACGTCGGCGCCGGGCAGCGAGGACGGCTACGGCGACTGCTACGAGCCCGACCCGACGAACTGCGCCCCGACCGGCACGCCGTGGCCGACGACCAACACCGGGTCCGGACACCTCTGGCCGGTGCTCGCGGGCGAACGCGGCGAGCAGGCCGTCCAGACCGGCGACCGCGCGGGCGCGGCCGCGTTGCTGCGCGCGATGCGTGGCCAGACCGGCGGGACCGGCCTGATCCCCGAGCAGATCTGGGAGAATCCGGCGGTCCCGGCGTCGCCGTACGGCACCGACCCGCGGACCGCGTCCATCGGGTTCACGCCGGGCCAGTCGGTCGGCTCGGTCGCGCCGCTGAGCTGGGCGCAGTCCCAGTCGGTGCGCCTGGCCCGGGCCGTCACGGACGGCAAGCTGCCCGAGCAGCCCGCCGACGTCCGCGCCCGGTACGTCACCCACGCCCCGCCGGCGGCGTTGACGGTCACCCTGGACGCACCGGCGTCGGTCTCGACCGCGACGGCCGCGGTGACCGGCACCGCGCCCGCGGGCAGCCAGGTCGACCTGGCCGTCTCGGCCACCGACGCCGGGACGACCACGGTGCTCTCGGTGCGGGCTTCGGCGACGGGAACGTACTCCGCGACGGTGCCGACGCCCCTGGGCGCGAACGTCGTCACCGCGACGGCCACGGGTGCCGGCACGGGCTACGCGCAGCGGACGATCAGCTCGGACTTCGTCACGGGCACGGTCCTGCTGGACCAGAACGACCCGGACGGCGACGACAACGGCCCGGGCACGTACACCTACCCGACCGCGACGGACTTCCACGCGGGCGCGTTCGACCTGCAGCGCTTCCAGGTCATCGACTCGGGCACCAATCTGGTGTTCCGCGCCCAGGTCCGCGACCTCACGCCGACGTTCGGATCACCGCTGGGCGCCCAGCTGCTGACGATCTACGCCCACGACCCGGCCGCGACGACCACGTCGACCGCGGCCCCGTTCCCGAGCCGGGCGTACACGATCGCACCGGCCGACGCGTGGAGCCGTCGCCTGGAAGTCCAGGGCTTCGCCGACCCGTCACTGGTCGACGCCTCGGGCGCCGCGCTGGCGACGCCCGCGGTTCAGGCCTCGCAGGCGACGCGCTACATCACGGTCAGCGTGGCGAAGTCGGCGTTCGGAACGCCGGGCGCGGGCTGGACGTTCGCGGTGGTCCTCACCGGCCAGGACGGCAACTCCCCCGACCAGGCAAGGCCGTTCACGCCGACGGCGGGCCAGTACACGTTCGGCCTGTGCGCGGCGGGCGGCACGGCCCCGGTGTGCACAGCCGACCCGGCCACGGCACCGAAGACCCTGGACGTCCTGACCCCGGCAGGAGTCGACCAGGCGACCGAACTGGACCCGACCCGAGGCCCGGTCACGGTGCGCGGCGTGCCGGTGGGCTGACCGGCCAGGTTCGGACCGGCTGTGCGGTGGTCCCCGTCCCGATGGTGTGGACGGGGGTCTGCCTGCCGTTCAAGCGCACGAGGGCCTGCCACCGGTCGAAGCGCTCGCCCGTGTCACCGGCGGGGCCGGACGGCGCCCGCCAGCTTCCAGCTTCACTGACAGTGCCGGACCACACTCACCAGCCCCGCCAACGAGCTGGACCGCGCCCGCCAGCGCCACCAACGAGGCCGAGCCACGCCAAAGTCACCGGCGAAGCCGGGCCACGCTCACCAGCACCGCCGACAGGGCCGGACCGCGCCACAAATATCACCGCCGAGGCCAGACCGTGCCCGCCAGCGCCGCCGACAGGGCCGGGCCACGCGCGCCAATGCCACCGACGGGGCTGGACCGCACCCGGCCAGCGCCACCAACAAGGCCGGACCACGCCCCGCCAGCGCCACCGGCGGGGCCGGGCCACGCCCGCCAGCGCCGCCGACAGGGCCGGGCCACGCGCGCCAATGTCACCGACGGGGCTGGACCGCACCCGGCCAGCGCCACCAACAAGGCCGGACCACGCCCCGCCAGCGCCACCGCCGAGGCCAGACCGTGCCCGCCAGCGCCGCCGACAGGGCCGGGCCACGCGCGCCAATGCCACCGACGGGGCTGGACCGCACCCGGCCAATGCCGCCGACAGGGTCGAGCCTCGCTCGCCGAAGCCGGACCCGACTGGTGCCGAGCCGACCCGTGCCGTCGCCGTGGTGCGCGCCCTCGCGGCGACCGCCGCGCCTCGCCGGGTGAGCTTCGCGGGTGTGGTCTCGCCGACGCCGGCGTCTCGCTGGGTCCCGCAGGCCGGTGCACGTGAACGACCCCCGCGCCGTCGCGCACGGGATCGCGTCTGGTTAGACGTCCAAGATCACCCAGGGTTGCTTTTCTGCGGGCAACCCCACTTTGGAGCTAACCCGGACGGGTCGTGGGCATCTTTCCTAGTGAGCGCGGAGTTCAGTGAACCACTCACCGGAACCGCCCGACACCGGAAGGGGTACAGCTCATGACCACTCGTCCGAGCATCCGCCGCACCGTGACCGTTCTCGCCGTGACCGGCGCCGCCGCGTCCGCTGTCGTCGCCGGGGCGGGGGCCGCCTCCGCGATGCCGACCGACTTCAACTGCACCTCCGGCCAGGTCGACACGACGCTGGTCGCCGGTGACCCCGGCGCGGGCCAGCGCTACGCCTCGCTGGTCTTCACCGCGAAGCCCGGCGAATCGTGCACCCTGCCGGGCGCGCTCCCGGTCACCCTGACCGGCGCCGACGGCGTCACCGTGAGCCCCGACCCGGCCGCCGCGGACGCCCCGGCCGTCACCGTCGCCGACGGCGCGCCCGCGTCGATGCTGCTGCACTGGACCGGCATCGAGGCCCCGGAGAACCAGGTGTCGCCCACGAGCGTCACGGTGACCGCGCCGGCGACGACCACCCCGCGTGGCGACACCTTCGACCCGGCGATCACCCTGCCCTGGAATCAAGGCGCGCTGGACGACTCCGCCGAAGCGCACAACCTGACCGTCGGCCCGGTGACCGCGGGCGCGCCCACGGCCTGACACCACGCGCACGGCTCGACCGCCGACGACGACGCGCCGCGGACCGCGCGGCAGCACGTGTCACGAGGGGCACTCTCACGGCTCTTAACGCCATGAAGGTGCCCCTCACGGCTTTCCCAGGGTCACCGGCGACCCCCGTGGTCGTCGCCCGCCTCGTGGTGACCACCGTGGTCGTCACCCGTCTCGCCACCCCGGCCACCGTGGTCGTCACCCGCCTCCACACCGCGCCCACCGTGGTCATCACCCGGCTCCACACCCCGGCCTCGGTCGTCACCGGGCTCCACAGTGGACCGGCCGCGGTCGTCACCGGGCTCGGTCGTGCGGCCGCCGTGCCGGTCGGCCGACGGGTACGTGCTCGGGACGGACGTCGCGCCCGGCACCGAAGTCGCCGATGACTCCGGCACCGTGGCCGTCGCCGAAACCCCGCTGTGCGTGGGCGTTCCCGACGTCGTCGAGACCGTGGCCGGCCGGACACCGTCGTCCGTACCCGGGTGCGACGACGACGCCAGTGCCGCCGTCGTCCCGCCGATCGTGAGGGCCACTCCCACTACCGCGAACACCAGTACCTTGCGCATCGCTGCTCCTTTTTCGTTCTCCGACAACGAAACCGAGCATCCCGCGATCAGTGATAGCAGCGCGCTTCCGGCAGCTTAAGGAACTCCTAAGGACTTCGGAGTTCGAGGACGATCCGCGCGCCGTGCGGCGGGACCCGGTGCACGTAGAACTCCCCGCCGGACGAGCGGGCCGTCTGGCGGGCGATGTCCAGCCCCAGCCCGGTGGACCCGGCGCCGCTCCGGCCGCGCAGGGGAACCTCGTCGAACCCCGGACCCTGGTCCTCGACCTCCAGCCGCGCGCCGTCCGGCTTCGGGTAGAGGCTGATCGTGTACGTCGTTCCTTCGGGCGTGTGCGCGAAGACGTTGCCCAGCAACGCGTCCAGGCACGCGGCGAGCTCCGTCGCGCCGACCGCGACCGGCAGCGGTCCCGGGTCGAGGTACAAGTGCACCTCGCGGTCCTGGTCCTGGGCCAGCACCGACCAGAACGCCGCCCGCTCGACGACGACCTCCGCCGCATCGCACGAAACCGGCGCCGAATCGCGGTGGCGTGCCTGCTCGATGAGGGCGGTGACCTGGCGTTCCAGGCTCTCCGCGTGGCCGGTGATCCGCTCGGCCTCTTCGGGGTCGCGCAGGGACTCGGCGTCCAGCCGCAGCACGGTCAACGGGGTCCGCAGGCGGTGCGAAATATCGGCCACGGCCTCCCGTTCCTGCCGGACCAGCTCCCGGATCCGGGCGGCGAGGGAGTTCAAGGCCAAGGTCACCGACCGCACCTCCGCGGGCCCGCCGGAGCGTGCCCGCGCGTCGAGGTCGCCGTCGGCGAGCCGGCGGGACACCTCGGCGAGCTCGTGGACCGGCCGCACGACCGCGCGGGCCAGCCGGTCGGCGACGAACACCCCGAGCGCCAGCAGCAACACCCCCAGTCCCGCCAGCACCAGCCACGCCGACCCCAGCCCGCGGGTCAGCTCGGCCCGGTCGACGTAGGCCCGCACCACCGCCGTCCCCCGCGGCAGGCCCTGGACGGCGACCAGGATCTCCCGCCCGTCCGCGTCCTCGACCGTCAGGCTGCCCTGCACCGCCGCCAGCTGCACGCCGGGCGTGCGCGCGGCGGGCGCGCCGAGCACCGTGCCGTCGGGCAGGAACACTGTCACCGGGTGGCCCGCGGTGGTGTTGAGCTGGTCGATCGCCGGCTGCAGCGTGCGCGCGTCGGCCGTCGCCACCAGCGAGGTGAGCGACTGCGCCTTCGCCGTGGCGGCGGTGACCGCGCAGTCGGCGGTGACCGACTGCAGCAGGATCGCCAGCGGCACCAGGAAAGCGACGAGCACCAGGCTCATCGTGACGGCCACCAGCAGCGCGAGCCGTTTCCTCACGACCCGGCCCCCGGTTCGGCGAGCCGGACGCCGACCCGGCGCACGGTGTGCAGGTACCGCGGCTCCTGCGCGGTCTCGCCGAGCTTGCGCCGCAGCCACGAAAGATGGACGTCGACGGTCTTGTCCGCGCCCGCGTAGGGCAGTTTCCAGACGTCGGCGAGCAGTTCGCGCTTGCTCACCACCGTTCCGGCCCGGGCGGCGAGGTAGTGCAGCAGGTCGAACTCGCGCGGCGTGAGGTCGAGCGGGACGCCGTCGAGCGACGCCTCCCGCGTCCGCGCGTCGACCGAGATCCCGCCGACGACGACCGGGGCCGTCGTCTCCTCCGGCTCGCTGCGCCGCAGCACCGCGCGGATCCGGGCGTCGAGTTGCGCGCCACCGAACGGTTTCACGACGTAATCGTCGGCGCCGGCGTCGAGCAGCCGGACGATCTCGTCCTCCGCGCCGCGCGCGGTGACGACGATGATCGGCACCGCGCTGACCGCCCGCACCATGCGCAGCACCTCGCGGCCGTCGAGATCGGGCAGCCCGAGATCGAGCAGCACGACGTCGGGGCGGTCGGTCACCGCCGCCTGCAGCCCGGTCATCGCGTTCGCGGCGGACGTCACCGTGTGCCCGCGGTCGGTCAACGCGCGGAGCACCGCTGTGCGGATGGTCGGGTCGTCCTCGACGATCAACACCGTGGCCATGCGCAGGACGGTATACCGGCGAGGCCGTGTCGACCGGATCGTGGCGAACCGTAGGACCGCGTTAGGAGTGCCTTAACCCTTCGGGGTGGCACAGTGGACCGCATGGGACGACGTGGGGTGCTGATCGCGGTGGGGTGGCTGCTGGCCGCCGGGGCCACGGCCGCGGCCGCCACGTTCGCCCTGGACGTCGTCGGCGCGGGCATCCTCGGCCCGCAGAACCAGCCCCTGTCCCAGGACGACGTCACCCGCGCGCTCGCGGCCGCGCCGGTCACCTCTTCGGCGGTGGTGCCCACGACCACCGCCGCCGCTCCTTCGTCTTCGAGCGCCCCGGCACCGCGCGGCCTGACGGTGCCGGGTGGCAGCCTCGTCGCCGAATGCGCGGGCGGTCAGGTGACGCTGCGGTCGTGGAGCCCGGACCCGGGCTTCCGCACCGACGACGTCTCCCGCGGCCCGGCCGCCTCGGCGTCGATCAAGTTCAAGAACGGCGGCACGGAGAACATGACGATCGTGACCTGCGTCGACGGCGAACCCCACGCGGAGTCCGTCGCCGACGACCACCACGGAGGCCACGGCGGCGATGGTTAGCGCGGCAGGCCCGCGTTCAGCTGCCCTCGCGTCGCGTGTTGGCCATTCCGGTCGCCGTGTTGGCCGGCCCGGTCGCCGTGTTGGCCGGTCCAGGCGCTGTGTCGGCCATTCCGGACGCCGCCTTGGCCAGTTCGGACACCGCGTTGGCCGGTCCCGGGCGCCGTGTTGGCCGTGTCGGCCATTCCCGTCGCTGTGCGGCCTTCGTGCGTGGCCCGCAATCCGGCCACCACAGCGACGAGAAGCGCGACCGGCCGGACGGCGGCTAGCGCGGCAGGCCCGCGTTGAGCTGCGCCAGGATGCCGTGCGGGAACGGCAATGGCGTCGCACTCACTTCCGTCAGCCGGTCCACCTGGGCGCCGGTCAGGTCGAGAGTCAGCGCGCCCAGGCTCTCGGTCAGCTGTTCCGGTGACCGGGCACCGATCAGGGGTGCCGGCATCGCGGGCCGGCGCGTCACCCAGTGCAGGGCGACCTGCGCCGGGGTCGCGTCCACCTCGGTGGCGATCTCGCGGACGGCGTCGAGGATCGCCCATCGCGGCTCGGGGACGTCGGAGCCTTCGAGGCGGCCGGTGCCCTCGCCGTCGCGGGTGTACTTGCCGCTGAGGAAGCCGCCGCCGATCGCGCCCCACGGCTGGATCGCGATGCCGAACTCCTGGGCCAGCGGCACGTATTCGGCCTCGATCGCGCGCTCGATCAGGGAGTAGGCCAGCTGCAGCGCCGTCACCGGCGGGCCGCCGAGCATGGCCGCCTTCGTCGCGTACCAGGCCGGGACGTCGCTGAGCCCGGCGGCGCGGATCTTCCCGGCCCGCACCAGATCGTCGAACGCGGCCATCACCTCTTCCGCCGGGGTGGAGCCGTCCCAGACGTGCAGCCAGTACAGATCGACGTGGTCGACGCCGAGCCGGCGCAGCGACGCCTCGAGCGAAGCGACCATGTTCTTGCGCCCGTTGCTGCGGTGCCGGGGATCCGACACCGGGCCGCCGTCGGCGAACTTGGGCCCGGAGTACTTGGTGGCGAGCACGATGTCGTCGCGTGCGGTGTCGCGCAGGAACTCGCCGACGAGCACCTCGCTGCGGCCGTCGCCGTAGTTGTCCGCTGTGTCGACGAAGTTCCCGCCGCCGTCGACGTAGGTGCGGAAGATCTTGCGGGCCGTGTCGTCGTCGGCGCAGAGGGCGCCGGTGCCGAAGGTCATCGCGCCCAGGGCGAGCGGCGAGACCCGCAGCCCGGAGCGGCCCAGGGGCCGGTAGTGGTCGAGTTCGGTCATGCCCTCGATCGTGCAACCCGGACCGTGCTCCGGGTCAACCCGACCGGGTGATGCACAACCGGGCAAGAACGAGGAGAAAAGCAGGCATACCCCCGACTATCAGTGAGTGAACGTCCGGTGTGCGCTAATCTGCCCGGATTCAGGTCGTCGCTGGTAGACGGCCTCCCCGGATGGCGAGGAGTCGAATTCGTGCAACCGAACCTGGGGCCAGGTGAAGACTTCCAACTCCTGCTGGACCGGCAGGTCCGGGACATGCAGGCGAAAGCGGCGGCGCTGAGTGAAGCCCTTTCGTCCGCCGGGGCCACCGTGCGCACCCGCGACGGCGCCGTCACCGTGACCCTCGCCCCCAACGGTGCCCTGACGAACCTCGAGCTCGGCTTCCGGGCCTGCGAGATGGGCCCGGCCCGGCTGACCGCGGCGATCATGGGCGCGGTCCGCGACGCGCAACGCCAGACCGCCCGCAGCGTCGCCGACTCCTTCGCGACCATCAACGGCGACAGCGAGTCCACCGACATGGTCCGGTCCTTCCTGCCGCCGGACCCGCCGCCGGACGGCGACTTCGCGGCGCCGGACAACGCCGAGCCCGAGCGGACCCCGCCGCCGGCCGCGACCCCGCCACCGCCGCCGCGGCCGGCCGGCCCACCGCCGGCCGCCGGGCCTGCTCCGCGTCGCCGTCCCTCGGGCGACGACACCTTCGACGACGAATCGAACCCCTGGTGAGCGGCGGCGGTTTCCGGGTCGACTCCGAGCCGCTGGCGAAGTTCGCCCAGCACCTCGACGAACTCGAGAGCAACCTCAAGAGCACCGGGGACCTGGTCGGCGGCATGACCTGTGACCCCGGCATGTTCGGCATCAACCCGGCGTGCCAGCTGATGGCCGCGGGCGCGAGCACGTGGACCGACAAGGCACACCACCAGTTCGGGGACTACGCGAAGACCATCGGCGAGTTCGCGGACAAGGTCACCGAGGCCGCGAAGCGGTACAAGTCCGGTGAGCAGGACGCTGTCGACTCGATCGTGAGGTTCGAATAGTGGCCGACGACTACAAGAGCAAGGACGTCAGCCTCCACGGCGGCGAGCTCTTCAACAGTGACAACGCGTCGGCCGGAGCCGGGTTCTTCGAGGCGGCGGTGGGCCTGGACAAGGCCGTCAAGGACAACGACAAGGTCGCGATCGGCATCGGCTCGGCGGGCATGGCGCTGGAGACCATCGGTCTCGTGCTGGACCCGATCGGCAGCCTGCTGACCGCCGGGATCGGCTGGCTCATCGAGCACATCACGATCCTGCGGTGGCCGCTGGACATCCTGATGGGCGACCCGATCGGCATCGCGGCGGCCAGTGAGGCGCTCACGGCCGAGAAGAAGAAGCTGGAACAGTGGTCGCAGGACCACCAGACGGCGATCGACACGCTGATGAAGGACTGGTCCGGCAAGGCGGCCGACGCGTTCAAGAAGGACATGGACGCGGTCACCGAGCAGCTCGGTTCCCTGGGCTGGTACCTGGACCAGGCCGGCAAGAACATGAAGATCGCCGGCGGCATCGTCGGCGCGTTCCGCGGCATCTTCCGTGACCTGATCGCGATGCTCCTGGCGACGATCATCAAGGGCGCCCTGATCGCGGCGGCGCTGGCCCCGGTGACGTTCGGCGCGTCGATCGCGCTGTTCGTCGGCACGACGATCGGCACGGTGGCCACGGCACTGGGCAAGATCGGCACGAAGCTCATCGAGCTGGCCAAGAAGCTGGGCGACCTGGTGGCGTCGCTGGCGAAGATGGGCAAGGCGGGTGACGAGCTGGCCGGCGCGAAGCCCCCGACGAGCAGCCTCACGCCGACACCCACCCCGAAGCCGCCCGCGACGCCGTTGCCGAAGCCGGACGCGACCCCGGAACCGAAGCCGTCCTCGGCCACGCCGGAACCCAAGCCCGAACCGAAACCCGACCCCAAGCCGGAACCGAAGCCCGAGCCCAAACCGGAGCCCGCGCCGTCGTCGGCGGCGACTCCCGAGCCCAAGCCGTCGTCGGCCACTCCCGAGCCCGAGCCCAAGCCGTCGTCGGCGCCTCCTGAGCCGGAACCCAAACCGTCGTCGGCCACGCCGGAACCCAAGCCGGAACCCACGCCCGAGCCGAAGCCCGAGCCCGCACCCGAGCCGAAGCCCGAACCCGCGCCGTCCTCCTCGGCGACCCCGGAGCCGAAGCCGGAACCCAAGCCGGAGCCGAAGCCCGAACCGGAACCCAAGCCGTCCTCGGCCACGCCCGAGCCCAAGCCGGAACCGAAACCCGAGCCGAAGCCCGAACCCACACCCGAGCCGAAGCCCGAGCCCGCACCGTCGTCCTCGGCTACCCCGGAACCGGCGCCGCCCAAGCCGGAACCCAAGCCCGAGCCCGACCCCAAGCCGTCCTCGGCCACTCCGGAACCGAAGCCCGAACCGGCGCCGCCCAAGCCGGAGCCCGCGCCGCCGAAGCCGGACGACGCCGGCAACCCGCCGGCCACGCCGGCGCCGGAGCCCAAGCCGCACAAGCCGTTCACCGACCAGATGACCGACGTCATCAAGGACAAGCTGTCCAAAGTGGACGGTGTGACGCCGGAGATCATGCAGAAGTTCGACAAGATCAGCAACCTCTCCGTGCACGAGCTGGGCAAGCTCTTCAACAGCCCGGCCGCCGCCGAGAAGTTCGAGTCGGCGATCAAGGTCATGACCGACCCGTGGTTCGGCAAGTCGGGCCTGGCCGGCAAGACCGTCGTCGACATGATCAAGGGCGTGCCCGCCAGCATCGGGAACGTCACCGGCGGCGGAGACGACGACTGATCCCCGACCCGTGACCGGCGCACCCCGCCGGTCACGGGTCGGACAGGATCACCGCTCGCGACGCCAGGTGCAGCGCCAGCCGTTCGTCCGGCCGGGACAGGTCGACGCCCAGCAGCTGCTCGATCCGCGCGATCCGCGCCGCCACCGTGTTGCGGTGCACGCCGAGCACGGTCGCCGTCTCCGCGATCGACGACTCCGCGTCCAAATAGGACGCCAGCGTCCGCACCAGGTCCCCCGGCACCTCGCGCAGGGGCGCGACCAGTGCGCGGGCCGCGGGTTCGAACGTGTCCGTGCGGGTCCATTCGAGCAGCAGCTGGGCCATGCCGAGCTGGTCGACGTGCAGGAAGTGGCCCGTCTCGGGGCGGGTCGCGGCCAGGCGGGCGGCGTCGCTCGCCTCGGCGACCGTCGCGGCCAGGCCGTCCGGACGCGGGTGCGGCCGCCCGACGCCCATGTGCGCGCCCAGCCGCAACGTCCGGTGCGCGGCCTGCAGGCGGCTCGCCAGCGAGCGCACCCGCTCGGCCGTCGGCTCCTGGTCGAAGGTGACCCAGCCGGTCCAGCCGTCGCCGTGCTCGACCACCACCGCCTCGACGTCCTCCGCCCGCAGCGCCCGCACGACCTCCTGCGTGCGCGCGACGGTGTCGACCGCCGCGGGGACGCCGATGTGCAGCCCGACGTGCCAGCCGCCGAGCCGCCAGCCCGCGTCGGCGACGCGGCGGCGCAGGTCGGCGCCCGGTTCGGTGTCGAGGCGCAGCAGGTCGCCGAGCAACGCCGTGCGCGAGCGCGCGTCGCGTTCCAGCTCGAGGCGGTTGGCGAGCAGCCAGCGCTGCACCGCCCCGGCCGCGACGGCGAGGGCGGGCGGGACGACGTCCGCGCGGGCGGCCTCGGTGCCCCGCAGCTCGACGGCCAGCCACACGGCCAGCGCGGGATGCGCAAGGAGGACGCCGTCGTCGAGGGTGATCCGCTGCGGCACGGGTTCGCCGAGCCGGACACGCCCGGCTTCGCTGAGTTCGCCGGCCAGGGGCACGCCACGGTCGTCGAGCACCGCGACCGGCGACCGCAACAGCCGCCGCAGCACCGCGACGACCTCCTCGGGCGCCCGCGGCCGGTCCCCGAGGGCGCGGTGCGTGGCCAGGACGAGGTCGGCCCGCGCCAGCTCCGGCGCCGCGAGCAATAATCGCGCCTCGACAACCAGGTCCAGGGGCGACGCACGGGTGTTCAGCAGCGGCACGGCCAGCCGATCAGCGAGCAACCGCGACGCGGCGAGCGGTTCGACGCCCGGCAGCAGCACCCCGGTGGCCCCGGCATCGGCGCACCGCCGAAGCAGGGCGTCGATCTGCCAATCGGTCCCGGCAACCGGCCGCACGACGACGACCAGCTCATCGGGTACCGGATCGTGGGAAGCGTCCAAAGTGGCCTGAACCGTCGCGAGTGGACGGTCAAGCCCGGCGGCCCCGGCAACCAGCCGGACGTGCTCCGCCCAGCCCGGCGAGGCGAGCACCCGCCGCAGGCTCATCGGCTCGCCTTCGCTTGGCACCCACACGGCTGCTGCGGGCCAGTCCGACCCGGCGACACCGGCACCCGCCGACGGCTCACCACACCACGATCAAACCCACACCCGCTCGGCCACAACACCGGCCGCCGCAGGTCGGCACAGCCCGGCGCCGCCGGCACTCGCCACCGACTCACTGCACCACAATCGATCCCGCACCTGTTCGGCCGCACCGACCGCCGCGGGCCTGGCCAGCTCGGCGACGCCGGCATCCACCGCCGACTCACCGCACCACAATCACTCCAGCACCCGCTCGGCCGCAACACCAACCGCCGCACGCCGGCACAGCCCGGCGACGCCGGCACTCCCCGCGGGCTCACCGCGCCACAATCGATCCCACACCCGCTCGGCCATACCAACCGCCGCACGCCGGCACAGCCCGGCGACGCCGGCACTCCCCGCAGGCTCACCGCACCACAACCAATCCCACACCCGCCGACCGCACCAACCGCCGCAGGTCGGCACAGCCCGGCACCCGCGGGCTCATCCGACGCTCACCGGGTCGCAGTCGATGCCGTATGCCCGTGGCTGCAGTACCGGCAGCCTTCGTGGGTCGGTCCAGAAGGGGGCTGCCGCCAGCCTCACCACGTCCACCTCCACTCCGGTCCGGATCGCGTCGCACGTCACCGGGATACCCGTTCGGTGGTCCAGTACCGACAGGACGTCCGGTGTGGACGCCGCCGGGGCGCCGTCGCGCAGGGCCAGCAGGTACTCGTTCTCCATCTCCAGCCTCAGCAGCGAGCCGTCGTCGTGGTCGGCCAGTGTGACGCTGCCGCGGCCGAATCCAGGACTGCTCCGGCCGACGTGCCGCGCTACCTCCAGGACCCGGCCGCGGGCCAGGACCGAGCCGCGTAGGGCGGCGGCCAAGGCGGCGCGGGGCGGGCTCTCCCCCAGTGCCAGTACCCGGCGGCCCAGCGCCAGTGCGGCGCTCGTCGTGCCTGGTACCGAGCACGCGGCCAGCTCGCCGGCCGGGATCGGGGCCAGTGCGAACGCCGCCCAGCCGCCCGAACTGGCGACGAACGCCCGGGCGCCGCGCTCGACCATCGCGTCCGAGCCGGCCGCCAGCAGCATGACCTGGCCGCCCGGTTCGGCCAGTGCCGCGGGGGCGATGCCGCGGCCGGTCGCGGCGACCGCCAGCTGGTCCAGCCGGGGCAGGCCGCGGCCGGACAGGTCGGCGTCCACGTAGGACAATCCCAGCTCGCCGGCCACCACCAGCGGCATCAGGCCGTTGAGGCCGCCGATCTCGATGGACATCACCGCGTCGGCGCGCTCGCCGGTCCAGCGTTCGACCGCCGCCACCGCGGACGCGAACTCGTCGCCGCCCGGCAGTTTCTCGGTGAACGCCGCCGTCGCGCCGACCACGCCGACCGGGACCACGCGGGCCGCGGGCGGCAGGTCGGCCACCGGCCGCACGAGCGGCTCGTGCCCGCGTTCGAGCTGCCGCCGCAGCAGCACGGCGGCGGTGGCGGTGTCGCCGCCACCGCCGGACCCGAGCAGGGCGGCGCCGCGTTCGAGGGCGGGCACGTCACCGGCCGTGATGCGCATGGACGACCACATTAGCCGAGGTCAACGCAGCGCGAAGCCACCGTCGGGATACAGCGTCGACCCGGTCGTGTAGCTGTTGCCGAACAGGTACAGCACCGCGTCGGCCACTTCGGACTCGCGGCCGACGCGGTGCAGCAGCGTGTCGCGCGAGTACTGCGCGAAGCTCGCCTCCCGCACCGCCGCCGGCCGCCCGGCCCAGAGGTTGCCGTCGATCGTGCCCGGGGCGACGACGTTCACCCGGACCGGTGCCAGCTCCACTGCGAGCCCGCGCCCGAGGCCTTCGATCGCCGCGTTGCAGGCGACGTACGCGGGCGCCGCGCCCGGCGGCCGTACGCTCGCCGCGCCGGACATCAGCACGATCGACCCCTCGGGGGCCAGCCGAGGCGCCGCGTGCTTGACGGCGTGGTACTGGCCCCAGAACTTCGTCTCGAACGGGCTCGCCGCGTCCGCGTCACTCAGCTCGCGCAGCGGTCCGACCACATAGGACGCCCCGGGCGTGAACAGGTGGTCGACGCGGTCGAGCGCGCCGAAGAACGCGGCCAGGGAGTCCTGGTCGGTGCTGTCGACGGCCTGCCAGGTGGCCCCGATCGCCGACGCCGCGTCGGCCAGTTTCGCCGGCGTGCGCCCGCCGAGGTGCACCTTGGCCCCGTCGAGCGCCGCTCGGCGAGCGACTTCGAGGCCGATGCCCGAGCCGCCACCGATGATGACGACGGTCCGGTCTTCCAGCGTGCTCACGCGATCTCCTCGACGGGGGTGAAGGGGTGGGGCAGCCCGAACGCGCCGGGGCCGAAGGTGTCCAGGGCTTCGGGCGTGCGCATCAGCGGCGGCGTCGAGATGCCGACCACCGTGACGCGCTGGCCGTACCGCAGGGTTTCGGTGGTGATCGGCTCGGCCGTCGACGCCTCCAGCACGCAGATCAGGTCGGGCACCACGCACCGCACCTCACCGTCCACAGTGGCCAGCAGGTTCTCGTTCTGGAACAGGATCTCCAGCTTGTGCGCGCCGTCGAACGACACCGCCGCCGCGCGTCCGCGCGCGAAACCCTCTTCGGTCCGGCGCTCCACATCGGACACCTTGCCGCGGAACAGCACGCGCAGGTGCTGGTACGGCGTCTCGACCAGCGCGGCGGCCAGCCGCGACACCGGGTCTTCGTTGCGGTCACGCGCTTCCCGGATCGTCCGGCCCACGGTCAACGCCAGCGACAACGTCCGGGGCACGGCCGTCCGCTTGACGTCGGCGCCGCTCATCGCGTACTCGGCGATGTGCGCGACGCCGCCGAGCCGGACGGTGACGCCGCGCGCCAGCCACTCCATCCGCCGGTTGTCGGGGCCGGTGTCGATCACCGCCGTCTCCCCGCGCTCGCCGCCGATCGCCATCGGCGAGCCGGGGACGCCGTACACGCCGAACGTCTCCATCTGCAGCTCGGGGAACGCGCGGCCCATGCCGTCGGCGTCGACCACGGGCAGCCCGAGCCGCGCGCCGACGAGCAGCGGGATCATCGAGTTGATCCCGCCGCACTCGATCGGCATGGTGGCATCCGCGCGCTTGCCGAGGTGCTTCTCCAGCGTCCGCAACGCCAGCACGGGCTCGCCGCCGCTCGGCAGCTTCTCGTGCACCACGGTCGGCGCGCCCATCTGCGCGGTCGGGATGACCAGGGCGTCGTCATCCACTTCGGCCGGGTCGAGCACGGTGACCGGCCCGTGCGCGCGGATCGCCTCGCGCACCAGCAGCCGCCCGACGTACGGGTCGCCGCCCCCGCCGGTGCCGAGCACGGCGGCGCCGCGGGCGAGGTCGGGCAGGTCGTCCTCGGTCAGGGTCCAGCTCACCCGGCCACCCCGATCGGGTCGATGTCGTAGCCGAAGTACCGCGGCCCGGCCAGCGCGAGGCCTTCCGGGGTGTGCCAGCGCGGGTCGGCGGGCGCGGCGATGACCGTGACGCGCTGGCCGTACCGCAGGCCTTCGGTCGTCACGGCCTCGCCGGACTCGCGTTCCAGGGTGCAGATCAGGTCCGGGACCGACGCCTCGACGACGCCGTCGCGCTCGGCGACCAGGTGCTCGTTCTGGAACCGCAGCACCAGTTCCGCGCCCGTGTCGCCGTCCATTCCGGACAGCCGGGCCTCGCCGCGGGCGAAGCCGGTGACCGTCCGGCGGGCGACGTCGACGACCTTGCCGCTGAACAGCCGCCGGCCACCGAGCCGCTCGACGACCTTCGCGACGGGGTCGGCGTGCGCCTCTCGCGCGGACCGCACCAGCGCCCCCAGCTCGGCGCACAGGCTGAGCGTGCCCGGCACCAGCGCCTCCCGGGCCTGCGCGCCGGACATGGCGTAGTTGCTGATCATCGCCGAGCAGCCCATGTCGATCGTCGCCGACCGGGCCAGCCGCTCGGCCCAGTGATTGTCGACGGTATCCAATACTCCACGGTTGCCCTTTTCGTCGGCAATGGACATCGGCGTCGCACGGATTCCATACAGTGTGGGAAGTACCATCTGCAACTCCGGGAACGCGCGGCCCATGCCGTCGGCGTCGACCAGCGGCAGGCCCAGCTGCGCGGCCGCGACGACCGGGATCAGCGAGTTGACGCCGCCCGCCTCGGCGCACGCGATGTGCGTCAGCTCCTTGCCGAGGTAGCCGGCGAGCGTCCGCGCGGCGAGGCCGACCTGCTCGGCCGACGGCAGTTTCTCGACCATCACCGTCGGCGCGCCCATCATCGCCACGGGCAGCACCACGGCGTCGTCGTCCAGGTCCGTCAGGGGAACCAGCGGCACCGGGCCGTCCGCCCGGATCGCCGCGGTGGCCAGCAGCCGGCCGATGTACGGGTCGCCTCCGCCGCCGGTGCCGAGGATCGCCGCGCCACGCGCGATGTCGGCCAGATCGGTGAGCGTGATCTCGCGCATCACGCCCCCAGCTGCAGGTCGCCGACGGCCTTGACGCGGATGCGCGTGGCGTTGCCGGGCAGGTACGGGATGGGCACTTCGTCGAAGTCGACGATGCCGACCGACACCGGTGACGCGCCCGCGGCGACCGCCCGGTCGATCGCCTCCTGCTTGGCTTCGTCCACAACGGACTCCCGACGGCCCGGCTCGATCACGTAGACGCGGTCGACCTCGCCACCGATCTGCGCGATGGCCGCGCCGATGGCGTTGGCCACGGCGTAGTTCTCCGGGCGGTGCACCTCGCCGCACCCGGCCAGCTCGGCCGGCAGCAGCACCGAGCCGCCGCCGACCGCCACCACCGGCAGCGGCTCGGCGGACGTCCGCATCCGTTCGACCACATCGGACACCTCGGCGGCGATCTTCTCCAGCGCGGAACGCACCAGCGATCGGTCGAGGTGCGCGACCAGCGACGCGTCCCCGATGTCCGCGCGGCCCGCGGCGACCGCGATGTCGGTCGCGGTGAGCGTGTCGCCACCGAAGACCAGGGCCTTCGACGTCAGCTCGTAGCCGACCGAGTCGGGGCCGACCGTGACGTTCCCGCGCACCCGGCTACCGCCGCCGAGGCCGATCGACAGGACGTCCGGCATCCGGAAGTTGGTCCGGATCCCGGCGACGCTGACGTCCGTCGTCGCCTCACGCGGGAACCCTTGCCGCAGGACACCGACGTCCGAAGTCGTGCCGCCGACGTCGACCACCGCGCAGGTGCCCAAACCGGACAGCACGGCCGCGCCGCGCATCGAGTTCGTCGGCCCGGACGCGAACGTCGCCACCGGGTAGCGGCGGGCGAAGTCGACGTCCATCAGCGTGCCGTCGTTCTGGCTCAGGTACAGCGGCGCGGTGATGCCCGCGCCGGTGATCGACGCGGCCAGGCCGTCGACGATGTGGGCGGCCAGCTCCCGCAGCGCCGCGTTGATCACCGTCGCGTTCTCCCGTTCCAGCAAACCGATCCGGCCGATCTCGTGGGACAGCGAGATCGCGACGTCCGGCAGCTGCGCGCTGATGATCTCCGCCGCGCGCGTCTCGAACTCGGCGTTGACCGGGGAGAAGACCGAGGTGATCGCGACGCTGCGCACCCCGGCCGCCCCCATGTCGTCGGCCGCCTTGCGCAGCTCGCTCTCGTCGAGCTCCGCGATGTGGCGGCCGTCGAACTCGTGCCCACCGTGGACCAGGTAGCTGCGCCCCGACACGGCGTCGACGAGCCGCTGCGGCCAGTCGACCATCGGCGGCAGCGACGCCCCGGCCGGCAGGCTGAGCCGCACGGCCGCGGTCGGCGCCAGCCGGTGCGCCTCGACGAGGGCGTTGATGAAGTGCGTGGTGCCGATCATCACCGCCCGCACCGCCGCCGGGTCGAACGCGCGTTGCCGCTGCAGGCCGTCGATCGCGGCGACGATGCCCGAGGTGACGTCCGCGGTCGTGCTGGTCTTGACCGAGGCGAGGACCTGGTGTCCGTCGAGCAGGACGGCGTCCGTGTTGGTGCCGCCGACGTCGATGCCGATGCGCACGAAGGTTCTCCTTAAGCGGTCTGGACGGCGGGAGCGGCCTCGGCGGTCCGGCTGCTGCCGAACCCCCGCACCAGGCCGAGCTTCCCCGCGACGACGTACAGGACGAAGGCCACGACGAGCGAGTTGATGCTCGGCAGGCCCCATTCGACGAACTCCCCGAAGAGCGCCGCGGCGACCCAGACGACGAGCGTCGCGGGCACCCACAGCGGCGCGTCGTCGGGCACGGTGCCGCGGGCACGGGCGCTTTCCAGGTCACCGCGCCACTTCTTGACCACGAAGTACTCGGCGACCATGATCCCGGCGATCGGCGGGAACGCGACGCCCAGCACGGTGAGGAAGTCGGTGAACTTCGCCAGGATCCCGGCCGCGGCGAGCACGCTGCCGGCCAGGCCGAGCACCGCCGTGACGAGCCCGCGATGGGCTTTGCGGCCGGACACCGTGCCGATGAAGTTCACGACGCCGAGGCCGGAGGAGTAGAGGTTCCAGTCGTTGATCTTCATCGTGCCCGCGATGACGATCAGCAGCCCGACCCAGCCGACCGACGACGTCACGATCGTGGTGATCCCGGCCGTGCCGATGGCGTGCGCGAGCAGCACCCCGGACAGGCCGATCACGTACTCGCCGAGGGTGATCCCGACGAGCGTCTGCTTGACGACGTCCGAAGTGGACCGGTTGAAGCGGGTCATGTCCGGGGTGATGACGGCGCCGACGATGAAGCCGCCCGCCACCAGGGTGGTGCCCTGCAACAGGCTCAGCGACGGCCCGGGCGGGGCCGACGAAACGAGCGCGCCGAGGTCGTGGCGGGTCAGCTCGGAGACGACCGACCAGCCGACCAGGATCAGGAACGCCGGGACGGTCACGTACGCCGTCCAGGCCATGGAGTGGAAGCCGCGCACCACGATCGCGGTGACGAGCAGGCCGAACACGAGCGCCCAGCCCCACTCCGGCAGGCCGCCGATGAGCGCGACGAGGCCCTGCGCGGAGACCGCGGACTGGATGCCGAACCAGCCGATGAGGCTGATCCCGATGGCGAGCCCGATGAGCGCCGAGCCGCCGCGGCCGAAACCGGTCCAGCGGGCGATCATGGACGTCGTCAGGCCCTCGCGGACGCCGATGACGCCGACGAGGATGGTGATGAGCTCGAGGATGACCGACCCGAGGGTGAAGGCCAGGACCGCCGGCCAGAAGCCCATCCCGAAGCCGACGGTGGCTCCGAGGAGGAACTGGGACAGGGCGGACACCTGACCGAACCGCTGGACCGCGACCGACCACCACGAGTACCGGGCGTGGTCCGGCACTCTGGTCAGGGCATAGTCGTCGACACCGACTGTTGAGGCCACGCCGACCTCCTTCTCCGGGCTGGGGAACGGTTCCTCGCACCGTAAGCAGCCCTCCCGGAGACGTCACCGTGCGATGTGCACAGCCGGGCCGTCAGCGCTGTGCACATCGCATGGTCAGCCCAGCGGGTCCAGCCCGGTCAGCGTGACACTTTCCGCCCACAACCGCGCCGCTGAAGGATCTTCGGTCAGGTTCGCCCAGCGGGGTTCGAGCCGGGGACGGCCGCGGAGACCGAACGTCCGCGGGCCCCACAGCTGCCCGCCCGCGACGTCCGGGCCGAGCACCGCGCGGACGGCCGGGCGCGCGCCGGCGTCCTTGCCCTGCAGCAGCGCGCGGGCCGGCAGCCCGCGCAGCCACTGCCCGGCGGTGCGGACGTGCACCGGCGGCCGCGACGGCGTCAGCGAGTCGAGCGCGCCACCCGGGTGCGCGACGACGCTGAGCCGCTTCGAACCCGCGGCCCGCAGCCGCCGGTCGAACTCCAGCGCGAACAGCATCTGGGCCAGCTTGGACCGCTCGTACGCGCGCTTCGGGTGGTAGTCGCGTTCGCTTTGGAGGTCGGCGAAGTCGAGGCTCGACGACTTCGCCGCGAAGCTGCCGGTGGTGACGATCCGGCCGTCCGGGGCCAGGTTCGGCAGCAGCCGCGCCACGAGGGCGAAGTGGCCGAGGTGGTTGGTGCCGAACATCATTTCGTGGCCGTCGGCCGTCTCGCGCCGCGGCGGCGCGTCGAGCATCACCCCGGCGTTGCAGACGAGGGCGTCGAGCGCGCCGACGGCGTCCGCGACCGGTTCGAGCGACGCGAGGTCGGCCAGGTCGATCCGGACGTGGCGGATCTTCGCGCCCGAGACGTGCGAGCGGATCGACGCGGCCGCCGCCTCGGCCTTCGCCGCGTCGCGGCTGCCGATGGTCACCTCCGCGCCCGCCGAGGCGAGCTGCTCGGCGGCGAAGTACCCGATGCCGGCATTGCCCCCGGTCACCAGCACGTGCATCGCGAATCCCCTCCGGGGCAGCATGCCAAGCTGTCTCCCGTGGACAACGCTACCGGGGACGAACCGGCCCGGGCGGGCTACCGCCGGTCGGCCGGCTCGCCGCGCGGACAGGCCCGGCGCCGGGAACTGCTCGACAAGGTGACCGACGACGTCGCCGAGAACGGCCTCGTGGACTTCTCGCTCCGGCGCGCCGCGCGGGCGGCCGGGACGACGCACAAGGTGCTGCTCTACCACTTCGACGGCACCGAAGACCTGCTCCGCCAGGCGGTCGTCACCCTGCGGGAGCGCCGGATCGGCAACGCGCTGGCGGCGATCACGGCCGAGCCGGCCACGCTCAGCGCCCGCGTCCGGGCCGCGTGGCACAGCCTCCGCGACGAGGAGCCGCGGCTGCGGCGGGTGCTCGACCAGGCGATGGGCCTGGCGATGTACGACCCGGGCCGCTACGCCGCCCTCGGCCGGGGCGCGTCGCAGCAGTACCTGCCGACGCTGGTGTCGTTCTGCCCGGCGCACTGGCCCGACCAGCGGAAACTCGAGGTCGCGGAGATGATCCTGGCGACCCTGCGTGGGTTCCTGGTGGACCTGCTGACCAGCGACGACGGCTCGGGCGCCGAAGCCGGGTTCCAGGCGCTGCTGCGCGCGGTGGAGCGGGAGGAAGCGGCTTCCTGAGTTCCTCGACAGTTTGCGAACCACGTGGTTCACTTCTGTTCAGGGGGACGTCACCGGGAGGCCGTCATGCAGGTCGAACTGTCCGCGGGAACCGCCGAGTACACCGACAGCGGCGGGCCGGGCCCGGTCGTGGTCCTGGTCCACGGCCTGCTGATGAACGGCTCGCTGTGGGACGGCCCGGTCGCGGATCTCGCCGCCGACCACCGGTGCGTCGTCCCGACGTTGCCGCTCGGCGCGCACCGGCGCCCGGTGCGCGCGGACGCGGACCTGTCGCTGCCCGGGATCGCCCGGCTGCTGGGCGAGTTCCTCGCGCGGCTGGACCTGCGGGACGTCACGCTCGTCGGCGTCGACACCGGCGGCGCGCTGGTCCAGCTGCTGATGGCGGACGGCGTGGCGCGCGTGAGCCGCGTGGTGCTCGGTTCGTGCGAGGCGTTCGACAACTTCCCGCCGGGCCTCACCGGCAAGACGGTCGTGACGTCCGGCAAGCTCTCGCCACGGTTGTTCGGGCTGTTCATGCAGCAGATGCGCCTGCGTGCGGTGCGGCGCCTGCCGATCGCGTTCGGCCGGCTCACCAAACGCGGTGACGCGACCACCGCGGGCTGGGTCCGGCCGATCCTGACCGACGCGGCGATCCGCCGTGACGCCGTCCGCATGCTGCGCGCCGCGGGCGCCGACCCGGGCTTCCTGCGGGAGCCCGCCGAGCGGCTGCCGGCGTTCGACCGGCCGGTGCTCGTCGTCTGGGCGAGCGAGGACCGCGTGATGCCGCCGGAGCACGGAAGACGGCTGGCGGCGTTGCTGCCCAAGGGAAAGCTCGTCGAAGTGGCCGACAGCTACACGCTGCTCCCGCTGGACCAGCCGGCCGAGTTCGCCCGGCTGGTCCGGGAGTTCACAACGCGCTGAGGCCCTGGAGGATGCGGTGCATCAGGTCCAGGCTCGGCCGGTTGCCCGCGGTCATCCGGACGGTGTGCACGGCCACCAGGCCGCGATCGGCGAGGTCCGACAGCAGGACCCGCGCCACCCCCAGCGGAATCCGGCGCAGCGCCGCGACTTCGGCGACCGACTGGGACGTCCGGAGCAGCGCGCAGATCTCCGATTCCTCCCGCGAGCTCCCCCGCACCACGGCCCGCCCCCGCGGCGTGGTCGAGACCAGTGTCTCGACGGGAAGATCCCGTGTCGGCCGTGTCCGGCCATGGGTGCGGAAGTACGGACGGACCATGCCCGCCCCGCCATCTTCGAGCACGGACCCCCACTGCACAGCCAGCTCCTCACTGCGATTAATCCTTGTCGGCGATTATTTGACCCGCTGATCGCCGCGGCCGCAATCGACCGAACAGAGCAACGCCGGAAAAAGCGCAGGTCAACGAGCCGTCGGCGGGGCGGTACTGCCCCGAAGGACTAGTCTTGTCCGCAAGATCGCCGGAGATGTCAGGATTTTTCCATCGGACAATCGCGCCAGGATCCGCTCGCCGGCACGCGCACCGAGCTCGGCCACCGGCTGGGCGACGGTGCTCAGGTCGAGCAGCTCGGCCAGGTCGTGGTCGTCGAACCCGAGCACCGAGACGTCGTCCGGCACCCGCAGCCCGGTCCGGCGCAGCGCCCGCAACGCGCCGAAGGCCATCTCGTCCGACGCGGCGAACACCGCGGTCGGCCGGCGGGGCAGGCCCAGCAGGGTGCCCATCGCCCGTTCCCCGCCGGCGACGGTGAACCCGCCGCCGGTCTCGAACGCGGCGTCCGGCGCACGGCCGTCTTCGCGGCACACCGCGTGGGAGATCTCGCGGTACGCCGCCAGCCGGCGCAACGGCGTCGTGAACCCGAGCGGCACCGGGGCGTCCTCGCCGATGAACGCGATTTCGCGGTGGCCCAGCTGGACGAGGTGGCGCATCGCGGTCACCGCGGCGCCGTGGTCGTCGATCCCGACGGAGTCCGCGCCGGGCTCTTCGGTGCCGATCGTGACGAGCGGGACGTCGAGGCCCAGCAGCAGGTCGCGTTCGATCGCCGTGAGCGGGAGCGACAGCACGAGCACCGCGTCGACGCGCCGGCGCAGCGGGAGGCCGGCGAAGAACCGGGTGCGGCCCGTGTCGTCACCCAGGTTGTAGAGCAGCAAGCTGATCCCCGCCTCGCGCAGCACGCGTTCGACGCCGGCGATGAGGCGCGCGAAGTACCAGCGGTCGACGTAGGGCACGATCACGCCGACCGTGCCGGTGCGGCCGGTGGCCAGGCTCGACGCGGCGGGCGAGACCGCGTAGCCGAGCTCCGCGGCGGCGGCCAGCACCCGCGTCCGCGTGCGCTCGGCGACCCCCGGCACGCCGCGCAAGGCCCGCGAGACGGTCGCCGCCGAGACCCCGGCGAGCCGGGCGACGTCGTCGAGCTTGTCCGGCATTCCCCCACCCCGGGTTTGCAAGCGCTTGCAGGCCTTCACGGTTGGCGGATTGACACCCACCTCGATCGAGGATAATCATCGCTGCAAGCGCTTGCAATCAGCGTGGCCTGTCCGGCAAGGAGGCCGACATGCGCCAGATCCTTCCCGTCGTGGGTGCCGCACTCCTGGCGAGCAGCGCGCTCGCCGCGTGCTCCGGAGCAGCGGGCCTGACGATCAACCTCTACATCTCGCCGGAAGACCACCTCCAGACGGTGGTCGACAAGTGCACGCAGGAGGCCGGCGGCCGGTACAAGATCGTCTACAACAAGCTGCCGCGCGGTGCGGACGGCCAGCGCGAACAGATGGTGCGCCGGCTCGCCGCGGGCGACACCTCGCTGGACGTGCTCGGCCTCGACGTCACCTGGGTGCCCGAGTTCGCCGAGGCGGGCTGGGCGCAGGAGTGGACCGGCGCCGACGCCGCGGCCGCCACCCGGGACGTGCTGCCCGGCCCGCTGGCGACGGCCAAGTGGAACGGAAAGCTCTACGGCGCCACGAAGAACACCAACGTGCAGCTGCTCTGGTACGACGACCGGATCACGCCGTCGCCGCCCAGGACGTTCGACCAGCTGATGGACCAGGCCCAGCAGCTGAAGGCAGCCGGGAAGCCGTACCAGGTCGTGTTCACCGGCGCGCAGTACGAGGGCCTGGTCGTCTTCTACAACACGCTGGTGGCGTCGGCGGGCGGGCACATCCTGTCCGACGACGGCAAGTCCGTGGTGATGGACGACGGCGCGGTGAAAGCCCTCGAGCTGCTCAAGAAGCTGACCACCGCGGGGATCACCGACCCGTCGCTGACGAACCAGAAAGAAGACGAGATCCGCCAGGCGTTCCAGCGCGGCCAGGCCGCGACCGAGCTGAACTGGCCGTTCGTGTACGCCTCCTACGCCAAGGAGAAGCCGCAGGAGCTGAGCCACTTCAAGTGGACGCGCTACCCGTCGGTCGTCGCCGGGCAGCCCAGCCGGGTTACCATCGGCGGCTTCAACCTGGCGGTGAGCACGTACTCGCAGCACAAGCCGGAAGCGTTCGAAGCCGCGCTGTGCCTGCGCAACGCGTCGAGCCAGAAGTACCAGGCCCTGGTCGACGGCATCCCGCCGAGCCTGGCGTCGATCTACCGCGACACGGCCCCGCTCGACCCGGCGAAACCGGGTGACCCGAAGGAAAACCCGACGATGGCCGACCAGTACCCGATGAAGGGCGACATCCAGGCGGCGCTGACGGACGCGGCGGTCCGCCCCCTGACCCCGGCGTATCAGAACCTGTCGACGGTGATCTCGAAGGTGCTCTCACCCCCGGCGGAGATCGACGTCCAGGCCACGGCGCAGGAACTGCGCGAGCGCCTGGCGGACGCGCTGGCGTCGCGAGGCATCATCCCGTAGCCGGGATCACCACGACACCAGGCAGAACGGGTGCCCGGCCGGGTCGGCGAAGACCCGGAACCGCTCGCCGCCCTTCAGCGGCGTCGCCCCGAGCGCCAGCACCTGCTTCTGGGCGACGTCGAGATCCTCGACGCGCACGTCGAAGTGCATCTGCTGCGGCGGATCGCCGTCGGGCCAAGCGGGAGCGCGCGACCCGGGCACCCGCGCGAAGGCGACCCCCGGCCGGTCCGGAGCGTCACCGATGACGACGAAGTCCGCGCCGTCCTGCACGCGGACCATGCCGAGCAGCTCCTGGTAGAAGGCCGCGAGGGCGGCCGGGTCGGGACAGTCGAGGACGAGGCCGTGCCAGGTTCCGATCACGCGGGCCATCATGCCCGCGGGGTCCGACAAAACCGGCACAGCTAGTGTATACAGTATTCAGTAGTCTATGCTGCCGGCATGTACTCAGTCACTGATCCCGCGACGGGTGAGCTGGTCGAAGAGATCCCGAACGCGACCGACGACGAGGTCCGCGCCGCGATCGGCCGGGTGCACGGCGGCTACCGGGCCTGGCGGCGCCGGCCGGTCGCCGAGCGGGCCGCGATCGTGCTGCGGGCCGCGGACCTGTTCGCCGAACGCGCCGACGAGCTGGCCGCGATCATGACCCTCGAAATGGGGAAGCGGATCAACGAAGGCCGCGGGGAGATCGGCATCGTCGTCGACATCTTCCGGTACTACGGCGAGCGCGGCCCGGACCTGCTCGCCGACGAGCCGCTCCCGATCCGCGGCGGCGAGGCCGTGCTCACCAAGGAGCCGATCGGCGCGCTGCTCGGCGTCATGCCGTGGAACTTCCCGTGTTACCAGGTCGCCCGGTTCGTCGCGCCGAACCTGGTGCTGGGCAACACGATCCTGCTCAAGCACGCGTCGATCTGCCCGCGCTCGGCCGCCGCGATCGAGCGGGTGCTGCTGGACGCCGGCGTGCCCGAAGACGCGTACGTGAACGTCTTCGCGTCCAGCCGTCAGGTCCCGTGGATGCTCGCGGACCCGCGCATCCAGGGCGTCTCGCTGACGGGCAGCGAGCAGGCCGGGATCTCCGTCGCGGCCGAGGCCGGGCGGAACCTCAAGAAGTGCGTCCTCGAGCTCGGCGGGTCCGACCCGCTGATCGTGCTGGACACCGACGACCTGGACGAGACGGTGAAGGTCACCGCGACCGCCCGGATGCGCAACTGCGGCCAGTCGTGCAACGCGCCCAAGCGGATGATCGTGCTGGGCGAGCTCTACGACGAGTTCGTCGACCGGCTGGCCAAGCGCGTCGCGGAGTACTACGTCCCGGGCGACCCGGCGGACCCGGCGACGACGCTGCCCCCGCTGGCCTCGATCGCGGCGGCGGACGAGGTCGCCGCCCAGGTCCAGACGGCGATCCGCGAGGGCGCGACCCTGCGCGCGGGCGGCCACCGAGTCCCCGGCCCGGGCGCCTACCTGGAGGCCACGGTCCTCACCGACGTGACGCCGGAGATGGCCGCCTACCACGAGGAGATCTTCGGCCCGGTGGTCCTGGTGTTCCGCGCGGAGACCGAGGAGGAGGCGATCGCCCTGGCGAACGACACGCCGTTCGGCCTGGGCGCAAGCGTCTTCGGCACCGACCGCACCCGGGCCACGCGGGTAGCCCGCGGCATCGAGGCGGGCATGGTCTACCTGAACAAGTCGGGCGGCTCGGAGGCGGACCTCCCCTTCGGCGGCATCAAGCGCTCGGGCATCGGCCGGGAGCTGGGACCGCTGGGCATCGAGGAGTTCATGAACAAGAAGCCCATCCGCCTCTGAACGGGTGTCACTAGACCGGGCGGCGCAGCCGGCGCACCCCTCACGGCGGTGTCGATCACGGGTTGATCGACTATCGTTCCCTCATGACGCTGGAGATCGTCGGCGGGCGGCGTGGGGTTTCCGCTGGGGCAACGGAATCCGCTCGCTGGACGCGGCGGTGCGTGGGCGGCTCGGTCACCTTCGGCCACCTTGTGGGTGACGACTACCGCACGCCCCGGGTGTGGAGCGGGCGGGGGCTCGGGCTGCCGGAGACCGATCTCGGCGGGTTCGCCGTTCAGCTGGCCAAGGTGATGAAGCTCGACGCTTACTGGGTCGCGCGGGCCGAGTGCCCGGATCGACGGGCCGGGGATGCGACGCGCTGGTCGCCCGGCCGCTATGACGACGAAGATGCCTTCGTCTACTTCGCCGGCCCTTGTACGCACGGCGACCGGCTGCCCGGGTACCACCCTGCGGCCGCGTTCACCATCGCGCTTCCCTACGTCCGTGGGCTGCGGATCCGGCTGGCCGGATACCTCGCCACATGATTCGCGCTGGGGTGATCGCCGCTGTGGTGAGCGGGGCTCCGTCCACCGCTCATGCCTTGCTGACGCGTGGTGACGTCCTCGCCGCGACGCGTGCGGCCGGGACCCTCCTGCCCGGACGGCGCGACCGGCCCGGCGTCGCCGCCGGGCTGGTCGCGCACATCGGGATCTCTTCCCTCTGGACCGTCGTGCTGAGCTTCGCCTTCCGCCGCCAGGAACTCGGCGTCACCCGCGGTGCCGTGGCCGGGCTGGCCATCGCGGCGCTCGATCTCGGGATCGTCGCGAGGGCCTACCCGGCGGTGCGCACGCTTCCCCGCGTTCCGCAGGTGCTGGACCACTTGGTCTTCGGCGCCGTCCTCGGTGGACTGCTCCACAAAGGACGGACAGCTCAGGCCACGACCTGGACCACGTCACCCGGGTGCAGCGAGTTGTAGAAGGTCACCGCGTCCGCGTGCGAAAGGTGCACGCAGCCGTGGGACTTCACCTTCAGGCTGCCCTGGTGGAACGCGACCCCGGTGTTCGTGAAGAACACCGAATACGGCATCGGCCCGTTGAACTGCTTGCTGTAGTGGTCGATGTCCTTGTACTGCACGTGGAACGTCCCGAGCGGAGTCGGGTACTTCGCGAGCCCGACCGTGATCGGGACCCCGCCGTGCGTGACGTTCCCGGCGCCGTCCGTCAACCACGCCGTGTTCGTACTGCGTTGGACGCAGGCTTTCGCTTCGGCACTGCACGGCGTCGAAGCCGCTTCCGCCGTCCCGGCGAGCGTCACCACGCCCGCCATGGCGGCGATCCCGCCCAGTACCGCGGTCATCCTCCGGATCATCGTGTGCCTCCCGCTGTCGTTCGGCTACAGGAGGTGAAGTGCCCCGTTTCCCGATCTTCGAATCGCCCTGAAGATCATTGGAACGGTTCAGTTCTGCGGCTGGGACAACCCGAGGAACTCGTTCTGCTCGCGGTCGTAGCGCTGGGTCAGCCCGTTTCCGTAGCGGTCCCACCAGTTCGCTGTGTGCCCGCCCTGGTGGGTAGTCGTGCCGCCGTAGATCTGGCGGTCGTACTCGATGCGCGCGTCGTGGAACTCCTGCTGGAAGTCCTGCGCCGAGAGGCCCTGGACGTGCTGGATCGCCGTGTCGCTGATCGTGTTCGAGCTGCGCACGATGTCGTCGCCGCCCATGTGGTTGATGATCGCGCGGACGCCGCCGGCGCCGCGCATGTGGGCGCCCGACATGATCGCGGCCTGCGTGCCGGCGTCGGTGAAGTTGAGCGCGCCGGCCGCGCGGGCGTTCGCGCTCATCAGGTCGCTGACGACGGCGCGTTCCTCGGCGCTGCCCTGGCCGTACTGCTCGCGCGCCGCGATGATCTGGTCGTAACCGTTGTGCATGTTCTGCCGGAAGCCGTAGGCCTCGGGCACGCCGCCCTGCTCCCCCGTGGCGCCCTCGGACGCCATGATCGAGTCGACGACACGCGGGTCGAGCTGCGTCGGTACCGCCGCGGCCGCCGCGGCGCCACCGCCGGCCGCGGCCTGCTGCGTGCCGCCGCCGTAGCCCTGGGCGACGTCGGCGTCCGCGGCGTTGTAGCCGTTCGCGGCCGTCTGGACGTTCTGGTTGACGTTCCCGATCAGGCTGAGGAACTTCTGCAACGCGCTGCCGAGCTGCGAGTGCAGCGCCGAGTTCGCGGCGGCGACGCCGCTGCCGATCCCGGCGAACGACAGGGCGTTCAGCACGAGCCCTTCGAGGTCCCGCGTGGTCGACAGGAACGACGACCCGACGTCTTCGACCGCCTTGACGACCGTCCCCATCTCCGTCGTTTCGGCGTGGTACGCCCCGGCACTCATGGTCTGCTCCCTCCGGCAAGCGACTTACCGCGTCGAGAATTCACCACCCGGGGGCGACCGCACACGGCCGAATTACCCACTGCCGGACGCGCCCCTGTCGTTCATCTTCAGTTCACCCCCTGGTCGTCTCGCCGGGTACTTCACCCTCACGCGACGCAGGGAGGCCCTTCATGAGCACACCCACGCTGGACACCATCGCTTCCGAGCAGCTGGACCTGCAGCTGTCGGTGGTCGAGGACCGGCTGGCCCGCGACTACGGCCGGGAGTCCGTCCACGACCTGGTCGAGCGCGAACGCGCGCGGTTCGGCGACGCCCGCATCCACGTCTTCGTGCCGATCCTCGTCGAGCGGGCGGTCCGCGCGACGCTGGCGGCGCCACCGGCGAAGCACCGGCGGGACTGACCGCTCCGGCGCTAAGGTCGGTGGCAGACCGGCAGTGGCGAGGAGCGACGATGAACGACAAGCCCGTGGACGACCCGAACGTGGTGGACGGCGAGATCGTCGACGACACCCCGACCGCCGCCCTCGCGGTGCCGTCGCCGGCACCACCACTGCCGGACCCGGACTACAACGAGGGCGGCGTCCCGAGCTTCGACTTCGTGCGGGACAAGATCGAGAACCGGTACACGACTTCGCTCGGTGCGGAGGAGGTGGCCGGGCTGGGGTCCGAGAACACGACCGAGGCCCTGGACAAGCAGATCGCCGACCGCGACCAGGCGGCCAAGGACAGGCTGGCCGCCATCCGCCGCTCGATGCGCGGCGAGTAGCCCGGCTCAGCCGAAGATCGCGGCGGGATCGCCGGTGTACCAAGCGTTTGCGATGACGACGCGGCGCAGCACCCAGCGGTCGCCGTCCCGGACGAGGTCGGCGTCGTAGCGGTTCTTCAGCAGCGCGTGGACGTCGTGGGCGGGGCTCAGCAGGTGCTGCGCCTCGACCAGGGCGGTCAGGTGCGCGGTGTCGCCGTCGATCGTGACGCGCGGGTTGGTGACCTGGTGGGTCGTGTCGACGCGGCCGGCGAACAGCGCGAGGATCGTGTCGACGATGGCGTCCCGGCCGGTCAGCACCGGCGGCGCCGCGCCCCACCGCGCGGCCGCCGGCCGGAAGTCGACCTCGGCGTCGGCCGCGAACGATGACGCGAACAACGCCCGGTCCTTGAGGTCCTGGCCGAGGCCGAAGCGGTACAGCGCGTCGATGATCTCGACGCGGTCGTGGAGTTCCTGGAACGAAGTGGTCACGCGGTCCAGGCTCGTCCTGCTCGTGAGGGTGATCAACGCACCTTTGTGCCACGATCGTTAAGTGGTGGTTAACGGTGCGCCGGAGCGGCGTGAGGTCGAGTCGTTCCTGACGCTCGCCGAGGAGCTGCACTTCGGCCGCACGGCCGAGCGGCTGCACGTGTCGACCGCGCAGGTCAGCCAGACGATCCGGAAGCTCGAACGGCACGTCGGCGTGCCGTTGTTCGCGCGGACCAGCCGCCGGGTCGAGCTGACGCCGGCCGGGCGGCGGCTGCTGGCCGACCTCGGGCCCGCGTGGTCGGCGGTCGAGGCGGCGCTCGGGAAGGCGATCGAGGCCGGGCGCGGGGTGACGGGCACGCTGCGCGTCGCGTTCGGCGACGCGGCGGGCGGGCAGCTGCTGGCCGGGGTGGCCGAGCTGTTCCGGCGGCGGCAGCCGGGCTGCCGGGTCGAGTTCCGGGAGGTCCGGCCCGCCGAGGTGCTGCCGTGGCTGCGGGACGGCGAGGTCGACGTCGTGCTGGCCGGCCTCCCGCTCGACGGCCCGGGCCTGGTCACCGGCCCGGTGCTGGTGCGGGAGCTGCGCTTCCTCGCGGTGGCCGCGGGCCACCCGTTCGCCCGGCGCGCGTCGGTGCCGGCCGCGGACCTGGCGCGGGTGACGGTGCTGCGCTGCGCGCTGCCGGACCCGTGGCTCGACGAGCACGCGCCGGACGCCGTGACCCGGCCGGCCGCGGGCCTGCAGGAGCTGCTGACGTCGGCGGGCGCGGGCGAGGGCGTCCTGCCGGTGGGCGCCCACATCCGGCGGTACTACCCGCGGCCCGACCTCGCGTACGTCCCGGTCGGCGACGCGCCGCGGCTGGAGTGGGGCCTGGTCTGGCGAGCCGACGCGACGACGGCCCGGGTGCGGGCGTTCACCGAGGCGGCGGCCGAACTGGTGCGCGAGCCGGCCTGACGTCGCGCGGGCCCAGGTCCGTGAATGCCACATTCACGGACGTGATGTCCCTCGATGCGACATTCACGGACTTCGCGACAGCGCGAGCGGGAGCGCGGAGCGCGGAGCGCGGGGCGCGGAGCGCGGGGCGCGGAGCGCGGGGCGCGGGGCGCGGAGCGCGGGGCGCGGAGCGCGGGGCGCGGAGCGCGGGGCGCGGAGCGCGGGGCGCGGCCGAGCGGCAGCGTGAACGGCAGCCGAGCGGGAGCGCGGGGCGCGGACGGGACGTCAGCGTGCCTGGGCGTGCAGCCAGCGCATCTCCACCGGCTGGGACGCCGCGATCGCGGCCAGGCGGTCCGGGTACACCGGGACCCGGCGGTCGAGCCCGGACAACCGCACCACCCGGCTGACCGCCGTGCCCGGGGGGACGATCAGGCAGCCGTCGATGCCCCGGTCGCGGCAGAGGTCGAACGCCTCCAGCAGGCCGCCCGCGCCGCGGGCGGACAGGAAGCCCAGCTCGGCGAGGTCGACGACCAGCAGGTGGGGACCCGGCAGCTCGCAGATCGCGGCCTCGATCACCGTCGTCCAGCGGACGACCGTCGCGATGTCGAGCTCCCCGCGCACTTCGACGACCAGGACGCCGCTGGTGCGTTCCGGGGCGATGTCCGGCATCGCGCCTCCTCCCCAGGCAGGTCCGGAGACCGGCCCCGGGGTCATGGTCGCATCGCCGTGCGCGGCGTTGCCGCGTCAAACACGGAACGCGGCGAAGACAACCCGGATGGCGCATCACCTGCCGCCAGGCGGCCGAGTGTCCGCTCGAATGTCCAGCCGAGTGTCCACTGTGGATCATTCGGCCAGGCGGTCCAGCCACTCCTGCAGCAGCGTCACCTCGGCCGCGGACAGGGCCGCCGGGGCGTCCTTGCGCAGCTGGGCGCCGAGCGTGGCCGCCGTGGCGGCCACTCCCCCGGCCGGTTCGGCCGGTTCGCCGGCCAGGATGCCCGCGAGCACGCTCTCCCGGACCCGCACCGAGAACCCGGTGTCCGGGTACAGGGCCGGCCGGGTGATCATCGAGAGCGCGACGCCGGCGTTGGCCGCCATCACCATCTGCGCGGCGACCGCCGGCGCCACCGCGAGCCGCCCGGCGGCGGCGCAGCGTTCGAGCACCTCGAGCAGCAGGCCGTGCGCCTCGGCCGCGGCGTTGGGCGGCGTCGAGAGGCCCGAGTACATCAGCCGGTAGTAGTTCGGGTTCCCGACGGCGAACGCGACGTGGTTCTCCCAGCCGTCGCGCAGGTCGCGCACCGGGTCGTCGGACGGGCGCGCGGCCCGCTTGCCGGCGAGGTACTTCTCGAACCCGTGGTCGACGACGGCGGCCATCAGGCCCTCTTTGTCGCCGAACTGCCGGTACAGCGCCGGCGCGCCGACCCCGGCGGCCTCGCAGACCGCGCGCGTCGAGAAGTCGGCCTCGGCCGACCGCGACAGCAGGTCGGCGGCCGCCTCCAGAATCCGCGTGCGCAAGTCCACGGCAGCGACGCTACCAGCTAGTATCGCCGTTATCAAGCAGACGGTAGCGTCGATTCAGTCAAGGTGTTAACGTCGGTTACGTCATCACGTAAGCGACGATAACGAAGGACACCGACATGCCGTTCGCCAACTTCAAGGTCCCCGCCGGCACACTCACCCCCGCACAAAAGGAGCAGATCGTCACCCGCACCACCGAGCTCTACGCCGAGATCTACGGCGACCGCGCCCGGGCGACCACGATGGTGCTGGTCGAGGAGGTCGCCGACGGCGGCTGGGGCATCGGCGGCGACGTGCTCACCCTCGCGAAGCTCCAGGCCGGGTGACGTCAGGCTTCCGTAATCCCCGCGTGGAATCATCGGCTGACCACAGAAGTTGTACCGGTGGTAGCACCGCACGAGGAGAAGGAGTGACGCCGTGACCACGTCAACCGAGAAGGCCATCCTGGCCGGTGGCTGCTTCTGGGGAATGCAGGAGCTGTTCCGCCGGCTGCCCGGGGTGCTGTCGACCCGGGTCGGCTACAGCGGCGGTGAGGTCCAGCACGCCACCTACCGCAACCACGGCACGCACGCCGAGGCCATCGAGGTGGTCTACGACCCCGCGCAGACCACGTTCCGCGACCTGCTCGAGTTCTTCTTCCAGGTGCACGACCCGACCACGAAGAACCGCCAGGGCAACGACATCGGCGTGAGCTACCGCTCGGCGATCTACTTCGAGAACGACGAGCAGAAGCGGGTCGCCGAGGACACGATCGCCGACGTCGACGCGTCCGGGCTGTGGCCCGGCAAGGTCGTCACCGAACTCGCCCCGGTGGGCGATTTCTGGGAGGCCGAGCCGGAGCACCAGGACTACCTCCAGCGCATCCCCAACGGGTACACGTGCCACTTCGTGCGCCCGGGCTGGAAGCTCCCGAAGCGCGCCACGACCGCCTGACACACTCGTACCAAGAAGGGCCCCTTCACCGTCCGCGGCGAGGGGGCCCTTCTTTTTCCCGCCGCAGCAAAGATCACCCGAACGGCGGTGAGCAACCGGAAGTCCTCAGTGGACGATCACCCGACAGAATCCCAAAGGTGTTGAATGTCCCTTTTGGGAAGTATTGCCATATGTCAATAAGACCGTACGTTAGTCGCTTGTTCACGAGGCCTCGGCACCGGATTCTGATTTCCGTTCCACAGCACCACCTCTCGTTCCCCTGATCTGGGCCCGCCTCGAACCCGGGCCTGGTTCACCCTGCCCGGAGGAGATTCCTCGATGGATCTGAGACGTCCTGTCGTCTTGGCAGCAACCGGCGTGCTCATCGGCGCCCTCTGCATCACCGGTACCGCACAGGCGCAACCCGCCCCGAACGCGACCCCGAACGCCGCCCCGAGCGCCCAGGCCCAAGCCGCCACCGCGGCCGCCGGCCTCGTGGCGAGCAGGCCCGCCGCGCTGCACGCCAGCTCGGACGACGTTTTCCTGGCCCAGAAAGCGATCTCCTCCACCAACGGGCTGCAGTACATCCCCTACGAGCGCAGCTACAAGGGCCTGCCGGTCGTCGGCGGCGACTTCGTCGTCACGACCAACTCGACGGGCCAGGTGCTCGGCACCTCCGTCGCGCAGGACCAGACCATCAACCTCGCCACGACCTCGGGCAAGGTGACCAAGGCCGCGGCCGAAGCCACCGCCCGGCAGCAGCTGGCCTCCGTGGACAGCGTGAGCCCCGCGCAGCAGGTCGTCTTCGCGCTCGGCTCGCCGGCGCTGGCGTGGCAGAGCACGGTCGTCGGCCGCAACGCCGAAGGGCCGAGCCGGCTCGACGTCGTCGTCGACGCCGCCACCGGCAAGGTGCTGCACACGCAGGAACACGTCATGAACGGTGACGGCACCAGCGCGTACAACAAGCCGAACCCGGTGCACCTCGACACCACGCACTCGGGCAGCACGTACTCCCTGAAGGACCCGGCCATCACCAACACGTCCTGCCAGGACGCGGCCAACAACACCACCTTCAGCGGTCCGGACGACGCCTGGGGCAACGGCAACGCCACCAGCCGCGAGACCGGCTGCGTCGACGCGCTCTTCGCCGCCCAGACCGAGAACAAGATGCTCTCGCAGTGGCTGGGCCGCAACGGCTTCGACGGCAGCGGCGGCGGCTGGCCGATCCGCGTCGGCCTGAACGACGAGAACGCCTACTACGACGGCACCCAGGTCCAGATCGGCCACAACACGCAGAACCAGTGGATCGGTTCGATCGACGTCGTCGCGCACGAGCACGGCCACGGCATCGACGACCACACCCCGGGCGGCATTTCCGGTTCGGGCACCCAGGAGTTCGTCGCGGACGTCTTCGGCGCTTCGACCGAGTGGTTCGCCAACGAGCCCGCGGGCGGCGACGTCCCGGACTTCCTCGTCGGCGAGTCGGTCAACCTGGTCGGCTCCGGCCCGATCCGCAACATGTACAACCCGTCGGCGCTGGGCGACAAGAACTGCTACGACAGCTCCGTCCCCAACGGTGAGGTCCACGCGTCTGCCGGCCCCGGCAACCACTGGTTCTACCTGCTGGCCGAAGGCACCAACCCGACCAACGGGCAGCCGACCAGCACCACGTGCAACAGCACCAGCATCACCGGCCTCGGTGTGCAGAACGCGGTGAAGATCTTCTACAACGCGATGCTGCTGAAGACCACGGGCAGCTCGTACCTGAAGTACCGCACCTGGACGCTGACCGCGGCGAAGAACCTCTTCCCGGGCAGCTGCACCGAGTTCAACACCGTCAAGGCGGCGTGGGACGCGATCTCCGTGCCGGCGCAGTCGGGTGACCCGACGTGCTCCGCGACCGGCACCGTGACCGTCTCGAACCCGGGCAACCAGTCCACCACCACCGGTGGTTCGGTCAACCTGCCGCTGTCCGCCAGCGGTGGCACCTCGCCGTACACCTGGACCGCCACCGGCCTCCCGGCCGGCCTGTCCATCAACGCCTCCACCGGCACGATCTCGGGCACCGCGACCACCGCGGGCACCTCGAACGTCACGGTGACGGCGAAGGACGCGGCCAACAAGACCGGCACGGCGTCGTTCACCTGGACCGTCGGCACCACCACGGGCTGCTCCGGCCAGAAGCTGGCCAACGGCGGCTTCGAGTCCGGCGCCACCAGCTGGACGCAGACCAGCGGCGTCATCGGGCAGAACGGTTCGCAGGGCCAGCCGACCCACGGCGGCACCTACAACGCCTGGCTGAACGGGTACGGCACCACGCACACCGACACGCTCGCGCAGTCGGTGAGCATCCCGGCCGGGTGCCACGCCAGCCTGACGTTCTACCTGCACATCGACTCGGCGGAGACGACCACCACCACCGCCTACGACAAGCTGACCGTCACCAACGGCAGCACCACCCTGGGCAGCTACTCCAACCTGAACAAGGCCACCGGGTACGTCCTCAAGACGGTCGACGTCTCGTCGGCCGCCGGCGGGACCCTCGCGCTGAAGTTCACGGGTACCGAGGACAGCTCGCTGCAGACGTCGTTCGTGATCGACGACGCCGCGGTGACGCTGAGCTGAACCAGCTGAATCCGCACTGAAAAGGCGGGGAGACCGGGAAATCCGGCCTCCCCGCCTTTTCGCTTTTCCTTGGCGAGCGGGCACAATCGGCCCATGGACACCGAAGAGCTGCGCGCGACCCAGGCCCCGTTGAAGGACAAGTACCGCGACGCACCGGAAAGCGCGCTCGTCACCCTGCACGCCGACGCCGAGCTGGACGGCCTCGGCATCTCCTGCAAGGTCGAAACGGGCCGCGCGGTCGTGGAAGCCGGCCTGCACCCCGCGACCGGCGGCGACGGCACCCTCGCCTGCTCCGGCGACATGCTCCTGGAGGCCCTCGTCGCGTGCGCCGGGGTGACGCTGCGGGCGGTCGCGACGTCGCTGGGCCTCGACGTCCGGGGCGGGCGCGTCCGCGCCGAAGGCGACCTCGACTTCCGCGGCACGCTCGCCGTCGCGAAGGACGCGCCGGTCGGCTTCCGCGCGATCCGGCTGTCGTTCGCCCTGGACACCGACGCCGACGCCGACCAGCTCGCGACGCTCAAGAAGCTCACCGAGCGGTACTGCGTGGTCTTCCAGTCGCTGCGGACGCCGCCGGAGTTCGCCGTGACGCTCTCGGCGAACTGACGCGTCTCCGGGAGAATCCCGGAGGAAAACCGGGACAACGTGCCCTAGCTTGGCGGTGTGTCGTCGGAAGGAGAGCCGCCATGCCGGCCCTGTCACCGCCGGAGCCGGACATCGCCGTCCGGGTACGCGGGCTCGTGAAGACCTACGGTTCGACCCGCGCGCTCGACGGCGTCGACCTCGAGATCCCGGCCGGGCGGGTGCTCGGCCTGCTCGGCCCGAACGGCGCCGGCAAGACCACCACCGTCCGGATCCTGACCACGCTGCTGCGTCCCGACTCGGGCGAGGCGTGGGTGGCCGGGCACGACGTCCTGGCCGAACCGGACGCCGTGCGGCAGCGGATCGGGCTGTCCGGGCAGTACGCGGCCGTCGACGAGAACCTCACCGGCTTCGAGAACCTCTACATGGTCGGGCGGCTCTACGGCCGTCGCAAACCCGCGGCCCGGGCCCGCGCCCGCGAGCTGCTGGCGCGGTTCCAGCTCGCCGAGGCCGCCGACCGGCCGGCGAAGGGGTACTCCGGCGGCATGCGCCGGCGGCTCGACCTGGCCGGCGCGCTGGTCGCCGAGCCGGCGGTCGTCGTCCTCGACGAGCCCACCACCGGCCTCGACCCCGGCGGGCGCCTCGACACCTGGGCCGTCATCAAGGAGCTCGTCGCCGACGGCACCACCGTGCTGCTGACCACCCAGTACCTCGAAGAGGCCGACCAGCTGGCCGACGCGATCGTCGTCATCGACCACGGCAGGGTGATCGCCCGCGGCACCGCCGACGAGCTCAAGGCGCAGATCGGCGGCGAACGCCTGGAGCTGGTCGTCGCCGCGGCCGCGGACCTGCCGGCCACCCTCGGCGTCCTGCGCGCGGTCGGCACCGGCGAGCCGTCCGGGGACGAGCACACGCGCCGCGCCGAGATCCTCGTCGACACCGGGCCCAAGGCACTCATCGAGGCGCTGCGGCAGCTCGACGGCCTCGGCGTCACGGTCCAGGACGTCGGCCTGCACCGGCCGACGCTTGACGACGTCTTCCTGTCCCTGACCGGGCACGGCGCCGAAGAGGAGGCCGCGAAGTGAACGCGTTCACGAAAGGCATCTCCGACGGCGGTGTCATCACCTGGCGCAACCTGATGAACGTCCGGCGCAACCCGGACTGGCTGATGGCCGCGACGCTGCAGCCGATCATGTTCGTGCTGCTGTTCGCCTACGTCTTCGGCAACGCGATCGGCGGCGACGCGGGCGGCGGGGCCTACCGCGAGTTCCTCATCGCCGGGATCTTCGCCCAGACGGTGGCGTTCAACTCGGCGTTCACGGTCATCGGCTTCGCCAACGACCTGCAGAAGGGCATCATCGACCGGTTCCGCTCGCTGCCGATGTCCCGGATCGCGGTGGTCCTCGGCCGCACGACGTCGGACCTCGTCGTCAGCGTGGTGGCGCTGGTCGTGATGTCGCTGTGCGGGCTGATCGTCGGCTGGCGGATCCGCGGCAGCTTCCTCGACGCCGTGCTCGGCTACCTGGTGATGCTGATGTTCGCGTGGGCGCTGTCGTGGGTCGGCGCGCTGATCGGCCTCACGGCGCGCAGCGTCGAGGTGGCGCAGAGCGCGGGGCTGATCTGGATGTTCCCGCTGAGCTTCGTGTCGTCGGCGTTCGTCCCGACGGACAAGATGCCGCCGTTCCTGCGGGCGATCGCCGACTGGAACCCGTTCACCGCGGTGATCAACGCGACGCGCGCCCTGTTCGGCAACCGCTTCGGCGTCCCGCCGACGGGCTGGCCGGCGGAGCACGCGGCGCTGTACTCGATCCTGTGCTGCGTGGCGATCATCGCGGTCTTCGCGCCCCTGGCGACGGCGCGGTACCGCAAGGTGGCGAGCAAGTAGCACCGTCCTCAAGGGACTTGGCCGTTGGCCGCGGTCCGGCCGTGCGCACGGCCGGACCGGCCTGGCGACCGGAGTGGCCAACACGGCGCGCGGTGGTGAGTTCAGAGCGGCGGCTGCGCGAAGAGCGCGACGTCATCGTCATCGGCAGCACGAGTGTCGTGCACACCCTGGCCGGGCACGGGCTCGTCGACGAGTACCGCCTGCTCGTGTCCCCGTTCGTGCTCGGCTCCGGCCGCACGTGGTTCACCGCACCGGGTGATCTCCGCCTGGCCTCGGCCGGGCAGAACGGGGCCGCCGCGCTGCTCCGCTACCGGACCGCCTAGCGCGTCAGTCCTCTTCGGACAGTTCCACGATCGGGATCGACCGCTTCGCCTTCTCCCGGTGGTCGGCCAGGAAGGGGTAGTGCTTCTCCAGCTCCGTCCACGTGCGCACGTAGTCCGCGCCCAGCAGGGGCAGGGCTTCGGCCGCGAACGCGCGGCCGTCGACCTCCACCTTCACCCGGGAGTCGGCCGTCAGGTTCTGGTACCAGTCGGGGTCCTTCGCGGCGCCCACGTTCGACGCCACCACGAGCAGCCGGTCACCGTCCCGGTGGAACATCATCGGGACGGTGCGCGGCTTGCCCGAGTTGCGGCCCGTCGTCGTCAGGAGCACGAGTCGTTCGCGGTGCATACCGTCCACCTCCTCGCCCGCGCGGAACTGCTCGATCACGCGGCGGTTCGTCTTGCGCTGCCCCATGCTCAGCGGTCGTAGTAGCGGGTCGTCGGCGGCTCCTGCTGCTGCTGCTGATTCCACTGCCGGGTCGGCGCCGCCGGCGGCGCGGCCTGGGCCGGCGGAGCCGTCGAGCGGCGCCGATGCAGGGTGCGCGCGCTCGCCGCCATGCTGCTCACGATCGCCGCGATCACCAGGCCGATCACCAGGTTGATCGCCGCCGTCGCGATCTTCGCGCTCGGGGCGACGCTCAGCGTCAGCGGCAGCACCACCGCGATCAACGTGACCAGCACCATGATCCAGCCGAAGAACTGGGACGGCGCCGGCGTCGCCACGCTCAGCAGGTGCATCAGCCCCGTCGCCAGCAACGCCACCGCGGCGGCCACCACTGCGTACGTCGTGGTGCTGGCGTTGCCCCAGACGCCTTCCCCTTTTGGGGCCAGCACTTCGACCTCGAAGATGCCGCGGGCGATCAGCAGCCCGACCACCGCGACCAGGGCCGCGACCACCGCTGTCGCCACGCCACCGGCCCACAGCCGGCGTGCGTCGATCCCCGGGCGGACGTCCTGGGGTGTGTTCCCGTAGTAGTCGGACATCACGGCCTTCCTCGCGTCGCTGGGCCTCTCGCGGTCGATTGTCCCCTCTTTCGGCCCGGGACGCGCGACTTGCGCTGGAGTGCGCTCCAGGTCCTAGCGTCGGGGCCATGACCACCGCACAGCACAAGCTCGGCTCGGGCTTCGGCGCCGGCACCACCGCCGCCGAAGCCGTCGCGGGCATCGACCTCACCGGGAAGCTCGCCGTCGTCACCGGCGGTTACTCCGGCATCGGCCTGGCGGCGACCCGCGCGCTCACCGGCGCCGGCGCCCACGTCGTCGTCCCGGCCCGCCGCCGCGAGACCGCCGAGCAGGCCCTCGAAGGCCTGGACGGCGTCGAGGTCGACGAGCTGGACCTGGGTGACCTCGACAGCGTCCGCGCGTTCGCCGAGCGGTTCCTCGCCTCCGGGCGGCGGATCGACCTGCTCATCACCAACGCCGGCATCATGGCGTGCCCCGAGACCCGCGTCGGGCCGGGCTGGGAGGCCCAGTTCGCCACCAACCACCTCGGCCACTTCGCGCTGGTCAACCGGCTGTGGCCGGCCGTCGCCGACGGCGCCCGCGTGGTCGCGCTGTCTTCCCGCGGCCACCACAACTCGCCGATGCGCTGGGACGACGTCATGTTCACCGAGGGTTACGAGAAGTGGGCCGCCTACGGCCAGGCGAAGACGGCCAACGTGCTCTTCGCCGTCCAGCTCGACAAGCTCGGCGCGGAGAAGGGCGTGCACGCTTTCGCGCTGCACCCGGGCGGCATCATGACGCCGCTGCAGCGGCACCTGTCGCGCGCCGAGATGGTCGAGCGCGGCTGGATGGACGAGGCGGGCACCATGCTCGTCGAGTTCAAGACGCCGGAGCAGGGCGCGGCGACGACCGTCTGGGCCGCGACGTCACCGCAGCTGGCCGGGCTCGGCGGGCTGTACCTCGAGGACTGTGACGTCGCCGAACTGTCCCCTGAGGACGCCGAAGGACTCGCCGCTTCGGGCGTGCGCCGCTACGCCGTCGACCCAGAACAGGCCGAGCGGCTGTGGGCGCTGTCGGCGCAGCTCACCGGGGTCGACGCCTTCGACGGCCGCTGAACGCGCGTACCCCGCCCGCGATCTTCGGAGGTTTCCGGATCACGGCATCGGGGTACATCGCGGGGGTGGCCGACCAAGCGGCAGAACGGGGTGCCCGGGCGATGAGCGAGGCGGACGAACCCACGTGTGCGCACTACGCACTCGGTGAGTTCTCCGTCATGCCACGGCCGGCGCTGGGCGACGAACCGCCGCCCACCACGCTCGGCGGGCGCTACGAGATCGGCCGGCTGATCGGCAGCGGCGGCACGGCCCGCGTCTACCGCGGCTACGACTTGCACCTCGACCGCCCGGTCGCCGTCAAGATCTACGACCGCGGCGCGGTGGCGCAGGACCAGCGCCGCCGGCTGCGCGAGATGAGCATCCAGGGCAGCATCGCCCACCCCGGCGTGGTGGCGCTGCACGACAGCGGCACCGAGCACGGCCGGACCTTCCTGGTGATGCAGCTCGTCGAGGGCGAGAACCTCGCCGAACGGCTGCTCGGCGGCGCGATGACGGTGGCCGAGGTGACGACGCTGGCCACCGGGCTCGCCGAAGGACTGGCCCACGTGCACGGGCTGCGGGTCGTCCACCGCGACCTCAAGCCGGCCAACGTGTTCCTGAGCGCGGACGGCCCGCTGATCGGCGACTTCGGCATCGCGCACGCGCTCGACACCACCCACATCACCGGCACCGGCGTCATCCCGGGCACCGCCGCCTACCTCGCACCCGAGCAGGTCGCCGGCCAGCCCGCCGGGCCACCCGCCGACGTCTACGCGCTCGGCCTGATCCTGCTCGAGTGCGTCACCGGGGAACGCGAGTACCAGGGCACGATGGTCGAAGCGGCGATGGCGCGGCTGACGCGGGCCCCCCGGATCCCGGAGGACCTGCCGCCGTCACTGGCGCACACCCTCCGGCGGATGACCCAGCGTGAGCCCGCGGACCGGCCCACCGCCGCCGAGGTGCTGGGGTCGCTGAGCACCCCGTCGGCGACGCTGCCCACCGCCGCGCCGGCCGGACGTCCGGCGCGGCACTTCCGGGCCGTCTTCGCCGCCGCCCTGACCACCGCGGCCGCCGCCACGGTCGCCGCGGTGCTGCTGGCCGCGCCCGAAGGCGCCGGCTCGTCCACCCAGTCACCGGCGCCGGGTGTCACCGAGGCGGTGCACCCGCCGGCCGCGCCGTCGACGTCGCCGCAGCAGGTGGCCGCGCCGGCCGTGACCGAGTCGGCGGACCTGGAGCCGGCCGCCGTGACGCACCAGAGCCCGGTCCAGCCGCAGAAGGCCGGGAAGCAGCAGGGCAAGCCCGGCAAGAACGTGAAGCCGCCCGGCGGCAACAAGGGGAAGGGCAAGGGCCCGGGTCCGGGCACCGATTCGTGAACCGGGGCCTCCGGCGAGTGAAGCAGGGCCCAACGGCCCTACCGCCCGGAATGGCCGTGGAATAGTCATGGACACCGTCGGAATTCGCTTTTCCGAATTCGGACTCGAACCAATAACGGCTTGTAACCCGGGCGCCTCGCGGCACGACTGATCGAGCGTGTCGGCCGCGCCCAGTCCCCGCGTTTCGAGTCGGCACCACCCGCCGGGAATCCCCCGTCCCGGCCGGTTCCACGACTTTCCGGAGGTTGGGATGAGTGTCCACGCTGCCCTTGCGCGCCCCGTACTCGGAGCACCGAGCGGACGGCACGCCAAGCCCCGCGCCACGTGGCCGCGGGTCGTCGCCCGGTCGGGTTTCCTGGCCCTGGCCTTGATCTCCGCCGGCGTGGTCGTCGGCGCCGGCTGGTCGCCGATCCTGCTCGTGGTGCCGATCGCGGTCCTGCTGCTGCTCGTCGCGAGCGTCACGAAACTGCGCACCGCGAGCCGGAAGATCGATGCGATCTTCGCCGAGGAACTGGCCACACCGGTGACACGGGAAGCCGGGATCGAAAACGTCGAAAACGCGGCCGCTTGATCACGAGATCATTTCCCGGCGCTTCGGGAAACGATCTTCGGATTCGCTAGCCCGCGTCCTGCCAGGGTTCGAAACCGTTCAGGAGCGGTTTGATCTGCGCCGGGTCGGTGACCTCGGCTTCGACCCCGGCGGGCATCGCGAGCACGAGGTGGGTGCCGCGGGACGCGCAGGCGGCCACCGTCTCCGTCAGGGCCGCCGCGGCGACGGCGTCGACCGCCGTCGTCAGCGCGAGGTCGACGACCATGCGGCGGACGTCGGCGGCGAAGGCCGCTTCGACCGCGCGGAGGTACCCGGGAGCGAGGACGACGTCGAACGCGCCGTCGATCGAAAGGATGACTTCGTCGTCCAGCAACACGCTGTGCAGCGCCATCCTGGCCTCCTGCCGACCGGGTCTGCCCACCTGGTACGGGTTTCCTCCCCCAAGGTTACGTCAGGCACCCCGCCGGGTGCAGGCTGGAAGCGCACGCCACGACGTCGACGAGGACGGGGCCCATGAGCGCACAGTTACCGACCTTCTCCCTGGTGATCGACGGCAAGGCCGTCGGCGCCCGCTCCGGGCGCACCTTCGAGTCGCAGAACCCGTACACCGGGCGGCCGTGGGCGGTCGTGCCGGACGGCGGGCCCGAGGACGTCGACGACGCCGTCGCCGCGGCCCGGGCGGCGCTCGAGGGCGAGTGGGGCGCGATGACGGGGTTCGCGCGGGCCGCGTTGCTGCACCGGCTCGGCGACCTCATCGGCGAGCACGCCGAGCGGCTCGCCCGGCTCGAGGTGAACGACTCCGGCAAGCTCCACCGCGAGATGCTCGGCCAGCTGACCGGCCTGGGCGGCTGGTACCACTACTACGCGGGCCTGGCCGACAAGATCGAAGGCCGCCAGATCCCGGCGCCGAACCCGGACTACCTCGTCTACACCCACCGCGAGCCGGTCGGCGTGGTCGCGGCCATCACGCCGTGGAACTCGCCGTTGCTGCTGCTCACCTGGAAGCTCGCGCCCACGCTGGCCGCGGGGTGCACGGTGGTCGTGAAGCCGTCCGAGCACGCCCCCGTCTCGACGCTCGGGCTGGCCGAGCTGATCACCGAGGCCGGGTTCCCGCCCGGCGTCGTCAACGTCGTCACCGGCCTGTCCCGCGAGACGGGCGCGGCGCTCGCCGGGCACCCTGGCGTCGACAAGGTCGCGTTCACCGGCTCGACCGCCACCGGCCGGACCGTCGCGGCGGCGGCCGCGGCGAACCTGAACCAGGTGACGCTGGAGCTGGGCGGCAAGTCACCGCAGGTGGTCTTCCCCGACGCCGACCTCGCCGCGGCCGCGAACGGCGTCATCGCCGGCGTGTTCGCCGCCACCGGCCAGACGTGCATGGCGGGCTCACGGCTGATCGTGCACGCCGACGTCCACGACGAGCTGATCCGGCTGATCGCCGAGCGCGCGTCGGCCATCAAGCTGGGCGACCCGGCCGAGCCCGCCACCGAGATGGGCCCGGTCGCGAACGCGCCGCAGTACGCGAAGGTGCTGCACTACCTGGAAACCGCGCGGGCCGAGGGCGCGACCGTCGCCTGCGGCGGCGTGCCCGACCCCGGGCTGGGCGGGCTGTTCGTCCAGCCGACCGTGCTCACCGGCGTCACGCCGGAGTCGACGATCTTCCGCGAGGAGGTGTTCGGGCCGGTGCTGGCCGCGTGTGCGTTCACCGACGAGGCGGAGGCGATCCGCCTGGCCAACGACACGCCGTACGGCCTCGCCGGCGCGGTGTGGACGAAGGACGTGCACCGCGCCCACCGCGTCGCCGCGAAGCTCAAGGCCGGCACCGTGTGGGTGAACGCCTACCGCGTGGTGGCGCCGTCCGTGCCGTTCGGCGGGGTCAAGGATTCGGGACTGGGCCGGGAGAACGGCGTCCACGCGATCGACGAGTACCTGACCGACAAGGCGGTGTGGGTCGAGCTGTCCGGCGGGACCCGCGACCCCTTCACGCTGGGGTGACGATCGTTCTGTCCACTGTGGAGGCGGAGATCGCCTCTTCCCCTTCCAAGGTATAGCCGAGAGGGGGACTTGCGGCAAGGCCCCGGTGCGGGTCCACACTTCGGGCTCACTTCCACCCGAGGGGATCCCCACATGCGTGTCTTGCTGTCCACGATCGGTTCGCGGGGCGAGGTCCAGCCGGTCCTGGCGCTGGCGTCGGAGCTGCGGGCGCTCGGCCAGGACGTCCGCTTGTGCGTGCCGCCCGACTTCCGCGACTGGCTCTCCGGGCTCGGGTTCGCCGTCACCCCGATCGGGCCCGAGCTGCGCGGGAAGGGCCGGCCCGCGGCCGGTGACCTGCGGAAACTGGCCGAAGAGACGGTCGCCGCCCAGTTCGTCACGGTCGCGGAGGCGGCCGAGGGCTGCGACGTGATCGTGGCCGCCGGCGCCCTGCAGCTCGCCGCCCGCTCGATCGCCGAACGGCTGGGTGTCGCCTACGTCTACGCGAGCTTCTGCCCCATCACGCTGCCGTCGGACCTGCATTCACCGCCGCCGATGCCGTGGCGGTCGGCGAACACGCCGCGCGCCCGCTGGGCCGAGGACGCCCGGCACCTGAACGCGACGTTCGGGCCGACGCTGAACTCGCACCGGGTGGCTTCCGGGCTCGAGCCGGTCGAAGAACTGCAGAGCCACGTCTTCACCGACCGGCCGTGGCTCGCGGCCGACGCCGCACTGGCGCCGTGGCCCGGGCCGCCCATCGTCCGGACGGGTGCCTGGACCCACTCCGACTCGCGGCCGTTGCCGGAGGAAGTGCGGGAGTTCCTGGACGCGGGCGAGCCGCCGGTGTACTTCGGCTTCGGCAGCATGAGCGCGGAAGCGGGCCTCGCGGAGGCGATGCTGGCCGCGGCCCGCGCGCACGGCCGCCGGGCGATCATCGCCCGCGGCTGGGCCGACCTGGCGGTGGCGGACGCGGCGCCGGACTGCCTGGGCATCGGCGAGATCAACCAGCAGGCGTTGTTCCCGCGCGTCGCGGCGGCCGTCCACCACGGCGGCGCGGGCACCACGACGACGGCGGCCCGCGCGGGGGCGGCGCAGGTCGTCGCGCCGCGGATGTACGACCAGTTCTACTTCGCCGGCCGGGTCAACGACCTGGGGATCGGCGCGGCGCACGCACCGGGCGCGCTGACGGCGGAGTCGCTGGCCGCGGCCCTCGGCACGGCGTTGGCGCCGCAGGTGGCGGCCCGGGCGCGGGAGTTCGCGGGCCGGGTCCGGGTGGACGGCGCGAGCGTCGCGGCCCAGCGCTTGCTGACGACGGCACCCGTCGCGTCGGCCTGAGGTGTCTGTCCGGCGGGCGGCCGTTCGTCGGGGCAGTATCCACCGCAGGAAAGGACTTCACCATGACTGTGATCGTCGCCGGCCCGGTGTTCGTCGAGCCCGCCGACCGGGACCGGGTCGTCGCCGGGCTCCGGGTCGTCGTCGAGGCGGCGCGGCGGCATCCGGGCTGCCTCGACGTCTCGATCTCCCCCGATCCGCTCGACCCGGCCCGGGTGAACATCTTCGAGCACTGGGAGACGCCGGAGATCCTGGACGCCTGGCGCGCGATCGCCCCGCCGCCGACGTTCCCGGCGGAGATCAAGGAGGACCGGGTCCGCAAGCACGTCGTCACCTGCTCCGGCCCGGCTTTCGACTAGCTCTTCCGGAAAACCCGGGGGTCCGGACGCCTGCTGGCCTCATGGATCGCGGCTCCGGCCCTCGTTAGCGTCGCTTTCGTGAGGATGAGACGAACAGCCCTGGTCGCGGCCGTGATCGCGACGGCGGGCCTGACGACCGCGACCCAAGCCGCCGCGAGCACCCAGCTCGAACAGCTCGCCCGGAACCTGGTGGCCGCCGGTGCGCCGGGGGTGATCGTGCGCGTGGACGACGGGCGCGGGCGGCCCGTCGAGATCGCCGAGCACGCGCCCTGGGCGCACCGGCTCGAGGGCGGGGACGAGTTCCGGATGGGGTCGAACACCAAGACCGTCATGGCCACCATCACCCTGCAGCTCGTGGCCGAACACCGGCTCGCGCTGAGCGATCCCGCCGGGAAGTGGTTGCCGGGCGCAGCATCCGGCGTCACGGTGCGCATGTTGCTCAACCACACCAGCGGCCTGTCCGACTACGCCGAGGACCCCGCCCTCCGCGGCGCGATCCTCGGCAAGGACCCCCATCGGTGGACCGCCGCCGAGCTGTTCGCCGTCGGGGCCGGGCACCCGCCGCTGTTCGCGCCGGGCGCGGACTGGTCCTACAGCAACACGAACTACGCCGCCGTCGGCGTGATCCTGGAACGCGTCACCGGAGCGAGCCTCGCCGACCTCGTGCGGGACCGGATCGCCCGGCCGTTGCACCTGGCGCACACCTACCTGCCCGCCGACGGCGCCTGGCGCGGCCGGCACGCGCACGGCTACGAGCCGGACGCCACCCACATGCCACTGGCGGTGCCCGCGGAGTTCACCGACGTCGCCGGGACGCACCGGGCCGGGCACGTGGACGTCTCCGGCAACGACCCGGGCTGGGGCGCCTCGGCCGGGGCGATCGTGAGCAGCGCACCGGACTGGGCGCGCTTCTACACCGCGTTGATGTCCGGAAAGCTGCTGCCCGCAGCACAACTGGCCGAGATGCGCACGGTCGTCGGCCCCGGCTACGGACTGGGAATCCTGACCGCCACCACCCCGTGCGGCACCTTCTGGGGCCACGACGGCGGGATCACCGGCTACTCCAGCAGCACCATCACCGACAGCACCGGCCGCCGCACCGCGACGATCCTCGTCCCGACGGAGTTCCTGTTCGAGTTCGACGCCGACCCGAAGCTGGCCGAAGCCCAGCGGGCGCTGCAGAACGCCGTGACCTGCGCGATGTTCGGCAAAGCCGGTCAGCGCAGGTCCAGCCACATGACGCGCAGGCCGACGTCGCCCCGCTGCGGGTGGCGGAACGCGCCGGGTGCCGTGCCGAGGGTGACGAACCCGAGGCTCTCGTAGAGCCGGACCGCGGCGGTGTTCACGTCGACGACGGCGTTGAACTGGATCGCCGCGAACCCGGTGCGCCGGGCCCAGCCGATCAGGTCCGTGGCGAGGGCCCGGCCCACCCCGGTGCCCCGCGCACCCGCGGCGACCATCAGGCTGCCGGACGCGATGTGGCTGCCGGGCCCGGGCCGGTTGGCGTACATGTTCGCGGTCCCGGTCACCCGGTCCCCCTCGGTCGCGACGACCACCCGGCCGGGCGCGGCCACCAGCCACATCCGCCGCGCGTCGGCCTCGGTCATGGCCGGGTCGTAGGGGAACGTCTCCTGCTCGGTGCTGATGTCGTGGACGATCGGCCAGATCGCCGGCCAGTCTTGCGCGCGGGCCTCGCGGATCACCCGCGCCGCCCCGGGCCGTAGCACCACCGCGCACGGGGACTGCCCCACCGGTGGCGCACCGCCGGCGGCCAGGAGGAACCCCCGCGCCGCGAAGACGTCCCGCGCGTCGCGTGTCTGTCCGAAAAGGACGAACACCGCGCCGTGCTGCGGAACCGCCGGGGCGCCGGCGCCCGCGACGCGCGCCAGGACGCCCGGCACAGCGCGGTGTCGGGCGGGGCCCACACGCCGTCCAGGCCGCGATCGACGAGTTCCTCGTTCATGGTTCCCGAGGTTAACGAGCGGAAGGCCGCCTCACGAGCGATTTACCGCGTCACTTCCGCAGCCGCATGGCCAGCACCGGACACGCCGCGGCGGCGCGGCGGGCGTCCGCCACCAGCGCCGGCGGGACCGGGCCCGCGGCCAGCACCGGGTAGCCCCATTCGTCGAGCCGGATCCGTTCGGGGAGCAGGTCCGCGCACAGCCCGTGGGCGCGGCAGCCGATCGGATCCACCGAGAGCTTCACGCCACACCCGCCGGGACCCGGCAGCGGCCGCCGGCCAGGTGCGCCGCGACGTCGGCCTCGAACGTCCGCAACGCCGATGCGGCGAGGCGGGCCGCGCCGTCCGGGTGGGCGCACGCGCCGCGGCCGGTCAGCAACGGGATGCGCCGCGCCAGGCGTCCGGTCGCGTCGCCGCCGCGGACCAGCTCGGCGAAGTCCGCCGCGATCGCCGGGAGGCCGAACATGCACGGCCCGCACTGCCGCGCCGACTCCGCCGCGAGGAACGCCAGGACCTTCGCCGTGTAGCCGAGACCGCACGCCGACGCCGGCAGGACGTGCACCGCCGCGATCCCGGACAAGGCGCCGCGCAGATCGGCCGTCCACGTCCCGCCGTACCCGCCGACGAGCACCGCCTGGACCGCCTCGGCCTCGCCGCCCGCCGCCGCGAGCACCTCCGAGAGGGCAGCTCCAGCGCGCACCAGGACGACGCCGGGGCCGCGGACCGCGCCGGTCACCGTGACCAGGTCCGTCCGCGTCGCGCGGTAGTGGTGCGGGCCGAGCAGGACGACGAGCGCGAGCTGCGCCAGGGTGTCGACGTTGTCCACCAGCGTCGGCCGGCCGCGCACCCCGCGTTCGGCGGGCCGCGGCTGTTTGCCGAGCGGCCGCGCGTCGCCGGAGGTCAGGTAGTGGACCAGTGCCGACTCCTCGCTCGCGACGTACCGGCGCGGGATCTCCACGACGCGCACCGGCACGCGGTCGTCGCGCTCGGCGAGCGCCGTGGCGATGCTCCCGAGCACCGGGCTGCCGGCGTGCACGCACAAGACGGCTTCGGTCGCGCCGATCGCGTGCGCGGCGAGCTGCAGGCCGTCCAGCACGAGGTGCGGGGACAGCGCGAGCAGCGCGGCGTCCTTCCGGCTCAACGGGTCGCCTTCACAACCGTTCGCGACGACGATCGAGCGCCGGGCCCGGGCCGCGCGCAGCTTGACCGCCGTCGGGAAGCCACCGCCACCGCGGCCGCGCAGGTCCGCCGCCGCGACGGCGTCGATCAGCCGGTCGCGGCCGTCGTCGCCGTGGTAGGCGACCCAGGGCACGACGCCGTGGTGACGCCGGTGGCCGGCCAGGTCGAGCCGGTGCGGGGGCAGGGTGGTCGTCGGGGTGCTCATCGGGTGCCTCCGAGCGGGGAGAGCTTGCGGGTTTCGGTGTCGGCGTGCCGGGTGCCGGCGCGGAAGGCGATCCCGCCGAGCACGGCGAGCACGCACAGGACGTCGAGCGCGATCAGCCAGCCGTGCGCGGCGTCGCTCTCGGCCATGCCGATGCCGTGCGCCAGCGCGACCGGCCAGCAGAGGTACGCCAGCCAGTGCACGGCCTTCCACGCCTTCGCCGGGATTCGAGTGCGCACCAGGCTGGTGACGACGATCGCGAGCAGCAGGTCGATCGCGACGGCGCCGAGGCCGACCCAGAACGGCTGGTAGCTCGCGCCGAACGGGAGCACGACGTCGAGCCAGCTCAGCGAGACGTAACCGTCGAGGATGGCCGACGCGATGTGCGCGGCGAGGAACGCGAGGCTGGTCAGGGCCAGGTTCCGGTGGACCGCGGCCACGGTGAACCGCGGCCACTCCCGCGTGGCGAACCGGCCGGCGCCGAGCGCGCCGAGGACGACGACGGCGGTGAAGAGCACCAGCGACACCAGCCCGGTCGCGCGGCTGAAGTACCAGACGGCGGAGCTCACGACGCCTCCCGCAGCTCGGACTCGCACGGCCAGCCCGGCGTCGTGACGACGTCACCGCTCCCGGTGACGAGCCGCGCGGCCAGACCGCGGTCCGCCAGCCACGCAGGGGCCGCGTCGCCGAGGACGACCGCCGCGGTGCTCGCGGTGTTGGCGTCCACAGTGGACTTGGCCGCGACGGAAACCGTGCGCCAGCGCGGTTCCGGCACGTCGCCGGTGCGCGGATCGACGATGTGGTGCACGGTGCGGCCGCCGCGCCGCCAGCGCCGCCGGGTGGTCCCGGACGTCGCCAGCCCGCCGCCGGACAGCGCGATGGTGGTGTCCGGCCGGGTGACGGCGCCGGCGTGGTCGTCGCCGATCGCGACCTGCCAGCCGCCCGCGGGTGCCGGGCCCTCGACGCGGAGGTCGCCCCCGAGGTTCACCAGCGTCCCGCAGCCGGTCGCGGCGTGGATCCGGCGCGCCGCGCGGTCGGCGGCCAGCGCCTTCGCCGTCGCGCCGAGGTCGAGGTGGACGCCCCGGGGCAGCACGACCAGCGCGCGCACCGGGTCGAACAGCACCCGGTGCCAGCCGGGCGCGGGCGCCGCCGCGCCGAGCGGGCCGTCGGTGACGGCGGCGAAGTCGCGGTCGTAGCCCAGGGCCCGCACGGCCGTGCCGACGGTCGGGTCGACCAGCCCGCCGGTGAGCCGGGCCGCGCGCAGGGCGGCGGCGAGGGCTTCGGTGAGCAGCGGGCCGACCCGGACCTGCCGGCCGGCGACGTCGTGCAGCCGGGAGATCTCGGAGTCGGCGCGGAACCGGCTGCAGGCCTCGTCGACGGCGTCGAGTTCGTCGTGCAGCAGCTCGACGGCGGTTTCGAGCCGGGCCGGGTCGGTGACGAGCACCTCGGCGGTGGTGCCGAGCGCGCGGAACGCCGTGGCGGCCGGGGTCACGACGCACCCGAGCCGGTGTGCGCGCGGCCGCCCGAACCGGAGTCGACGCCGCTGCCGGACTGCAGCTGGTCCTGCGACGTCGTGTTGTCGGTGCCGGTCGTGGTCTGCGTGGTGGTGTCGTCGGCGGCGTTCGCCGACGACAGGCCGAAGCCGATCGCGCCGACGGCGGCCGCGCCGAGCACGGCGGCGGCCGCGGTGGCCAGCGCGGCCTTGCGGCGGCCGTGCTCGCGGCGGGCGGTCCTGGCTGACGTTTCGGGGTCCATGGGACCGAGTTTCGGCGCCGCTCCTGTGAGCCCCCTGGGTACAACCTGTCGGTTCCCTACAACCCATCCCCGCTACCCATCCCGCTACCAAAGGAGGTTGACGCCGGACAGGCATTCACCCACTCTTTCTCTTGTCCGACGGTGGTTTCCCGGTGTTCACGCGCTGGACCGCAGCACGGCACGCACCGGCTCCCTGCTCTCGGCACCATGAGGCGCTCCCACCACGAAGCCCGCGGCCGGGCCGGCCGCTCCAGCGCTGGAGGACCCATGATCCGCAGGCGGATCTTCGCCGTGTTCGCCGCGGCCGCCCTCGTCACGACCGGTGCCGTCACGGCGGCCGTCGTCACCCGGGCGGCCGAGCCCGCCGTCGAGCCGACGGCCGCGAGCGTGCCCGCGTTCGACCACGTCGTGCTGGTGATGTTCGAGAACAAGAAGTACTCGTCGATCAACGGCAGTTCCAGCGCGCCCTACTTCAACACCCTGGCCGCGCAGAGCGCGAAGTTCACGAACTCCTTCGCGATCACGCACCCGAGCCAGCCCAACTACGTCGCGCTGTTCTCCGGCGCGACGCAGGGCGTCACCAGCGACAGCTGCCCGGCCAACCTCGGCGCCAAGGACAACCTGGGCCGGCAGCTGATCGGCGCCGGGAAGACGTTCAAGGGCTACTCCGAGTCGATGCCCTCGGACGGCTACACCGGCTGTTCCAGCGGCACCTACATGCGCAAGCACAACAGCTGGGTGGACTTCAGCAACGTCCCGGCGGCGAGCAACGTGCGCTACACGAGCTTCCCCGCCGACTTCACCCAGCTGCCGACGGTCGCCTTCGTGACGCCGAACATGTGCAGCGACATGCACGACTGCGCGATCGGCACCGGCGACACCTGGCTGAAGAACAACCTCGACGCGTACGCGCAGTGGGCCAAGACGCACAACAGCCTGCTGATCACCACCTTCGACGAGGACAGCGGCACGTCGGTCAACCAGATCTTCACGTCGTTCACCGGCGCGCACGTCAAGGCCGGCAGCTACAGCGAATCGATCAACCACTACACGGTGCTGCGCACGATCGAGGCGTCCTACGGCCTGCCCGGCATCGGCGGCGCCGCGAGCAAGTCGCCGATCCTCGACGTCTGGCAGTAACCGCGTGTACCTCTCCACCATCGGCCGCCGCGAGCACGCCGCGACGGGGTCGCGGCGCACGCTCTCGGCGGTCGGTGCGAACGTCTTCGCGCTCGGCGCCGTCAGCCTCGTCACCGACGTCTCCTCGGAGATGGTCACCGCGATCCTGCCGGTCTACCTGGTGCTCGGCCTGCACCTGAGCCCGGCGGCGTACGGCCTGTTCGACGGCCTCTACACCGGCGCGACGGCGTTGCTGCGGCTCGTCGGCGGCTACGTCGCGGACCGGGTGCGGCGGCGCAAGGCCGTGGCCGGCGTGGGTTACGCGCTGTCGGCGGTGATGAAGCTCGGCCTGCTCGCGGCCGGGGCGTCGGCGACGGCGATCGGCGCCGTGATCACCCTCGACCGCACCGGCAAGGGCCTGCGGACGGCGCCCCGCGACGCGCTGATCACGTTGTCGGCGCCCGAACCGCTGCTCGGCCGGGCGTTCGGCGTGCACCGCGCGATGGACAGCGTGGGCGCGTTCGCCGGGCCGCTGGTGGCGCTCGGCGTCCTCGCGGCGGTCGGGGCCACCGACCCTGAGGCGTTCGACGCGGTGTTCGTCGTGAGCTTCTGCATCGCCGCGATCGGCGTGCTGCTGCTGGTGCTGTTCGTGCGCGACCGCCGGACGCCTCGGACGGCCGCCGCGGTGTCCCCCCGCGCGGCGCTGGGGCTCCTGCGCGGCCGCGGCGTCCGGCGGCTGCTGGTCGCGGCGTGCGTGCTCGGGCTGGCGACCGTCGGCGACGGCTTCGTCTACCTGTTGCTGCAGCACAAGGAGGACGTCGCGACCGGCTGGTTCCCGTTGCTCGCGGTCGGCACGAACCTCAGCTACCTGCTGCTCGCGGCGCCGCTGGGCGCGCTGGCCGACCGGATCGGGCGGCTGCCGGTGGTGCTCGGCGGGTACGGCACGCTCGCCGTCGTCTACCTGCTGCTGGCCGGGCCGGTGTCCGGCTGGCCGCTGTTCGCGCTGGCCCTGGCGCTCTACGGCGCGTTCTACGCGGCGACCGACGGCGTGCTCATGGCGCTGGCCGGGCCGCTGCTGCCGGAAGCGTTGCGCACGACCGGGATTTCGCTGGTGCAGACGGCGCAAGCGCTGGCGTACTTCGCCTCGTCCGTCCTTTTCGGACTGGCCTGGCAGTTCTGGGGCGCCGAGCTCGCGATCGGCGTCGCGGCCGGCGCCGCGGTGGTCGCGATCGGCGTCACGTTCGTCGTCCTCTCCCCGCGGCGGCCCGCGTGAAGGCGCGGATCCTGATCGCCCTCGCCGGGGTGCTCGTGCTGGCCGGGGTGGCCGTCGCGTACGTCGGGTTCGCGAGCGCGCGCAACCACGACGTCACCGCGACCGGTGCGGTCAGCCTCGCGCCCGGGCCGCGGCTGCTGTTCCGGAGCACCGCGGACGCCGACCGCGGGCACGTCGCCACCGTGGCGGCCACCGACCCCGGCGGCGCGCGGACGGTGTCGCCGCTGTCGTGCGCCCGGGTGTACGCGGCCGGCGGCACCGGGCTCTGCCTGCGCCAGGACGGCGACCTGACCACCTACCAGCTGGTGGTCCTCGACGCGCGGCTCGCGTCCCAGCGGGAGATCCCGCTGGTCGGGCTGCCGAACCGGGCCCGGGTGTCGGCGAGCGGCCGGATGCTGGCGTGGACGGTGTTCGTCACGGGCGACTCGTACAACGGCGGGATGTTCTCGACGCGCGCCGGCATCCTCGACACGGCAACCGGCGACCTGGCGGGCACGCTGGAGGACTACGCGGTGACGCTCGACGGCCGGCCGTACCAGGCGGCCGACCTCAACTTCTGGGGCGTGACGTTCACCCGCGACGACCGCCACTTCTACGCGACGATGTCCACGGCCGGCCACCGCTACCTGGTCACGGGCGACTTCACGGCGCACACGATCCGCACACTGCGCGAGAACGTCGAGTGCCCGTCGCTCTCCCCGGACGGCACGCGGGTGGCGTTCAAGTCCGCCATCGACGCCGACCCGGCGAAGGGCTGGCGCCTGTCGGTGCTGGACCTGGCCCGTTCGGTGGTGACGCCACTGGCGGAGACGCGCAGCGTGGACGACCAGCCGGCCTGGCTGGACAACCACACGATCGGGTACGGCATCCCGCGCGGCCCGGGCCGCTCGGACGTGTGGTCGGTGCCGGCGGACGGCACGGGCACGGCCCGGCTGCTGATCCCGGACGCGGACTCCCCCGCTGCCCTCAGCCCGTGACGACCAGCCATTCGACACCGATGACGACCGCGTAGAGCACCACACCGGCGGCGAGACCGAGCCAAGGCGGCCGGTCGAGTTTCACGACCGTCGCCCAGGCGACCACGATCGAGACGAGCCACCCGGCGAGGACCAGCAACCAGCAGGCCACCACGAACCCCATCCCGCGCGAAGGCGACTCGGGTCCGTTCAAGAAGCTGCCGCCGGTGACCACCCGGTCACCCTACGGCGGCGTTGGTGACGCAGCGCGGCGTCGCCTTCCGGGCCCGCCGCAGTGCGCTCGGCTGGGGGTTCGAATGTCCTGAAGGGCACCCTCAGGGACTGCACGTCCCTGAGGGTGCCCTTCAGGACATCGAGCCCAGGTCAGTCCATCTTGCGGAGGCCGTCCAGGATGCGGCGCATCAGGTCGTTGTCCGGGGGCGCGAACGCGAACCGCGAGACCGGGATGGCGGCCGAGGCCGAGAAGGCTCCCGACGACGGGCGGGGTGGCGGGATCGTGCGGGGCAGCCGCCACGGGAGGCGGTCGGGTGAACAGTCGCGGCCGAGCTGCTCGGGGATCGGCAGGGTCGGGAGCGCGATCGTGCCCGCCTCGGCGAACCGGCGGGCGGCCTGCTCGAACCGGAGGCGGGCCTGGATGCCGGCCACGGTCCAGTCGGGTTCGGGTTCCGGCTCGGCCGGGCCGGGGCGCGGACGGCGTTCGAGCACGATCGCCCAGGCCGCGGCGGCGAGCACCGGCAGCAGCAGCCCGGCGACGATCGCGAGGCCGGGCAGATCCGCGGCCATCAGGCGGCCCCGGCGACGGGTAGCAGCATGAGGTTCACTTCCGGACGGACGGTTCTTCCGAAGCATGCGCGGCACCTGGATATTCGACGTAATCGATTGTTCGCGGACCCCGATGCCTATCATGAACGACGTACAACGGTCCCGCAAGCGGCCGAACGGGGTCGCCCGTCCGGGCGGTGAAACGGCTGGTCAGAGCGATTTTGCGATGGCTGGACCAAGCCCCTCACCAGGTAGTACGCGCACGAGTCCGATCCGGTTCACTTTTCTTTCCCGTGGCAGGCGCACGGCGTCGCGGCGGGCTACCCGGAATGCGAATTCCGCACCGCCGCCGGCCGACGGCACCGCGGCCGCCGGAGTCCGGGATCACCCGGCGGAGGGACAGGCCGGGCTCTCGTTCACGTCCGTGAATGCCACATCGAGGGACACTATGTCCCTCGATGTGGCATTCACGGACTGCGGGGCCGTCGGCGAAGGTCAGCCGAGCGAGCAGGTGCGGGCCAGGTCCGCCGGGGTCGCTCCGGCGGGCCGGGCGATCGTCGCCGACGCCGGCGGGCGCACTCCGCGCAGCCAGCCGGCCAGCGCGTCGAACGCCGTCCGGAAGCACGGGCCCAGTGGCCGCAGCTGCGCGGGGAACTGGTCGACCAGGCCGTCGACGTGGTTGCCGCCGTCGATCCGGTAGTAGCGGTGGAGCGCGCCGCGGCCCGCGTCGGTGATCAGCCGGTCGTAGACGTCCGAGTCGCGGGTGATCGGCAGCAGCGTGTCCAGGGTGCCGTGCAGGGTGAGCAGCGGCTTGCCGATCCGGCCGGTCAGGGAGATCCGCTCCACCGCGCGGGCCACCGGCGCGGGCCGCGACGCGTACGCGTAGTCCGCGTCGCACGACGGCGTCCCGCTCGCGCAGAACGGGACGCCCGCCGCGAGCGCGCCGTCGAACGACGGGTCGACCTCTTCCCGGTAGATCCGCTGGGTCAGGTCCCAGTAGACGCGGTAGTGGTAGTCCCACAGGAACTCCGGCCCGGGCGCGAACCCGCCGTCCAGAATGGACTGGTGGGCGGCCGCGGAACCCGCCGCGTAGGCGGGATAAGCGCGCATCGCGGGCGGCAGGAACGTGAGCAGGTTCGGGCCGTCGGCGCGCCAGAGCGTCCCCTCCCAGTCGACGCCGCCGTCGTAGAGCCACGCCCGGTTCTCCAGCTGCCACCGCACCAGGTAGCCGCCGTTCGACAACCCGGCGGCCAGCGTCCGCGCCGGCGGCCGGCCGTAGTGCAGCAGCGCGGCCGCCTTCGCGGCCAGGGTCAGCTGGGTGACGCGCGTGTTCCACTCGGCCAGTGCGTCCCCCGGCCGGACGCCGTCTTCGTAGAACGCGGCGCCGGTGTTGCCCTTGTCGGTCGCGGCGAACGCGTACCCCTCGGCCAGCACCTGGTCGCCGATCGCGCGGTCGTTCGCGTACTGCCGCCGCGTCCCGGGCGAGCCGGACACGACCAGGCCGCCGTTCCAGCGGTCCGGCAGGCGCAGCACGAACTGCGCGTCGTGGTTCCAGCCGTGGTTGGCGTTCGTCGCCGACGTGTCCGGGAAGTAGCCGTCGACCTGGACGCCGGGCACCCGGCCCGGCACCGGCAGGCCCGCCGACGTCAGCCCGGCCCAGTCCGCCTCGACGGTGTGACCGGACGCGAGCGTGCCGGTCGCCGTCAGGTCGGCCAGGCGGACGGCGACCTGCTTTTCGGCGCCGGGCACGAAGACCCGCGCACTCGTGGCGGACGCCGGTGCGGGCACCGCCGTCGCCAGAACGGAAACCAGCACCACAGCAAGCCAACCGCGCACGGTCCACCTCCGGTCTCGGGTGAACCGAACCCAAGCGTGCCCGGACGCCGGGAACCACCCGGGCCGCCACCATGAATCCCCGTGCCGATGTGGTGCGCGGCCACATGGTCAGGCCGTCGCGGCCGACCTAACGTCGTCGGAAACCCTCTCAACGCCGAGAAGGAATCCCCATGCGCAAACTCGCTTTCGCCGGGCTCGCCGCGATCACCGCCGCCGTGCTCACCACCGTCGGGGTGGCGTCCGCCGACCCACCCGCCGCGTCCCTGGTCCAGATCTCGTCGTTCGGCGCCAACCCGGGCGCGCTGGCGATGTACACCTACACCCCCAGCGGCCTCGAAACCGGGCGCCCGGTCGTCGTGGCGCTGCACGGCTGCACGCAGAGCGCGTCGGACTACTACGCCCACTCCGGCTGGCCCGCGCTGGCCGACCGGTGGCGCTTCGAGGTCGTGTTCCCGCAGCAGTCCACCGCGAACAACTCGCTGAAGTGCTTCAACTGGTTCGGCACCGCGGACGACACCCGGGGCAACGGCGAGGCCGCGTCCGTCAAGTCCATGGTGGACAAGGCGATCGGCGACCACGGCTCGGACCGCTCCCGCGTGTTCGTCACGGGCCTGTCGGCGGGCGGCGGCATGACGGCCGACCTCCTGGCCGCCTACCCGGACGTCTTCGCCGGCGGCGGGATCAACGCCGGGCTGCCCGCGCAGTGCGCCACCAGCGTCACGCAGGCCACGAACTGCCAGCAGAACAACCAGAACCTGACGCCGGCGCAGTGGGCCGCGCGCGTCACGGCGCAGTACCCGGGCTACGGCGGGCCGTGGCCGCGCGTCGCGATCTGGCAGGGCACCGGCGACTACACCGTCTACCCGGTCAACGGCACCGAGCTGCGCGACCAGTGGACCGCGGTGCACGGCCTCTCCCAGACGCCGACGAGCACGCAGTCCCTGCCCGGCGGCACGACGTTGACGGCCTACGGCGACAAGGTCCAGCTCTACTCGATCGCGGGCATGGGCCACGGCACCGCGGTCGACCCCGGCACCGGTACGACGCAGTGCGGCAGCACCGGCGCGTACTTCCTCGCCGGGATCTGCTCCAGCTACTACACGGGTGTGTTCTTCGGGCTGGACAAGGGATCCGGGACCACTCCGCCGCCGACGACGACCACGCCGACCACCACCCCGCCGCCGTCGGGCGCCTGCGTGTCGGCCAGCAACTACGCCCACACCCAGGCGGGCCGCGCGCACCAGAGCAGCGGCCAGACGTACGCGAACGGGTCCAACCAGGCGATGGGCCTGTGGAACACCTTCACGGTCCACGCGCTGCGCGAGACGTCGTCGGGCTACTGGGTCCTCGCCGACGGGCAGTGCTAGAGGAAGATCGGCATCGGGTTGAGGTCGTCGTACGCCGTGGGCTCGGTCACCCGGCCGAGCCGCACGGGGACGTCGTAGAGGCGGCCCGGCGCGAACCGCGGCCGGAAGCCCCGCATGCCGGGCACGATCACCTTCACCACGGGCAGGCCGATGTCCGGGCGCGTCTGGTCGAGCAGGAACACCTCCAGCCCGGCGCGTTCCAGCCGGTCCTGCAGTGATCGCACGTCCGCCAGCAGGTCGGGTGTGTAGGTGTAGCCGTAGTCGCCGGGGCCGAGCGCGGCGCGCTCCGGATCGGGCACCAGGTACGGCTGGTTCGCCACCGTGGCCTCCCGCGACCAGCGCGAGCCGTCGGAGCTGTCGGAACTGTCGGAGCCGTCGGGGATCGCGAGCAGCAGCTGGTTCAGCTCGGTGAGCGCGCGCCGCAGGGCGACGGCCGGATCGAGGTGCGCGCCGAAGCCGAACGCGATCTCCTCGCGCGGCCCGCCGGTGCGCCGGGACACCGCCGCCATCACCGGCACGCCCAGGTCGGACGTCACGTCCAGCACCCACAGCTCGCGCCCCAGGCCGGCGTAGGCCGCCCGCAGCTCGGCGAGCCAGGGATCGCCGAACGCGGCCAGGTCGACCCCGGGCTGCCGCGTGCGGTTGTACCACCACAGCGCGACGGCGTCGCGTTCCACGACCTCCAGCATCCCCTGCAGCGTCGCGTCCTCCAGGCTGCTGCCGGCGGCGTTGCCGTTGGAGTCGGCGAACACCGGGCCGGCGGGCCCGCCGAAGTACAGCAGCGCGGTCGGGAACAACCGGTGCTCGCCGCGGGTCAGCGACCACACCGGCGTCCAGTCGAGGACGGCGTCCTCGTCGAACGGGTCGCCGTCGATCTGGCGTTCGTGGAACAGCAGGCAGGTGCCGGGGTGCACAGCCGCGGCGCCGAGCGCGCGGAAGCTGCCCCGCACCCGTTCCTCGTCGCCGTCGTGGTGGCCGCTGTGGCGTTCGAGGGCCTCGCACAGCGCGCCCACCTCGGCCTCGATCGGGGTGACGCCCTTGCCGCCGTTTTCGCTTCGCAGCGCCGTGCGCAGCCGTTCGGCGCCGCGGCGGCCCAGCGCGACGTTGGGGCCGGCGAGGTACGAGGCGAACAGGGCCGGGCCCCGCGTGTCGCGGCGAAGCTCCTTGACGACGCCGGTCACCGGGCTGACCAGGTGCCGGTAGGCGGCGAGGACCTCTTCCGGCGGCCGGGACCGGTGCCCGCCCCCGGCGAGGTGGGCCTTGGGCCGGGACTCCAGCCGCACGGGCCGGCGCGTCCGCTCCCGCACCAGGTCGGGCCGGCCGCAGGAGCGGCACTGCGGCCGGGCGCGCACGGCGTGCCGTTCGCCGGTCAGATCACGGCTGTCGAACGTCCACAGCGTCCGCTGGCCCGGGTACCGCAGCCCGGCGAGCCACTTGGCCGCCTCCAGCGCCACCAGGTTGAGCGCGACCGCGGTGAGCGGGGCGAACGCCACCGCCGGCCGCGGCAGCGGACCGGCCAGCCCCAGCGTGTCGCGCACGTGCGCCTCGGCGGGGCGGTTGCCCCACAACCGGGCGGCGAGGCAGTGCCAGCACGGACCGTCCCCCGGCGTGAAGAACGGGCCGATCCACAGCCGCGCGCCGACGGTCTTGGCCGGCAGCCACGGCCGGCCCAGCGCGCGGTGCTCGGCGTCCACATCGGACAGATGAGCGGCGAGGTAGTCGTCGCACAGCACCACGGACAGGTCCGCGGCCCCGTCGATCTCGAGCCCGGCGGCCCGCAGGGCGGCCGCGGCCGCGGAGCCGGGGTCCGCTCCCCGCAGCGCGATCCGGCCGCCCTGGCCACCGGCGGCGCCCGCCGCGTCCCAGTAGGCCGGGTCCGTGCCGGGCTGCCGCAGGGAGATCAGCCCCGCTTCGGCGAGGTGATCGAGGACCCCGGCGGCCTCGTCGGCGGGGACGTCGCCGGGCAGCGCGCGGCGCAGCGCCGCGAAGTCCCGGGTGCCGTCGAGCAACGGGACCAGCGCCTCCAGGTGCGGCCCGCGCAAGGCCGTGGCGTCGTCCTCGGACACCACGTACACCGCGTCGCCGGGCACCACGGTGACGCTCAGGTGGCGCTTGAACCCGACCAGCGGATCGGTCACCGGGAGAGCGGCGGCAGCTCATCCTTGCAGGGACTGACCGAGGTGTCTCCGAAGCACGCGACGCACATCCTCACCGCCCCCGGCTCGGCTGTGCGCCGGCCGTCGAGCCGGTCGACCATCAGACCGGGCACAGCGGCCGGTCCGGTGCCGAACGCCGATGTGAGCGCGTATCTGAACTCGTTCACGAATCCCCCTCGGATCGCTGATCGCGGACGGCCATCGTCACCCGGGTCACCGGGGACGCGCCAGGGCCGGCCGGGGGAACGGGGTGGCCGAAACCGGACATCACGAAGACCACCGTCGTCACCTCGATCCGCCGGATACACCCCTGCGGCGTGGGACGGCAAGGCGCGCCGATCCGGCGGACCGCGACCGGCTGCCAGGTCAGCGACGGCCCGCACGGGGGCGCCGGGGGAACCGGCGTCACGGGAAGCAGCGCGAGCACCGGCCAGAGGATTCGCCACACCCCCATCACCCAACCCGGCGGGAGGGCGCAACCGGAAAGCATTCGAGCCGGTTCAAATCCGCCGCGCCCGCTGCTACCGTCGATCCGGTGTTCACGCTGCGGGTCGACGCCGAGACGGTGTCCCGGACCCGCCTGTCGCCGTCCCCGGCGTCGGAGTCCGTGGCGTGGCTGAAGCTCGTCGCCGGCTCGGGGCGGCATGCGGTCTTCGGGGATCCCGGGCCGCTCGCCCGCGCGTCGCTCGCCCACCCGGACGTCGCCCTGCTCGCGGAGCTGCTGCCGCGGGGCGGTGACGGCTACACCCCCGACCTGCTCACGCCCCAGCCGGGCGCGGGCACCGGACCGCGCGAGCTGCTCGACGAACAGCTCGCCCGGATCGAGGCGACGGCGCAGGACGACCTCGAGTTCCAGATCCTCGACGGCACCCGGGCCCACTGGAGCCGGCCGCTCCCCACCGCGGTCCGCCGGATCGCGGAGTCGGGGCGGATGCAGCACCGCCTCGCCGCGGGGCTGGCCCGGTTCTGGCGCGACGCCCTGTCCGCGGGCTGGCCCGAGCTGCGCTCGATCATCGACCAGGACATCGCCCACCGCGCGCAGACCCTCGTCGGCCACGGCGTCGGGCGGGTGCTCGGCACGCTGCACCCCGACATCGGCTGGACGGGCGACGCGATCACCTTCGACGCGCGGTGGGAGGGCGAAATCGACGTCGCGGGCCGGGATCTGGTCCTCGCTCCGAGTGTTCTCGGCTGGCCCGGCGCGGTCATCCAGGTCGACGTGCCCGGGCAGGTCGTGCTCTACTACCCGGCCCACCGGGTCGGCGCCGGCCGGGACCGCAAACCGGCCACGATCGCGCGGGTGGTGGGCGTCGCCCGCGCGGCGCTGCTGGCGGACCTCGAGACCGCCCGGTCGACCGCGGAGCTGGCCACCCGGATCGGCTACACCCCGGGCACGGTGTCCTACCACCTCAGCGCCCTGCACCGCGCGGGCCTCGTCAGCAAGGTCCGCGACGGGCGTTTCGTTCTGTACCAACGGACTTCCGAGGCGGGCGTCCTCACCGAGGGCTAGGCCGACGCACCCGCTTTCCGGAAACCACCGGGCTGAGCAGCCCCCGTTTTCCACGCTACCGAAGGGCACCGACAGTTCCCCGGGAGCTAGCCGGCGAGCAGTCCCGTCAGCAACACCCCGGTCAGCTGCCGGGCCACCGCCGCCGTCCGCGCCGACGTGATCGCCATCAACGCGACGCGGGCGTCGTCGACCGAGACGCGGGGCCGCAGCACGCCTTCGTCGCGGGCCCGCTCGACCAGCCGGCCGAACGCCTCGGCGTGCTCGCGGCGGCGGCCGGCGAACGCCGGGCCGCCCAGTGCCTCGACGAGGCCGCGCTCCTGGACCTGCCATTCGCCGAAGCGGTGGAACGTCCGGGTCAGCGCGCGGCGGCTGTCCGGGTCGGCGAGCGCGGCCCGCAGCTGCTGCGCGCACCGCTCGACCTGCCCGGCGAGCACGGCGGCGAGGAGGTCGTCGCGGGACGGGAAGTGCCGGTGGACCGTCGCCGGGGCCAGCCCCGCGCGCCGGGCGATCTCGCGCACCGGCAGGTCCGCGCCGTCCCGCGCGAACGCCGCGTGCGCGACCGTCACCAGGTGACGCCGGTTGTGTTCGGCGTCCACCCGGCGCTTCCGAGTCGGTTCGTCCCGCACGGCTCTCACTTCCCGCTCGTCACCCCTGCTCACTCCTACCGTAGGCGCAGACGTCCCGAGACGAGGAGTGATCGTGTTCGCAGCCTTCTTCGAGCGGTTCGGCCCGCCCGGGGTCCTGTCCGTCGGTGCGCTGCCGGAGCCGCACGCCGGCCCGGGCGAGGTCCGGATCCGCGTGCGGGCGGCCGGGGTCTCGCCGGTCGACCTGGCGATCCGCGCCGGGAAGTCGCGCTCGCCCATCGCGTTGCCGCACATCCCCGGCGTGGACGCGGCGGGCGTCGTCGACGAAGGTCCCGGGATCGGCGACGAGGTGTTCGGCGCGGTCGACGTCGCCCGCCTCGGCGGGGCGAGCGCCGAGTTCGCGGTCCTGGCGTTCTGGGCGCCGAAACCGCCGTCGATGCCGTGGGAGCAGGCCGGTGGCGCCGCGTCCGGCGTCGAGACGGCGACCCGCGCGCTCGACCTCCTGGCCGTCGGCCCGGGTTCGACGCTGCTGATCGACGGCGCGACCGGCGGGGTCGGCAGCCTCGCCGTCGGCCTGGCCCTGGCCCGCGGCGCGCGGGTGCTCGGCACCGGCGCCCCGCAGAACCGCGACTTCCTCGCCGAGCTGGGCGCGGAGCCCGTCGACTACGGCGCTGGCCTGCGCGAACGCGTCACCGGGCCGGTCGACGCGGCGCTCGACGTCGCCGGGAAGGGATCACTGCCGGAGCTGATCGAGCTGACCGGCACGCCGTCGAAGGTGGTCACGCTCGCCGACTTCAGCGGCCCCGAGCACGGCGTCCGCGTCTCGGTCGGCGCGCTCGGCGGGCAGCCGGACGGGCGGCACGGTCTCGCGCGGGCTGCCGCGCTGTTCGAGGAAGGTTGCTTCCACGTGCCGGTGCAGGCGGTGTTCCCGCTGGCCGAAGCGGCCGCGGCGCACGCGGTGGCCGGGCCGCGGCGGGGCAAGATCGTGCTCGCCGTGCCCTAGCCCGCTGGTGGCCGACGATCAGCCCGACGATCGCGGCGACCGAGAGCACCGCCAGGAACGCGGCGGGGGTGACCGGCAGGCCGAAGTCGTCGACGAGCCAGTACCCGAGGCCCGAGCCGTTGATGTCACCCCTGAAGGTCATGACCGTGCCGAAACCGACCGCCACGGGCAGCAGCCACGAGCGGGTGAGGATCTCCGCCCGCGACGGCCACGCCGGTCCCGGCAGCAGCACGCCGGCCGTCGCCGTCAGCGGCAGGATCGCGAACGGCCACACCAAGGCGCCCAGCAGCACGGCCGCCGAGCCGAGCAGGGTCAGCAGCACGATCGACGTGTGGATGCCGAAGTCCTCGTCGAGCGAAGGCGTCGACGCCGGAGTGGCCACGAGCATCACCACGAGCCCGGCCGCCACCGGGCCGAACCACGCGACCGCCGCCTGCCGGCCGGTGGGCCCGCCGTCCCGGGACGACCAGGAGTCGATGTCGCACACCAGTTTCCCGCGCGGCGAAAGGTCCGCGCGGACGTAGACCGCCAGCGACACCTGGAGCAGGCCGTTGACGGCGTAGGCACCCAGCAGGATCGCCACCCCGGTGCCCTGGCTGCCGCCGTCGCCGTCGAGGAAGAACGCGAAGTAGCCCCACAGGCCCGCGACCGTCGCCGCGGCGGCGACGGCGAGTTCGGGCAGGGCGCGGATTTTCATGGGAGGAGCAGGGTATCCGCCGGGAGCGCGGTCCGGTGTGGGTCGTTCAACCGAGGCGGTGCAGGCGCAGCGCCAGCTGGATCTCCAGGGCCCGGTCCGGCGCCTGCCAGTCCTCCCCCAGCAGCGACGCGATCCGTTCCAGCCGCTGCACGACGGTGTTGACGTGGACGTGCAGCACGTCCTTCGTCCGCGCCAGCTGCGAACCGCTCGCGAAGTACGCGCGCAGCGTCGCGACCAGCTCGGTGCCGCGGCGTTCGTCGTAGCCGAGGACCGGGCCGAGCGTCGCGCGGACGAACGCGCCGAGGTCGGCCTGGTCGCCGAGCAGCTGGCCGAGGAAACCGAGGCCGGCCATGTCCGCGCCCTCGCCGGCGCGGCCGAGCGCGAGCAGCGCCCGCACGCACCGCGCCGCTTCGGCGTGGGCCGCGGCCAGGGCTTCGGGCCCCGCGCCGGGGCCGGCCGCGCCGACGGTGACCGGGCGCCCGGTCACCGCGCCGAGGTCGGCGGCGACGCGGCGGGCCAGCTCGCCCGGGTCGCCGGTGCCCAGCAGGACGACCTCCTCCGCGTGCACGCCGACCAGCGTCGCGTGCCGGACGGCGGCGCTCGCGAGCCGTCGCCGGGACACGTCGTCGGCGTGCACGACCAGCACCGCGTGCGGCGCGGCGAGGTCGATGCCGAGCCGGCGGCCGCGGGCGAGCAGCGCGCGCGGGTTGCGGCCGGGCGCGGTGAGCAGGTCGGTCAGCAGCTCGCCGCGCACCTCGTCCTCGGCCCGCACCACCGACCGCCGCAGCATGAGCAGCAACGCCGTCACGACGCCGGCGCGTTCGAACAGCCGCCGGTCCGGGTCGGCGAGGTCCGCGCGGCCGGTCAGCACCAGGCTGCCGAGCAGCTCCGGCCCGGCCTGCACCGAGCAGACCCAGGAGTCCGCATCGGACACCGTGGGCACGGCCCGGCCCGCCGCCCGGGACGCGGCGAGCGCGGCCGGGTCGTGGCGCGCCGGGTCCGCCGAGTGCGCCAGGACGGCGCCCTCGGTGTCGAACACCGTGAGGGCCCCGCGCAGCACCCCGGCGACGGCCGCCGCGACGTCCGGCAGGTCGCCACCACGCAGCACCAGGTCGGTGAGGCGGTCGTGCGCGTCTTCGGCGCGTTCCATCGCCTCGTTGTGCGCGCGGATCGTCGCGTTGGCCTCGTTGAGCTCCGCGACGGCGCGGCGCGTCTGGTCGAGGAGGTTCGCGCTGTCCAGGGCGATCGCCGCGTGGTCGGCCAGCGACGACAGCAGCGCCACTTCGTCCGCGGAGAACTCGCGCGCACTGCGGTCGGACGCGAAGAGCACTCCGAGCACCTTCGAACCGATCGCCAGCGGGACGCCGAGGATCGCGGTCAGGCCCTCGTCCTTGACGCCGGAGTCGATGTGGCGGGTGTGCCGGAAGCGTTCGTCGGTGAAGTAGTCCGCCGTCGAGTACGGCCGCGCGGTCTGCGCGACGAGCCCGCCGAGGCCCTCGCCCATGCCGAGCACGATCTGCTGGAACTCCGCCGACACCGAGCCGTCGCTGACCCGGATGTAGGTCTTGCCCTCGGCCTCGTTGTTGAGGCTGAGGTACGAGACGTCGACGCCGAGCAGCGCCCGCGCGCGGCGGACGATCGAGCGCAGCACGGTGTCCGGTTCGGACAGTCCGGCCAGCTCGCTCGCGGTGTCGAACAACGCGACCAGCTGCGCCTCGCGCCGCCGGTGCTCGGCCAGTGTCTCGCGGATGCGCAGGGCCAGCTCGCCCGCGTTCGCCAGCGCGGTCAGGTCGGCGGCGGCGAGGGCGCCCTCGGCGCGCGCGGCCACGACGACGTGCGCCAGCTGCTCGGTGCTCGCCCCGGAGGCGAGCAGGTCGAGCAGCCGGCGCAGCGCGTCCGAGGGTGCGGTCACGGCGGTCATGCTAGGGCGAAACGGTCGCCGTCTCCGCTTGGACGTCTTCGTCGTGCAGGGATTCGCCGCGGGTCTCGCGGGCGGCGAGCAGCGCGACGACCGTGATCAGGCACATCGCGGCGACGTACAGCGACACCGGAATCGTGCTGCCCCAGCTCTGGAACAGCGCCACGGCGATCAGCGGCGCGACGGCCCCGGCCGCGATCGACGACAGCTGCCCGCCGACGGAAAGGCCGGTGTAGCGGACGCGGGTCGGGAACTGCTCGGCGAAGAAAGCGGCCTGCGGCCCGTACATCGCGCCGTGCAGCACCAGCCCGACGGTCGTCGCCAGCACGATCACGGCGGCCGACTTCGTGTCCAGCAGCGCGAAGAACGCGAAGCCCCACAAGGCCATGCCGATCGCGCCGAACAGGTACACCGGACGCCGGCCGACGCGGTCCGACAGCGCGCCCCACAACGGGATCGTCACGAAGTGCACGGCCGAGCCGATCAGCACCGCGCTCAGGCCGAGGCCCTTCGCCAGGTGCAGCCCGGTCGTGACGTACACCAGGATGAACGCCGTCAGCACGTAGTAGGAGACGTTCTCGGCCATCCGCGCGCCGATCGTGACGAGCACTTGGCGCCAGCTGTCGCGGAAGACCTCGACGACGGGGACGTGCTTCCCGGGCCGCTCCTCGGCGCGGCGCTGGGCGGCCAGGAACACCGGCGACTCCGAGACGGCCAGCCGGATCCACAGGCCGATCACCAGCAGCACCCCGGAGAGCAGGAACGGGACCCGCCAGCCCCACGCCAGGAACGTCGCGTCGGACTGCGTGGCGGACAGGATCGCCAGCACGCCGGTGGCGAGCAGGTTGCCGCCGGGCGCGCCGCACTGCGGCCACGACGCCCAGAACCCGCGCCGCTTCGCGTCCCCGTGCTCGGAGACGATCAGCACCGCGCCACCCCATTCGCCGCCGAGCGCGAAGCCTTGGACCAGGCGCAGCAGCGTGAGCAGGACCGGCGCGGCGACGCCCGCGGTGGCGTACGTCGGCAGCACGCCCATCAGGCAGGTCGAGCCGCCCATCAGGACCAGGCTGAAGATCAGGAGCTTCTTCCGGCCGAGCCGGTCGCCGTAGTGGCCGAAGACGAGCCCGCCGATCGGCCGCGCGAGGAACCCGACGGCGTAGGTGAGGAACGCCAGCAGCGTGCCGTTGAGCGGGTTCGCCGTCGGGAAGAACACCTTGTTGAACACCAGCGCGGCGGCGGAGGTGTAGAGGAAGAAGTCGTACCACTCGATGGTGGTGCCGATCAGGCTCGCGCCGACGATCTTGGCGATCGCCGACCGCGGGGGCTGGCTCACTGGGGCGTCCAATTCGGCGTCCAATTCGGGCTCCACTTCCTTGTGGCGGACGGGTTCTAGGCGGCGGTCCAGCCGCCGTCGAGCGGGATGGAGGCCCCGGTGACGTGGCCGGCGTGCGGCGAGCACAGCCACGTCACCAGGGAAGCGACGTCCCCGGGTTCGATGAGCTTCTTGATCGCGGCGCGCTTGAGGAGGACCTCGGCGACGACGTCCGCACGCGGGATGTCGTGCTCGGCGGCCTGCGCGTCGATCTGCCCGTCGACGAGCGGGGTGCGGACGTAGCCGGGGTTGACGCAGTTGCTGGTGACGCCGTGTTCGGCGCCCTCCAGCGCGGCGACCTTGGAGAGCCCTTCGAGCCCGTGCTTCGCGGTGACGTAAGCGGCTTTGTAGGCGGAGGCGCGAAGCCCGTGGACGCTCGACATGTTGACGATCCGCCCCCAGCCCCGCGCGTACATCGACGGGAGGCTCCGCCGGATGAGCAGGAAGGGCGCGGTGACCATCAGCGCCTGGATGCGCGCGAACCGCTCGGGCGGGAAATCCTCGAGCGGCGCGACGTGCTGGATCCCGGCGTTGTTGACCAGGATGTCGACCTCGGCCGGGAGGGCGTCGATGGCCCCGGCGTCGGTGAGGTCGACGGCGTGCGCCCACCCCCCGACCTCGGTCGCCGCGGCCTCGGCGTTCTCCGCGTCGACGTCGACGACGTGCACCTTGGCCCCGGCCGCGGCGAGGGCGCGGACGCAGGCCAGGCCGATACCGCCGGCCCCGCCGGTGACGAGGGCGGTGCGCCCGTCCAGATCGCTGGTCATGGACGGGAACGGTAAGCGTGCCACCGGTGCCGAGCCATGTGCGCGGAACCCACAACCCGGGAAGATCCAGTGGTCGCCGCCGCTATGCGCGTTCGGTCAGCACGGACAGGTAGTGCACGTTCGTCATGACGCCGAGGACGTTGCCGAACGGGTCGACGACCGAGGCCGTCACGAAGCCCGGGCCGCGCTCGGTGATCGGCTCGTACTCCTTCGCGCCCAGCTCGTGGAGCCGCGCGACCGTCGCCTCGAGGTCGTCGACGTGCCAGTAGACGATCTCGCCGCCCGGCGTGTCCGCGCCCGCCGGTGCGTACTTGCGGTCGATGAGGCCGAGTTCGTGCTGGTAGTCGCCGATGCGGAACTCGGCGTAGCCGGGGCGGTGGAAGTAGGGCTCGATGCCCAGGAACTCCGTGTACCAGGCCTGCGCGGCCGCGTGGTCGTCGGCGAAGTACGAGACGGTGGCCATTCCTCGCAGCATGTCTGCTCCTTGCTCCTTCGGTGTGGAGACAGCATGCGGGACGAAAGTGCGCATCGAGTGAGCACTTTGTTTGCGAGACTGCTCCCATGCGCGCCGACCGCCTCGTGGCCACCCTCCTGCTGATGCAGACCCGCGGCCGCGTCACCGCGGGCGAGCTGGCCGCGGAGCTGGAGGTCTCCGTCGCGACCGCCCGCCGTGACCTCGAAGCGCTCTCGGCCGCCGGCGTGCCCGTCTACCCGCAGCCCGGGCGGGGCGGGGGCTGGCAGCTCGTCGGCGGCGCGCGGACCGACCTGTCCGGCCTCACCTCCCGCGAAGCGCAGGCCCTGTTCCTCCTGGCCGGCCCCGCCGCCGCGATCGCGCCGGAGGTGAAGTCCGCGCTGCGCAAGCTGATGGGCGCGCTGCCCGGCACGTTCCGCGCGGACGCCGAGGCCGCGGCGGACGCGGTGGTCGTCGACCAGGCGGGCTGGGGCGAGCGGCCGAAGGCCCGGCCGCCGATGGTCGAGGCGCTGCGGGACGCCGTCATCGCGCGCCGCAAGGTCCGCCTGACGTACGCGGGGCGCGAGACGTCGGAGCGGCTCGTCGACCCGTGGGGCCTCGTCGACAAGGACGACGTCTGGTACCTCGTCGCCGGTACCGAGAAGGGCCGCCGCACGTTCCGCGTCGACCGGATCACCGCGGCCGAGCCGATCGACGCCGTCGCGGACCGGCCGTCGGACCTCGAACTGGCGCGGGTGTGGGAAGAAGTCGTCGAAGAAGTCGAAAAGCGCCGCTCCCCGCTGACCGCGGACGTCGTGCTCGACCGGCGGTACCTGAGGGTGCTGCGCGACCGGTTCGGCCGGCACTGCGAGCTGATCGGCGAGCTGCCGGACGACCGCGTGCGCGTCCGGGTCGCCGCGCCGGCGCCGATCATGATCGCCCAGGAGCTGGCCGGCTGGGGTGCGCTGCTGGAGGTCGAAGGTCCGGAATCCGTACGTGCGGAGCTGGCTCGCCTCGGATCCGAACTGGTCGCTCAGTACCGTCACTGATCGGGTGAAGATCTTTTAGCGGTTCTACTGAGCGTGCGCTTTGTCCTGCCAGACTCGGTAAACACCGTTCATCGGTACACTGTGGACAGTACGAACACCCACCAAGAGTGTCCGTTACTCTCCGGTATCATGCCGTTCGGAGTATCCGTGCTCACCCGTTTGCTGCTACCGTAACGCCTCCGTGACCTGAACGTGTGTTCGGTGACACTTCGGTGAGGGCAGACGATGCGTGACGATGTGATCGAGGCGAGTGCCGTGGTCGGGCATCCGCCGGAGGTGGTGTGGCAGATCGTCGGATCGCCGGAGTGGTATTCCCGGTTCGTTCCGGAGATCAGCTGGTGCGAGGTCCAGGAACCGGCCTCGCGCGGCCGGGGTCCCAAGGGCCTGATCCGGATCGTCCCCGAGCGCCGCCCGATGCTGGAGACGCAGATCCAGGCCGTCGTCTACCGACCGGGCGAGCACGTCGTGTGGTGCGGTGTCCCCGACGACGGCACGTGGGTGTCCCTGGAGCTGAGACCCCTGGCCGGCGGGAAGACCGAGCTGTTCGTCCGGATGATGCTGCAGCCGGCGCACCTGGAGCTGGTGTCGTCCATCAAGAAGGACATCCGCGTCGTCGCGCGGCGCCTCGACCTGCACCTGTCCGGTCAGGCCGACCCGGACGCCGGCCGCGAAGGCGTCAAGGCCACCAAGATCCGCACCACCGGCATCCTGGTGCGCGCCGGGGTGCTCAGCCCCGGCCGGCCGGACAAGCTGGCGCGCCAGCTCAACTCCGTGGCGCAGTGGGGTGCGACCGTCGCGGGCGGCTACCAGGCCGCCGCGGCCCGCGCCGTCGACCACCCCGCGCTGCACGACGAGCGCAACGTCCGCACCTTCGGCCAGGTCCAGGAGCGCAGCGACCGGCTCACCAACGCGCTTTCCGAGCTCGGCGTCGACGAGCGCGACCGGATCGCGCTCATGTGCCGCAACCACTCCGCGATGGTCGAGTCGTTCGTCGCGGCCAGCAAGCTCGGCGCCGACGTCATCCTGCTCAACACCGGCCTCTCCGCGTCGTCGGTCAAGGACGTGCTGGCCGAGCACCGCCCGGCCGCCGTGCTGGCCGACGACGAGTTCGCCCAGACCATCGCGAACGTCCCCGGCGACTTCGCGCGCATCAGCACCTGGCCGGACTCCGAGACCGGCTACCCGACCGTCGACGAGCTGATCCAGGCCGCCCCCGCCGACCGGCCCAAGCCCGTGGAGCGACCGGGCCGGCTGATCGTGCTCACCTCCGGCACCACCGGGACGCCGAAGGGCGCGCGCCGCCCGACCCCGAAGGGCATGGGCGCGGCCGCGTCGATCCTCGACCGGATCCCGCTGCGCTCGGGCGACCGGATCCTCGTGGCGGCGCCGCTGTTCCACAGCTGGGGCCTGGCCGCGATGCAGATCGGGATGGCCCTGCGGTCACCGCTCGCGCTGGTCCGCAAGTTCGACGCCGAAGAGACCCTGCGGACGATCGCCGAGCAGCGGTGCGACGCGCTGTTCGTCGTGCCGATCATGCTGCAGCGGATCATGGACCTGCCCGAACGCGTCCGCGCGCGCTACGACCTGTCGTCGCTGCGGATCGTCGCGAGCAGCGGATCGGCGATGTCCGGGGCGTTCGTGACGTCGTTCATGGACACCTTCGGCGACGTCCTCTACAACTTCTACGGCTCGACCGAGGTCTCCTGGGCGAGCATCGCCGACCCCGCCGACCTGCGTGCCGCCCCGACCACCGCGGGCCGCTGCCCGCTCGGCACGAGCGTCGCGATCCTCGACGAGGACCGCAAGCCGGTGCCGCCGGGCGGCGAGGGCCAGATCTTCGTCGGCAACGACATGCTGTTCGACGGCTACACCTCCGGCACGGACCCGGCGCGGGCGGCGGACCTGATGGCCACCGGCGACGTCGGCTACCTCGACGCGGCGGGCCGGCTGTTCGTCACCGGCCGGGCCGACGAGATGATCGTCTCCGGCGGCGAGAACGTCTTCCCGCGCCCGGTCGAAGAAGCCCTGGTCGCGCTGCCCGGCGTGCACGACGCGGCGGTGGTCGGCGTGGCCGACGCGGAGTGGGGCCAGCGGCTGGCCGCCTACGTCGTCCCGCGGCGCGGCGCTTCCCTGCACGCGGAGGACATCCGGCAGTACATCCACCACCGCCTGGCCCGCTTCGCCGTGCCGCGTGACGTCTACTTCGTGCCGGACCTGCCGCGCAACGCGACGGGCAAGATCCTCAAGCGCCTGCTGCACGACGACACCTGGCCGGCCACTACGGACTACTGAGACACCGGCTGCCGCAGCACGGTCCTGAGCTTCTCCGGTGCCGTGCGGCGGGGGTCGCCGAGGTAGACCTCGTGGTGCCGGCCGGTCGGCGTGAGCCCGTGCGCGGCCAGGTACTCGCCGTGCAGCCGGGCCAGCAGCGGGCCTTCGTCGTCGTACGAACCGACGTGCAGCGCCTGAGCGCACCGGCCTTCCTCGAGAGTCTCGAACCGGACGTCGGCGTCGAGCTTCTTCTTGCGGCGCACGGTTTCGCGGGCTTCTTCGACGTCATCCTCGCCGATCCACCCGGGCTGGCTGATGAGCATCGTCCACTGCCAGCTGTCCTTGGCGCGGACGGTGAACGCGGCCAGGTCGTCGGCCCACCACAAGCCCTCCAGCGGGCCGACGACGAAGTCCCGCTCCGCGGCCCGCTTGAGGGTGTACGCCACGGCGTAGAGCGCCTCGACGGCCCGTTTGTAGCCGTCTGCGGTGTTCGGGTTGCCGCGGCCGTCGATCGCGAGGAACCGCTGCTCGGGCACGTCCACCAGCGCCCAGTCGGTGTTCTTGGGCGCGTACAACGCTTTCAGGTCCTTCTTGACGTCGTACGGCATCAGGGCGTCCCTCCGGGCAGTGCGGCCAGCCACGCGGCTTCCGCTTCCAGCTGGCTGATCGAGTAGCCGAAGATCGCCCGGACGAACGGCGGCGCGGCCGGCTGGGCGGCGGCCGCGCGCCGCACCTCGGCCAGCCGCGCGTCGACGGCTTCGGCGCGCCGGGCCAGCGCGGCGGCGAGCCGCTCGGGCGGGACGACCGGGCTGTTCGCGAGCCCGGCCAGCACGGGCGGGTGCACCGGGCGCAGTTCGGCGATGGCCGCCTCCGCGGCTTGCGCGCACGCTTCGCGGCCGGCTTCGGTGGCCGTGAAGGTCTTCTTGGCCTTGGCGTGCGCACGGTCGGCCGCGACCTCGGCGATCAACCCGCGGTCGCGCAGCTTGCCGAGGACGTAGTAGATCGAGCTGAAGCCGAGCGCGGTCCAGTCGCGCATACCGCGTTCCCCGACCACTTCGTCCAGCTCGTAGCCGTGCCTCGGCCGCTCGACGACGAGGCCGAGCACCGTCAGTTCCGCGTCGGTGAGCACCCGACTATTCTAGTGCTGGAATACCGCGTGGAGTCAACCGAAGAACTCCCCCAGTTCGGCCGCGACCTCGGCCGGGGCCTCCTCGGGCAGGTAGTGATCCGACGGCAGGGCCCGGCCGGTGACGTCTTCGGCGTACCCGCGCCAGACGTCGAGGACGTCGTAACTGCGGCCGACGAAGCTGCGTTCGCCCCAGAGCGCCCGGACGGGGACCTGCAGGCGACGGCCGGCGTCGGCCTCGTCGTGCTCCAGGTCGACGGTCGCGGCGGCCCGGTAGTCCGCGCAGGACGCGGCGATCGACGCCTCGTCGAAACACCGCACGTACTCGGCCATCGCGGCCGGGTCGAACGGCGTGCCGCCCGCGTGCCGCGACGTCATCCGGGCGCGGATCCAGAACTCCGGGTCGGCGCCGATCATCCGCTCCGGGATGCCGTGGCCCGCGGTGAGGAAGAACCAGTGCCAGTAGCCGGTCGCGAAGTCCCGGTCGGCGCAGGCGAACGCGTGCCGCGTCGGCACGATGTCGAGCACGGCCAGCGCGCGCACGGCGTCCGGCCGGTCGAGGGCCAGCCGGTGCGCGACGCGGCCGCCGCGGTCGTGCCCGGCGACGGCGAAGCGGTCGAAGCCGAGTTCGGCCATCACGGCGACCTGGTCTCTGGCCATGACCCGCTTCGAATACTCCGCGTCTCCGTTGGTGGGCGCGGGTTTGCCGCTGTCGCCGTAACCACGCAGGTCGGTCGCCACGACCGTGAAGCGCTCCGCGAGCAGCGGCGCGACGGCGTTCCAGATCACGTGCGTCTGCGGGTAGCCGTGCAGCAGCAGGACCGGCGGGCCCTCGCCGCCGATCGCGCAGCGGATCGGGACACCCGCGTCGACCGTGCGGTACCGGAACGGCAGCGGGACGCTCATCGGGCTCCTCCCAGCTCGTCGAGCACCGCGCGGGTGAAGCGCACCGTCGTCGCGGTGCCGCCCAGGTCGGGCGTGCGCAGCCGAGTCTTCGCCAGCACTGCCGCGAGCGCACCTTCGACGTCGGCGGCGGCTTCGGCGTGGCCGAGGTGCGCCAGCAGCAGCGCAGCCGTCCAGATCGCGCCGATCGGGTTCGCGATCCCGCGCCCGGCGATGTCCGGCGCGGAGCCGTGCACCGGCTCGAACATCGACGGGAAGTCGCGCTCGGGGTTGAGGTTGGCGGCCGGGGCGAGGCCGATCCCGCCTGCGACGGCGGCCGCGAGATCGCTGAGGATGTCGCCGAAGAGGTTGGACGCGACGACGACGTCGAAGCGGCCCGGGTCGAGCACGAACTTCGCGGCGAGGGCGTCGATGTGCTCGGACTCGACGTCGACGTCGGGCCGCGTGCCGGCGCGCTCGGCGACGATCTCGTCCCAGAACGGCATGGTGTGCACGATGCCGTTGGACTTCGTCGCCGACGTCAGCTTCCCACGACGACGCTCGGCGAGGTCGAGGGCGAAGTCGACGACGCGCGTGACGCCGGCGCGGGTGAACACGGCCTCCTGCACGGCGAGCTCGTCCGGCAGGCCGCGGTTGAGGCGGCCGCCGATCTCGCTGTACTCCCCCTCGACGTTCTCGCGCACCACCACGAAGTCGACGTCGCGGGCGCCCCGGACCGGGCTGTCGAGGCCCTCGAACACCCGGATCGGCCGGAGGTTGACGTACTGCCGGAAGCCGCGGCGCAGCGGGATGAGCAGGCCCCACAGGGAAACGTGGTCGGGCACGCCGGGCGCGCCGACGGCGCCGAGGAAGAGCGCGTCGTGGTGGCGGACGCGGTCGAGGCCGTCGGCGGGCATCATCGCGCCCTCGGCGAGGTAGCGCTCGCAGGACCAGTCGAACTCGTCGTAGCGGAAGGCGACGCCGTGCCGCGCGCCGGCGGCGTCGAGCACGGCGCAGGCCGCCGGGGTCACTTCGCGGCCGATGCCGTCGCCGGGGATGAGGGCGATGCGGTGGGAGGTCATGCCCTCGATGTCAGCAGGCGGCGGTGGCCCGCGTCCAAGACCGGATCACGGCCCGTCCGATAGGCCCGGCCTATCGATCGCGGCCACGAACGCGGCCGCCGTCGGCGTCAGCGCCGCCCGGCCGACCAGCGCGACGTGCAGGTGAGCGGGCGGATCCAGCGCGAACACCCGCGCCCCGGCCCGCTCCGCGAGCGACGTCCACGAGTCGGCCAGCACGGCCATCCCGACCCCGCCCAGCACCAGCGGCAGGATGGCTTCGCGGTGCTCGGTCTCGACGACCGGCACGACGCCGACGCCGCTCGCCCGGATGTCGTCGACGAGCCGCCGCATGCCGGTGCCCGGCTGGCCGACGATGAGCCGCCGGCCGTCGAGCAGCTCGCGCCGCACCGGCTCGCCGTCCGGGAACGGCGCGTCCGGCCCGGTGACCAGCACGAACCGCTGCCGGCCGCACGGGATGACCGTGAGCCCGGCGGCTTCGAGCGGCTCCGGACCGGCGGCGAGGCCGAGTTCGGTGACGCCGCCGCGGACCATGCCGAGGACGTCGTCCGGGGTGAACGCCGAGCGCACGGCCACCGTCAGCCCGGGGTGGCGCGCGGTGAACCGCCGGATCATCCCGCTGAGCGGCTCGACCGCCTGCGACGGCATGGCGGCGATCTCGACCCGCCCCGCCTCGAGGCCGCCGACCGAGTCGACGGCGGCCCGCGCCGCGTCGAGCCCGCGGACGATCTGCCGGGCGGGTTCGACCAGGGCGTGCCCGGCCTGGGTCAGCACGAGCCGCCGGCCGACGCGGTCGAACAGGCGGGTGCCGAGGTCGCGTTCGAGGACCCGGACGGCTTGGGAGAGCGAGGGTTGCGCGATGTAGAGGGCGTGCGCGGCCCGGCTCATCCCGCCGTGGTCGACCACGGCGAGGAAGTACTCGAGCTGCCGCGCGTCCACACTCACCTCCGGGGCGGCCCAGCATAGATCGCGACCCCACCGAACCCGGACTGACCTGCGCTCACGGAAATTGTCGGTGGGTACTGGCATGCTTCGTCGGGTAAGCCACCCCGGGCCTCCCGCCCGGGGAAACCGACCGGACAGCAAAGGAAACCAGTGGGGGGACAGGTGGTGACGGCGGTGCCGTGGACCGCGGAACGCGTGGCCGGGCTCGCCCCGGATCCCGCTTCGGAGAAGGCCGGGCGGGCGCTCGCGACACCGGCGAAGTGGTCCGGCGCGGGCGTGAACGAGGACGCGGTCTGGGGCTTCTGCCAAGGCAGCGGCAAGAAGCCGTACCAGACGTGCGTCGAACTGGCCGAGCCCGCGTTCCGGTGTTCCTGCCCCAGCCGCAAGTTCCCGTGCAAGCACGCGGTCGGGCTGCTGCTGATGTGGGCCGCCGGGCAGGTCGCCGCGGCGGCGCCGCCGGAGTGGGTGAGCACGTGGCTCGCCGAGCGGGCGGACCGGGCGCGGAAGGCGGAGCAACGCGCGGAAGCCGCGGGCCCCAAGGACGAAGAGGCCGCGGCGAAGCGGGCCGAAGGCCGCGCGGCGCGCGTCGAAGGCGGCGTCGCGGAGCTGAAGGTGTGGCTGACCGACCGGATCGGGGCGGGGTTCGCGGGCTTCGACCGCAACGGCGCCGAGGAGCTGCGCACGGTCGCCGCCCGGATGGTCGACGCACAGGCGTCGGGCCTGGCGGGCGGCCTGCGGCGGGCGGCCGGGATCGTCGGCCGCCGCGACTGGCCGGACGCGGTCCTGGCCGAGCTGTCGCTGTTGTTCCTGCTCGCGGACGCCGCGGGCCGGCTGGGCGGGCTGCCGCCGGAGCTGGCGGAAACGGTGCGGACGCGGCTCGGGTTCTCGGTCGAGACGGCACGGGTCCTGGAGAGCGGCGAGCGCGTCTCGGACGAGTGGCTGATCACCGGCGCGGCCGACGAGGAGAACGACCGGCTGCTGACCCGGCGCACCTGGCTGCGCGGCCGGCTCACGGGGCGCGACGCGCTGGTGCTCTCGTTCGCACCGCCGGGCCGCCCGCTCGACGCGTCGCTGCCGCCCGGGCACCTGCTGGCGGCGGAGCTGGCGTTCTACCCGGGCGCCGCGCCGCTGCGCGCCTTGGTGGCGGAGAAGGGAATTCCGCTGCCGGCCCCGTCGGCCGAGGGCGGCTCGATCGACGGCGCGCTGGCGGCGTACGCCCGGGCGATGGCGGCGGACCCGTGGCTGGAACGCTGGCCGGTCCTGCTGACGGAGGTGACCCCGGCCGAACACGCCGGCGGCTGGTGTCTGTCCGAAAAGGACGGAACAGCGCTCCCCCTGGTGCCGTACGCGTTCCCGTGGTCACTGCTGGCGTTGTCGGCGGGCGGCCCGCTGACGGTGGCGGCGGAATGGAGCCAAGCGGGTCTGCGCCCGCTGACGTGCTGGCACGAGAACCGCGCGGTGCGGCTATGACCCCCACCACCCCCGCGCCGCCCTTCCAGCCACCCGTGTCGACTCCCCCATCACACGTGTCGACCCGCCAATCACACGAATCGACCGCCCAAGCACACGAACCGACCCTCTGGGTACGCGAACCGACCCTCCAAGCACACGTGTCGACCCCCCGATCACGCGAGTCGACCTTTCAAACACACGTGTCGGCTCCCCGAACACGCGAGTCGACCCGATACGCACCCGTGCCGGGATCGCTCGCCGGTCCACCGAACCCCCACCCGCAGACCAAGGAGGTGCGCTCGTGAAAGCCTGGGACGACCTCGTCGGCACCGCGCTCCTCGGCACCCGCCGGCGCCCGCTCGACCTGAGCACCCAGCCCGCCGCGGTCCGGGAGCTCGCCACCGAACGCGGTGAGCCCGCGGAACAGCTGCTGGCCGCCGCCGCGGTGCTGACCACCTACCGGCGGGCCGGGCGGCGGGCGCTCGGGGACGTCAAGCCGCTGCCCGCCGCCGCGCCCGACGAGCGGCCGTTCGTGCCCGCCCTCGCGCGGGAACGGCTCGCCCGGCTGCTGGCCGCGAGCCACCCCGACCTGCTCCAGGAGTGGCTCGGCATTCTGGCCGGGACGCCCTACCGCGTCCCGCCGGAGTTCCTGCCCCTGCTGGCCGAAGCCGCGCGGACCAAGACCGGGCTGCGGGGGCCGCTCGTCGCGGTCGCCGGGTCCCTCGGCGCGTGGCTCGGGCAGCGCAACCCCGACTGGGCCTTCCTCGCCGCGCCCGCCGAGGAGTCCGGCGACGTCTGGCAGTACGGCAGCCTCGCCCAGCGCCGCCGCTGGCTGGCCGCGCGGCTGACCGACGATCCGGACACGGCCCGCGAGGCGCTGACGACGTCGTGGAAGAGCGAGCCCGGCGACGTCCGCGCCGACTTCCTCGGGGTGCTCGCCGGGCACGTCCGGGACGCGGACGAGAACTTCCTCGAAGCCGCCCTCACCGACCGCGCGGCCGCCGTCCGCGAGAAGGCCGCGGACCTGCTCGGCCGGTTGCCGGATACGCGCCACGGGCACCGGATGGCCGAACGGCTGCGGCCGCTCGTCCGCCGCCGGGGCCGGATCCTCGAAATCTCCCTGCCCCGGACCGAACGCGGCCGGGAAGAGGGCACCGTCCGGCTGCGCACGCTGATCGCCGCCGCGCCGCTGTCGTTCTGGACGGAGTTCGGGCCGCCCGCCGAGGTGGTGCGGATGACCGTCGAGGGCTGCCCACCCGGCGTCCTGCGTGACGCCTGGGCGTCCGCAACCTTGCGCCAGGGCGACGAAACCTGGGCGCACGCCCTGATCGGCGCCGACCCTGGCGGGCGCACCACCCCGCCGCTGCTCGGCGTGCTGAGCCCGGCGAGCCAGGCCACCACCATCGCGCACCTGGTCGGGCGGCTGCCCACCGAGTCGTTCGCCCGGCTGGTGCACGAGCTGCCCCGGCCGTGGACGGCCGAGCTCGGCACCGCGCTGCTCGACTGGATCGCCCGCCAGGACGACCACCGCCTGGTCTCGCACGCCGCCGTCGTGATCGCCCGCGCGGTCCCGCCCGGCTGCCTGCGCCACCCGCTGGCCACCACCCGGCTGACCATGGACGCCGGGCCGTGGCGCCGGGCGCTCACCGAAACGTTGAACTTCCGCCGCGAAATGTACGAGGAGCTCGCATGACCGCCCCCGCCACCGTCCTCCGGCCGCACGCCGAACAGGACCACGCCGCCGAACTGGCCGCCCTGGCCGCCGCCGACGAGCGGGCCAAGCCGCCGAACTGGCTGCTGTCCCCGTGGGCCGTCGTCGAGTACCTGCTCGGCGGCACCCTGCCGGACGGCACCGTGATCACGCCCAAGTACGTCGGCCCGCGACGGCTGATCGAGGTCGCCGTCGCCACCCTGGCCACCGACCGCGCGCTGCTGCTGCTCGGCGTGCCCGGCACGGCGAAGACATGGGTGTCCGAGCACCTGTGCGCCGCGATCAGCGGCGACTCGACGCTGCTGGTGCAGGGCACGGCGGGCACGTCCGAAGAGTCGATCCGCTACGGCTGGAACTACGCCCGGCTGATCGCCGAGGGCCCGAGCGCGGCCGCCCTCGTCGAAAGCCCGGTGGTGCGCGCGATGCGCGACGGCAAGCTGGCGCGGCTCGAGGAGCTGACCCGCATCCCGGCCGACGTCCAGGACACGCTGATCACCATCCTGTCCGAGAAGACGCTCCCGATCCCGGAGCTGGGTGACGAGGTGCAGGCGCGGCCCGGGTTCAACATGATCGCGACGGCGAACAACCGCGACAAGGGCGTCAACGAGCTGTCGAGCGCGCTGCGGCGGCGGTTCAACACCGTGGTCCTGCCGCTGCCGGACAGCGCGGAGGCGGAGGTCGAGATCGTCAGCCGCCGGGTCCGGGAGCTGGGCACGTCGCTGCAGCTGCCCGCCGAAGCCGCCGAGCTGGCCGAGATCCGCCGGGTCGTCACGGTGTTCCGCGAGCTGCGCTCGGGCCGCACCGAAGACGGCCGCACGGCGGTGAAGTCGCCGTCCGGCACGCTGTCCACCGCCGAGGCGATCAGCGTGCTCACCGGCGGCCTGGCCCTGGCGGCCCACTTCGGCGACGGCGTCCTGCGCCCGCACGACGTCGCGGCCGGCATCCACGGCGCGGTGGTCAAGGACCCGGTCGCCGACCGCGCGATCTGGCTGGAGTACCTGGAGACGGTGGTCCGCGAGCGCGACGGCTGGGCCGACTTCTACCGGGCCGGCCAGGAGATTTCGTGACCACTACGCACCTGCTCGGCATCCGCCACCACGGCCCGGGTTCGGCCCGGGCCGTGGCGGCGCGGCTGGCGGAGCTCGCCCCGGACGTCGTCCTGATCGAGGGGCCGCCGGAGGCCGACGCGCTCGTCGAACTGACCGAGGACCCGGCGATGGCGCCCCCGGTGGCGCTGCTGGCCTACGCGACCGACGACGTCTCGCGCGCCGCGTTCTGGCCGTTCGCCGTCTTCAGTCCCGAGTGGCAAGCGCTTGCGTACGCCCGCGAGGCCGGCGTCCCGGTGCGGTTCTGCGACCTGCCGGCCGCGAACACGTTCGCCGCCGGGCCGGACGACCTCGGCGCGCCCCACGGCGATCCGCTCGCCGGGCTGGCGGCCGCGGGTGGCTACGACGACCCCGAACGCTGGTGGGACGACGTCGTCGAGTCGCGGCGGGACGACGCGTCGCCGTTCGAGGTGATCGCCGAGGCGATGACCGCGTTGCGCGAAGACGAAGAGCCGCCGCAGGGCAACGAAGCGCGGCGCGAGGCCCACATGCGCTCGGTGCTGCGCCGCACGCGCAAGGACGGCTTCGAGAACATCGCCGTCGTGTGCGGGGCGTGGCACGTGCCCGCGCTGGCCGACCCGCTGCCGCCGGCGTCGCACGACGCGGCCGTCCTCAAAGGACTCCCGAAGCGGAAGGTCGCGTGCACCTGGGTGCCGTGGACGCACGGGCGCCTCGCCACGGCCAGCGGCTACGGCGCGGGCGTCCTGTCTCCGGGCTGGTACCACCACCTCTTCACCACGGCCGAGGACGTGACGACGCGCTGGCTGACGGGCGTCGCGGCGGTGCTGCGCGAAGAGGACCTGCCGGTCTCGACCGCGCACGTCATCGAGGCGGTCCGGCTGGCCGAGGCGCTGGCCGCGCTGCGCGGCCGCTCGTCGGCGGGGCTGGCGGAGGTCACCGAAGCCACCCGGTCGGTGCTGTGCGGCGGGGACGACGTGCAGGTCGGGCTGGTCACCCGGCGCCTCGTCGTCGGCGAACGCCTCGGCGAGGTGCCGGACCGCGTGCCGCAGCCGCCGCTGGCCGCGGACCTGACCGCGACCGCGAAACGCCTGCGGCTGAAGAAGGATCCGATCGTCAAGGAGCTCGACCTCGACCTGCGGACCCCGGGCGGGCTGGACCGCTCGCGGCTGCTGCACCGGCTGCGCGTGCTCGGCATCGAGTGGGGCAGCCGGGAGGCGTCGGCGCGGCGGAACCGCGGCACGTTCCGGGAGACCTGGGCGCTGTGCTGGGAGCCGTCGTTCGAGGTCGACCTCGTCGCGGCGGCTGTGCACGGCACCACCGTGCCGTCGGCGGCCGCGTCTGCCGTCCGCGACACGGTCGAAGGCACCCCGCCGCTCGACGAGGTCACCACCGCCGTCGAGAACTGCCTGCTCGCCGACCTGGCCGACGCGCTGCCCGACGCGCTCGCGGCGCTGGACGCGCGGGCCGCGGCCGACTCGGACGTCGCGCGGCTGATGTCCGCGCTGCCGGCGCTGGCCCGGGCGACCCGCTACGGCGACGTCCGCGGCACCGACACCGGCGCGTTGCGCGCGGTCGCCCTGCGGATGCTGGAGCGGGTCTGCGCCGGGCTCCCGCCGGCGACCCACGGGATCGACGACGACGCCGCGGCCCGGTTCTGCAAGCTGATCGACGGCGTCCACGACGCCACCGCGTTGCTGGGCGACGAGGCGAAGGACCGCTGGCTGGCCGCGCTGGCCCGGCTGGCCGAACGCCCGGCGCTGCCGCCGCTGCTGTCCGGGCGGCTGTCCCGGATCCTGCACGACGCCGGGCTGCTCGGCGCGCTCGACATCGAACTGCGGCTCGGCCGGGCGCTCACGCCGGGCGTCACGCCGTCGGCGGGCGCGGCCTACGTCGAAGGCTTCTTCGACGGCGGGGCGCTGCTGCTGGTGCACGACGAGGGCCTGCTGCGGGTGATCGACGCCTGGCTCGCGGCGATCCCGGCCGACGTCTTCACCGAGGTGCTTCCGTTGCTGCGGCGGACTTTCGGGGCGTTCAGCAGTCCCGAGAAGCGGGCGATCGGACAGCGGGCGGCCGGGCTCACCGGCGCCGCGCGGGTCGTCGTGCCGGCAGCCGACGAACTGGACGAGGAACGAGCCGAGCGGGTACTGCCCGTCATGGCGACATTGCTGGGGGTGGGGGCATGAGCGTGGACACGGACCGGTTGCGTCGCTGGCGGCTGGTGCTGGGCGGCGAAGGCGCCGAGGGCTCGGGCCTGGCCGACGCCCAGCTGTCCGAAGAGGACAGTGGCGTGGACAAGGCCCTGGCGGCCCTCTACGACAAGCCGGACGAGGACGCCGCCGGCGGGCCGCGAAGCGCGAACCTCGGGGCGTCGGCGCCGCGGGTCGCGCGCTGGCTCGGCGACGTCCGGCGCTACTTCCCCAGCACCGTCGTGCAGGTGATGCAGCGCGACGCCGTCGACCGGCTCGGGCTGACCCGGATGCTGCTGGAGAAGGAGCTGCTCTCGGCGGTCGAGCCGGACGTCCACCTGGTCGGCACCCTGCTCTCGCTCAACAGCGTGCTGCCCGAGGAGACCAAGGAGACCGCGCGCGAGGTCGTCCGCAAAGTCGTCGACGAGCTGGAGCGGCGGCTCGCCGACCGCACCCGCGCGGCGATCAAGGGCGCGCTCGACAAGGCGTCGCGCACGCACCGGCCGCGTCCGGGCGACATCAACTGGGCCCGCACGATCCACGCCAACCTCAAGCACTACTCCCCCGAGCTGCGCACGATCGTGCCGGAGAAGCTGATCGGCTTCGGCCGGCGGCAGCAGGCGGTGCAGCGCGACGTGATCCTGGCCGTCGACCAGTCGGGCTCGATGGCGGAGTCGGTGGTGTACTCCGGGCTGTTCGGCGCGGTGCTGGCGTCGATGCGCGCGTTGAAGACGTCGTTCGTCGCGTTCGACACCGAGGTCGCGGACCTCACCGAGCACCTCGCCGACCCGGTCGACGTGCTGTTCGGCACCCAGCTGGGCGGCGGCACCGACATCAACCGCGCGATCGCCTACTGCCAGGGCCTGGTCGGCCGCCCCGAGCAGACGCTGCTGGTGCTGATCAGCGACCTCTACGAAGGCGGCGACGAGAACGAGCTGCTGCAGCGCGTCGCCGAGCTGGTCGGCTCGGGGGTCCAAGTGGTGACGCTGCTGGCCCTGTCGGACTCGGGCGCGCCGTCCTACGACCACGAGAACGCGGCGGCCCTGGCCGAGCTGGGCGTCCCGGCGTTCGCGTGCACGCCGGACCAGTTCCCGGAACTGATGGCCGCGGCTGTCCGCGGCGACGACCTGCAGGCCTGGGTGTCCCGCGAGAACAGCTGAGTTGCGGGATTAAACCCACCCCGGCCGCTGTTGAAGCCATCGTGGGACGTTTTCGGGGCCCGCACCGCCGACCAGGAAGGACGGCTCACCATGAAGGTCCGCAGTTCGCTTCGTTCGCTCGCCCGCCAGCCGGGCGCCCAGGTCATCCGCCGCGGCACGCGCGTGTTCGTGATCAACAAGGACAACCCGCGCGCCAAGGGCCGCCAGGGCTGACGATCAGCGGGCCGCGCCGATCGGGGATTCCGCGCGGCCGAAGCGCATCACGCCGTCCTCCAGGCGGTTGAAGCGCATGTCCGCGAAGTCCAGCAGGTAGTTCTGGCGCATCATCCAGGGCCGTCGGCCGCCCTGCTTCGGCAGGTCGGCGGCGGCCCTTTTAACGTACCCGGACGCCAGGTCGACGATCGGGCGCGGGCGGCCCGCTCCCGAAGCCGCCGCCGCGTCCGGGGTGCACGACACGAACCCGCGGCGGTCCAGGTGTTCCAGCAGGCGGCAGACGTACTGGGACGTCAGGTCGGCGCGCAGCGTCCACGAGTTGTTCGTGTAACCCACGCACCACGCCAGGTTCGGGATGCCGCCGAACATCATGCCCTTGTACGCCCGCTGCTCGCCCGGCTCGATCTCGCGGCCGTCGACGCTCAGCGTGATCCCGCCGAACGCCACCAGCCGGAGCCCGGTCGCCGTCACGATGACGTCCGCGGGCAACTCGCGGCCGGAGTCCAAGAGCACGCCGCCGGGAGTGAACCGCGCGATCCGGTCGGTCACGATGTCCGCTTTGCCCGAGCGCAGCGCCTGGAACAGGTCCGCGTCCGGCACCAGGCACAGCCGCTGGTCCCACGGCGCGTAGCCGGGCACGAAGTGCGGGTCGACCGGGATCGACGCCGGCAGCTGCGCCGCCACCCTGTCACGCAGCGTCCGCGACGCCCAGTCCGGCAGCCGCCGCATCAGCTGGAAGAAGAACGTGCCCATCACGACGTTCTTGCCGCGCACCACCCGGTGCGCGAGGTTCTCCGGCAGCAGCGCGCGGATCCGGTCGGCGAGCGCGTCCCGCCCCGGGCGCGCCACGATGTACGACGGCGACCGCTGCAGCATGGTGACGCGCGCCGCGCGCGGGGCCATCGCCGGGACGAGCGTCACCGCCGTCGCGCCGCTGCCGATCACCACGACCTGCTTGCCGTCGTAGTCCAGGCCTGCGGGCCAGTGCTGCGGGTGCACGATCTCGCCCGCGAACTCGGCACGACCCGGGAAGTCGACGACGTGGCCGCCCGCGTAGTCGTAATAACCACTGCACAGGTACAGGAACCGGCAGGTGAACGTGGCGCCGTGCGCCGTCGACACGGTCCAGAGCGCGTCGGCGGACGACCACGAAGCCCGCACCACCCGGTGCCCGAACCGGATGTGCCGCTCGATGCCGTAGGCGGCCGCGGTCTCGCGGACGTAGCTCAGGATCGACGGCCCGTCGGCGATCGCCTTCGCGTCCTTCCACGGCCGGAACGGGTAACCGAGGGTGAACATGTCCGAATCGGAGCGGATGCCCGGGTACCGGAACAGGTCCCAGGTTCCGCCGATCGTGTCACGCGCTTCGAGCACGGCGTAACTCTTGCCCGGCAACCGTTCCTGGAGCCGGCAAGCCGCGCCGACGCCGGACAGGCCGGCGCCCACGATCAGGACGTCCACGTGCTCCGCGCTGGTCATGAATTCCAGCGTAACCGAGGTGGGGACCCCGCCGGGCCGGGTCGGGGCACCGACCCGGCGAGGAGCACCACCTCAGCAAGGCCTACGGCAGCGGCACGACCTTCGTCGCGCCGAACGAGCCCTTCAGCGGCACCACCACGGACTTCCCGCGCACCGTCACCGTGACGCTGTCCTGCGTCTGCGTCGGGTCCGACACCGCCAGCTGCCTACCCCAGCCGCACCGCCCGATCGCCACGGACGCCGGCCCGGAGACGCGGACGTCGCCGACCGAGCCGGCCGCGAAGAAGTTCGCCAGCAGGGTCTCGCCGACCTGGACCGCCTGGACCGTCGCGGTGTTGGCCCGCACCTGCCAAGCCCACGACGTGGCGACCGTGCCGAGGACCGACGCGCCGGGCAGCACCGCGTACGCGTACGTCGCGTTCACCGGCTTGATCCCGTGCTCCAGCACCAGTTTCTGGTACCGGCGGGTGTTCGACGTCGTCGTGCCCTTGGTGTTGGCGCCGGTGTCGATGTCGCGCCACGCGCCCGTGCGGTCCTCGCGCAACGCCGTCACGGAAGCGTCGTCGAGCAGCACGTACCCGCTGACGTTCTCCAGGTGCAGCCACTTCGGCCGCAGCGCGGAGGCCTTCCCGAGATCGGTCGCGACGCGCCGGAGGTCCGCGGTCAACGTCCCGCGACCGCCCTCGCCGAGGTTGCGGTTCTCGATCGTCGTGCGCACCGCGGCCGCCGACGTGCTGGTGATCCCGGCGCCCAGGCAGACGATCCCGGACGGCGTGAAGAACCACGACTTCTTCGCGACCAGCGAACCGTCCCAGGACTTGAAGTCGAACGCGTAGGCGCCGTGCTTGTCGTCCCAGCGGACGCCGCCGGTGTGCGGGTTCGGGCCGACCGGCACGTTGCCGAACGCCGGGTCGGCCGGGCCGGCGTTCTCGGTCGTGCCCGGCAGCAGCAGCGGGTCGACCGTCGGCCAGTAGGCGTCGGTGTAGTGCCCCTTCGCGTTCGGCACGAACGTGTAGAGCACGCCGTCGCCGACGTAGTAGCCCTTGAGGTTCTGGCCGTTGATGGACTCGTAGCGGGAGATCCGCGTCGAGCTGACGCCCAGCGACGCCGTCCAGGTCTCGGTGACGTGCACCAGCCGGTCCTGCTGGCCGAAGATCCGGTGCGTGGCCGTCGTCCGCGCCGGGCGGGCGTGCGCGGCGAGGGCGTCCTGCGCGAACTCGATGCCCGGCGTGGCCACGAGGTCGGGCCCCGGCGCGAACCGCTCCGGGTCCGGGATCTTGAGGAACGGCGCGTACGTGCCCTCGGTGATCCACTTCGCCGCGAGGGCGTTGAGGTCGGTCTTGGTCTTGCCCGAAGCGGTGCGGGCCAGCACCAGCGTCGCGACCGTCAGCTGGTGGCCGATGTCGTGTCCGGTCTCGCCCTGGCGCGAGAGCATCCGCCCACGCACCGGTTCCACGAGCGCGCCCGCGTAGACGAACGGCGCGAACGCGTCCGCGACCAGCCCGTAGATCTTGTCCTTCAACGGCTGTGGGAGCGCGAATTCGGTGCCCTCCGTGACGTGGATGGCCCCGGCCAGCGCGGTGAGCAGCACGATGCCGTAGTGCCCGGGGTACGGGATGGTGTCGTGCTGGATGAACGAGCCGTCGACGTGGAAGCCGTCGCCGGCCGCGCGGTCCAGCCGCGCGACGACGCTCGCCGCGCCCCCGCCCGCGACGTCGGTGAGCGCGTCGATGCCGGTCTTGATCCACGCCGTGTCACCGATCAGGGCGCCGGCGACGATGGAGATCAGGCCCTTGTCCGCGCGGTTGGCGCCGGTCTCGACGAGCGCCGTGTTGTTCGCGCGGACGTTCGGGTTGCCCACGAACCGCTTGATCGGGCTGACGTAGCGGGCCAGCTCGTCGGCGGTCAGCTGGTCGGCGACCACCGACAGCGTGTGCAGGACGTAGTACGGGACGCCGATCTCGTAGGTGTACCAGTTGCCGATTTCACCGACGTCCGGGTTGTACTGGCTCGCGTAGATCAGCTCCAGCGCCGCCTTGATCCGGGCGAGCACGGCCGGGTCGCCGGACAGCGCGCCGCCCGGGGTGCCCCAGTCGACGGCGATGGCGCGCAGCCGCGCGTACATCGACGTCGTGTAGTCGCTGCCGGGGCCGAGCGGCAGGTCCGTCCACAGTGGAGCGCCACCGCCCGCCACGGACAGGCTGTCGTGGTACGCCTTCGCGACGCGGCTCAGGTTGGCCAGCGCCGCGGTGCGTTCGGGCGAGGGCCGGTTGATGCCGCTCTGCAGCTGCCGGTAGGCCGCGACGATCGGCGCGGTCGCGGCGGGAACGCCACTCGCCGCGGCCACCGGGGTGGCGGCCGAAGCGAACACCGGACGGGTGAGGAACACGGTGGAAGCGGCCGCCAGGGCGCCGCCGCGCAGGGCGTTTCTCCGGTTCACGGGCATGACAATGCCTCCCAGGATCAAGACATCCTTGGCTTGCGGGGATGGGAACGGAAATGCGGTCGTGCGGCGGCGTGGGTGGAACGCCCCGTCACTTTCACGTGAAAGTGACGGGGCCAGGTGGGCACCTCGGAGTGAAAGTGCCGCGTTACGGGGTCAGCGGGTTCCGTCGGTGCGGCGGGGCAGCTGCCAGGGGTTGGCCTCCTGCAGGGGTTCGGGCAGTAGCGCGTCCGGGAAGCCCTGCCACGCGATCGGGCGCAGGAAACGCTCGATCGCGGCGGTGCCGACGGACGTCGTGGTCGGGGCGGTCGTGGCCGGGTACGGGCCGCCGTGCTGCTGGGCCCAGCTCACCGTGACGCCGGTGGGCCAGTCGTTCCACAGCAGCCGGCCGGCGATGCGGGCCAGGGCCGGCAGCACCGGCCGGATCCAGTCCGCGTCGGACTCCTCGCCGTGGATCGTGGCGGTCAGCCCCGGTTCGATGACGTCGAGCAGGCGCAGCAGCTCGGCCTGGTCGGCGTAGGTGACGATCAGCGACGCCGGCCCGAAGCACTCCTGGTGCACGGCCTCGCCGCCCTCGAGGAACTGCTTGCCGGTGGTCGCCAGCAGCGTCGGGGTGAACGCGGGCGCCTCGGACGGCGACGCCGACACGACGTCGACCCCCGGGACCTCACGCAGCTTCGCGAGCGTCGAGGCGTACCCGCTCGCGATGCGGTCGTTGAGCATCGGCTGGGGCGCCGCGCCTTCCAGCGCCGAGCGCAGCGTCTCGGTCAGGCCGTGCTCCTCCGGCAGGAACAGCAGGCCCGGCTTGGTGCAGAACTGGCCGGCGCCGAGGGTGAACGACCCGGCGTAGCCCTTCGCGACGGCCTCACCGCGGGCGGCGATCGCGCCCTCGGTGACGACGACCGGGTTCACGCTGCCCAGCTCGCCGTAGAACGGGATCGGCCGCGGCCGCGCGTTCGCGATGTCGAACAGCGCCCGCCCGCCCGGGATCGAGCCGGTGAACGACGCCGCCGCGATCCGCGGGTCCTTCAGCGCGGTGACACCCTCGTCCTGGCCGAAGATCACGGTGAACAGGCCCGCCGGGGCGCCCGCCTCGAGCAGCGCCTCGCGCACGATCAGGCCGGTCCGCGCGGACAGCTCCGGGTGGCCCGGGTGCGCCTTGAGGATCACCGGGCAGCCCGCGGCCAGCGCGGACGCGGTGTCGCCGCCGGCGACGCTGAACGCGAACGGGAAGTTGCTGGCCGCGAACACCAGCACCGGGCCGATCGCGGTCTTGACGCGCCGGATGTCCGGGCGCGGGCCCATCGGCCAGCCGGCGTCGGCGTGGTCGACGGTGGCGCCGAGGTACGCGCCGTCGGTGAGGGACTCGGCGAACAGCCGCAGCTGGAACGTCGTGCGCTTCAGCTCGCCGGCCAGCCGCGGGGTGGCGGGCAGGTGCGTCTCGGCGTGGGCCAGCGGGACCAGTTCGCCGGCCGCGGCGTCGAGCGCGTCGGCGGCCGCGGTCAGCCAGCGGCCGCGCTCGGCCGGGGTGGCCTCGGCGGCCGGACGGGCGGCTTCGGCGGCGGCCGCCAGGATCTTCTCGAGCGTGGCGGCGTCGGTGGCCTGGCTCATTTCGGGAACAGCTCCTCAGTTCTCGTGGGCGGCGGCGGTGGCGGTGCCCAGGTCGTGCCAGCGGCCCGGACCGGCCAGTCCGAGGTGGTACAGGTGCAGCTCGGCCGCGCCCGCCTTGGCGAGCTCGCCGACGTAGCCGGCGATGTCGGGCACGGGGGCGGCCGCCACGGCGGTGATGTAACTGCCGATCGCCACCCGCTCCGGCAGGGCCTCCCTGGCCGCGGCGACGGCGTCGGCCCCCGTCGCGGGCGCCCAGCCGAAGAGTACGACGGAATCGGCGTCCTCGATCGCGCCCGGCGTCAGGCCGGGCAGCGCGCCGGTGACCCAGGGGTCGAGCGCGCCGTGCAGCACGATCCGGGTGCCCGCCGGGAGCGTGGCCAGCACGGCGGCCCGCAGCGCGTCGGTGGCCGCCTGCCGGGTCCGCAGCAACGCCTGGGTCAGCGACGGCGGCAAGGCGTCGGCCGTCACGCCGAGGTCGCCGGTGGCGACGAGTCGCCGCACCTCCTCGACGAGCTGGGCCCGGACGGTGTCCGCGTCGATGGCCCACGAAGAAGCGCACGCGTCGCAGCAGCAGATCGACAGCAGCCGGGCCACCGCGGGCGCCCAGACGCCGTCGGTCTTCTCGTGCTGGTGCTGGTGCACCGCGCCGAGCGGGCCGCACGCCTCGAGGACCACCGAGGACAGCTCGAGCCCGGCGACGGCTTCCGCGGTCATCGCCGCGGCGTACTCGCGCACCGCGGGCTGCGACGGGCACAGCGCCCACGGGTAGACCTCGCCGAAGCAGTTGCGCACGGCGACGTCCGGGTGCGCGTACCCGAGCTGCGAGTTGTGCGTCAGCACGATCCACGCGGCGGCCGGGATCCCGGCTTCGTTGAGCAACCGGACGGCGTCGCCGCCACTGTCCTCGGAGGACACCCAGTCCGGAGTGGACGGACGCAGCGAGCCCCACGACGACGGGCGCACCGGGCGGTAGAACGCGGCGTGCCGCGCCACGACGGCCGTGCGCGACGCCGACCAGGGCGTCGCCGCGCGGGTGCTGTGGTACGACAGCGCCACGGCCACCTCGTCGACGCCGAGGCCGCGCGCGCGATCGAGGAAGCCGTCCTCCAGGACGTCCCACGGGTAGGCGTAGCCGGTCACCTTCACCGGGTCACCACCTCGCCGTGTTCGGCTCGAAACCCTCGACGTACTTGCGCATGTAGGTCACATCGTCCCGTTTGGTCTGTCCACATCGGACGTAGTTCTCGTGCAGCTTGGCCAGCGCGTCCTCGTCGAGCGTGACGCCCAGGCCCGGCGTCGTCGGCACCGCGACGGCGCCCTCGCGGAACGCCAGCACGCCCGGCTCGATGACGTCCTCGACCTTCCACGGCCAGTGCGTGTCGCAGGCGTAGGTCAGGTGCGGGGTGGCCGCGGCGACGTGCACCATCGCGGCCAGGCTGATCCCGAGGTGGCTGTTGGAGTGCATCGACAGGCCGACGCCGAAGCTCTCGCAGGTCACCGACAACGACTGGGTGGCGCGCAGGCCGCCCCAGAAGTGGTGGTCCGACAGGAGAACGCCGATGGCGCGGGCCCGGAAGCCGGGCTCGACGTCGCCGAAGTTCACCACGCACATGTTGGTGGCCAAGGGCATCGACGCTGCCGAAGCGACCCGCGCCATGCCCTCGATGCCCGGCGTCGGGTCTTCGAGGTACTCCAGGACGCCGTCCAGCTCGGCGGCGACCCGGATGCCGGTCTCCGGCGTCCACGCGGCGTTCGGGTCGATCCGCAGCGGGTGGCCGGGAAACGCCTCGGCCAGCGCGCGGATCCCGTCGACCTCCTGGGCGGGCTCGTAGACGCCGCCCTTGAGCTTGATCGAGCGGAAGCCGTACTCGTCGATCATCCGCTTCGCCGAGCCGACCAGGGTCTCGGGCGTGGTGATCTCGCCCCAGGTGTCCTCGCGGCCGTCGACGTGCTTGCCGTACTTGTAGAACAGGTACGCGGAGAACTCGACGGCGTCGCGCGCCTTGCCGCCGAGCAGGTCGCTCACCGGGCGGCCGAGCAGCTGCCCCTGCGCGTCCAGGCAGGCGACCTCGAACAGCGAGTACACACTCGCGACGGTCTTGCGGATGGAGAACCCGCCGATCAGCCCGTGCGCGTCGGTCAGCACGGTGCCCGACAGTGCCTGCGCGACGAGCCGCTGCAGGCCGGGCAGGTCGAAGACGTCGTGGCCGCGCAGCCGCGGCAGCACCTTGCGCACCTCGCCGAGGAACGCCTCGTCCCCGTAGGACTCGCCGAGCCCGACGATCCCGTCCTCGCACCTGACCTGGACGATGCCGCGCAGCGCGAACGGCTCGTGCACGCCCATGACGTTGAGCAGCGGCGGGTCGGCGAACGCGACCGGGGTCAGCACCACATCGAGGATCTTCATCAGCTCAGCGCCTTCAACGTCGTGAAGCCGTCCTCCACGACCTTCTGCAGCCGGTCGATCTGCTCGGGCGTCGGCTCGACCAGCGGCGGCCGGACCGAACCGACCTTGTCACCGCGCAGCCGGGCGGCGGCCTTGACCAGCGACACGGCGAAGCCGGGCGACTCGTCGCGCAGCGCCACCAGCGGCAGGTAGAACCCGGCCAGCAGGGTGTCCATCGTCGCGTTGTCGCCCTCGGCGAGCGCGCGGTGGAAGCGGTGGGCGATCTCCGGCGCGAAGCAGTGCACGGCCGAGGAGTAGCGGGCGACGCCGATCGCGGCGTACGCCTTGGCGGACATCTCCGCGGTCGGCAACCCGTTGAAGAACAGGAAGTCCCGCGCGCGATCGGTGTCGAGCGAGCGGATCGTGGTGACGATCCGGGTCATCACCTCGACGTCGCCGTAGCCGTCCTTGAGGCCCACGACCGAGGGGATGTCGAGCAGCGACGCCGCGGCCGGCGCGGTGAACACACCGGTGCCGCGGTGGTAGACGATCACCGGCACGGACGTGTCGCCGACGGCGTAGCGGACGAAGTCGACCAAGCCCGTCTGCGGCCCGGAAACCAGGTACGGCGGCAGCAGCAGGACGCCGTCCGCGCCGCCAGCCTCGGCCGCCGCGACGCCGGCCCGCGCCGCCGCGGCACCACCGCCGGCCCCCACCCAGACCGGCACGCGGCCGGCCGCCACCTCACGGGACCTGGCGAGCACCGCGGCGTGCTCGGCGGGCGAGAGCGAGCTGAACTCGCCGGTGCCGCACGCGACGAACAGCGCACCGGCGCCGGCCGCGATGTGGCTCTCCACGTTCTCCGCGAGCGCGTCGAGGTTGACCTCGAGGTCCTCGGTGAACGGGGTGAGGGGGAACGCCAGCAGGCCGTCCAGCGCGATCTCGGTCTGTGCCATCAGTTTCTGCTCTCTCGTCCTTTTGTCGGTTTCGGCCGGGTGCCGGCCGGGTCAGGTGGGCACGGTCGTGCCCGGCGCTGCTTCGTGGCACCGCACCGGGTTTCCCATGCCTCCGTTGTACTCGAGCGTCTTCGCCGGCACATGAACGAGCAAGTCGGTGGTACACGCGACGCCCGCGTGCGCGACGAGGCCGGTGACGATCGTCGGAACGGGCACCACAAGCATGTTCACATCCATGAATGGAGTCTGTTATAGTGACTATGTTCATCCATAAGAACGTTGTTCGGGACGCTAATATGGCCGGAGTCACAAGTCAACGGCCGAACGGAGGCGCGAAAATGCCGCAAAAGGTGGCCAACCCGGCGGCGACCGACGGTGCGCCCGCCGAGTCGTCCGGGGTGAAATCCGCGCGCCGGGCGGTCGATCTGATCGAAACCTTCGCGGCGAACGACGTCTGGCTCTCGCTCTCCGACCTGCACGCGCGCACGGGGTTCCCGCGCTCGTCGCTGCACGGCCTGCTGCGCACGCTGCTGGAAGCCGGCTGGCTGGAGGCGGACGCGAACACCGCCCGCTACCGGCTCGGCGTCCGCGCGCTGATCTGCGGCACGGCCTACCTCGACCGCGACGCCGTCGTCCCGTTCGCCACCGAGGCCCTGGAACGGATCCGGGAGAAGACCGGCTTCACCGCGCACTTCGCGCGCCGCAACGCCACCGAGGTCGTCTACCTGGAGACGCGGGAGTCGCAGCGCTCCACGCACCTCGTCTCGCGCGTCGGGCGCACGCTGCCCACGCACGCGACCGCGCTGGGCAAGGCCCTGCTGGCCGAGCTGACGCACGAAGAGATCGAGGCGCTGCTGCCGTCGACGCTGATCCCGCTGACCCCGAACACCATCACCTCGCTCGAAGCGCTGCACGCCGAGTGCGCCGCGACCCGCGAACGCGGGTACGCCGCCGAGATCGAGGAGGGCACGCTGGGCGTCCGGTGCGTCGCCGCGGTGATCCCCTACCGGATCCCGGGCACGGACGCGATCAGCTGCTCGATGCCCATCTCCCAGGTGACCGACGCCGACGCCCAGCGCGTCGGCGAGTTGCTGGCGGAGACCACCACCGAGCTCGGGCAGCAGCTGCGCCGGGCCGGAATCCGCTGACCGCCGCCCTTACGGAAGGAAGTCCATTGACGGACCAGCGTGTGCTCATCACCGGGTCGGCGGGTGTCGTCGGCACCCTGATGCGCCCCCGCCTGCGGCGCCCCGGCCGGGTGCTGCGCCTGCTCGACGTGGCCCCGCAGACGGCGTCGGACGCCGCCGAGGAGGTCGTGACGGCATCGGTCACCGACGCGGCGGCGATGGCCGCGGCGTGCGAGGGCGTCGACGCGCTGATCCACCTCGGTGGCCACAGCCGCGAGAACTCGTGGGCCGCCACCCTCGACGTCAACATCGACGGCACCCACACGGTGCTGGAGGCCGCGCGCGAAGCCGGGGTCAAGCGCGTGCTCCTGGCGTCGAGCAACCACGCCGTCGGCTTCCGGCGCAACGACGACGACCTGCCCGCGGACTCCTCTCCGCGCCCGGACACCTACTACGGCGTCAGCAAGGCCGTGATCGAGGCGCTCGGCAGCCTGTACCACTCGCGGTTCGGGATGGACGTCATCGTGATCCGCATCGGCTCGTGCTTCGAGACGCCGTTGCCGCTGGGCCCGCGCGGCCTCACGACGTGGCTCTCCCCCGACGACGGCGCGCGGCTGTTCGAGGCCTGCCTCGCCGCGCCGTCGCCGGGCTACCGGCTGATCTGGGGCGTCTCGGACAACACGCGCCGGATCTACTCGCTGGCCGAAGCCGAGGCGCTGGGCTACAAGTCCCTGGACGACGCCGAGGTCTACGCGGAGCAGCTGGCGTCCCGCCCCGCCCCCACGGGCGCGGCGGCCGAGTACGTCGGCGGCCCCTTCTGCACCGCCCCCCTGGGCGAGTTCAACCCGCTCTGAGCCGTTGTCCGTGAAGGCCTCCTTCCCGGCTCTTACGGCCGGTAAGGAGGCCTTCACGGCTTTGGTACTAGTACCTTCGCGGCTTCCGGGGCCGCACGGGTGACGCCAGGGTCGGCGCATGATCTTGAGATCCCGCCGCGCGCGGAAGTGGACGATCGTCGTGGCGAGCGTGCTGGTCGTGGTGCTAGGCGCCGGGTACGTGCTGCTGCGGGTCGCCGACTCGCGGACGTTCCAGTTCTTCGGCACCCTCGTGAACCGCGTCGACACCAGCGAGAAGATCGTCGCGCTGACCTTCGACGACGGGCCCGACCCGGCCGGCACCCACGCCGTCCTGGACACGCTCAAAAGCCGTCAGGTGCCCGCGACCTTCTTCCTCATCGGCCGCGAGATCGCCGCGCACCCGGACCTGGCCCACGACATCGCCGCGGCCGGGCACGAAATCGGCAACCACAGCTTCTCGCACGACCGGATGATCGGCGTGACGCCCGCGTGGGTCGCCGACGAGGTCGAGGCCACCGACGCGCTCATCCGCACCACCGGCTACACCGGCGAGATCCTGTTCCGCCCGCCCAACAGCAAGAAGCTCCTGGCGCTGCCGCACTACCTCGCGGCGCACGGCCGCACGACCGTCACCTGCGACGTCGAGCCGGACTCCGCGGGCACCCCGGACGCCGCGACCATCCGCGACACCACGCTCACCCAGGTGCGGCCCGGCTCGATCGTGCTGCTCCACGCGATGTACGCGTCCCGCGAGCCGACGCGCCAAGCGCTCGGGCCGATCCTCGACGGGCTCAAGCAGCGCGGCTTCCGGTTCGTGACCGTGTCGCAGCTGCTGGCAGCACGACGCTGACGACCCAGTCGCCCTCGTGCGGCCCGTGGCTCAGCTCACCGCCGGCCGCCGCGGCCTGTTCCGCGAGCCCGGCCAGGCCGTAACCGCCACCCGCGCGTGGTGGTCCCTTGAGCGCGTTGCGGGCGGTGATCGTGACGCGGTCGCCGGGCTCTACTCCGAGGCGCAGCCGGACGCCGGGACCGTTGTGGCGCAACGCGTTGACGGCCGTCTCCGCGACGAACCTCTCGGCCAGCTCGCGCACCGGACGCGGCAGCGCGGGCAGCACCGGGTCGCGGTCCAGGACCAGGCCGGCCGTGCGGAGCCGGGCCAGCACCTCGGCGAGGTCGGTGGGCCGGTCCTCGTCGTCGTGCAGGTCGTCGAGGGTGCGGCGGACGAGCGTCAGCGCGCCGCGTCCGGCGGACAGGAGCGTGTCGAGGCGCGCGCGGTCGGCGTCGGTCAGGTCGCCGACCGCGCGCAGGGTCTCGGCCTGCACGAGCATCACGGCCGTGGTCTGGGCGAGGGTGTCGTGCAGCCGGCGCGCGGCGCGTTCGGCCCGGTCGGCGAGCGCGCGACGGCGTTCGGCACCGAGCAGCCAGGCGACGGCGCAGATCGTCACGGCCAGCACCGTGCCGTCGACGGGGCCTTTCGCCGGGAACACGGCGACGCCGATCGCGAGCGCCGCCGACGCCGCGAGCCACCGCCGCGGCGTGCTGTAGAGCGCCAGCAGGACCGGGATGTACATGGTGTTGCGCGGCTGGTCGAGCAGCAGGTGCCCGACGGTGGCGAGGGTGACGACCACCAGCACGACGGCCGGCGCGCGCCGCGACCACAGCAGCGGCACCAGCTGCACCACGCTGAGCAGCGCGGCGAGCCAGCCCTGGTGCGGGCTCCAGGCGCCGCCGGCGAAGAAGACGGCGGCCGCCGCGGCCGTCGTGACGAGGGACTGGCGCATGGGCCCGACAGTAGAGTGCGCGCATGATCCGGGTGCAGGTCGTCGACGACCACGCGGTGGTGCGCGAAGGTCTCGCCCTGGTCCTGGGCGCCCGGCCCGACCTGGACGTCGTCGCGCAGTACGGCAGCGGTGACGAGTTGCTCGCCTCCGCCGTCGAGACCGACGTCGTCCTGCTGGACCTGTACCTGCCCGGCATGGACGGCCTGGCCGTGTTGCGGCGACTCCGGAAACGCTCCGCGCCGCCCCGGGTCCTGATGCTGACCACAGTGGGCCGCCCGCGGGAGATCCGCGAAGCCCTGGCCGCGGGCGCGGCCGGGTTCGTGCTGAAGGACTCCTCCGGCGAGGAGCTGGCGGCCGCCGTCCGGGCCGCGCACGACGGCGTGACGGCGCTGAGCCCGGCGGCCGCGGCGGCGCTGACCGCGGGCGGCACGCTGACCCCGCGCGAGCGGGACGTGCTGGAGCTGCTGGGCGAAGGACTGTCCAATCGCGACATCGCGGCCCGGCTGCGGCTGGCCGAGCGCACGGTGAAGGCGCACGTCGGCAACGTCCTGGCCAAGCTCGGCGTCACCAGCCGGACCCAGGCCGCCCTTACCGCCCGAAACAGCTAGGCGGTGCCGGGCCCGCCCCTGCGCGGGCCCGGCACCACTCCCCGTCCGCCCTCAGGCCCCCCGGCCTTGCTGAGGACGGGCACGCACTCCCCGCGTGCACCTGTGAAACTTCCGGCCACCGGCGAGCATTACGTCGGGCCGCGTGCCCTCCCCCGCGCGGAGGAGGACGAAAGTCTTGGACGCTGTTCAGGAGCTAGCCCCTGAGGTAGCGGGTGAGCATGCCGACCAGCTCGTTCTCCAGCCGGTCGATGTCCACCGGCTCCCGGGACGCGACGAGCTGGTGCACGACCAGCTCCAACGTCGTCACGACCAGCTTCGCGGCCGTCGCGGTGTCGACGACCCCGACTTCCGGGTGCCGGTCGAACAGGTCACGGGCGAAAGCGATCCGCGCCTTCTCGTACCGGCCCACCTTCTCCAGCAGCTCCTGCGAGCGGGGCGCCTGCTCCAGCAGCAGGCGCAGCAGCTGCGGGTCGTCGAGGTGGTGCTCGATCACCAGGTGCACCAGGGCGCGGACGATCTCGTCGAGCGAGCCGGTCAGCTCGTGGCGCTGCTGCCAGCCGGTCGACTCCTCCCCGGAGTCCAGGTGCCGGATCAGCAGCTCGGCCAGGATCGCGTCCTTGTTCGGGAAGTACTGGTAGAGCGAGCCGATGGAGATCCGGGCCCGCTCGGCGATGCGGTTGGTGGTGCCCGCGGCGTAGCCGTGCTCGGCGAAAACGTGAGCAGCCGCGGTGAGGATCCGCTCCCGGGTGAGCTCGGCGCGGACCTGGCGGGGCTGTTTACGTGGCTGGATGCGGCGCGGGTCCGACGGCACGGCTCCTCCTGTCGCGCTCCCCAAAAGCGAGTAGCGCCAGATCCGAATGATTGCTCATAATTGTGTCATGACCAGCACAAACACGCTGCGCCGAGTCTCCATGGCCGAGGTGCGGGCGCGGCTTGGCGAACCCGAGGCGATGATCGAGGCCAAGATCCTCGGCCACGTCGACCGGCACGTCCGCCGCTTCATCGCTCACTCCCCCTTCCTCACCCTCGCCACCGCCGACGCCGCGGGCCGCGCCGACTGCTCGCCCCGCGGCGACTACCCCGGCTTCGTGAAGGTCCTCGACGAGCGCACCCTCGCCATGCCCGACCGCGCCGGCAACAAGATCGCCGACTCCTTCCGCAACATCGCCGAGAACGACGGCGTCGGCCTGCTGTTCTTCGTCCCCGGCGTGCGGGAAACCGTGCGCGTCAACGGCCGCGCGTACGTCACCGACGACCCCGATGTGCTCGCCCGGATGCGGACCGAGGCGAAGGAGCCCGACCTGGCGATCGTCGTCGAGGTCGAGCAGGTGTTCTTCCACTGCGGCCGCGCGCTGATCCGCTCCCGCCTCTGGGACCCCGCGAGCCAGGCGCTGGCCGAAGAGCTGCCGTCGGCCGGTGAGATCGTGTCCGACCAGCTCGGCGTGGACGTCGACCCGGCGCAGTTCGAGGCCATGCTCGAAGCCGGCTACCGGAAGCTGTACTGACCCATGCAGAAGACCATCCTCGACCGCGTCGAGCGGCTCGCCGACGATGTCGTTTCCCTTGTCCTGCAAGGAGACGAAGGACCGCTGACGCCGTGGGAGCCGGGCGCGCACGTCGACCTCGCGCTGCCCAACTGGCTGACCCGGCAGTACTCGCTGTGCGGCGACCCGGGCGATCTCACGAGCTACCGGATCGCGGTCCGCCACGACCCGCTCAGCCGCGGCGGCTCGGAGTACGTCCACCGGTACCTGCGCCCCGGCCGGACGCTCGAAGTCTCGGTGCCGCGCAACCACTTCCCGCTGGAACCGGCGCCGGAGTACCTGTTCCTGGCCGGCGGGATCGGCATCACGCCGATGGTGCCGATGCTGCGGGCCGCCGTCGCGTCCGGCGCCGCGGCGACGCTGGTCTACGCGGGCCGGTCGCTCGCGACCATGCCCTTCGCTTCGGAACTCCTTGCCGAGTACGGCGACCGCGTGCGGCTGTTCCCCACGGCCGAACGCGGCCGGCCGGACTTCGCGGAACTCGACTCGCGTGCGGAGGTCTACTGCTGCGGCCCGGCGTCGATGCTCGCCGCGGCCGAGGCCGTGTTCCCGCGGGTGCACGCCGAACGCTTCCAGCCCACCCGCCGCGTGTTCGGGCCCGACACGGCGTTCGAGGTCGTCTGCGCTCGCTCCGGGCAGACGATCCAGGTGCCGCCGGACGAGTCCCTGCTCGACGCGCTGACCCACGCCGGGCGCCCGGTGCCGTCCGGCTGCCGCGAAGGCGTCTGCGGCAGCTGCGAGCTGGCGGTCGTCGACGGCGAACCCGAGCACCGCGACGACATCGGCGCGCCGCCCGGCCGGATGTACGCGTGCGTCTCCCGCGCGCTCTCGCCCCGGCTCGTGCTGGACGTCTGATGATCCCGAAGGTCCGCCGCGCGAAGACGCGGAAGATGATCACCCTCGAAGTCCTGGCGACCACGGCGCCGAGCCCGGCGTTCCGGACCGTCACCCTCGGCGGCCCGGAGCTGGCGGAGTTCGAGCCGGCGGGCGACGACCAGGCCGTCCGGCTGTTCTTCCCGCGCGCCGGGCAGGACGGGCTGCGGATGCCGACCCGGGACCACGAGGGCTGGATGGCCGAGGTCCTGCTGATGCCGAAGAGCCGCCGCCCGTGGGTCCGCAACTACACGATCCGGCGGTCCCGCCCCGGCGAGATCGACATCGAGTTCGCCCTGCACGACGGCGACGCCCCGGCCGCCGAGTGGGCCCGCCGCGCCCGCCCGGGCGACCCGGCCGGGGTCTTCGACCTCGGCGTCAGCTACCTGCCGCCCGCCGAGGTGGCCTGGCAGCTGCTCGCCGCGGACGAGAGCGCGCTGCCCGCCGTCCTCGCGATCCTCGAAGGCGCGCCCGCCGACCTGGTCGCGGAGGTGTTCCTGGAGGTGCCGGCGCAGTCGGACATCCGGGAGGTCGAGGCCCCGCCCGGCGTCCGGGTGCACTGGCTGCCCCGGCTCCGGCCCGGCCGCCCGGGCGCGCTCGCGCTGCAGGCGGTCCGGGACGCCGACCTGCCGGCCGGCCGCGCCTACGCCTGGGTCGCCGGGGAGGCCGCGCTCGCCACCGGGGTGCGCCGCCACCTGGTGCGCGACCGCGGCTGGCCGAAGTCCCACGTCGCGTTCCTCGGCTACTGGCGCCACGGCCGCGCCAGCCCAGGCTGACTCCGTTCGAAGACGTGAGCCGACCCTTCCCGCGGGTACGATCGGGGTCGGCCTCGACGTCGAGGAGGCAGGCGTGGGCGAACTCGGGCTGACCGACACCAACGGCATCCTCGCGCTGCCCTGGGTCCGCCCGGAACGCACCAGCGCCGGCCTCGGCTGGGACCGCGTCTACCTCTCCAAGCAGCGGGAACGCCCGTACCGCGCCGCGTTCGGGCCCGCGCGCAGCCACCAGCTGATCCTGCACCTCGGCGGGCCGGTGACGGTCCGGCGCGGCGTCGGGACCCCCCACGAGCGGAGCCGGCGGATGCCCGCCGGCGGGCTGTTCCTGCAGCCGTCGCACGTCGACCTGTCCGTCGAGCTGGGCGGGGAGCTCGACACCTTGCACGTCTACGTCGCCGACGACGCCGTCCAGGAAGCGGCCGGCGGGAACGCGCCCGTGCGGCTCGCCGAGGAGTTCGGCAGCGATCCGCTGCTCGAACAGCTCGTGCTGAGCCTCGACGGCGTCGTCCGCGACTGGGAGCCGAGCGCGCGGACCTACGCCGACCAGCTCGGCGCGCTCGTCGCCGCGCAGCTCGTCCGCCACCACCACGCCGGGCGCGTCCTGCTCCCCGAGCCGGCTCGCGGCCTGTCCGACCGGCAGTTCGCGCGGGTGCGCGACCGGATGGCGGACCAGCTGGCCGAGCCGGCGCCGCTGGCCGACCTGGCCGCGCTCGCCGGGCTGAGCGTGAGCCAGTTCTCGCGGCAGTTCAAGGCCCGCACCGGCCTGCCGCCGCACCGGTTCCTGCTGCGGCTGCGCGTCGAGCAGGCCGGGCTGCTGCTGCGCACCGGCACCGAACCGATCGCCGAGATCGCCGTCCGCTGCGGCTTCTCGCACCAGGAGCACCTGACGCGCGTGCTGCGCGCCCAGCTCGGCACCACGCCGGCCGCCCTGCGCCGGGCAAGCTGAGACGCCGAGACGCGCGTTTCGTGCCTCGGCGCAGCACGAACGTGCAGGACCGGGCCCCGACCAGGCCGGATACTCCCTCGCATGACCTCGTTCAGCTACGCCGCGAACCCCGTGCGGGTGGTCTTCGGCTCCCTCGACGACGTCGGCGCGGAAGCCGGCCGCCTGGGACTCGGGCGCGTCCTGCTCGTCGCCGGCCCGCGTTACGGCGACCGCGCCGCCGCCGCGCTCGGTCCCCTGCTGGCCGCGCGCTTCGAAGACGCGGCGATGCACACCCCGGTCGACGTCACCGAGCGCGCGCTGAAGGTCGTCGCCGACCACGGTGTCGACGGCGTCGTGGCGGTCGGCGGCGGCTCGGCCACCGGGCTGGCCAAGGCGATCGCCCTGCGCACCGACCTGCCGCAGCTGATCGTGCCCACGACGTACGCGGGCTCGGAGCTGACGAGCGTCCTCGGCGAGACCGCCGACGGTCACAAGACCACCCAGCGGTCCCCGAAGGTGCGGCCCGAGGTCGTGCTCTACGACGTCGGCCTGACGCTCTCGCTGCCGGTGGCCACCTCGGCCGCCAGCGGGATCAACGCGCTCGCCCACGCCGTCGAGGCGCGCTACGCCCCGGACGCCGACCCGATGACGGATCTGCTGGCCGGCGAGGCCATCCGGCTGCTCACGGACGCCCTGCCGCGGATCGTGGCCGATCCGTCCGATGTGGACGCGCGGACCGCCGCCCTGCGTGGTGCGTGGCTGGCGGGTTCGTGCCTCGACAGCGTTTCGATGGGCCTGCACCACAAGCTGTGCCACCACCTCGGCGGCAAGTTCGGGCTGCCGCACGCCGAAACCCACGCCGTCCTGCTCCCGCACGTCATGGCGCACCTGGGCCTCGACGACGCGAACGACGTCTTCGAGCTGACCGCGTCCCTGCCGATCCCGCACTCGCTGGCCGAACTGGGGCTCACCGAAGCCGACATCGCCGACGAGCCCGAAGCGGAGCTGCTGCGCCAGGCCCTGAACGGCACCCGCACGACGGCTCCCCCGGTGCTCGCGGCGCTCACGAAGCAGGTCGTCGAGAGCTTCGCGGGCGCGCCGGACCGCGTCCGCGAGCTGCTCACCGACCTCGTCGAGACGCTGCACGGCTACGCGATCCGCACCGACCTCACGCAGGAGGAGTGGGAGTACGCGATCGGGTTCCTGACCCGCACCGGGCAGATCTCCAGCGACACGCGCCAGGAGTTCATCCTGCTGTCGGACACGCTCGGCGTGTCCAGCGTCGTCGACGTCCTGACCAACTCGCGCACGCCGGACACCACGCCGTCGGCCGTGCTGGGCCCGTTCTACGTCGAGGGCCCGCCGGAGACACCGCAGGGCGCCGACCTCGCGGCGGGGCTGCCCGGAACTCCACTGTGGACGGACGTCCGGATCACCGACACCCACGGCGCCCCGGTTCCCGAGGCGGTCGTCGACGTCTGGCAGTCCAATGAGGACGGTTTCTACGACGTCCAGCTGCCCGATCTCGACGGACCCGTGCTGCGCGCCCGCTTCCGCACCGACGCCGACGGCCGGCTGCGGTTCTGGACCATCGTGCCGAGCGCGTACCCGATCCCCGCCGACGGGCCGGTCGGGCAGATGCTCGACGTCGTCGGCCGCCACCCGTACCGGGCGCCGCACGTGCACTTCATGATCGCCAAGCCCGGGTTCCGGACGCTGATCACGCAGCTGTTCGTCCGCGGCGGCGAATACCTGGACTCCGACACCGTGTTCGGCGTCAAGGACGGCCTGATCGTCGACTTCACCGAGCAGTCCGGGCCCGCCCCGGACGGCCGCGAGCCCGGGCTCTGGCGCCGGCTCGACTTCACTTTCCGCATCCAGCCCGGGAGCACGAGATGAGCAGCCAGCTGAGTTACGACACCGACGTCATAGTGATCGGCAGCGGCCCCGCCGGGGGTTCGGCGGCCCTGCTGCTCGCCACCTACGGCGTCCCCGCGGTGCTCGCCACCAAGTACGGCTGGATGGCCAACACACCCCGCGCGCACATCACCAACCAGCGGACCATGGAGGTCTTCCGCGACCTCGGCGTCGAGGACAAGGCCCTCGCGGTCGGGACGCCGCCGGACCTGATGGGCGACACCGTGCTCTGCACGTCGCTGACCGGGCCGGAGATCGGCCGGATCGCCAGCTGGGGCACCGGGCCCTCGTCGGCGTCGGAGTACACCGCCGCGAGCCCGTGCCACATGATCGACCTGCCGCAGACCTACCTCGAGCCGATCCTGGCGAGCGAAGCCGCCGCGCGCGGCGCGAAACTGCGGCTGGACACCGAGTTCCTCGACTTCACGCAGGACACGGACGGCGTCACGGTCCGCTTCCGCGACCGCGTGCGCGGCGACGAGTTCTCGTTGCGCGCCAAGTACTTGATCGGCGCGGACGGCGCACGCAGCCGCGTCGCCGAGCTGGCCGGCCTGCCGATCGCCGGGCAGACCGGCAAGGCGGGCAGCATGAACATCACGTTCACCGCGGACCTCGCGCCGTACGTGGCCCACCGGCCGAGCGTGCTGTACTGGGTGATGCGGCCGGGCGCGCACCTCGGCGGGATCGGGATGGGCCTGGTCCGGATGGTGCGGCCGTGGAACGAGTGGCTGCTGACCTGGGGTTACGACATCGAGCAGGCGCCGCCCGAGGTCGACGTCGAAGAGGCGACGCGGCTGGTGCGCGACCTCGTCGGCGACCCGGACCTCGACGTCGAGATCACCTCGACGTCGCTGTGGACGGTCAACCACAACTACGCGACGGAGTACCGCAACGGCCGGGTGTTCTGCGCCGGGGACGCCGTGCACCGGCACCCGCCGTCCAACGGGCTCGGGTCGAACACGTCCGTCCAGGACGCGTACAACCTGGCGTGGAAGCTCGCGATGGTCGTGCGCGGCGAAGCGGGCGAAGGCCTGCTGGACAGCTACACCGCCGAGCGCGCGCCGGTCGGCAAGCAGATCGTCGACCGGGCGAACCTCAGCCGCGACCAGTTCGGGCCGATCTTCGCCGCGCTCGGCATCGCCGGCGACACCGACTCCGACGGCATCACCGCGGGCCTCGAAACCTGCCTCGCGCCGACGCCCGAAGGCGCGTCGAAACGGCGTGAGCTGGAGAAGGCGATCGAGCTGAAGCACTACGAGTTCAACGCCCACGGCGTCGAGATGGACCAGCGCTACGTCTCCGGCGCGGTGCTGCCCGACGGCGTCGCTCCGGCGGCATCCGACCGTGATCCCGAGCTGTTCCACCGGCCCAGCACCGAACCGGGCGCGAAACTGCCGCACGCGTGGCTGGTCGGCCCGCACGGCCGCCGGGTGTCCACTTTGGACGTCGTCGGCGGCGGCCGCTGGACGGTGCTGACCGGCCTGACCGGCACCGCGTGGGGCGACGCCGCGGCCAAGGTGGGCGCCGAGCTGGGCCTCGACCTGCGGACGGTGCGCGTCGGCGACCCGGAGGTCCGCGACGCCTACGGCGGCTGGTCCCGCCTCAGCGGCATCGCCGAGGACGGCTGCCTGCTGGTCCGCCCGGACGGCTACATCGCCTGGCGCAGCACAACGTCGTCCCCCACGGCCGTCCCCACCCTCCTGGCCGCCCTCCGAGACCTGCTGGACCGCCCGTAACCCGCGTGACCAGACCCGTGACTCGCGTGATCAGACCCGTAACCCACGTGATTGAGGCCGTAACTCGCGAGTTCCGGCCTCAATCACGCGAGTTCCGGCTGTGATCACGTGAGTTACGGGGTGGTGATGGCGGTGAAGGTGACCGGGGTCTTCGGGGGGCCGCTGCCGTCGCCGATGCCGGGCTTGGACGTGTCGACGCCGGCGGCGGCCACCTTGTCGAGGACCGCCAGGCCGGCGTCGTCGATGCTGCCGAAGACCGTGTACTCCGGCGGGATCTGCGTGTCGCCGAAGACCAGGAAGATCTGGGAGCCGCCCGAGTCGGGTTCGGACGTCTTGGCCATCGCGAGGATGCCGCGGCCGTAGGTCAGCTCGGGGAACGTCTCGTCCTTGATCGTGTAACCCGGGCCGCCGGTGCCGTCGCCGGCCGGGTCGCCGCACTGGAGCATCTGGAGCCCGTCCGTCACCGAGAGCCGGTGGCACGACGTGCCGTCGTAGAACCCCTGTTTCGCCAGGCTCAGGAAGTTCACCACGGTGCACGGCGCCAGCGCGCGGTCGAGCGTCAGCCCGATGGCGCCCGCGCTGGTCGTGAGCCGCACTCCGACGGTGCCCGACGACGGCGCCGGGCCGTCCGGCGGCGGCGTGGCCGGCTTCGGCGCGGGCGAGCCGGGGGCGGGGGTGAACGCGCAGGTGATCGGGTCGGCCAGCGGCCGCGGCCGTTTCGGCAGCGGCGCACGACCACCGGGCAGCGGCACCGACGCGCTCGGCGAGGCGATGGTCGCCGGCGGTTGCGACGACGACGGCGCCGTCGGGAACCACACGCCGTCGGCGTTGCCCTCCGGTTTCCGCAGGAACCCGGGATACCCCCAGGCCAGGAACGCGAGCACCATCACGACGACCACGACGACCGAGCCGGTGATCAGCACGACGGCCGCCGGCGACGTCTTCTTCGGCGGCGCCGGCGGTTGCCACGGCGGATACCCGTAGGGCGGCCCCGGCTCGCTCATCAGCGCTCCCCTCGTCGAGACGCTCATTCTGCCGGGAAGACCACCCGTCCGGGTGAGAACGGCCGGATCAGGGCAGCGGCGGCAGCGCCGGGGTGTCGAGCCAGCGCGTGAAGAACGTCCCCAGCGAGCGGCCCGCGTACTCCTCCGCCGTCGCGATGAACGCGGCGGTCGTGACGAGCCCGTGCCGGTGTTCGGTCGTCCACGCCTTCAGCACCGCGAAGAACGCCGGGTCGCCGATCTCCGCCCGCAGCGCGTGCAGCGTCAGCGCGCCGCGCTTGTAGACGCGCTCGTCGAACATCCGCGCCACGCCGGGGTCGGCGACCCGGACGTCGGCCGGCCTGGCCTTCATCCGGGTGTGCCACGTGCGGGCCAGCGACTGCGCCGACTCGCCGCCCGACTCCTCCGACCACAACCACTCGGCGTAGGTCGCGAAACCCTCGTTCAGCCAGATGTGGCGCCAGTCGGCCACGGTCAGGCTGTTGCCGAACCACTGGTGCGCCAGCTCGTGCACGACGAGCCGCTCGTACGTGCGGCGGCCGTCGACGTGGTTGGCGCCGAAGATCGACATGCCCTGCGCCTCGATCGGGTCGTCGAGGTCGTCGTCGGTCACGACGATCTGGTACTCGCCGAACGGGTACGGGCCGAACAGCCGCTGCAGGACCTCCATCATCCGGCCCTGCCGGCCGAAGTCGTGCTCGAACGGCCGGCGCAGCCGCGGCGGCACGGCGGCGCGCTGCGGCACGGTCTCGTGGACCGCCTCCACCTGCCCGCTCGCGCGGCCGATGTCGACGCTCAGCCGGCGCGCGGCCGCGCCCACGTGCGCGAACCAGCCGCCGCCGCTCAGGTCGACGTCGTCGTAGCGGCCGATCTGCACGCTCATCAGGTAGGTCGCCGTCGGCTCGTGGCGTTCGAAGACCCATTTCGTCGTGCTGGCCGAGGTGTAGCGGTCGACCAGCTCGCCGGTGACCGCGACCAGGTACGGCGACGACGTCGTCACGCTCACCCGGTAGGTCGCCTTGTCGGACGGGTGGTCGTTGCAGGGGAACCACGACGGCGCGCCGACCGGCTGGCTCGCCACGAGCGCGCCGTCGGTCAGCTCGTCCCAGCCGACGTCACCCCAGCGGCTCCCCACCGGGCGCGGGTTGCCGACGTAGACCACCTCGACGGTGAACTCGCTGCCCGCGGCGATCGCCTTCTGCGGCTTGACGTGCAGCTTCCGCACGCGCTTGAGGTACTTCGCGGGCTTGCCGTCGACCAGCACGCGGGTGATCCGGAACTCGCCGAAGTCGAGGGTGACGCGGGAAAGCGCCTGCGTCGCCTCCGCGGTGATCACCGCCGAGGCCGACAGCCGGTTCGGCGCGACCTTGTAGTCGAGGGTCAGGTCGTAGTGCCGGACCCGGTAACCGCCGTTGCCGTGCGCGGGGAGGTAGGAGTCGCCGGAGGTGTCCGCGCCGGGTGCGGGAGCGGAAGCCTTCGAGATCACCCGTGCCGGACCTTTCCTCGTGCGTACTTCGAACCAGGCTCGCACGGAGGGGTGATTCCGTGCGAGCCGGGTGGTGACTTCGTGACCTACTTGCCCGTCCAGGCGGAGATCGGGTTGCCGAGCCAGCGGGAGTCGGGCGGCACCTCGTCGCCGCGGGTCACCAGGGACCCGGGGCCGACCGTGGTGCGCGCGCCGATGCTCGCGCCCGGCAGCACGATGCCGTGCGGGCCGAGCGTCGCGCCCTCGTCGAGGGTCACCCGCGACATGCTCATGATCCGGTCGTGGAACAGGTGCGTCTGCACGACGCAGCCGCGGTTGATGGTCGCGCCGTCACCGAGCTCGACGAGGTCGGCCTCGGGCAGCCAGTACGTCTCCAGCCACACGCCGCGGCCGATCTTGACGCCCATCGTGCGCAGCCAGGCCGCCAGCAGCGGAGTACCGCCGAGGGACCCGATCAGCCACGGCACGGCCAGCGCCTCGACGAACGTGTCCGCGAGCTCGTTGCGCCAGACGAAGGAGCTCCACAGCGGGTGGTCGACTTCGCGGAACTTCCCGACCAGCAGCCACTTCATGACGGTCGCGGTCAGCGCCGCGACGATCCCGGCGGCCAGCAGGGCGGGCCCGGCGAGCAGCAGGGCGACGCCGAACCCGAACACCGACGCGGCCTGCAGCAGCCCGAACGCGACGGTGACGCTCAGCGCGACCCCGCACATGACCGGGATGATCCGGCACAGCTCGACCAGCGCGCGGGCCGCCTTGAGGTGCAGCGCCGGGGTGTAGGTGCGGCTCGTGTCGGCGTCGCCGATCGCGCGGCGCACCGGCAGCGGCGGCATGCCGAGGTACGACGAGCCCTTCTTCGCCCGCAACGGCGTCGAGGACAGCACACCCACGAGGCCGCGCTTCGGCACCGAACGGCCGGGCGCGGTCATCCCCGAGTTGCCGAGGAAGGCCTGCTTGCCGATCCGGGCCGGGGCGACGTGCAGCCAGCCGTGGCCGAGCTCGTAGGTGGCGACCATGGTGTCGTCGGCCAGGAACGCGCCGCTGTCGATCTGGGTCATCTTCGGCAGTGCGAGCACCGTCGACGCCTCGACGTTGCGCCCGACCTTGGCGCCGAGCAACCGCAGCCAGACCGGCGTGAACAGGCTGGCGTACAACGGGAACAGGCCTTCGCGGGCCATGTTCATCAGCCGCTCGGTGGCCCAGACCTGCCACGCGACGCGGCCGTGGACCGGGTGGTAACCCTCGACCATGCCGATGCTCAGCGCCCGGACGCCGGCAAGCACGAACAGCATGTACGTCAGGAAGTACGCGGCGGTCGCGACCGGCACGAAGATCAGCGCCTGGGTGAACGCGGCCGGCAGCGTCGGCGCGCCGGCGATCGCGTAACCCAGCACCGCCACGCCCGCGAGCGCGGCCAGGCCCGGCAGGAAACCGAGCAGCACCGAGGTCACGCCGTAGACCGCGGCCCAGAAGTGCGACCGCGGCGGGCGGCTCGACGGCCACTTCAGCGCGTCCTTCGCGTCCTTGCCGTCCTTGCCGACGGGGGCGGCGGGCGAGCCGGCCCAGTGCTGGCCGGCCTTCACCGCGCCGCGGACGGTCGACCCGGCCGCGATCTCCGCGCCCTTGCCGATGCGGACGCCGGGGAACAGCGTGCTGCGCGCGCCGATCCGGGCCTCCGCGCCGATGCGCACCTTGCCGATGTGCACGCGGTCGCCGTCGACCCAGTGGCCGGACAGGTCGACCTCGGGCTCGACGGCGGCACCGCGGCCCAGCTTGAGGAACCCGGTGACCGGCGGCGGCGAGTGCAGGTCGACGTCCTTGGCGATGCGCGCGCCGAGGGCCTTGGCGTAGGTCGTCATCCAGGACGCGCCGGCGACGCTGTCCGCGCCGCTGAACTCGGCGAGCTTCTCGGCCGTCCACAGGCGCAGGTGGACGCTGCCGCCGCGCGGGTAGGTGCCGGGCCGCACGCCGGAGAGCAGCACGCGCGCGCCGCCCGCGGCGATCGCGATGCGGCCGGCCGGGCTGAACAGCACGGCCCAGGCCAGCACGAGCCACGCCCAGTTCAGCGTCGGCGCCCAGGCGAACCCGAGCAGCGACAGGACGTTCGACAGCGCGGCGGCGAGTGTCGCCCAGCGCAGGCCGGCGAGCCCCATCAGCGGGACCATCAGCAACGTCTGGATCACCCCGGCACGGCGCTTCGTCGGCGCGATGTCCCGGCGTTCGGTGGCCTGGCCGCTCAGCGCGTCCAGCATCGCGGCCAGCGCGCCCAGCTTCGGGTAGGAGTAGATGTCGGCGACCGACACCTGCGGGTGCCGCGTGCGGATCCGCGCCACGACCTGGGCGGCGGTCAGGCTGCCACCGCCGTGGGTGAAGAAGTCGGCCTTGGGGTCGTCGACCGACACGCCGAGGATCTCGGCCCAGCCTTCGGCGAGCCACGCCTGCGTCGGGGACAGCCCAGCGGCGTCCACTGTGGACAGCGGCCACGGGAGGGCGTTGCGGTCGACCTTGCCGGACGTGCGGGTGGGCAGGTCTTCGACGACGGCGAGCAGCGGCACCAGCGCGGCGGGCAGGTGCTCGCGCAGTCGGGTCGCGGCTTCGTCCTGGTTGAAGGTCACGCCGGGCGCCGGGACGACGTACCCCACGAGGACCTGGTTGCCGGCCTGGGTGCGGCGGATCGCGGCGGCCGCGCCCTGCACACCCGGCAGGGCCTGCAGCGCGGCGTCGACCTCGCCCAGCTCGATGCGGCGGCCGCCGAGCTTGACCTGCTCGTCGAGCCGGCCGAGGAACAGCAGGCCTTCGGCTTCGGCGCGGACCATGTCGCCCGAGCGGTAGGCGCGCTGCCAGCCCAGCGACGGCAGCGGCGCGAACTTCTCGGCGTCCTTCTCGGCGTCGAGGTAGCGGGCCAGGCCGACTCCCCCGATGACGAGCTCACCGGTCTCGCCCATGGCGACCGGCCGGCCGTCGTCGTCGACCACGGCCAGCTGCCAGCCCGACAGCGGCAGGCCGATCCGGACCGGCGCCTCCCCGGTCAGCTGCGCGGCGCAGGCGACGACGGTGGCTTCGGTGGGGCCGTAGGTGTTCCAGACTTCGCGGCCTTCGACAGCGACGCGCTCGGCCAGCTCCGGCGGGCACGCTTCGCCGCCGAAGATGAGCAGGCGGACGTCTTCGAGCGCGTCGGCGGGCCACAGCGCGGCCAGCGTCGGCACGGTGGAGACGACGGTGATGCTCTGCGCGACCAGCCACGGGCCGAGGTCGACGCCGGTGCGGACCAGCGCGCGCGGCGCCGGCACCAGGCACGCGCCGTGGCGCCAGGCCAGCCACATCTCTTCGCACGAGGCGTCGAAGGCGACGCTCAGCCCGGCCAGCACGCGGTCGCCCGGGCCGATCGGCTCCTCGGTGAGGAACAGCTCGGCCTCGGCGTCGACGAACGCGGCGGCGGCGGCGTGCGAGACCGCGACGCCCTTGGGCTTGCCGGTGGAGCCGGAGGTGAAGATGATCCAGGCGTCGTCGGCCGGGCCGGGGACACCCTCGCGGCCACCAGGCGTGCTGTGGACGTTGATCTTGCCGTCGGTGGCGACCGCGGCCACCGCGGCTTCTTCGAAGACCAGCTCGGCGCGCTCGTCCGGGTCGTCCGCGTCGACCGGCACGTAGGCGGCGCCGACGGACAGGGTGGCGAGGATCGCGACGTACAGCTCGGCGGTGCCGGAGGAGATCCGGACGCCGACGCGGTCCCCGACGCCGACGCCGTACCCGCGCAGGCGGCGGCCGTAGGCGTCGATCTCTTCGAGGAGCCGGCGGTAGGTCAGGGTGGTCGTGCCGTCGTCGATCGCGGCGGCGTTGGGGTGGCGCTCGGCCGTGGCGGCGAGGACGTCGAGCAGCGTGCGCTCGCTCGCGCCGAGCCCGGACCAGAAGAGGGCGCGGTCGGCGACCGGGGCGGTCGACGGCGCGTGCGTCACCTCGGCGACGCACGGCAGCGGCGCGGTGATTTCCGAGGCGGATTCCGCCGGTTCTACGGTGACGGTCATCGTCCGGACACCCCGGCCATGACGAAGACGTGCAGCAACGAACTATGGGCGCGCAAGCCCATCACTCACCTTCCGCGAGCCTCTATCGGGCTTGCACTCCGGAATGAGGCGCCCGCAACGACCCTCAACCATACCCGCGGATCAAGGAAAGATATCTCCTGGGTCACGGCGGAGTGTCGGACCTCACGCCCCGGACGAACCCAGGTGCGAAGCAGGTCACACGCGTGATCGGCCGGTCGACCCGGCGCCCGGCCGAAGATTCGTCCGGGCGCCGTGTCGTCGCGTGTCGTCCATCCAGGCACGCGTGTCGTCCATTCGGGCACGCGAGTCGTCCGTCCGGGCCCGCGGGTTCGCCGGAACGGGTCAGGAAATCACCGGGATTTGGCGGGCCTGGCCGCTTTTCCGCCGGCCTTCGGCCGGGCCTTCTTTTCGCGGATGCGCACATTCACCCGGACGGGGCTGCCTTCGAAGCCGAACTGCTCGCGGAACCGCCGCTCGATGAACCGGCGGTAGCCCGCCTCGAGGAAGCCGGTGGTGAACAGCACCAGCGTCGGCGGCCGGATACCGGCCTGCGTCGCGAACAGCACCTTCGGCTGCTTGCCGGACCGGACCGGCGGCGGGGTGGCCGCGATCAGGTCGGACAGCCACGCGTTGAGCTGGCCGGTCGGCACCCGCTGGTCCCACGACTTCAGCGCGGTCCGCAGCGCCGGCGCGATCTTGCGCACCGACCGCCCGGTCAGCGCCGAGACGTTGACCTTCTCGGCCCACGGGACGCGGACCAGGCCGCGCTCCAGCTCGCGGATCATGGCGTGGCGGCGGTCCTCGTCGACCAGGTCCCACTTGTTGAACACCAGCACGCACGCGCGCCCGGCCTCGACGACCATGGTCAGCACCCGCAGGTCCTGCTCCGAGATCGGCTCGGCCGCGTCCAGCAGCACGACCGCGACCTCGGCCGCGTCGATCGCGGTCTTGGTGCGCAGCGAGGCGTAGTACTCGGCGCCCGCGGCGAAGTTGACGCGCTTGCGCAGGCCCGCGGTGTCGATGAACCGCCAGGTCTCGCCGTCCAGCTCGACCAGCGAGTCGACCGGGTCGACCGTGGTGCCGGCCACCGAGTCGACGACCGAGCGCTCTTCACCGGAGATCTTGTTCAGCAGGCTCGACTTGCCGACGTTCGGCTTCCCGACCAGCGCGACACGACGCGGGCCCGACGTCGCCGCGACGCCTTCGCGCGGCGCCTCGGGCAGGGTCTTGAGGATCGCGTCGAGCAGATCGCCGGAGCTGCGGCCGTGCAGCGCGCTGACCGGGTGCGGCTCGCCGAGACCGAGCGACCACAGCGACGCGGTGTCCGCGAGCAGCCGGTCGTCGTCGACCTTGTTCGCCACCAGCAGCACCGGCTTCTTCGAGCGGCGCAGCACCTTGGAGGCGGCTTCGTCGGTGGCCGTGGCCCCGACCGAGGCGTCGATCACCAGCAGGATCGCGTCGGCCGTCTGCATGGCCAGCTCGGCCTGCGCGGCGACGGAGGCCTGCAGCCCGGTCGCGTCCGGCTCCCAGCCGCCCGTGTCGACCAGGGTGAACTTGCGCCCGCCCCAGTAGGCGTCGTACGCGACGCGGTCGCGGGTGACGCCCGGCACGTCCTGCACCACGGCTTCGCGGCGGCCGATGATGCGGTTGACCAGCGTGGACTTGCCCACGTTCGGCCGCCCGACCACGGCGAGCACCGGTTGCGCGAGCGCGGCCTCCTCGGCCGCTTCCGCCGCCTCGATCTGCGCGTCGAGCCTGGCGAACTCGGTCTCGTCGGACCAGGTGCCGTCGATCTCGCCGACGCCGTCGATCGCCGCCGACGTACTCTCTCCCGCGGAGGCGGAATCAAACTCAGCCATCACTACCCAATTTCCCTTATGGCGTAACGAAACCGTTTTCGGTACGCCAATCGTCCAAAGTCTTCACGAGCGCCGCGAGCTCGCCGCGCAGCTCCTCGGTGCCCTGGTCGAGCCCGGTCTTCCCGGGTCCGACCTTCGGCGTGAACGGCTCCCCCACGAGGATGTCCACGCGTGGGCGCCAGCGCCGCTTGCCGTCCGCCGGCTTGAGCGTCCCGCGGGTCGCCACCGGCAGCACGACCGCGTCCGACGCCCGGACCAGCCACGCCGCGCCGCGTTCGGCCGCACCGACGTCCCCGGCACCGCGGGTGCCCTCCGGGAAGATCCCGACGACCCCGCCGTCCTTGAGCACGCCGACCGCGGTCAGCAGCGGTTTCCGGTCGATCGCGCCGCGCTTGACCGGGATCTGCCCGATGGCCACAAGGAACCGGCCGGCCACGCCCTTGAACAGCTCGGCCTTGACCAGGAACGCCGAACGCCGCGGCAGCATTCCGAAGATCAGCTGCGGCTCGATCATCGAACTGTGGTTGGCGATCACCAGCACCGGCCCGCGGGCGGGCATGCGGTCACGGCCGTGCACGCGGATGCGGAAGGCCGATCGCAAATGGTACCGGCCGAAGATCCGGCCGGCGTCGTGGAGCCAGCCGACGGAGCCCTCGGGCAGTCCGGCCGCCGATCTTTTCGGGGGGTCCAGGGGGGCTTGCCCCCCGGCTGGGGCCTGGGGCTCGGCCCCAGAGGACCCAGCTTTCATCGCGCGACCTCGGCGTTGCACCCCACCAGCAGGCCGCGGTGGCTGGCGAGCTCGCTGAGCGCGACGATCACCTGGTCGATGGACAGCTCGGACGTGTCGACCGGGACGGCGTCCTCGGCCGCGCGCAGCGGCGACGTCACGCGGGTCGAGTCGAGGTGGTCGCGGCGCTCGACGCTCGCCAGGGCGTCGGCGACCGACGACTTGCGCCCGGCCGCGGAGTCCTGGGTGCTGCGCCGCGACGCGCGGACGTCGGCCGACGCGGTCAGGTAGACCTTGAGCGGCGAGTCCGGCGCGACGACGGTGCCGATGTCGCGGCCCTCGACGACGATCCCGCCGACGCTGTCGAGCACCTCGCCGATGATCCGCCGCTGCCGCGCCACGAGCAGCTCGCGCACGTGCGGCACGGCCGAGACGGGCGAGACGGCCTTGGTGACCTCGGGGCCGCGGATGTCGGCGGCGACGTCGCTGCCGCCCAGCCGGATCTCGGGCCGGTCGGGGCTGGTGCCGATGGCGAAGTCGGCGCGGCCGGCCAGGTCGGCGACGGCGTCGGCGTCGGCCGGGTCCACCCCGGCGCGCAGCACGGCGAGGGTGACCATCCGGTACATCGCGCCGGTGTCGAGGTAGCCCGCGCCGAGGCGCTGGGCGAGCTTGCGCGCGACGGTGGTCTTCCCGGTCCCCGACGGGCCGTCCAGCGCGACCACACCACGTAGGGCTCCCGTCACCGGCACTCTCCTCGCGTTCTCGTCTCGTTCGGGCCGTACCCCATTCTGCCGGGCGCGGTGCGAACGGGATCAGTCGGGACGCCTAGGCCTCCGAGCGCAACGCCGTGAAGGGCACCTTCACGGCATCGGCGGCAAGACGGGACCCGCCCCGAAGCGGCGCCTCGACCGTGTCGCCCCTCCAGACACACGAGCCGACCCTCCAAGCACGCAAGCCGACCCTCCGAGCGCGAAGCCGTGAATGCCGTGAAGGGCACCCTCATGGCTTATAAGTCCCTGAAGGTGCCCTTCACGGCATTACGACGTCAGGTGCCGGGCGCGCCGAAGCGGGCGACCACCACGGCCAGCCGCTCCGCGTGGTTCTCCGGGGAGAGCCGGTGGCCGCGGTCCAGCGTGATCAGGCCGTGGAGCGCGCCCCAGAACACCTCGGTCAGCGTGCCTGGCTGCTGCCCGCCGGCCACCGGCTCGACCGCCGCGTACAGGCCCGCGAACGCCTCCTGGAGCACGGGCGGCGTGTCGTCCCGCGCGAAGGGCAGGTCCGAGGCCAGCGTGAACATCGCGTCGTAGAGCGCGGGCTTGGCGTCGGCGAAGGCGACGTACGCGCCCGCGACCCCGGCGACACCGCCTTCGCGGGCGGCAGCCAGCACGGCGGCCAGCTCGGCGAAGCCCTCCAGCGCGGCCGCCGCCATGATCGCGTCCTTGCCGCCCGGGAAGTGGCTGTAGAGCACCGGCTGGCTGTACTCGATCAGCGCCGCGAGCCGCCGGGTGGTGACGGCGTCCCAGCCCTCCGCCTCGGCCAGCTCCCGCGCCGCGGAGACGATCCGCTGCCCGCGCTCGGTCCGGTCGCGCACTCGGCGCTGTCGCTGGGTCATACCGTCGATACTAGCACCGCTAGACAATCTAGCGTCGCTAAGTTAGCGTTGCTAGTATTGCTAGCACCGCTAGTTCACTGGAGGGAAACACCATGCTCATCACCGGCTACGTCCTGGTCGCGATCGTCTCGCTCGGCATCATCTACGTCGGCCTCAACTACCTGTTCGCGCCGGCCAAGATCGCGGCGGGCTTCGGGTTCACCGAGGTCCCCGAAAACGCCGAAAGCTTCCTCAACGTCAAGGGCGGCCGTGACATCGGCGCCGGGCTGATCCCGCTGGCCCTGATGATCTACGGCGACCCGCACGCGCTGGGCTGGGTCATCCTCGTCGCGGCCGTCTGGCCCGTCTTCGACATGCTGATCGTGCTGCGCCACGGCGGGAAGAAGGCCATCGCGTACAGCGTCCACGGCCTGACCGCCCTCGTGATGGTCATCGCGGCGGGCCTGCTCCTTCTCGGCTGAAAGTCGCGAATCGGACACGTGGGTTACGGTGGTTGGGTGAACGTCGAAGTAACCCCCCTGCCCGGCATCGGGGTCCGCAAGGACTTCGCCACCCGTACCGGCCGCCGCATCGGCGTCGTCACCCAGCGAGACGGACACCTCGAGCTGATCGTCTCCAAGACCGACGATCCGGACACCTGCGTCGCCTCGATCCCGCTGAGCGCCGACGAAGCGGGCGCGCTGGCCAACCTGCTCGGCGCGCCCCAGCTCGTCGCGCAGCTGACCGAGGAGCACCGGGACCTGCCCGGGATCAGCACCCGGCAGCTGCCGATCAAGCCGTCCGGCCCGTTCGACGGCCGCACGCTCGGCGACACGGCGATGCGCACCCGCACCGGGGTTTCGGTGGTCGCGGTGGCCCGCGCCGGCCAGGTGCACCCGTCGCCGACGCCGGACTTCACCCTCACCGGGGGCGACCTGCTGGTGACGGTGGGCACGAGCGAGGGCCTCGAGGCCGCCGTCAAGATCCTGAAGTACGGCTGAGCGCAAGATGGACCACACCGCGCTGTCCCTGATCGAACTGGGGGCGGTCTTCTTCGTGCTGGGCGTGCTCGGGCGCCTGGCCGGGAAGATCGGCCTCTCCCCCATCCCGCTCTACCTGCTCGGCGGCCTCTGCTTCGGCTCCGGCGGGCTGATCCCGCTGACCGACATCGGCGGCTTCACGCACCTGGCCAGCGAAATCGGCGTCGTGCTGCTGCTCCTGCTGCTCGGCCTGGAGTACTCCGCGGCCGAGCTGTTCACCGGGCTGCGCCGCTCGTGGACGGCCGGGCTGGTCGACATCGTCCTCAACGCCGCCCCGGGCGCGGCCGTGGCGCTGCTGCTGGGCTGGGGCCCGGTCGGCGCGATGGTGATGGCGGGCGTCACGTACATCTCGTCGTCCGGGATCGTCGCCAAGGTCCTCGGCGATCTCGGCCGGCTCGGCAACCGCGAGACGCCAGTGGTGCTGTCGATCCTCGTGTTCGAGGACCTGGTGATGGCGCTCTACCTGCCGATCCTCACCGCGGTGCTGGGCGGCGTCTCGTTGCTCGGCGGCATGGAGGCCGTCGGGATCTCGCTGCTGGTGATCACCGTGGTCCTGGTGATCGCGCTCAAGTTCGGCCGGTACGTCTCGGCGGCGGTCGACAGCCCGGACCGCGAGGTGTTCCTGCTCAAGGTGCTCGGCGCCGCGCTGCTGGTGGCGGGCGTCGCGTCGGCGATGCAGGTGTCGGCCGCGGTCGGCGCGTTCCTGCTCGGCATCGCCATCTCCGGCTCGACGGCCGAGAACGCGACGCACATGCTCGAGCCGCTGCGGGACCTGTTCGCCGCGGTGTTCTTCGTGGTGTTCGGCCTCAACACGAACCCGGCGTCGATCCCGCCGGTGCTCGGCTGGGCCGTGGTGCTCGCGGTGGTCACGACGCTGACGAAGGTCGCCACCGGCTGGTGGGCCGCGCGCCGCCAGGGCATCGGGAAGATGGGCCGCGCCAGAGCCGGGGCATCGCTGGTGGCCCGGGGCGAGTTCTCGATCGTCATCGCGGGCCTGGCGGTGACGGCGGGCGCGGTGGACGGCGAGCTGGCCGCACTGGCGACGGCGTACGTCCTGCTGATGGCCATCCTCGGCCCGACGGCCGCCCGCGTCGTCGAGCCGATAGCCCGGGCGCTGCAACGGAAGTCGGCCACACGCACCGCTCCCGCCGAAGCGAGCTAGCGAAAGCCCAGTTCCGACCGGCCCGCCGACGGCACGAACGCGCCGCCGCCCGTGGTCGGGTGGGTCGAGGCCGCCGGCAGGACTCCGGCCAGCGGGACCGAGATCGACGTCTTCGCCAGGTCCAGCGTGAGCCGTCCGGGCTGGGCCGGGCCGCGGATGAAGCTGCCGTCCGTGCCGCCGATGATCAGGGCCAGCGCGTGGCCCTTCGGCACGACGTGGTCCGTCGACGCCAGGCGGAACGTCATCGTGTACGCCGTCCCCGGGGTCAGGACCCGTTCCTGCGTCAGGGAAGCGTAGTTCGCGAGGTCGGCCCAGCCGCGGCTGAGGATCGTGTAGTTCACCTTCTTCACGTCCGCGGAGGCCACGCGGTAACAACCGTCGTCACCCGCCGTCGACGAGCCCCAGCAGTTCTCCGTCGTCGCCGTCTTGATGCCCTCGCCGCTGCCCGCGAAGTTGCGGATGGTCGCCGCGCCGAGGTCCACGAGCACCGCCGAAACCCGCGCCGACGACGTGCTCGGCGTCGCCGTGACCGTCAGCGAAGACGTCCCGGACACCTGCAGGGCCGACGTCAGCGTCCCGGTCGAGTACGTCAGCGCCGCGCTGCCCGGGTTGGTAACCCAGGTGTCCTCGCCCACGTTCGGGTTGTCGGTGAACGACGCCGTACCCGGCGCCGCCGCGGTGCCGAGCTTGCCGCCCGCCTGCGGGCGCAACGCCGTCGCCACGGCGTTCGCGGCCGGGTACGCCGGCTGGTCCACCCACTGGTCCGGCTGCCGCTCGACGCTGGCCATCGGGCCGTTCTGGACGCCGTTGTCGATCCCGAGCAGGTAGTGGTCGAACCAGCGGTGCAGCAGGTCGACCCAGTCGGCACGGCGGTAGTCGAACGGGTCGACGTGCCCGGTCTGCGCGAGCCAGATCTTGCGCTCGACGTGGTTGGCGGCCAGCGCGTCCCACCACTGCCCGAAGTTGATCGTCTTGACGTTGAGGTCGTTGACGCCGTGCGAGAGCAGCACGCTGGCGTGGACGTTGCGCGCCTGGGTGACGTAGTCGCGCGCGGCCCAGAGCGGCCCGTAGTCGCCGTTGGCGGTCGCGCCCGTGCTCAGGGCCTGGTTCTGCGCCGAGCAGTTCTGCCCGCTGTTGGCCGACTCGACGGTCTGCGCCAGCCCGGCCGGGTTCGAGCCGAACGACGCGCCGTCGGAGCGGTAGTAGTCGTACCAGGAGCTGATCGCCGAGATCGGCACGATGGTCTTCAGCCCGGCGACCCCGGTCGCGGCGACGCCGTTGGCGATCGTGCCGTCGTAGGACTTGCCGATCATGCCGACGTTCCCGGTGCTCCAGCCCGCCGTCACGGCGCTGCCGCCGGTCTTCGCGCTGTACCCGGTGACGCGGCCGTTCAGCCAGTCGACCACCTTGCGCGCCGAGTCGACGTCGGACGGGCCGCCGACGTCCGCGCAGCCGGCCGACCGGTTCGTCCCGGCCAGGTCGACGAGCACCGCCGCGTACCCGCGCGGCACGAAGTAGTTGTCGTAGAACAGCGGGAACTTCACCGGTTTCCCGGCGCTGTCGTAGCTCTTCAGCTCGCTCTCGTTGCCACGCCCGCAGCACGAGTAGTACGGGCTGGCGTCCATGATCACCGGCACCTTGGTGCCCTGCGCCGCGGGCTCGGCCGGGCGCACGATGTCGGCGGCGACCCGGTCGGGCTTGCCGTCGCCGTCACCGTCGCGGCCGATGTCGACCCAGACGGTCTCCCGGATCGCCTTCGTGTAGTCGTAGGTGGGTTCGCTCGCCCGGGGCGCCGCGGCCACGGCCGGGGCGAGTGCGCCGAACAGGACCACCGCGAGGATTCCGCACACCAGACCGGATCGCATGCGCGTCACGCTACGAGCCGGAGATCGTTCCCGCCACGGCGGAAAGTCGGGCGTAGCTGGCCCGGCTTTCGAACTCGACCTGCCCGAGGTCCTGGCGTTCGAGGACCGGGTGCTGGCCAGGCAGGGCGCGCAACCGTCGTGCGAACGGGTCGCCGTCGGGCGCGGACCTGCGCGACGACTGGGCGCCGGGACGGCTGCGCGAGCACGGCTGGGAACCCGCCACGGTCACCCGCTCCGCGACGTCCGCGCTACGGCCGTCAGGACGAGCAGACCGCGGACGGGTTCGTCACCGCCGCACGTCAGAGCTCGACGTTGCGGTAGAGCGCGCCGACCTCGCCCTTCGTCAGCCGCCGGATCGAGCCGACGCGCTGGTTGCCGAGCTGGACGTCGCCGATCGCGGTGCGGACCAGCTTGAGCACCGGGTGCCCGGCGTCCTTGAGCAGCCGTCGCACGATGTGCTTGCGGCCCTCGTGGATCACCAGCTCGACCAGGGACTTGCCGGAGTGCATGTCCTTGACGCGGAACTGGTCGACCTTCACCAGGCCGTCCGGCAGCTCCCAGCCGTTGCGCAGCTCCTTGCCGAGCCCGCGCGGCACCAGGCCGTCGACCTCGGCCAGGTAGGTCTTGAGCACCTGGTAGGACGGGTGCATCAGCCGGTGGCCGAGGTCACCGTCGTTGGTCAGCAGCAGCAGGCCCTCGGTGTTCTCGTCGAGCCGGCCGACGTGCACGACGCCGGGCGTCTCCTCGTACCGGCCCATGAGGTACTCGCCGACGCAGGGGCGGCCGCGGTCGTCCGACATCGTCGAGTGGACGCCCTTGGGCTTGTTCAGCGCCAGGTAGATCAGGTCGTCGCGCAGGTTCACGCGGGTGCCGTCGACGTGGATGACCGCTACGTCCGGGTCGACGCGGCGGCCCTGCTCGGTGACGACCTCGCCGTTCACCTCGACCCGGCCGGCGGCGATCAGGTCCTCCGCCGCGCGCCGGGAGGCGACCCCGGCTTGCGACAGCACCTTCTGCAGCCGGATGCCGTCGGGGTGTTCACTGGAAGTCATCGATGGTGTCCACTTCGGGTAGCAACGGAGCGATGGCCGGCAGGTCGTTCAGTGACGACAGCCCCAGTCGCTCCAGGAACAGCTCGGTCGTCACGTACAGCGTCCCGGTCGTCTCGGGGTCGGTCCCCATCTCGCCGATGAGGCCGCGCGCGAGCAACGTCCGGATGACACCGTCCACGTTCACGCCGCGCACCGCGGCGACCCTGGAACGGGTCACCGGTTGCCGGTACGCGATCACGGCGAGGCTCTCCAGCGCGGCCCGGGTCAGCTTCGACCGCTGGCCGTCCAGCAGGAGCTTCTCCACGAACGGGGCATAGACGTCTCTAGTGTAGAACCGCCACCCTTCGCCGACGCGCCGCAGGTCGATCCCGCTGGTCCGGTCGGTGAACTTCTGGGCCATGGTGCGCAGCGCGACGACGATCCGGGCCTTGGGTTGCTGCAGGGTGTCGGCCAGGGATTCCTCGCTCGCGGGCGAGTCGACGACCAGCAACAACGCCTCGAGCGCGGCTTCGAGAGCCTCGTCGGAGGTGATGTCGGGCAGCGAGTCGGCATCCCCGGCGGCGACGAGATCCGACGCGGGATCGTCGACGGCCGCGGCCTCCTCGGGCTCGGCGGCGGCTTCCCCGGGCGCGACGGCTTCGGCCGCGGCCTGGTCCGGCGCGGCCTCATCGGCAGGAGGCTCCTCGGCGGCGGCTTCCTCGACCACCGGCTCCGCGACCGCAGGCTCGTCGGCAGCGGTCTCTTCAGCAGCGGCCGCCACCGGAACCGGCTCCACCGGGTCGCCGTCCTCGGTCACCGGCTCGCCGGACAGGGCCTCGTCCAGGGCCAGTTCCGCCGCGGCCTCGGCGGGCTCTTCACTCGCCGGCGGCTCCGGCGCCGCGGCCTCGGCCGCCACGTCGTCGTCGCGGACCCGGTCGTTGTCTTCGGGGCTCACCCGTACTCCTCCTCGTCTCCGGCGGCGTCGGCAGCGAGATCCTGCTCGGCCGCCACGGAGGCTTCTTCCTGCGATCCGCCGGTCCAGCGCACGTGCAGCTCGGCCAGCGCCTCGGACTGCTCGAACTGCACCGTCGCCTCGCGGTAGAGCTCGAGCAGGGCCAGGAACCGCGCCACGATCTCGACCGTGTGCTCGCAGTCGCCGACCAGCTCGCCGAACGTCGCCTGGCCGCGTTCGGCCAGCATCACCCGCAGCAGCGCCGCGTGCTCGCGCACCGACACGCGGCCCATGTGGATGTGGGCGATCGACACCGTCGGCGGCGGTTTCGGCTTGAACACCGTGACGGCGATGTCGGCGAACTTCGCCGGCGTCACGCCCAGCATCACCTCGGGCAGCAGCCCGACGAACCGCTCCTCCAGCGCCACCGACCGCGGGTACCGCCGCAGCGCGCCCTGTTCCAGCTCGCCGAACAACGCCGCCACCTGCTTGTACGCGCGGTACTGCAGGATCCGGGCGAACAGCAGGTCACGGGCCTCGAGCAGGGCGAGGTCGTCCTCGTTCTCCACCTCGGCCGACGGCAGCAGCCGCGCGGCTTTGAGGTCGAGCAGGGTCGCCGCGATGACCAGGAACTCGGTCGTCTCGTCGAGGTTCCAGTCCGTGCCCAGCGCCCGGGTGTAGGCGATGAAGTCGTCGGTGACCCGGTGCAGCGCCACCTCGGTGACGTCGAGCTGGTGCTGCGAGATCAGCTGCAGCAGCAGGTCGAACGGCCCTTCGAAGTTGGCCAGCCGCACCTTGAACTTCGACGTGCTCAGTTCCTCGTTGGCCAGGCCTTCGGGGACCATGCCGCCGTGCACCGTCTGGTGCTCGTGCGGTTGCTCGTCCGGGGCCGGGTCGTCGGGGGTGGGTTCCTCAGGGGCCTCTCCGACCGGCTCCGGCGGCGTTTCGGCCGATGCCGGGGTGTCCATCAGCCCTCGGTTTCGCCGCCGTCTGAGCCGACGACCCGCAACCGCTGCACCAGCACCGAGTCCTCGCCGTTCGCGTCGAAGTCGGCCAGCAGCACCGCGACGGCCTCGCGGACCAGCCGGCCGCGGTCGACGACCAGCTCGTGCTTGGCCCGCAGCGTCAGCCGGGCCTGCTCCATCGCGACCAGCTCGTCGCCGGAGACGTAGACGGTGATCTTCGCGTCGTGCTTGGTCCGGCCGGAGCCGTGCGGGGCGTCGCCGCTGCGGGCGAGCTGCTCCGTGCGGCCGTGGCCCGCCTTGCCGTTGCCGTTCTCGACGGGTTCGGCGGGCGCGGGCGACGTCTGGGGCGGCAGGTCGAGAGCGGGGCTGGAGGTGATGCGGAAGAGTTCCGACGCTCCGGGCAGGGAAGCGCGCCTGCTCACCGACCGATCACCTCGCGAGCCAGCTGGCGGTACGCCGCCGCGCCGGCCGACTTGGGGGCCCAGGTCGTGATCGGCTCACCCGCGACCGTCGTCTCGGGGAACCGCACCGTGCGGTTGATGACCGTGTCGAACACGATCTCGCCGAATGCCTCCACCACGCGAGCCATGACCTCCTTCGAGTGCAGGGTTCTCGGGTCGTACATGGTGGCGAGAATCCCGACTATGTCCAGTTTGGGGTTGAGGCGTTCCTGCACCTTCTCGATCGTGTCGATCAGGAGCGCTACACCTCGCAGACTGAAGAACTCGCACTCCAACGGGATGATCACGCCGTCCGCGGCGGTCAGCGCGTTCACCGTGAGCAGGCCGAGCGAGGGCTGGCAGTCGACAAGAACATAGTCGTAGTCGTTCATGACCGGACGAAGGACCCGTAACAACGTGTGTTCGCGCCCTACCTCAGCGACGAGCTGGACCTCCGCCGCGGACAGGTCGATGTTGCTCGGCAGCAGGTCAACGCCGTCGACGCGGGTTTTCAGCAGCACGTCGGTGGCGCTGACGGCCCGCTCCATGATGGCGTTGTAGACCGTGTGGTCCAGTTCGTGCGGCTGGATGCCGAGACCGACGGCGAGCGCGCCCTGCGGGTCGAAGTCGACGAGCAGCACCTTGCGGCCGTACTCGGCGAGCGCGGCACCCAGGTTGATGGTCGACGTCGTCTTGCCGACGCCGCCCTTCTGGTTGCACATCGCCATGATCTTCGCCGGGCCGTGGCGCTCCAGCGGCGGCGGCTCGGGGATCTCGCGGATCGGGCGGCCGGTCGGCCCGATGCCCTCGAGCTTCACCTTCCGCCCGTTGCGCTCTCTCGACTCGTCGCCGTCGTGGTGGGCGGGGGTGGCGATGGTGACGTGCTGGAGGTTCGCCGCGGCCGACCCGGCGGACGCGGCCGGTACGGCCGGCTGGTTCGGTGTCGACATGGCGAGAAGGCTCCTTGTCCGTGGCGTCCGGGGCAGCCTATGCGCGGACTCGGAGCCCCGGCAAAGCAACGCGCCGGACCCGAGGGGGCAATGTCAGTCGGCCGTCGGTCCAGGTTAGGAGGGCTGTGGCGCCGCCGTTGGGCCGGCTAGCCCAACGCCCGGGGGTGCGCCGTCGCGTAGACCTCGCGCAGCGTGTTGACCGTGACCAGCGTGTACACCTGCGTCGTGGTCACCGACGCGTGGCCGAGCAGTTCCTGCACGACGCGGACGTCCGCGCCGCCTTCGAGCAGATGCGTGGCGAAGGAGTGGCGCAGCGTGTGCGGCGAGACGGCCGCGGCGATCCCGGCGCGCTCGGCGGTGTCCTTGAGGACCTGCCACGCGCTCTGCCGCGAAAGCCTGCTGCCGCGGACGTTGAGGAACACCGCCGCGGTGCCGCGGCCGTGCGCGGCGAGCACGGGCCGCGCGCGGACGGTGTAGGCGTGCAGCGCGGCGATCGCGGGCCGGCCGACCGGCACCAGCCGCTGCTTGCCGCCCTTGCCGTCGAGCCGGACCGTGCGCTCGTCGTCGTCGACGTCGTCCAGGTCGAGGCCGACGGCCTCGGAGATCCGGGCGCCGGTCGAGTAGAGCAGCTCCAGCAGCGCCCGGTCGCGCAGCGCGCGTTCGCCGTCCGGCGCCGGGGTCTCCAGCAGCCGCAGCACGTCGTCGACCGGCAGGGCCTTGGGCAGCCGTTTCGCCGGGGTCGGCGGCCGGACCTCGCGGGCCGGGTTGTGCTCGGTGACGCCCTCCGCGTGCGCGAACTTGTGCAGGCCCCGCACGGCGACCAGCGCCCGGGCGGCCGACGACGCGGCCAGCGGCTGGTGCTCGGCGTCACCTTCGCGGAGCGCGGCGCCGAACGACGTGACGTGGGCGGCCGTGATGTCGGCGATCTCCGCGACGCCGGAGCCGTCGAGGTGCGCGGCGTACCGGCGCAGGTCACGGGCGTAGCTGTCGAGGGTGTTGCGCGCGGTCCCGCGTTCGACGACCAGGTGGTCGAGGTAGGCGGCGATCACGTCGGCCGTGCGGTGCGGGCTGGAGGCCACGCCGGTCACCTTAGGCCGTGCGGGCACCGTGACCCGGGAGAAACCCCGTTCTCAGCTTCGCGCGGTTACCGTGGATTTCATGGAGTCCGACGAGCTCCGCATCGGCACGGCCGAGCGGGAAGAGGCGGCGAGACTGCTCGCCGACCACTTCGGCATGGGCCGCATCACCCCCGACGAGTACGAGGCGCGGGTGACCGACGCCTACTCCGCCGTGACCCTGGGCGCGTTGCGGCCGCTGTTCCGCGACCTGCCGCAGCCGCACCCGGGGTTCCTCGCGCCGCCGCAGCTGCCGATGTACGCGCAGCCGACGATGCAGCTGCCGATGTACGGGCCACTCCCGGCGTCGGCCCCGATGCCGCTGCCGGTGCCGTACGCGCCGATGCCGGTGCCCACGTCCTACCGGTCCAAGACCGTGGCCGGGGTGCTCCAGATCGTGCTGCCGTTCGGCGTCGGCCGGTTCTACACCGGGCAGACCGGGCTGGGCCTGCTCCAGCTCCTCGTGGTGCTGCTGACCGGGATCGGCGTGCTCTGGCCGATCATCGACGGCGTCATGCTGCTGGCCAACGGCGGCCTGGACGCCGAAGGCCGCCCGCTGCGCCCCTGACCGAAGCGCCCCAATGTGGCGTTCGGTGCGTCTGACGCACCGAACGCCACCTCGGGGCGCATGAGGTCAGGCTTCGCGGCGCTTGGCGAACGCCGTCGGGCGGTCGCGCCACGGCGCGTCGGCCGGGCGCGGCTCCGCGCCGCCGGTGACCACCGCCTGCGCGGCCAGCACCCCCGACACCGTGGCGCCGTTCACCAGCTCGCCCGCCAGGGCCATCCGGACCGCCTCGGCCAGCGGGAACTTCCGGACGACCAGGTCGGCCTCCTCGTCCCCGAGCACGTCACGCTCCACATCGGACAGTCCGCGGGCCAGGAAGATCCGCACCACCTCGTCGGTGAAGCCGGGTGACGCCGCGACGTCGACCAGGGTCGCCCAGTCGGCGGCGGCCAGCCCGACCTCCTCGACGAGCTCCCGCTTGGCCGTGCCGACCGGGTCCTCGCCGAGGTGGTCGATCAGGCCGGCGGGCAGCTCCCACAGCCGGTGCCCCATCGGGTGCCGGTACTGGTGCACCAGCGTGACCTGCTGGTCCTCGTCCAGCGCGACGATCGCGACCGCGCCCAGGTGCTCGATGACCTCGCGGGCCGCGGTGTTGCCACCCGGCATCACCACCTGGTCGATCCGCAGGCCGACGACGCGTCCGATGTGGACGTCGCGGCTGGCGGCGACGGTGAACTCGTGCTCTCCCGGCGCGGTCACCGGGCGGCCACGGGGGCTTCGGGCAGCTCGACCGGCAGCCGCTCGGCGACCTTGCGGTCCACCACGGCCTTGACGAACGCGCTGAACAGCGGGTGCGGCCGGGTCGGGCGGCTCTTCAGCTCGGGGTGCGCCTGGGTGCCGACGAAGAACGGGTGCTTGTCGGCGGGCAGCTCGACGAACTCGACCAGGCGGTCGTCCGGCGACGTGCCGGAGAACACCAGGCCGGCGTCGGTGAGCTGCTTGCGGTAGGCGTTGTTCACCTCGTAGCGGTGCCGGTGGCGCTCGGACACCTCGGTGGTGCCGTACGCCTTCGCGACCTGCGAGCCCGGCTTGAGCTTCGCCGGGTACGCGCCGAGCCGCATGGTGCCGCCCATGTCGCGCTCGCCCGCGACGACGTCGCGCTGGTCGGCCATCGTCGAGATCACCGGGTGCTCGGTGTTCTCGTCGAACTCCGACGACCCGGCGTCGGTGATGCCGGCCAGGTGCCGGGCACCCTCGATGACCATGCACTGCAGGCCGAGGCACAGGCCGAGCAGCGGCACGCCGCGGGTGCGGGCGTACTCGATCGCGCCGACCTTGCCCTCGATGCCGCGGATGCCGAACCCGCCCGGGATCAGCACACCGTCCACATCGGACAGCACGGACGCCGCACCGGACGCGGTCTGCGCGTCGTCGGAGGCGACCCAGACGATCTCGACCTTGGCCCGGTGCGCGAACCCGCCCGCGCGCAGCGCCTCGGTGACCGAGAGGTAGGCGTCCGGCAGGTCGATGTACTTGCCGACGACCGCGATCTTCACCGTCTCGCTCGGGTTGTGCACCCGGTCGAGCAGGTCGCCCCACACCGTCCAGTCGACGTCGCGGAACGGCAGGCCGAGGCGGCGCACCACGTAGGCGTCGAGCGCCTCGCGGTGCAGCACCTTCGGGATGTCGTAGATCGACCGCGCGTCCGGGCAGGCGACGACCGCCTCGTTGTCGACGTCGCACATCAGGCCGATCTTGCGCTTGAGGTCCTCGGGGATCTCCCGGTCGGCCCGGCAGACCAGCGCGTCGGGCTGGATGCCGATGTTGCGCAGCGCGGCGACCGAGTGCTGGGTCGGCTTCGTCTTGAGCTCGCCCGACGGCGCCAGGTACGGCACCAGCGAGACGTGCAGGAAGAAGCACTGGTCGCGGCCGACGTCGTGGCGGACCTGGCGGCACGCCTCCAGGAACGGCAGCGACTCGATGTCGCCGACCGTGCCGCCGACCTCGGTGATGACGACGTCCGGGGCGTTCCCGGCCTCGTCGGGCTCGGCGGCCGCGGTGATCCGGGACTTGATCTCGTCGGTGATGTGCGGAATGACCTGCACCGTGTCGCCGAGGTACTCGCCGCGGCGTTCCTTGGCGATCACCTCGGAGTAGACCTGGCCGGTCGTGACGTTGGCCTTGCCGTCGAGGGAGCGGTCGAGGAAGCGCTCGTAGTGCCCGATGTCGAGGTCGGTCTCGGCGCCGTCGTCGGTGACGAACACCTCACCGTGCTGGAACGGGTTCATCGTCCCGGGGTCGACGTTGAGGTACGGATCGAGCTTCTGCATCGTGACGCGAAGCCCGCGCGCGGTAAGGAGTTGCCCCAGGCTCGAGGCCGTGAGTCCCTTACCCAGAGAGGAGGCAACGCCTCCGGTGACAAATACGTACTTGGTAGCCCGCGACTGAAGTCCCACGGGCCGCCAGCATATCCGAAGGCCGCGGATCCGCGCGCCGGGACATGCCCTAAGCCGCTTTCGGGGGGTCCGGCGGGGCGGAGCCCCCCGGCGGGGCGCGGGGTTCGACCCCGCGAAACACAGTGCCCTTGACCACGCGTCAGGCGGCGACCTTGGCGAGTCGCAGCCGGGGGCGGCCGGTGAGCGCGCGGCTGCCCGGCAGCCGGCGCAGCACCTCCACGATGACGATCGTCAGCGCGATCGTGGCGACGTAGATGACCGCGCTGAGCCACGGCGCGCCGAAGCGCTCCGCCACGTGCGGGATGACCGGGCCGAGCAGGGCCAGCGCGAGCGGGTGGACCAGGAAGATGCTGAACGACCGGTTCGCCGCCCAGGAGACCAGCCGGGCGCCCTTGCCGCCCTCCCGGCGGCGTGCGGCCCACCACGTGGTGAACGCGTAGATCGCCGCGATGACCGTGAGGAACCACGGGATCAGGTACGGCTGGAACGGGTCACTGGCCACCTGCGGGAACGTTCCACTGTGGACGGTCCGGAGGTAGCACCACTCGGTGCCGGCCAGCACCGCCACCAGCGCGCCGCCGAGCAGCAGCCGGTGCCGGCCGACCCAGGCGTGCACGGTCTCGAAGTGCATCGCGATCACGGCACCGAAGAGTGTGTAGAACTGGTACGGCAGGATCGTGGCGTACAGGTGCGTGATCGTCTCGTAGCTCACGCCCAGCGGCTGGTAGGTCATGAACGCGACCACGCCGACCTGCACCAGCCCGCTGCCCAGCAGCAGCCACCGGTGTTTGCCCGCGGTGGCCCGCAGGAGCTTCATCAGGAACGGGAACAGCAGGTAGACCTGCATCGTCACGAGCAGGAAGTACAGGTGGTACCAGGCACCGCCGGTGACGAGGTCGGTCAGCAGCAGCCGCATCGACGCCTCGAGCGAGCCGGGCTGCTGCCCGCCGGTGACCAGCGAATACGCCCAGAAGAACATGGTCCACGCGAGGTAGGGCGTCGCGACCAGCGGCAGCCGGCGGCGCCAGAAGTCACCCGCCGTCAGCTCGCGGCCGCGGTTCTGGAACACCAGCACGAACCCGGTCAGCGCGAAGAACGCCTCACGCGTGAAGTGCAGCGGGGTCTCGACGGCGTTCGCCCCGACGTCCTGCGCGAAGTTCGTCGCGCCGACCACGTGGATCAGGATCACGCAGGCGAAGGTGATCAACCGGAACAGGTCGATCTGGTGGAGGTAGGGCGCTTTGCCGCCCGGTCTCGTGCCGCGGGCGGGGGCCTCGAGCGTGGCCTGGGCGGTCGTCATCGTGCCACCTTCACGGCACCAGATTCGGCGTTGATCACGGTGTCAGGTTTGCCGCCCATTCTGTGAATTTCCCATGTACCCACTGGGAGCCGCCTGTTGGACCAGCTCCCGCGCGCTGTCGGATATGCCACGTCCACTCAGAGCGCGCGATCCCGATGATCATGTTAATGAGTGAGCCATCGGGCACCAAGAGTGACCATAGTGGGTCACCCGGCCGGCCGCTCACCCGGCTCGTCGTCCCCGAAAAGGGACCTCAGCGTCACTGTCCGGTTGACGCGCACGTGCTCGGCCGCTTCGGCGTGCGCGCGGTCCGCGTCGCCCGAGGCGATGGCGTCGTGGAGGCGCCGGTGCTCGTCGAGCAGGTCGGCCCAGTGCTCGTTCTGGCTCGTGAGCCAACGCAGCCGGCCCTCCAGGGGCTGCAGCATCGTGGTCAGCAGCGCGTTGCCCGCGATGGCGACGATCTCGTCGTGGAAGCGTGAGTTGAGGACGGTGATCCGGGCCGCGTCGCCGCGGGCCGTCGCGCGGGCGGCGTCGGCCAGGACGCGCTCGAGCCGCTTCAGCTCGGCCGCGCCCGCCCGGGACGCGGCGAGCCCGGCGGCGAGGCCCTCCAGGGCCTCCCGGACGTCGAACAGCTCCTCGACGTCGACCCGGGCCAGCTGCCGGACGACGACCCGGCGCGGCGACTGGACGACGAGGAACCCCTCGGCCTCCAGGCTGCGGATGGCCTCCCGGACCGGCACCCGGGATACGCCCAGGTCCTCGGCCAGCTCGCGCTCGACCAGCCGGTCGCCCGGGCGCAGCCGCCCGGTGAGGATCCGCTCCCGCAGCTCCTCGCGCACCCGCTGCCGGGTGGCCGCGAGGGGCTGCCGTTCACTCGCCGACGTCACCGGGCTCCCCTCAACATCTCCGTAACCGGACGTAACACGAGTTTATCGACGGGAGGGTTGACTGCCGAAGACCCCGGGGTGATATTTGGGATACCAATTTTTGGTATCCCAAATCCCCGCCGTCGCACGTCGACCGGAGGCAATCATGACCGCCGCCCCGCTCACCGACTCGCAGCAAGAGACGCCCGCCCCGCCGGACCCCCGGCTCTGGAACGAGGACCTCGCCCCCGCCCAAGAACGCCGGTGGAAGGTCTACGACATCTTCGCGCTGTGGATGTCCGACGTGCACAACCTGGGCAACTACACCTTCGCGGCCGGGCTGTTCGTGCTCGGCCTGTCGGCCTGGCAGGTGTTCACCGCCCTGCTGTTCGGGTTCGTGATCATCTACGTCGGGATGAACCTGATGGGCCGGATCGGCCAGCGCACCGGCGTGCCGTTCCCGGTGGTCGCGCGGCTGAGCTTCGGCACGTTCGGGGCCAACCTGCCCGCGCTGATCCGCGCGATCATCGCGATCTTCTGGTACGGCATCCAGACCTACCTGGCCAGCGTGGCCATCACGCTGCTCGTGCTCGCCATCGACCCGGGCCTGAAACCGTTGACCGAACACGGTTTCCTCGGCCTGCACGCGCTCGGCTGGATCTGTTTCGTCGCGCTCTGGGCGGCGCAGGCGCTGATCCTGACCCGCGGCATGGAGTCGATCCGCAAGTTCCAGGACTGGTGCGGCCCGGCGATCTGGGTCGTGATGATCGCCCTGGCCGTGTGGATCCTCGCCGCCGCCCACTGGAACATCTCGTTCACCAGCAGCCCGAAGCAGCTGTCCACCGGCGAGCAGATCCGGCAGTGGTTCGGCGCGGCCGGGCTGATCCTGGCCACCTACGGCACGCTGATGCTCAACTTCTGCGACTTCTCCCGCAACGCCCCGGACCAGAAAACCGTGCGGCGCGGCAACTTCTGGGGCCTGCCGATCAACTCGACGGCGTTCGCGCTGCTGTCGGTCGTCGTCACCGCGGGCAGCATGCAGGTGTTCGGCGAGGCCATCACCGACCCGGCCGAGCTGCTGTCCAAGGTGCACAACACGCCGGTGCTGATCATCGGCGCGCTGACCTTCGCGATCGCCACCATGGGCGTCAACATCGTCGCGAACTTCGTCTCCCCCGCCTACGACCTGGCCAACATCTGGCCGAAGCGGATCACGTTCACCATCGGCGGGATGATCAGCGCGGTCGCCGCGCTGTGCGTGCTGCCGTGGAAGCTGTACTCCTCGCCCGCGGTGGTCAACTACTTCCTCGGCGGGCTCGGCGCGTTCCTCGGGCCGCTGTTCGGGATCATGATCGTCGACTACTACCTGATCCGCCGCGGCAAGGTCGACGTCGCGCAGCTGTTCGTCGACGGCGGCGTCTACCCGCGGGTGAACCCGCGCGCCCTGGTGGCGTTCTTCCCGACCGCCGCGCTGGCCGCGGTGATCGCGCTGGTGCCGTACTTCGCCCCGGCCGCGCCGTACTCGTGGTTCATCGGCACGGCGTCGTCCGCGCTGCTGTACTTCGCGGTCTCGCGGAACCAGCGATGAGGATCGTCGTCACCAACTGCAACACCACCGAGGCGATGACGAAGGAGATCGGTGCCGGTGCCCGCGCCGCGGCGAGCCCGGGCACCGAGATCCTCGCCCGGACGCCGCGCTGGGGCCCGGAGTCGGCCGAGGGGTGGCTGGACAGCTTCCTGTCGGCGGCCGCCGTGCTCGATCTGTTGCGGGGCCTGGAAGAACCGTTCGACGCGGTCGTGCTCGCCGGGTTCGGCGAGCACGGCCGCGAGGGCGCCCGCGAACTGCTGGACGTCCCGGTCGTCGACATCACCGAAGCCGCCGCGCACCTGGCCTGCCTGCTGGGCCGCCGCTACGGCGTCGTGACCACTTTGGACCGGACGTGCGGGTTGATCGAGGACAGCCTGCACTCCGCCGGCGTCGCCCAGAACTGCGTGACGGTCACCGGTGCCGGCCTCGGCGTGCTGGAGCTGACGGACGAACGCCGCACGGAGTCGGCGCTGCTGACCGCCGGGCGCCGGGCGCGCGACGCCGGGGCGGAGGTCCTGGTGCTCGGCTGCGCCGGGATGACCGGGCTGGACCGGCGGATCGCGACGATGCTGGACATCCCGGTCATCGACGGCGTCGCCGCCGCCGTCCGCCTCGCCGAGTCGCTCGTCGCGCTGGGCCTCAAGACCAGCCGGGCCGGGTCCTACGCCCGGCCGCTGGACAAGAAGCGGACTTGGCCGACCGTTTGACAGCCGCCGCACCGGGGAGCCAGAATCGCCGTCGCCACTGCCGTACCGCCGCCCGGTGACGAGTGGGGATCCTGGCGTCCCCGAAGGGCGGTCCAAGGTGCGAAGGCAGCTACACGTTCTCGGGGCGACGGTGCTGGCCGCGTGCCTGGCCCTGGTCCCGCTCAGCGGGACGGCGACGGCCGGGCAGGCGCCGCACACTGTCGTCACCGACGGCCAGAAGCTCGCGGACATCCAGTCGGCGCTCAAGCACGGCCACGCCACGCAGGCGCAGCGCGACGCGCTGAAGGTGGTGCTGGGCAAGGCGAACACGGCGTTGACAGCCGGCCCGTGGTCGGTCGTGGACAAGCCGACCGCGCCGCCGAGCGGTGACAAGCACGACTACCTGAGCCAGGCGCCCTACTGGTGGGCGAGTGAGAAGACGCCGGAGAACCCGCAGGGCTGCCCGTACGTCAACAAGGACGGCCAGCGCAACCCGGAGGCCGACGCGATCACCGACCACACCTACCGGATGGTGGCGTGGGACGCGATGTACTACCTCTCGCTCGCCTGGTACTACACCGGCGACGCGAAGTACGCGAAGCGGGCGGCGCTGGACATCCGGACGTGGTTCCTCGACCCGGCCACCAAGATGAACCCGAACATGACGTACTCGCAGATCATCCCGTGCAAGAACACGATCAGCGGCACCGGGATCATCGACTCCACGCAGTCGTTCAGCCAGGTCCTCGACGTGTTCGCGCTGCTCGACACGGGCGCGCCGGGCTGGACCGGCCAGGACCGCGCCGGCGTCAAGGCGTGGCTCGCGCAGTACCTGAACTGGATGCAGACCAGCCCGCAGGCGAAGCTGGAACTGGCCGCCACGAACAACCACGGCACGTTCCTCGACATGCAGAACGCGACGATCGCCGCGTACCTGGGCCGGCGGGACGCGGCGAGGAAGATCGTGCTGGACGCGGAGAAGAACCGGTTCCCGGTCCAGTTCGCCGCCGACGGCAGCCAGCCGCTCGAGCTGGCGCGGACGATGTCGTGGCACTACGTCAACTTCAACCTCACGGCGTGGGGCCGGATGGCCGAGCTCGGCAAGAACCTCGGCGTCGACGTCTGGAAGTACACCGCGCCCAACGGGGCGACCCTGCGCAAGGTCGTCGACCAGCTGATCCCCGGCGCGCTGCAGGGCGCGGCGGGCTGGCCGCACCAGCAGATCGGCGTGTTCGACCAGTCGATCGCGGCGGACATCTTCCACGCCGCGGCCGAGGAAGCGCACGACGGCCAGGCGGCCGCCGCGCTGAAGAAGATGCCGCTGCCCGCCGGCGGTGACACGTGGCCGGTGCGCGTGTCGTGCTTCCCGCTCGACCCGCCGCTCAAGTAACCCCTACCATCGCTGGGAAATCCGGACACCGGACCCCATAGCACACGGCTGCCGAGATTGGTCTAGTCCAAAGTATTGACACTCGGTGTGCGCACGCGCACATTCATGAACGGGCCGGCACCTGTTCGTGAAGAACCATCGCGTACCGCCCCCTCTCGCGCCGACGCGGCCCGGGAGGGGGCCGTCCGCCTGCGCGAGGAGACAGCATGCAGAGGGTTTCCCGAAGATTGGCGATGGTCGCCGCCGCCGCGGCCGCCCTGGTCGTGGGCGCGCTCACGGTCGCCGGCCCGGCCGCGCCACCCGCGGCCGCCGCTACGTCCGGCGGGGTCCGGATCGCCTACTTCGACCAGTGGAGCATCTACCAGAACGCCTACTACCTGAAGAACGTCGACGCGATCGCCGGCAACCTCGACTACCTGCTCTACGACTTCGAGAACATCGATCCCACGAACCACACCTGCTTCGAGGCGTCGAAGGCGACCACGCCCGACCCGGGCGGCGAGACCGACCCGAACGCCGGTGACGGCGGCGAGGACCAGTTCGCCGACTACCAGAAGTCCTTCGGCTCCGACATCAGCGTCGACGGCACCGCCGACACCTTCAACCAGCCGATCGTCGGCAACTTCCACCAGCTGCAGGAGCTGAAGGCCCGGCACCCGAACCTCAAGGTGCTGCTGTCGATCGGCGGCTGGACGTACTCGAAGTACTTCTCCGACGCCGCCGCGACCGACGCGTCGCGCAAGAAGTTCGTCAGCTCGTGCCTGGACATGTTCATCAAGGGCAACATCCCGGCCTCCGGCGGCTACGGCGGCCCGGGCACCGCGGCCGGCATCTTCGACGGCATAGACATCGACTGGGAGTACCCGGGCTCGCCCACCGGGCACGTCGGCAACCACTACAGCGCTGCCGACACCGCGAACTACACCGCGCTGCTGGCGGAGTTCCGCACCGAGCTGGACGCGCTGGGCGGCAAGCACTACGCGCTGTCGGCCGCGCTGCCGGGCGGGCAGGACAAGATCGCGAAGATCCAGACCGACAAGATCGGGCAGTACCTGGACTTCGGCAACGCGATGACCTACGACATGCACGGCGCGTGGGACGCCACCGGGCCGACGAACTTCCAGGACCCGCTGTACTCCTCGCCGAGCGACCCGTCGGGCACCATTCCCCCGGGCACCGAGAAGTACACGACCGACTCGGTGATCAAGGACTACCTGCACGGCAACAGCGCGTACGGCATCGCGGGCGGGTTCCCCGCGAGCAAGCTGACGCTGGGCATCCCGTTCTACTACCGCGGCTGGACCGGCGTGCCGGCCGGCTCGAACCACGGCCTGTACCAGTCGGCGTCGGGGCCGTCCGCGGGCCACACGCTGAGCGGCAACGTGCCGGGCGTGGCGATGTACAAGGAACTCTCCGGCATCGTCGACAACCCGGCCGACACCTACTGGGACCCGGTCACGCAGTCGGCCTGGTTCTACGACGGGACCAACTTCTTCGGCGGCTCCTCGGCCCAGTCCATCAAGGCCCGCACCGACTACATCCACTGCACCGGCCTCGGCGGCGCGATGATGTTCTCGCTCTACGACCTGGACCCGGGTTCGACGCTCTTCCACGCCGTGGTCAACGGCCTGGCCGCGTCGACGCCGAACTGCTCGACACCGCCGCCGACCACCACGCCGACGACCCCGACCACACCCACCACCCCGACGACCCCCACCACCCCGACCACGCCCACGACACCCACCACTCCGCCGACGACCACGCCCACCACGCCGCCGTCGGTCCCCGCGTGGGCGCCGAACACGGCCTACGCCACGGGTGCGAAGGTGACCTACAACGGCGTCACGTACACGTGCCGCCAGGCCCACACCTCGCTGGTGGGCTGGGAACCGCCGAACGTCCCGGCCCTCTGGCTCGCCGGCTGACCCACTCGCCCCACCCGAGTCCGTGAATGTCACATCGAGGGACATAGCGTCCCTCGATGTGGCATTCACGGACTTTTCCTGGGGAAACGCTTGCGGGGTCAGTTGCCGGTGGGGCTGGTGACGCCCGGTGCGGGCGCCTGGGCGTTGCCCGCGATGCCGTAGCGGCCGGCCGCACCGTCGAGCTGTTCCTTCAGCGCCAGCACGGTGCTCACCCGGCCGGCGGAGGTGTCCACGTTGTCCACAGTGGACAGGATCGACGTCGCCGAGGTGTCCGCGCGGACGACGCCGAGCGCGCCGGTGCCGTCGGCGGAACCGGCGTCCCCCGCGAGCACGGTGCCCGCACCGGTGCGGTCGAGCTGGGTGGTGAACCGCGCGATCGTGGCCGCCCGGTCGCCCGCGCCGTCGCCGGTCGCCTGCGCGCCGGTGAGCACCACGGCCAGCTGCGCCGGCTTGACGTCGGGGCCCGCCTTGACGAACCCGCCGTCGGTGAGCCCGCCCAGGGCCGCGGCCAGCTCCTCACCCGAGGACTGCGGCTTGGCGGACGCCTTGTCCAGCAACAACACCGAGCCGAGCAGCGCGCCGGCGAGCGTGCCGGAGTCACCCGCGGTCGGGAACTTCGACCCGGCCGGCTGCAGCCGCGTGACGACGTCGCGGAGCTGGTCGGCCTTCTCGGGATCGGCGAACGCGGCCGTCAGCTGCACCTCGCCGGTCACGGTCGCGCCGGACTGGCCGATCAGCTGCTTGAGCGCGTCCCGGTCGGCCGGGCGCGCGTCCTCGGTGGTCACGAGGACCACCGTCCGCTTGTCCAGCACCCCGGCGACGACCTTCGGCCCCATGGCGCCGGCGAACGCGTCCGCGTCGGCGAGCCGGGCGGTGAGCGCGTTGCGCTGGGCTTCGAGGTCGGAGACCTGGCTGCCCAGGTCCTTCTTCTCCCCCGCCAGCCCCGAAAGCAGCGAGCCGTTCAGCGCCGTCGAACCGAGCACGACGCCGACGGCGAGGGCCAGGAAGCAGGCGGCGATGGAAACTACGTGGTAGCGAAGCGAAATCACGTGAACAATCCCTTGACCCAGGCAGCGAGCGAATTCCAGGTGTGCCGGAGCCAGTCCAGGTAGACCGAGCCCACGTCGGACACCAGCAGGGCCGCGGCGACGACCACGACCGCGGCGAGCACGAGCAGGACGACCGCGCCGATCGAGACCCGGCTGCGGTGCAGCGTCGCCACCGCTTTCCCGTCGACGAGCTTCGTGCCGAGCTTCAGGCGCGTGAGGAACGTCGACGGGTTGGAGCCGGACCGGCCGTGGTCGAGGAACTCGCGCAGGGTGGCCTGGAAACCGACCGTGACCACGAGGGTCGCGCCGTGCGCGTCGGCCAGCAGCAGCGCGAGGTCCTCGGCGTTGCCGGACGCGGGGAACGTCACCGCGCCGATGCCGAGGTCCTGGATCCGCTCGACGCCGGGGGCGTGCCCGTCCGGCTGGGCGGGCACCACGACCTCGCCGCCGCTGCGCAGCGTCGCGGTGCCGATCCCGGTCGGGTCGCCGACCATGACGTCCGGCAGGTGGCCCTGCGCCCGCAGAGTGTCGGCGCCGGCGTCGACGCCGATCAGCACCGGCCGGTGCTCGGCGATGTACTTCTTGAGCTTCTTGAGGTCTTCGGCGTGCCCGTTGCCGCCCGCGACGACCAGCACGTGCCGGTCCCGCAGCTGCACCTTCAGCTCCGGCACGCCGACGCCGTCGAGGATCAGCGTGCGCTCGCGGCGCAGGAACTCGATGGTGTTGGCCGAGAACGCCTCCAGCTGCGTCGACATCCCGGCCTTGGCCTCGATCATCTGGTCCGCGACGCTGTCGGCGGTCTGCTCGATGCCGGAGGCGACCTGGCGCTCGCCGACGTACACGACGCCGTCGAGCAGCCGCAGCTTCGTGCCGTCCTTGATCGAGCGCAGCAGCTCCCCGCCCACCGAGTCGACCAGCGGGACGCCGGCGGCGATGAGGATCTCGGGGCCCAGGTTGGGGAACCGGCCGGAGATCGAGGGCGACGCGTTGACCACGCCGGCGACCTCGGCGTCGACGAGCGCGTCGGCCGTCGCGCGGTCGAGGTCCAGTTGGTCGAGCACGACGATGTCGCCCGGACTGATCCGGCGCAGCAGCTCCCGGGTGCGGCGGTCGACCCTGGCGACCCCGGTGATGCCCGGCAGGGGTTCGGAGTTCCGCGTGAGCAGCCCGGTGAGCTTCATGTGGCCGATGGTGACAAATTTGCTCGTGGGACTGCGCACGCCACGCCGTAGCAGAGGTGACTCGTTGTGGTGAGCCACGCCGCGCCCAAGTTCCCGATCAGGCGTCGGACTCCTCCGAAAGAGACCCGAAATCGAGGTTCACCCAGGGGCTGCCCGGGTCCTGAAGGAGCTGGTGGTGGACCCGCACGGCGGCGGGGTACCACTCGCCGAACTCGTCGTCCCGGCTGTGCAGCACCCGGCCCATGAGGTAGCCCGCCGACAGGTCGGCCCATGACTGGTGGTAGCGACGCGCGAGCGAGCCGGCCTCCAGGACCATCAGCTCGGCGGTGAGCGCGTCGCAGTACCCGGCGGCCAGCCCCCAGCGCGCGATGTTGACCGCGCGCCCGACGTCCCAGGACAACGCCGTCGTGACGAAACCCCCGGCGTCGAGCAGGCCGTCGGCGCGGAAGCGCTGCTCGTAGCGCGACACCCGGCGCACGGTGTCGCGCAGCTCGTCGGCCTGGTCCTCGGCGTCGTTCTCCGCGCACCACCGGCCCACCAGCTGCGCCCAGGTCAGCGGGTCGAACTCGCCGTCGCGCAGCCCGGACTCGGCGGCGAACCGCAGGCGCAGCATCAGCACCAGGTTGCCGGGCGTGAGCGCGTAGCCGTCGCCGATGAGGTCACCGATCGTGGCGCGCCAGGCCGGCGGGTCGGCCACGCCCCACCAGTCGCGCAGGCCGCGGACCTCGGCCACGTAGTCGTGGTAGCGCGCGTCGAGCAGGTTCCACGGCGCCGCGTTCAGCACGGCCAGGTGCGCCCCGCAGGCGAGCGCGTGCGCGATCGGCCCTTCGAGGTGCCCGTAGGGCGCGGTGATCAGCCGTTCGACCTGCTCTTCCAGCGGCGTGACGTCATCGAGGTGGGCGTCCAGCCACGGCTGCAGCGTCGCGCCCGGCAGCCGCCACTCGCCCCGGGTGCCGCGGTTGAACACGACCCGCTCGTGGCGCCCGACGCCGTCGACCGCCCAGTCGAGCGCCCCGCTCATCACGACGACGTCCGGCCCGAGGTCGGGCAGCGCGCCGCGGGTGAACACCTGCAGGAACTCGTCGCCGCCGGTCTCGTGGTAGACGTTCGGGAAGGTCTCGGCGCGGTCCTCGAGGATGCTCTCGGCGTCGGCCCGCCGGATGGGGACGAACAGTTCCTCCCCGGCGAGCAGGCCGAGGTAGGTGTCGAGGTCGCCCTCCCGGCGGGCGGCGGCCAGCTGCGCTTCGACATCCGCGGGTGGCGGCAGGATCAAGGGGCGGCTCCCTCCACTCGGCCGGTCAGCACGACGAGCTTGCCCGCCGTCCGGTTGTGCTCCAGGTCGTCGTGCGCCTGCCGGATCGCCTCCATCGGGTAGACCCGGGCCGGGCCGAGGCTGACGCCGCCGGCGGCGATCCGGTCGAGGTACCGCTGGAGAACCGATGCGGGCAGATCGTCCGCCTCACCACCATAAGCGGTCAAGCGCACACCGGCGGGAAGGTATCCGATCGGATAGAAATTCTTGATTGTCCACTGGTTCGAGAGCATGCCCGTGAAGCACACGGTGCCGTGCACGCGGACGGCCGCGAGGGTGTCCGGCAGGGTCGGCGTCCCGACGAGTTCGAGAGCGGCGTCGACGCCGTCCGGGACGATCGCCCGGACCTGCGCGGCGACGTCGCCGTCGTCCAGGAGCGGGTGCTCGACGCCGTGCGCGGCCAGGGTGCCCAGGCGGTCCCGCTGCCGGGTCGTGGCGAAGACGGTGGCGCCGAGGTCACGGGCGAGCGTCGCGGTGGCGAAGCCGAGCGCCGACGTCCCGCCGCGGATCAGCAGCGTCTGGCCTTCCCGCAGGTCGAGGCCGGTGGTGAGGGAGCCGTACGCGGTCTGCAGTGTCTCCGGGACCTGGCCGAGCACCTCCCACGGCAGGTCCGAGCGGAACGACACGACCTGCTCGCGCGGGACGAGCGTGTACTCGGCATAACCGCCGTCGAAGGTGCGGCCCATCCCGCCCATCATCGTGGCGACCTGCTGTCCGACCGCGAAACCGCCGTCGGGCGCGGCGTCGACGACGCCGACGGCCTCGATGCCGGGCACCCGCGGGAACGTGACGCCGTCGGCCAGGCCGAGACGGGTGTGCAGCTCGGAACGGTTGAGCCCGAACGCCTTGACGGCGATCCGGACCCAGCCCGGTTTCGCCTCGGGCAGCGGGATGTCCTTCAGTTCGAGGTTCTCGACCGGGCCGGGTTCCCGGAGTACCACTGCGCGCATCGGGCGTCCTTTCTTCGCAAGCGAACAGTCCGCACAACAACTGTTCGCACGAGTACTATTCCCGGAGTGAGCCTGTCCCGAGAACACGACGCGGCGTGGCGCGGCTTCCTGCGCTCGTCGGCCCTGCTGCTGCGGGCGCTGGACGCGGACCTGCGCGCCGCGCACGGGATGTCGCACCGCACCTACGACGCGCTGGTCCAGCTCTCGGAGGCGCCGGAGCAGCGGCTCCACATGAAGGACCTGGCCGACGCCCTGGTGCACAGCGCGAGCGGGCTGACCCGCCTGGTCGACGGCCTCGAGCGCAACGGTTACGCGCGGCGCGAGGTGGACGCGGGCAACCGCCGGGCCACCCTGGTGATCCTGACGCCGGCGGGCCTGGCGGCGCTGGAGGAGGCGTGGCCCACGCACGTCCGGGGCGTCGAACGCCACTTCGCCGAGCACGTGAGCCGCGAGCAGGCCCGCGTGCTCGCGGACGTGTTCCGCGCCGTCAACGCGGACCTGGACGGCTGACGCGTATTACTTCTTCTTGGCCCGCTTGCGTTTCGGCTCGAACTCGGTCTTGTCCTTCTCGGCCGTCGCCAGCAGTTCCTCCGCGTGCGCGCGGCCCGTTTCGTTGTCCATGCCGGCGAGCATCCGGGCCAGCTCGCTGACGCGGTCGCCCTGGCTCAGGTTCTTGATCCCGCTGCGGGTCACCCCGCCGGTGTGGCCCTTGTCCACCACCAGGTGCTGGTCGGCGAACGCGGCCACCTGCGGCAGGTGCGTGACCACCAGGACCTGGTGGGTCCGCGCGAGCCGCGCCAGCCGGCGGCCGATCTCGATCGCCGCACGGCCGCCGACGCCCGCGTCGACCTCGTCGAACACCAGCGTCTGCACCGTGTCGGCGTGCGCGAGAACGACCTCGATCGCCAGCATCACCCGGGACAGCTCACCGCCCGAGGCGGCCTTGTGCACCGGCAGCGGCGGCGCGCCGTCGTGCGCGCGCAGCAGCAGCTCGACGTCGTCGATGCCGTCCGCGCCCGCGTGCACCGCGTGGCCGTCGATGGCCAGCGCGTGCGTGTCGCCGTGCTCGGCCGGGCGCTGCTCGACCGTCACCTCGATCGCGGCCTGGCCCATCGCCAGGCCGGACAGCTCCCGGGTGATCTCCGCCGCCAGCTCCGAGGCGGACTTCTCCCGCGCCGCCGACACCTCGACGGCGTGGGTGGCCAGCTGCACCGCGAGCTGGTCGCGCCGCATCGCCAGCTCGGCCAGCGCCTCTTCCGAGGTGTCCATGGTCTCCAGGCGGCGCCGGGCGTCCTCGGCCCAGGCGAGCACGCCGTCGACGTCCGCCGCGTACTTGCGGGTCAGCCGCTTGAGGTCGCCTTGCCGGGCCAGCACCTTCTCCAGCAGTGCCGGGTCGGCGTCGAGCGTCTCGACGTACCCGCCGAGCTCGGCCCCGACGTCGGCCAGCAGCACCGACGCCTCTTCCAGCCGCGGCGCCAGCTCGCGCAGCACGCCGTCTTCCGACGTCGACAACCGCCGCAGCGCCTCGGAGACCAGGCCCATGGCGCCCGGGGCGTCCGGATCGCCTTCGGCCGAGCCGGACACGGCGATGTGGGCCTCGGTCGCGGTCGCCCGCAGCTCGTCGACCGCCGCGAGCCGCTTGATCTGCGCGGTGAGGTCGACGTCCTCGCCCGGGGTCGGCTCGACCGCGTCGATCTCGGTGAGCCCGTGCTTGAGCAGGTCCGCCTGCTGGGCCATCTCGCGGGAGCGAGTGGAGCGCTCGGTCAGCTCGGCGATCACCGCCAGCCACTCGGAGCGGATCTCCTGGTAGGCGCGCAGCGGCTTGGTGACGGCGTCGCCGGCGAACCGGTCGATCACCGCGCGCTGCTCGGCCGGGCGCAGCAGCCGCAGCTGGTCGTTCTGCCCGTGCACCGCGATCAGCTGTTCGGACAGCTCCGCGAGCACGCCGACCGGCACCGACCGACCGCCCAGGTGGGCCCGGGACCGGCCGTCGACGGCGATGGCGCGCAGCGCGATGACGCTGCCGTCCTCGTCCACGTCGGCACCGGAGTCGGTGACGATCCGTTCGGCGCCTTCGACGCCCGAATAGGTGAACCGTCCTTCCACGAACGCCTTGAGCATCCCCGTTCGTACCTTCGAGACCTCGGCCCGGCCCCCGGAGAGCAGGTGGAGCCCGGTGACGACCATGGTCTTCCCGGCACCCGTCTCACCGGTGACGACGGTGAAGCCCGCGTGCAGTTCCAGCAGGGCGTCCTCGATGACTCCGAGGCCCTGGATGCGCATCTCGGCCAGCACGCCGCCTACCGTAGCGGCCCCCACCGACACTCCGCGCACCCGGCGGCCCGGCGAGTCGCCGATATGTTCGAATAAAGCGCCGAACGGGCCGTTCGCGCCCTTACTCGTTCGGGCGGGCGTGCCGCTCGCGCCAGCTCTTCACCGGCAAAGCGAACTTCTGCACCAGGCGATCGGTGAACGGGCCGTCCCACAACCGGACCAGCCGCACCGGCGTCCCGCCGCACGTGACCCGCACGCGCGCGCCCGGCGGCAGGTCGTGGCTGCGGGTGCCGTCGCAGGTCAGGACCGCGGACGAGCCGTCCGGGTCGATCCCGACGGTGATCACCGAGTCGCGCGAGACGACCAGCGGCCGCGAGAACATCGCGTGCGCGTTGCTCGGCACGACCAGCAGCGCCTGCACGTCCGGCCAGATGACCGGGCCGCCGGCCGAAAACGCGTACGCCGTCGAACCGGTCGGTGTGGCGCACAGCACACCGTCGCAGCCGAACGCCGAAACCGGCCGCCCGTCGACCTCGATCAGCGCGTCGAGCACCCGCTCGCGCGTGCTCTTCTCGACGCTGGCCTCGTTCAGCGCCCAGGTCCGGCTCAGCTCGGTGCCGCCGTGGGTGACGGTGACGTCGATCGTCATCCGCTCTTCGACCTGGTAGTCGCCGTCGACGACGCGCTGCACGGTGTCGGCCAGCGCGTCCGAGTCGGCCTCGGCGAGGAACCCGACACGGCCCAGGTTCACGCCCAGCACCGGCACCCCGGCCGGGCGGGCGATTTCGGCCGCGCGCAGCAGCGTGCCGTCACCGCCGAGCACGAACACCAGCTCGACCCCCGCGGCGGGGTTGTCGTCCGGGTCGACGACGGTGCAGGACGCGCCGACGCCGTGCTCGTCCGGGTTGATCAGCGCGCAGACGTCGTCCTCGATCACCCGGATCCGGATCCCGGCCTTGGCGAAGCGCGCGGAAACCTCGCGCGCCGCCTCGCCGGTGGCGTCCCGGTCGGGGTGCACCATGAGGAGAACTTCACGTTCGGTGGTCATGCGGGCCCTTCCTCGACGGCGGTTCGGACGAGCCGCTCGGCCTCAGACCTGTCTACCGCGTCCACAGTGGACTCGGCCACGTGTTCTTTCCTGAGCCACACGAAATACTCGACGTTCCCGGACGGCCCCGGCAGCGGGCTGGCGGTCACCCCGCGCAGCGAGAGGCCCAGTTTCGCGGCTTCGTCGAGCACGTTCAGCACCGATTCGGCGCGCAGTTCGGGGTCGCGCACGACACCACCGCTACCCAGCCGGTCCTTGCCCACTTCGAACTGGGGCTTCACCATCGGCACCAGATCGGCGCCCTCGCGCACGCAGTCGACGAGCGCGGGCAGCACGAGCTTGAGCGAGATGAACGACAGATCGCCGACCACGAGATCGACTTGGCCGCCAAGATCGTCCGGCGTGAGGTTGCGGACGTTGGTGCGGTCCAGCACCACGACCCGTTCGTCGGTGCGGATCCGCCAGTCGAGCAGGCCGCGGCCGACGTCGGCGGCGATCACGGTCGCGGCGCCGGCGCGCAGCAGCACGTCGGTGAACCCGCCGGTGGACGCACCGGCGTCGAGACAGCGCTTGCCTTCGACCTCCAGCCCGAGCGGGCCGAACGCCTCGAGCGCCCCGAGCAGCTTATGCGCACCGCGCGAAGCCCAGCCGGGGTCGTCTTCGTCCTTCACGACGATGGGCGCGTCGGTCTCCACACCGGTGGCGGGCTTCGCCGCGACCATCCCGCGCACGGTGACCTTGCCGCCGGTGATCAGCGCCGAGGCCTGCTCGCGTGAGCGGGCGAGGCCGCGCCGAACCAGTTCCGCGTCGAGGCGGGCCCGCTTGGGCACCTGGTCAGACCTTGTCGATGCTGGACAGGGCCACGGTCAGCTCGGTGTGCACGGCGTCGAAGCGCTCGACGTGCTCGGTGAGCGGAAGCGCGTCCAGGTCGTCCAGACCGGCGACGGCCTCGGCGATGCCGGCCCGCGGGTCGGTCTGCTCGGAGAACGCACCGGGCGGCGGTCCCGGGACGGGGTACGGGTGATCCTGCACGTCAAGAACGGTATCAGTCAGGCCAGTCCGAGCCGCGCCAGCGCGGCCTTCGCGGTGTCGCCGTCGGCCTGGACCTTCGTCTTGCCGGACTCCCACGCCGCGTGGCAGAGCGCCCGGAGCAGGTCCAGGTCGTCACCCTCGCCGTCGACGGTGAGGACGCCGTCCCCGGCGTCGACCGACCAGCCGGGCCGAGGCCCGATCTTCAGTTCTTCGAGAGTGGACGTGAGCGCGGTGAGGTCCGCCGCGAGGTAGGTACCGCGCTCGGCCGGGATGGCCTCGACCAGCTGCTTCGGCGTCGCAACGCCGGAGAGCACGACGAGCGAGTCGACACCCGCGGCGACCGCGCCGGCGATGTCGGTGTCGAGCCGGTCACCGACGACGAGCGGATGCTCCGCCCCGGCCGACTTCGCCGCGGTCTCGAACAGCAGCGGCTCCGGCTTCCCGGCGACCACCGGTTCGACGTCGGTGGCCGTGCGCAGCGCGGCGACCATCGAGCCGTTGCCCGGCAGCAGGCCCCGCTCGCTGGGCAGCGTCGCGTCGACGTTGCAGGCCACCCACAGCGCACCCGCCCGGATGGCCAGGCACGCCTCGGCGAGCGCGGCCCAGGTGTTGTCGGGCGAGTGCCCCTGCACGACAGCCTGGACGCTCTCGCTGTTCTCCCGGACGGGCTCCAACCCGGCCTGGGCAACCTCGGCCGCGAGCGCCTCGGTGCCCACGACGAGCACCTCGGCCCCCGGCGCGAGCCGTTCCCTCAGGAGCACCGCACCAGCCTGGGCGCTGGTGTGCACCTCGCCGACGTCGGCGGGCATGCCGAGGCCGACGAGGTGCTCGACGACCTCGACCGGAGCCTTGGACGCGTTGTTCGTGACGAACCGCACCGGCGTCCCGTGATCCCGGGCGGCCTTGACCGTCTCCGGGGCCCCCGGGATCACCTGGGTGCCGTGGTAGACGGTGCCATCGAGATCGAACAGGACGGCGTCACAGGCCGCCAGCAGGGAGTCAGTCATCCGACTCGACGGTGGCACCAGGCTCGTCACCTTCGGCCGGGGCCGGCTTGTCGGCTTCAACCTTGGCCGGCTTGTCGGCCTCGGCCTTGGCCGGGTCGGCGGCTTCAGCCTTGGCCGGGTCGGTTGCGTCGGCGGTCTCGGCCGACTCGTTCGCCTGGGTTGCCTTGGCCGCCTCGGTTACCTCAGCGGTCTTGGCCGCCCCAGTCGCCTTCGTCGGCTCGTCCGCCTGGGCCGCGTCGGTCGTCTCGACAGCGTCGGTCGCCTTCGTCGGCTCGGTCGCCTTCGTTGCCTTGGTGGGCTCGTCGGTCCCGGCCGCTTCAGCGGTCTTCGCCGACTCGGTCGTCTTGGGAGCCTCGGTGGTCTTGGCCGCCTTGGCCGGCTCGATCCCTTCGTTCGAGAGGTCCGCGGCGCGCTCGGCCGCGTCGGTCTCGTCGTCCGCGTCGGCTTCCGCCGCGTTGAGGAACCAGCGGATGGCCTCGTCCTTGCGCTCCGCCGCGACCAGGTTGTCGGCGTAGGCGTAGAAGAGCCGCGCGCTCCACGGGTCGCGCTTCTCGGCCTTGAGGTCCGCACCCTGCAGCGAAACGACCGCGGCGTTGATCTGCCCGAGGTCCCGGCGCGCCCCGGCCGCGACGATCGCCAGCTCGACCTGCGTGGCCTTCGCCAGCTTCGTCGTGTCGGCCTCTTTCGCGAGGTCCAGAGCCCGCTCGGGCCGGCCCAGCGCGCGTTCGGCGTCGGCGATGATGGCGATGTGGTCGTCGCTGCGGGTCATCCGCCGGACGGCACGCAGTTCCGACAGCGCCTCTGCCCAGTTGCCGGAGTTGTAGGCGACCAGGCCGAGCGCCTCCCGGACGATCGGCACGCGCGAGGCCTTGGCCTTGGCGTACTTGGCGTGCTCGAGCGCGGCCTCGGGGTCGCTGTCCATCAGGCCGCCGGCCGCGACGAGGTGCTTCCCGACGGTCTCGGCCAGCGCCTTCGGCAGCGTCCGCAGCTCGCGGCGGGCTTCCTCGTCGAGGTCGGAGAACTCGACGCCTTCAGGCAGCTCCGGCGCTTCCAGGAACTCCCTCGCCAAGGCCTCGTCGTCGAGCGGGGTGTGGACGCCGGGCCGCGGGTTGCGGTGGACGCTGTCCTTGCGCTCGAACTCCCGCCGCACGGGACGGTCCTTGCGGTCGCCGTGGTCGCGAGCCGGACGCTTGTCGTCGCGGGTGTTGTCGAACGGCTTCCCGGTGTCGCGGGAACCCCCGCCGGAGCGGTCGTCCCGGCCGCCGGAGTCGCGCGGACCGCGGTTGTCGTCACGGCCCTGGTAGCCACCGGTCCGACGGTTCTCGTCACGCCCCTGGTAACCACCGGTGCGGCGGTTCTCGTCGCGCCCCTGGTAGCCGCCCGGCTTGCGGTCGTCGTCCCGGCGCTGGTAGCTGCCGGACTCCCGGGAGGTCCCGGGCTTGCGGTCGTCATCACGACGCTGGTAGCTGCTCTTGCCGCTGTCGTCCGAGCGAGGGGCACCACGATCGTCGTCGCGACGCGGGTAGCTGCTCTTGCGGTCGTCCGAGCGGAAGCCGCCGGTACGCGCCGAGCCGCGGTCATCGGAACGGGGACCGCTGGAGCGAGCACCCTTGTCGTAGCCACCACGGCCACGATCGTCGTCACGACGCGGGTAGCTGCTCTTGCTCCGGTCGAAGCTGCCGGAACGGTCACCACGGGAGTCGTCACGACGCTCGTAGCTGCCCTTACCGCGGTCATCCGAACGCGGAGCACCGGTGCGGGGCCCACGGTCGTCATCACGACGGGGGTAACTGCTCTTGCCGCGATCGTCCGACCGGAATCCACCGGTACGCGAACCACGGTCGTCATCACGACGGTTCGAACTGCTGCGGTCGTCCGAACGGAAGCCACCGGAACGGGAACCACGGTCATCGTCACGACGACTCGAATTGCCACGGTCATCCGAACGGAAACCACCGGAACGGGAACCACGATCGTCATCACGACGAGCCGAACTGCCGCGGTCGTCCGAACGGTACCCACCAGTGCGGGGGCCGCGGTCGTCGTCGCGACGGCTGGAGCTGCCGCGGTCGTCCGGCTTGAAGCCGCCGGTGCGGGGGCCGCGGTCGGAGCCGCTGCGGTCTTCCCAGCGCGGCTTGCGGTCGCCGAAGGACGACTTGCCCTGCGGACGGCCGCCACTCGGCCGGCCGCCGCGGTCGTCGGAGCCGCCGCCCGACCGGTTGCCCGAGCCTTCGTAGCGCCCGCCGGAGCGGTTGCCGCCACGGTCCTCGTAGCGGCCGCCACCCGAGCGAGCGGGCCCACCGGAGAACCGGGTGCCGCCACCGCTGGGCCGGCTTCCCCGGTCACGCGAGTCGCCGGAGTCGCGGTAACCACCGCGGTCACTGGAGCTGGAGCTGGACGCGCGGCCGCTGTCACGGCTCTGACCTGCGTATCCGCCGCGCTGATCGCGATCACGGGGACCGTCGCCGCCCCGGGACGGCTTGCCACCACCCCGGACGCCCTGGTCGTCACGGCGAGGCCGGCCCTGGTAACCACCGTCGCGGCCGCCTCGGTCCTGCCGGGCACCACGCTGGGGGTTCCCCCGGGGTGCGTCCGACCGGCTCCGGGAGCCTTCGTCCCGGCGAGCCGACCGGCCGGACCCATCATCGCTTGAGTCTCGTCGACCGAACTCGGACACCTGGCCTCCTGCCGTGGAAAATCTTGGTCTGGACATACACGTACGGCCCGCTAGGGCAGCCAACTGGCTATCCTAACGGGCCGTACGGAAGGTAAGTTTGGCGGTGTCCTACTCTCCCACAACCCTTCGGTTGCAGTACCATCGGCGCTGTCAAGCTTAGCTTCCGGGTTCGGAATGGGACCGGGCGTTTCCCTGACGCTAAAACCACCGAAACACTATCAAACACCCACACCCCCAAAAAGAGGGTCGTGTGGTGTTTCAGAACCGTAGAGTGGATGCGTAACACCTTCGTAGACAAGTCCTCGGCCTATTAGTACCAGTCAACTCGACAACACATTACTGTGCTTCCATATCTGGCCTATCAACCCAATGGTCTATTGGGGGCCTTAACCCACAAAGGGTGGGATACCTCATCTTGGAACAGGCTTCCCGCTTAGATGCCTTCAGCGGTTATCCCTTCCGAACGTGGCCAACCAGCCATGCCCCTGGCGGGACAACTGGCACACCAGAGGTTCGTCCGTCCCGGTCCTCTCGTACTAGGGACAGCCTTCCTCAAGTATCCTACGCGCGCGGCGGATAGGGACCGAACTGTCTCACGACGTTCTAAACCCAGCTCGCGTGCCGCTTTAATGGGCGAACAGCCCAACCCTTGGGACCTACTCCGGCCCCAGGATGCGACGAGCCGACATCGAGGTGCCAAACCATGCCGTCGATATGGACTCTTGGGCAAGATCAGCCTGTTATCCCCGGGGTACCTTTTATCCGTTGAGCGACACCCCTTCCACCAGGTGGTGCCGGATCACTAGTCCCGACTTTCGTCCCTGCTCGACATGTCTGTCTCACAGTCAAGCTCCCTTGTGCACTTGCACTCAACACCTGATTGCCAACCAGGCTGAGGGAACCTTTGGGCGCCTCCGTTACTCTTTAGGAGGCAACCGCCCCAGTTAAACTACCCATCAGGCACTGTCCCTGAACCAGATCATGGCCCGAGGTTCAGATTCCCAATTCGACCAGAGTGGTATTTCAACAATGACTCCACAGTAACTAGCGTCACCGCTTCACAGTCTCCCACCTATCCTACACAAGCCGAACCGAAAACCAATACCAAACTATAGTAAAGGTCCCGGGGTCTTTCCGTCCTGCCGCGCGTAACGAGCATCTTTACTCGTAGTGCAATTTCGCCGGGCCTGTGGTTGAGACAGCCGGAAAGTCGTTACGCCATTCGTGCAGGTCGGAACTTACCCGACAAGGAATTTCGCTACCTTAGGATGGTTATAGTTACCACCGCCGTTTACTGGCGCTTAAATTCTCAGCTTCACCCCCGAAGGGATTAACCGGTCCTCTTAACGTTCCAGCACCGGGCAGGCGTCAGTCCATATACATCGTCTTGCGACTTCGCATGGACCTGTGTTTTTAGTAAACAGTCGCTTTCCGCTGGTCTCTGCGGCCACCCACCCCTAGCTCGCGAAGAGCTTCAGGATGTTTGGCCCCCCTTCTCCCGAAGTTACGGGGGCATTTTGCCGAGTTCCTTAACCACAGTTCACCCGATCGCCTTAGTATTCTCTACCTGACCACCTGTGTTGGTTTGGGGTACGGGCCGTGCATGCACTCACTAGAGGCTTTTCTCGGCAGCATAGGATCACTCTACTTCGCCTCAAACGGCTACGCATCACGTCTCAGAGTATATAAAGCACGGATTTGCCTATGCTTTCTCCTACACGCTTACACCAGGACAACCATCGCCTGGCGGAGCTACCTTCCTGCGTCACCCCATCGCTTGACTACTACGAAATCAGGTCCCACGCTCCACACACACCCCTCCATCCGAAGACTTCAGGATATGGCTTTGGGTGGTTAGTATCAAACGCCTCGTCATGGGCGCACATGCTCGGGTACGGGAATATCAACCCGTTGTCCATCGACTACGCCTGTCGGCCTCGCCTTAGGTCCCGACTTACCCTGGGCGGATTAGCCTGGCCCAGGAACCCTTGGTCATCCGGCGGCAGAGTTTCTCACTCTGCATTCGCTACTCATGCCTGCATTCTCACTCCCACACCCTCCACCGCTAGCTTCCGCCACGGCTTCCCTGGGTGCAGGACGCTCCCCTACCCATCAACACGACTACACACAAACCTCAAGGGCTCGCATGGATCTATTGTGTCAATGACACAGCTTCGGCGGTGTGCTTAAGCCCCGCTACATTGTCGGCGCAGGACCACTTGACCAGTGAGCTATTACGCACTCTTTCAAGGGTGGCTGCTTCTAAGCCAACCTCCTGGTTGTCTGGGCAATCCCACATCCTTTCCCACTGAGCACACACTTAGGGGCCTTAGCTGGTGTTCTGGGCTGTTTCCCTCTCGACGACGAAGCTTATCCCCCGCCGTCTCACTGCCGCACTCTCACACCACGGTATTCGGAGTTTGGTTGATTTCGGTAACCCGGTAAGGCCCCTAGACCATCCAGTAGCTCTACCCCCGTGGTGAAACATACGACGCTGCACCTAAATGCATTTCGGGGAGAACCAGCTATCACGGAGTTTGATTGGCCTTTCACCCCTACCCACAGCTCATCCCCTCAGTTTTCAACCTAAGTGGGTTCGGGCCTCCACGACGTCTTACCGTCGCTTCACCCTGGCCATGGGTAGATCACTCCGCTTCGGGTCTAGACCACGCGACTATATTCGCCCTATTCAGACTCGCTTTCGCTACGGCTACCCCACACGGGTTAACCTCGCCACGCAGCACTAACTCGCAGGCTCATTCTTCAAAAGGCACGCCATCACCATTACAGCTCTGACGGCTTGTAGGCACACGGTTTCAGGTACTCTTTCACTCCCCTCCCGGGGTACTTTTCATCTTTCCCTCACGGTACTAGTCCGCTATCGGTCTTCAGGAAGTATTTAGGCTTACCGGGTGGTCCCGGCAGATTCACAGCAAATTCCACGAGCTCGCTGCTACTCGGGAACACCACCAAGAACAACAACACAAGTTTTCGCGTACGGGGCTCTCACCCACTCCGGCCGCCCATCCCAAGGCGTTCCACTAACCCATGCGTCAATTCCGAAGAAATGTCAGTTCCTTCAAGGCGGGTCCCACAACACCGACTACACAACCCCTGACAGGTATCACATGCAATCGGTTTAGCCTCTTCCGCTTTCGCTCGCCACTACTCACGGAATCACGGTTGTTTTCTCTTCCTACGGGTACTGAGATGTTTCACTTCCCCGCGTTCCCTCCACACACCCTATATATTCAGGTGCGGGTAACACCACATCACTGGTGCTGGGTTTCCCCATTCGGAAATCCTCGGATCACAGCTCGGTTGACAGCTCCCCGAGGCTTATCGCAGCCTCCTACGTCCTTCATCGGCTCCTGAAGCCAAGACATCCACCATGTGCCCTTAACAACTTGACCACAAAGATGCTCGCATCCACTCTACAGTTCTCAAACACCACACCAGAAACAAACCACATTCCCAGGCTGTGTAAGCCCTAAGGCGTGTTGCCTCAGGACCCAACAGTGTGCTTCGCGAACAACCCACCACTCGACTCTGCGAGCGTCCTCCACGACCCCGAAGGATCAGTACTAACAGCAGGCGTCTGTCACCGCGATGAGCCATAACCAGTAGTTCCACAATTCCTTGAGCAAGCCCGGCAACACTGCATTCGAGTGTTAAACCGCGCCCACCCCACGCCCTTGATCCGGGTATCCCGGGAACGTGGATGTGTTGTGCTCCTTAGAAAGGAGGTGATCCAGCCGCACCTTCCGGTACGGCTACCTTGTTACGACTTCGTCCCAATCGCCAGTCCCACCTTCGACCACTCCCTCCCCGAAGGGTTGGGCCATGGGCTTCGGGTGTTACCGACTTTCATGACGTGACGGGCGGTGTGTACAAGGCCCGGGAACGTATTCACCGCAGCGTTGCTGATCTGCGATTACTAGCGACTCCGACTTCACGCAGTCGAGTTGCAGACTGCGATCCGAACTGAGACCGGCTTTAAGGGATTCGCTCCACCTCGCGGTATCGCAGCCCTCTGTACCAGCCATTGTAGCATGTGTGAAGCCCTGGACATAAGGGGCATGATGACTTGACGTCATCCCCACCTTCCTCCGAGTTGACCCCGGCAGTCTCCCACGAGTCCCCGCCATAACGCGCTGGCAACGTAGGATAAGGGTTGCGCTCGTTGCGGGACTTAACCCAACATCTCACGACACGAGCTGACGACAGCCATGCACCACCTGTACACCAACCACAAGGGAAGCCCCATCTCTGGGGATGTCTGGCGCATGTCAAGCCCAGGTAAGGTTCTTCGCGTTGCATCGAATTAATCCACATGCTCCGCCGCTTGTGCGGGCCCCCGTCAATTCCTTTGAGTTTTAGCCTTGCGGCCGTACTCCCCAGGCGGGGTGCTTAATGCGTTAGCTACGGCACGGACAACGTGGAATGTCGCCCACACCTAGCACCCACCGTTTACAGCGTGGACTACCAGGGTATCTAATCCTGTTCGCTCCCCACGCTTTCGCTCCTCAGCGTCAGTATCGGCCCAGAGACCCGCCTTCGCCACCGGTGTTCCTCCTGATATCTGCGCATTTCACCGCTACACCAGGAATTCCAGTCTCCCCTACCGAACTCAAGTCTGCCCGTATCGACTGCACGCTGAAGGTTAAGCCTCCAGATTTCACAGCCGACGCGACAAACCGCCTACGAGCTCTTTACGCCCAATAAATCCGGACAACGCTTGCACCCTACGTATTACCGCGGCTGCTGGCACGTAGTTAGCCGGTGCTTCTTATCCAGGTACCGTCACTTGCGCTTCGTCCCTGGCGAAAGAGGTTTACAACCCGAAGGCCGTCATCCCTCACGCGGCGTCGCTGCATCAGGCTTTCGCCCATTGTGCAATATTCCCCACTGCTGCCTCCCGTAGGAGTCTGGGCCGTGTCTCAGTCCCAGTGTGGCCGGTCACCCTCTCAGGCCGGCTACCCGTCGTCGCCTTGGTAGGCCACTACCCCACCAACAAGCTGATAGGCCGCGGGTTCATCCTGCACCGCCAGAACTTTCAACAACACTCCATGCGAAGCGTTGTGATATCCGGTATTAGACCTCGTTTCCAAGGCTTATCCCAGAGTGCAGGGCAGATTACCCACGTGTTACTCACCCGTTCGCCACTAATCCACCCGAAGGCTTCATCGTTCGACTTGCATGTGTTAAGCACGCCGCCAGCGTTCGTCCTGAGCCAGGATCAAACTCTCCAACAATGAATAGTTTGATCGAGACTATGTACTCAATCAATCTCAAAGGAACCTCATACGAGGTTATATAAGCTCTACTGGCTTAGTTCACTAGCACACTGTTGAGTTCTCAAGCAACACACTCTGACATCACCCACGTTATCGGCGGGCTCAACCTCGGCGATTGTTTCAAGCTATTTGGTGGGACACCCACTCAATCGCTTCTGCGAGAGCTTGGTTCGTGTCCCGGTGGCCACCCGGTTTCCCTGGCGACTTGGAGAACTTTACATGGCCTTCCGGGGCCCGGAACAGGGGGGTACCTTAACCGCGTTACCGCAGGTCAAGCCCTGTTCCGGGCCGCGGAGGCGGCTAACCGCCCAGCGCGACGCCGGCGACGTTGCGCCGGCCCCGGCGGACGACGAGCCACTTGCCGTGGAGCGCGTCGTCCGAAGCGGGCTTCCACTCCTCGTCACCGATCTTCACGTTGTTCACGTACGCGCCGCCCTCTTTCACCGTGCGGCGCGCGGCGCCCTTGCTGTCGACCAGTCCCCCGGCGAGCAGCAGGTCGACGATCGTCGCCTCGCCGGACGGGTCGACCTTGCCGTTCGGGACCTCGGCCATGGCGGCGTCGAGGGTCCGTTCGTCGAGGTCGGCCAGCTCGCCGCGGCCGAACAGCGCCTGGCTGGCGTTGATCACCTGCCGGGTCTGGTTCTCCCCGTGTACGAGGGTGGTGAACTCCTCGGCCAGCCGCTTCTGCGCCGAGCGCAGGTGGGGACGTTGTTCGGTGTCCTCGGCCAGCGCGGCGATCTCCTCCTGGTCGAGGAAGGTGAACATCCGCAGGTAGCGGACCACGTCGGCGTCACCCACGTTGACGAAGTACTGGTACCAGGCGTACGGCGAGGTCATCTCCGGGTCGAGCCACAGCTTGCCGCCGCCGGTGGACTTGCCGAACTTTCGGCCCTCGGCGTCGGTGACCAGCGGCGCGGTGAGCGCGTGCACGCTCACCCCCTCGGTGCGGCGGATCAGGTCGACCCCGCCGACGAGGTTGCCCCACTGGTCGGAGCCGCCGACCTGCAGCTTGCAGCCGTACTGGCGGTACAGCTGCTGGTAGTCCTGCGACTGCAGCAGCAGGTAGCTGAACTCGGTGTACGACATGCCGTCGCTCTCGAGCCGGCGCTTGACCGTCTCCCGGTTGAGCATGACGTTGACCGAGAAGTGCTTCCCGGCGTCGCGCAGGAACTCCAGGACGTTCTGCTGGCCGGTCCAGTTGAGGTTGTTCTCGACGACCGCGCCGATCGGGCTGTCGTCGAAGTCGACGAACCGCTCCAGCTGACCGCGGATGCGCCCGGCCCACTCCGCGACGACGTCGAGGGTGTTCAGCGTGCGCTCACCCGTGTCGCGCGGGTCGCCGACCATCCCGGTCGCGCCGCCGGCCAGCACGATCGGCCGGTGCCCGGCGCGCTGGAACCGCTTGAGCATGAGCAGCGGGACGAGGTTGCCGGCGTGCAGGCTGGGCGCGGTCGGGTCGAAACCGCAATAGAGCGTCACAGGACCCTGGTCGAGCTCGCGCCGAAGGGCGTCGATGTCGGTGGACTGCGCGATGAGGCCGCGCCAGGACAGCTCGTCGAGGATGTGTTCGCTCACGCCTGTAGATCCTCCCGCACCAGGTCAACCGACTAACTGGCGGGTCGGACCCGGCGCTTCCCGCCGCGGCGGTAGGTGGACACGGCCGGGGAGGCACCGTCCCAGAACCGCCACGGCGTGTCGATCGCCGTCGCGACGCCGACGCGGGGCCCGACCCGGATCCGTTCGGCCGGCACCCGCTCGCCGACGTGCAGCCGCACCGGCGACGCCGGGTCGGTCAGGTCGACGCCGTTCTGCTCGCGGTCGATGCGCAGCACCGACGTGAGGATGGCCGGGCCCTTGGCCAGTTCCCCGGTCCCCCGGGCGTTCGGGCGCCGCTTGCGGACGACGTCGAGACCCGAGACGACCTCGCCGGCCCGCACCAGCACGGCTCCCGGCATATCCTCGTGGGTGCCGACGACGTTCGCGCAGAAATGCATCCCGTAGACGAAGTACACGTACAGGTGACCGGCCGGCCCCCACATGACCGCGTTGCGCGGGGTCCGGCCGCGGTAGCAGTGCGACGCCGGATCGTCTTCGCCGCGGTAGGCCTCGACCTCGACCAGCCGGACGCCGACGGTGCCGTCGGGCCCGGTCGCCTCCAGCACGGAGCCGAGCAGCAACTGGGCCAGGTCGACCGGGTCCAGCGCCAGTTCGGCGCGGGTGAACAACCGGCCTGCGTCGCCGCTCAAGCGTCCCCTCCTTCGGGAAGTCGTGCGACGACCAGCCTATCGAGCCGGGCCGACAGTGGTGTCGGCCCGGCTCGCCGGCTCAGTTCAGCCAGTGGCGGGCGGCGGTGACCCGCTCTTCGAGACGCGCGCGCTGCTCGGCCACCCGCACCGGCGCCGTGCCGCCCCGCGCGTCGCGGGACTTCACCGAGCCTTCGACGGTCAGGACCTCGCGCACCGCGGGCGTCAGGGCCGGGTTGATCTTCTCGAACTCCTCGTCGGTGAGCTCGTCCAGGCCGACGCCGCGCGACTCGGCGACCCGGACGCTCTCACCCGCCGCTTCGTGCGCGACGCGGAACGGGACGCCCTGGCGCACCAGCCACTCCGCGATGTCGGTGGCCAGCGTGAACCCGGCCGGGGCCAGCTCGGCGAGGCGGTCGGTGTGGAAGGTCAGCGTGGCGAGCATGCCGGCGATGGCCGGGAACAGGAGCTCGAGCTGCTCGACCGAGTCGAACACCGGCTCCTTGTCCTCCTGCAGGTCCCGGTTGTAGGCCAGCGGCTGGGCCTTCAGCGTCGCCAGCAGACCGGTGAGGTTGCCGATGAGCCGGCCCGCCTTGCCGCGGGTCAGCTCGGCGACGTCCGGGTTCTTCTTCTGCGGCATGATCGAGCTGCCGGTGGCCCAGGCGTCGTCCAGCGTCACGTAGCCGAACTCGGCGGTGTTCCAGATGATCACCTCTTCGGCGATCCGGGACAGGTTGATCGCCAGCATCGAGACGGCGAAGGCGAACTCGGCGACGAAATCGCGCGAGGCGGTGCCGTCGATGGAGTTCTCCACGCTGGTCGCGAAGCCGAGCTCCGCGGCGACCGCCTCCGGGTCGAGCCCCAGCGACGAGCCGGCGAGCGCACCCGAGCCGTACGGCGACTCGGCCGTGCGGGCGTCCCAGTCCTGCAGCCGCGAGACGTCGCGGAGCAGCGCCTGGCCGTGGGCCAGCAGGTGGTGCGCGAGCAGCACGGGCTGGGCGTGCTGCAGGTGCGTGCGGCCGGGCAGGATCGCGTCCGGGTGCCGCTTGGCCTGCGACACCAGCGCGTCGACGATGTCGAGCGTGCCGGCGACGACGCGGCGGGCGGCGTCCCGCAGCCACATCCGGAAGAGGGTCGCCACCTGGTCGTTGCGCGACCGGCCGGCGCGCAGCTTGCCGCCGAGCTCGGTGCCCGCCCGCTCCAGCAGCCCGCGCTCGAGTGCCGTGTGCACATCCTCGTCGGCGATCGTCGGGGTGAACGCCCCGGAAGCGACGTCCTGGGCGAGGGTGTCGAGCGCGGTCAGCATGCCGGTCAATTCGTCGCCGGTGAGCAGGCCCGCCTTGCTCAGCACCCGGGCGTGCGCGCGGGAGCCGGCGATGTCGTAGGGCGCCAGGCGCCAGTCGAAGTGCGTCGACGCGCTCAGCGCCGCCATGGCCTCCGCCGGACCGCTGGCGAACCGGCCGCCCCACAGCTGCACCGGCTGCTCGTTCCCGCTCACTGTTCTCGCTTCTCCTGTATCTGGTTCGATCGGTGGGTCAAGCTTGTGCGGTGATCTTGCCGGGCCGCGCGACGTACTCCGCCGCGGGCCGGGCGTCACGCGGTTCGAGCGCGGTGACGCGGCCGTCGTGCAGCAACAGCCGCACGTCGCCCGAGACCGCTTCCTGCGCTTCGACGACGAAGCTGTCCAGCGCGTGCTTCAGCGGTGAGAACCACTGGCCGTCGCGGACCAGGGTGGCCCATTCGCGGTCGACCTGCCGCTTGAACCGGGCCAGCTCCGGCTCGAGGGTGGCGCTTTCGAGCGCACGGTGCGCCGTGACCAGCACGAGTGCGCCCGGAGCCGCGAACGTCCGGCCGTCTTCGGTCCGGTGTTTCCCGGCGCCCTGCGCCGCCGCCCGGCGGTTCAGCCTCCGGAGGGCTTCGGCGACCGAGACCGTCTCACCGTCGACCGCCACCGGGACCCCGGCGTCGAAGGTCACGGTGACCTCCTCCGGGGCGAGGAACTCCCCCTCGGCGGGGAACCGCCACCGGTCGCCGGGTTCGACCACGTACCCCCAGAGAGTCCGCTCGGCCGGGGGCGCGCCGGGCACCGCGAGCACCCGGAGATCCGGAGCGACCGCGGCCAGCCCGGCCGCGAACCGGTGCGCGCCGCGCCCGGCGTACCCGTGCGCGACGGTCGTGGCGCCGCACCGCCGGGCCGCGTCGGCCAGCCGGCGGACGACCGCGGGCCAGGCCAGTCCGGTGACGAGCGCGTTGGCCTGGATCGCCGGAAGGCAGTGGTCGTCCGCGAAGGCGGCCGTGTCGTGGTTCGAGCCGCCGGCCGGCGGGTGGCCGCCGAGGTCGACGACGAGCGTCACGACCTCGGCTCCGGTCTCCTCGGCGAGCTTCGCGGCGGCCGGGGCGACCTCCCCACCGGTACCGGCGAGCACGATCATGGCGTTGTCTCGTCTCCGTGTTCCGTGACCGAGCGCTGGGCCAGCGCGGCGAAGCGTTCGGCGAGTTCCTTGCCCGACAAGGGTTCCCGGGCGATGACGGCGACGGTGTCGTCGCCCGCGATCGAGCCGACGACCTCCTCCAGCGCCGCGCGGTCGATGGCGCTGGCCAGGAACTGCGCCGCGCCCGGCGGGGTCCGCAGGACCATCAGGTTGCCCGACGAGTCGGCCGAGACCATCAGCTCGGCCAGCAGCCGGGACAGGCGTGACGTGCCACCCTGGACCCCGCGGACCGGGCTGCCGTCCTCGGGGATCACGTAGACCGGCGCGCCGGAGTCCGGGCCGCGCAGCTTGACCGCGCCCAGCTCGTCGAGGTCGCGCGACAGCGTCGCCTGGGTGACGTCGATGCCCTCCGCGGCCAGCAGCTTCGCGAGCTCGGTCTGGCTGCGGATGGTCGTGGACGACACCAGCTCGGTGATCCTGGCCTGCCGCCCCACCCGGCTGCTGGTCATCGCCGGCTCTCTTCGGGCCGGCTCTCTTCGAAGAGCCAGACCAGCAGCGCCTTCTGGACGTGCAGCCGGTTCTCGGCCTCGTCCCACACCGCGCTGGCCGGGCCGTCGATCACCTCGTCGGTGATCTCCCAGCCGCGGTGCGCCGGCAGGCAGTGGAGCACGATCGCGTCGTCCGCCGCCTTCTTCAGCAGCTCGGTGTTGACCTGGAGGGCGCGGAACGGGCCGATCCGGTCGAGGCCGTCGTTCTCCTGCCCCATCGACGTCCAGGTGTCGGTGACGAGCACGTCGGCGCCGGCCACCGCTTCGTATGGATCGGTGAACGCCGTGGCCGTGCCGCCGGTGTCCTCACCGCGCGTCTTGGCGTCGAGGATGACCTGCTGGTCGGGCTGGAACCCGAGCGGCGAGACCACCCGGACGTGCATCCCGGCGGTGACACCGCCGAGCAGCAGCGAGTGCGCCATGTTGTTGGCGCCGTCACCGAGGTAGACGAGGGTGAGCCCGGCGAGCTCACCCTTGCGCTCCCGGATCGTCATCAGGTCGGTGAGCACCTGGCACGGGTGGAACTCGTCGGTCAGCGCGTTGACGACCGGGATCGACGCGGCCGAGGCCATCGCTTCGATGCGCTTCTGCGCGAAGGTCCGCCAGACGATCGCGTCGACGTACCGCGACAGCACGCGCGAGGTGTCCTCGATCGTCTCTTCCCGGCCCAGCTGCATCGACCGGCCGTCGACGATCACCGGGTGCCCGCCGAGCTGGCTGATGCCCACCTCGAAAGAGAACCGGGTGCGGGTCGAGTTCTTCTCGAAGATCGCCGTGACGGACTTCCCGGCCAGCGTGCGGTTGCCGAGCGGGTCGGCCTTCAGCGCGTCGGCGAGGTCGAGGATGGCTTTCTGCTCGGCGGGACTGACGTCGTCGTCGCGGAGGAAGTGGCGGGGCATCAGTCGGAGTCCTTCGATTCGGTGGCCGCGGCGTCGAGCGCGCCCGGAAGCGCGGCGAGGAAGCCGTCGGCCTGGTCGCTGTCCAGCACGAGCGGCGGCGCGAGCCGCACGGTGTCGGGCGCGATCGGGTTGACCAGGTAGCCGGCGTCCTGGACGGCCTTGGCCACCGCTACCGAGACGGGCCGGCGCAGCGAGATCCCCAGCAGCAGGCCCGCGCCGCGCACCCCGGCGACGAGCGGGTGGCCGAGCGCTTCGACGCCCGCCGCGATGTCCTTGCCCAGCGCGGAGACGTGGTCGAGGAGGTTGTCGTCGGCGATGGTCCGGAGCACGGCCAGGCCCGCCGCGCAGCAGACGGGGTTGCCGCCGAACGTGGTGCCGTGCTGGCCGGGCTTGAGCAGGTCGGCCGCCGCGCCGACGCCGATCACCGCGCCCAGCGGCAGGCCGCCGCCGAGCCCCTTGGCCAGGGTGATCACGTCCGGCACGATGCCGGCCTGCTGGTAGCCGAACCAGGTGCCGAGCCGGCCGAGGCCGGTCTGCACCTCGTCGAGCACCAGCAACGTGCCGGTGGCCTTGGTGATCTCGCGCGCGGCCTGCAGGTAGCCGTCCGGCGCCGGGATCACCCCGGCTTCGCCGAGCACCGGCTCCAGGAACACGGCCGCGGTGTCGGTGTCGACGGCCGCCTTGAGCGCCGCGACGTCCCCGAACGGCACGTGCTCCACCCCGGGCACCAGCGGCTTGAACGGGTCGCGCTTGCCGGGCTGCCCGGTGAGGGTCAACGCGCCCATGGTCCGGCCGTGGAACGCGCCCTCGGCCGCGATCACCTTGGTGCGCCCGGTCAGCCGGCTGATCTTCAGCGCGGCTTCGTTCGCCTCGGCTCCGGAGTTGACGAACAGCACCTTGCCGTTGCCGGCGAGGCCGGCGACGTCGAGCAGCGCTTCGGCGAGCTCGACGGCGACCGGGTTGACGTACAGGTTCGACGTGTGGCCGAGCCGCGAGATCTGCTCGGTGACCGCGGCGACGATCGCCGGGTGCGCGTGGCCGAGCGCGTTGACGGCGATGCCGCCGACCAGGTCGACGTACTCGGCGCCGTCGGCGTCCCACACCTTCGCGCCCTCGCCGCGGACGAGGGTCAGCGCGGGGGTGCCGTAGTTGTCCATCAGCGCGGACTTCCAGTGCTGCTGGCCATCCACATTGGACTTGAGGTCGGTCACGGGAGCTCCGTTTCGGGGAAGACCATGGTGCCGACGCCGCGGGAGGTGAAGACCTCCAGCAGCACCGAATGGGCGAGGCGGCCGTCGATCACGTGGGCCCGGCGCACCCCGCCGCGGATGGCGCGCACGCACGCCTCCATCTTCGGGATCATGCCGCTGGCCAGGCCGGGCAGCATCGGCTCGAGGTGGTCGACGCGGATGCGGTCGATCAGCGACGAGCGGTCCGGCCAGTCCGCGTACAGGCCTTCGACGTCGGTGAGCACGACGAGCTTTTCGGCGCCCAGCGCGGCCGCCAGCGCTCCGGCCGCGGTGTCGGCGTTGACGTTGTGCACCACTCCGTCGACGTCCGGGGCGACCGTGGACACCACCGGGATGCGCCCGGCGTTGACGATGTCGAGCACGGCGTCCGGGTTGACCTCGGCGACCTCGCCGACCAGGCCGATGTCGACTTGTTCACCGTCCACAGTGGCCTGTTTGCGCTCGGCGGTGAACAGCCGGGCGTCCTCGCCGGAGATGCCGACCGCGTACGGCCCGTGGGCGTTGATCAGCCCGACGAGCTCGCGGCTGACCTGGCCGGTGAGCACCATCCGGACGATGTCCATCGTCTCCGGCGTGGTGACGCGCAGCCCGCCCTTGAACTCGCCGGGCACGCCGAGCCGGTTGAGCATCGCGGTGATCTGCGGACCGCCGCCGTGCACGACGACCGGGCGCAGGCCGGCCAGCCGGAGGAACACCATGTCCTCGGCGAAGGCCGCCTTCAGGGCGTCGTCGATCATGGCGTTGCCGCCGTACTTCACCACGACGGTGGCGCCGTGGAACCGCTGCAGCCAGGGCAGCGCCTCGATGAGCACCCCGGCCTTCTCGGCCGCCGTCGCCAGTCTCTCGTCCGCGGAAATCAGAGCCTCCGAGCCGGTCATGAGGAGTACGCGCTGTTCTCTTCGACGTAACCGTGCGAAAGATCCGTGGTGTAGACCGTCGATCCGGCCGACCCGACGCCCAGGTCGACGACGATCTCGATGGCCCGGCCGGTGAGGTCGGCCTCGGACCGGTCGGCGGCCGGCATCCCCTTCGCGAACAGGGTGACGCCGTTGACCGCGATCGACACGGTCTCCGGGTCGATGCGGGCCGGGACGCGGCCGAGCGCCATGGCGATCCGGCCCCAGTTCGGGTCGGAGCCGAAGAGGGCCGTCTTGACCAGGTTGTCCTCGGCGATCGTGCGGGCGACGGCGATCGCGTCGGTCTCCGACTCCGCGCCCTTCACGGTGATGTCGACGTCCTTCGTCGCACCCTCGGAGTCGGCGCGCAGCTGGAGCACCAGGTCGTGGCTGACCGCGGTGAGCAGCTCGGCGAGCTCCGCCTCGGTGGGTTCGACGCCGCTCGCTCCGGAGGCCAGGACCAGCACCGTGTCGTTGGTGGACGTGCCGCCGTCGACGTCGAGGCGGTCGAACGTGACGTGGGTGGCCGCGCGCAGGGCGCGGTCGAGGGTTTCCTTGTCCGCCACGGCGTCGGTGGTGAGGACCGAGAGCATGGTGGCGAGGTTCGGGGCGAGCATGCCCGCGCCCTTGGCGAACCCGCCGACGCTCCAGCCGGAGTCGTGCTTCGCGAAGGCCTGCTTCGGTTTCGTGTCCGTGGTCATCACGCCGGTGGCTGCGTTCAGGCTCGCCTGGTCACTCGCGTCGAGGGCCTTCACGGCGGTGTCGACCCCGGCCAGCACGGCGTCCATCGGCAGGCGTTCACCGATCAGGCCGGTGGAGCAGACGGCCACCTCGATCGCGCCGGCGCCGAGCACCTCGGCGACCTTCTCGGCCGTGGCGTGGGTGTCCTGGAAACCGCCGGGCCCGGTGGCCGCGTTGGCGCCGCCGGAGTTGAGGACGACGGCCTTGAGCCGCTGCTGCTTGAGCACCTCCTGCGACCACAGCACGGGCGCGGCCTTGATCACGTTGCGGGTGAACACACCCGCGGCGACGTCGAGCGGGCCGTCGTTGACGACCAGCGTGAAGTCGAGGGCGCCGGACGCCTTGATCCCGGCGGCGACGCCGGCTGCGCGGAAGCCCTGGGGGCCGGTGACGGTCACGGTGCCACTCCTACGGTGGAAAGGCCGGTGGTTTCGGGGAGGCCGAGGGCCAGGTTCATCGACTGGACGGCACCGCCCGCGGTGCCCTTGGTCAGGTTGTCGATCGCGGCGACGACGACCAGGCGCCGCGCGTCGGTGTCGACCGTGACCTGGAGCTGGACGTTGTTCGAGCCGAGCGTCGCGGAGGTGGTCGGCCAGGCGCCTTCGGGCAGGAGCTGGACGAACGGTTCCGCGTCGTAGGCCTTTTCGTAGGCTTCGCGGACAGCGGCCGCGTCGATGCCCGCCTTCAGCGGGGCACTCGCCGTGGTGAGGATGCCGCGCGGCATCGGCGCGAGCACCGGGGTGAAGGACACGGTGACCCGCTCACCCGCGACAGCGGCGAGGTTCTGCGCGAACTCCGGGGTGTGGCGGTGGGCGCCGCCGACGCCGTACGCGCTGGCCGAGCCCATCACCTCGGAGCCGAGCAGGTTAGGCTTCAGGCTCTTGCCCGCGCCGGAGGTGCCGGTGACGGCCACGACCGTCACGTCGGGCTCGATCAGGCCGGCGCCCAGGGCGGGCGCGAGGGCGAGCGAGCCGCCGGTCGGGAAGCAACCCGGCACGGCGATGCGCTTCGTGCCGGCGAGCTTCTCCCGCGCGCCCGGCAGTTCGGGGAGGCCGTACGGCCATTGGCCGGCGTGGTCACCGCCGTACCAACGCTGCCAATCGGCCGCGTCGGCCAGCCGGTGGTCGGCGCCGAGGTCGACGACCAGGACGTCCGGGCCGAGCTGCGCCGCGATCGCCGCGGAGTGCCCGTGGGGCAGGGCCAGGAAGACGACGTCGTGGCCGGCCAGGGTCTCCGGCGTGGTCTCCGTCAGGACACGGTCGGCCAGGGGAACCAGGTGTGGCTGGTGGACGCCGAGCTTCGTGCCGGCGCTGCTGGCCGCCGTGAGCGTGCCGATCTCGACCTCGGGATGGGCCAGCAGCAGGCGCAGGAGTTCGCCGCCCGCGTACCCGCTGGCTCCGGTCACCGCGATGTTCACCGTCATACGCATGATTATGCACGCCCTTGCAAGGCTAAACAAACAGGAATACCGGGAAGTGGTGCCCGCCACCGCGCGGACGCCGTGCCGCGGCGCTTGGGATGCTGTGCCGATGACGGACACCCCGGCGCGGCTGCTCGGACTGCTCTCGCTGCTCCAGACCCCACGGGAGTGGCCGGGCAGCGAACTGGCCGACCGGCTCGGGGTCAGCCCGCGCACGATCCGCCGTGATGTCGAGCGGCTGCGCGAACTCGGCTACCCGGTCGAGGCCAGCCGCGGCGTCACCGGTGGCTACCGGCTGATCGCCGGCACCGCGATGCCACCCCTCGTGCTCGACGACGACGAAGCCGTCGCGATCGCCGTGGGCTTGCGGACGGCCGCGGGCCAAGCCGTCGACGGCATCGAGGAAGCGTCCGTGCGGGCGCTGGCCAAGCTCGAGCAGATCCTGCCCGCGCGGTTGCGCCGCAGGGTGAGCACGATCGGCACGGCGACCGTCGCGGTGCCGGCCACCGGCCCCGTCGTCGACCCCGCGCAGCTGACCGTGTTCGCCGGCGCGATCACCAACAACGAGACGGTCCGGTTCCGCTACCACTCGGGCGACGGGACCGAGTCCCGGCGCCGGGCCGAGCCGCTCCGGCTGGTCGCCACCGGACGGCGCTGGTACCTGGTCGCCTTCGACCTCGACCGGGACGACTGGCGGGTCTTCCGCGTCGACCGGGTCCACGACGCCGAGGCGACCGGCGGCCGCATCGCCCCGCGCCGGCCACCCGCGACGGATCTCGCGGCCTACGTCGTCGAACGGCTCTACGACCTCGCGCCCACCTACCAGGCGGTGGCCACGCTGGCCGCGACGGCCGACGAGATCACCCCGCGCCTGGGCACGGCGGTGGGCGAGCTGACGCCGCTGCCGGACGGTGGCTGCCGCTGGCACAGCCACGGGGACACCCTGGACTGGCTCGCGTTCCGCCTGCTCGGGCTGGGCTGCGCGTTCACGGTCGAGGAGCCGCCGGAACTGGTGGCCCGCCTGGAGGTCCTCGCCGCCCGCGCGCTGGCGGGCGCGGGCGTGGGCGGCTGATCCGCGGTCGTCCGGGTTCCCCGGCACGGAACTCACTCTGCACCGCCCGAGGGTGGGTACACGGTGGCGTCCTGCGGGTCGTAGAGGACCATCCCGTGCCGCCCGGCCAGCTCCTGGACGTACGACACGACGGCGTCGGGAGCGGACCAGCTCAGCGACATGACCACGCCGTCACCGGCGACGGTCAAGGCGCACGACCACGGGCAGCTGCCGAGGTCCTCGACCGGCACGTCGGTCAGTTCCGGGTAGCGGGCCGTCAGCTCCCGGTGGTACGCGACGGCCCGGGGGTGCAGCGGGATCACCACCGGTTCGGGGGACGTCAGCGCGGCGTACTTGCGGGCCGCTTCTTCGGCGGCCGTGGGCTGGTGCCACACGGCGAGATCGAAACTCATCAGGACAACTCCGGTGGGTGAAGGAAACGGGACGGCCGCGGTGGCGGGACGGTCCGGAGTGGACCGGCCCGCCACCGTGCTCAGCCCGGTTCACCCCCGTCCAGGTCCACGCGCCGGCTCGGCGGCACGGGGAGGTAGCAGCCCGGGTTCTCCGGGTCGCAGCCCACGCGCGGCAGCCGGGAGCGGATGCCACCGGGGGTGCGCTCGAAGTACGCCGCGATCTCCGTGACGCTCTCGCCGGCCAGCCACCGGCTCTCCAGCTCCGCGTCCATCTCGTCGTTCCACGGGCGGCCTTGCTGGGCGGCCCGGGCCGCGGATCTTCGCCGCGACGACCGGCCGGCGCCGGTCGTCGCGGACAACAGGCCGTCGGCGACCAGGTCGGCCACCGTGGCCGCCACGGCGACGTCCAGGTCGAGGCTGCCCTCGGCGACCGGTTCGCCCTCGGGACCGCCGGCTTCCAGGGTGATCATCACCCTGGTGTTCGGTTCGGCGCGGTCTTCGTCCGTCCTGGTGGCGACCGCGATCTGGTAGATGATCTCCTGTGCCCGGATCTCGGTCCGGCGCTCTTCGATGATCGACATGCCGTGAAGCTAGCGCGCACCCCCGACAATTTTCGGCCACGCGCTGCTCACGGCCGACTCCGCTCCGAAATTGTCGGACCCCTCCCCTAGCGTCCTCGTCGACCACACCACGTCACCGGGAGGCCACGATGCGACACCTGCGGACAAGACGGTGCCCCGGTCCGGACGAGCCGGACCGGGGCACTGACCCACGTCGATTCCGCTCAGAAGTGCAGCAGCTGAGCCAAGGTGCGCTGCTTCTCCTGGGCCGCCTTCGCGGTGTTGTCCGACTTCTGCGCGGCGGCGCCGTCGGGCACCGGCGGCGGAACCGGGCTGCACTGGACGTCGGAGTGGTTGCCGGGCCGGCGCGCCGGCAACGTTCCGTTCGCCAGGTAGTCGGCGATCTTGTCGTCCACACAGGACACCCCGGACAGCGAACCGGCGTGCGTGGTGCCGCCCGGCGCGCTGATCAGGCTCGAGTTCGGGAACCGCTTGCGGACCTCGAGGCTGCCGGCGTACGGCGTCGCGGCGTCGAGCTCTTCGCTGATGAGGAGCGCCCCGGCGACCTTGCTGCCGTTGATGTCGACGGGCTTGCCCGCCTTCGCCGGCCAGAACACGCAGGGTGCGTTGAACCAGGCGTTGCCCCAGGTCTCGAACGGGGCCTTGGCGTAGGTCAGCCAGTTGTCGACCCGCCACTTGTTCCAGCTGGTCGGCCACTGGGTGTCGGTGCACTGCACACCCAGGTAGACGGCGAAACCGTTGTCGTCGCCGGGCGGGTTCGAGTCGTCGTAGAGCGCCTTCAGCGTCTGCCAGTCACCCTTGTGGACGAAACCGTCGAACGCCTTGGCCATGTCGACCCAGCCGAAGACGTAGTAGCCGGCCTGCAGGAAGACGTCGGTCCACTCGTCACCGCCGATCACCCCGCCGGCCGGGTTCCTGGCGAGCTTGCGCTGGGTGTCGTACCAGAGCTTCTCCACCGCGGAACCGGTCTTGCCCAGGTGGTAGACGCTGTCGTAGGACGCCAGCCAGTCGAAGTAGATCTTGATGTTCTTGTCGAACGCGACGTCCTGGTCGAGGTTGGCCTGGTACCAGACCTTCCGCGGGTCGACGTTGCCGTCGAGCACCATCCGGCGGACGTTCTTGGGGTACATCGTGCTGTACACCTGGCCGAGGTAGGTGCCGTAGGAGAAGCCGTAGTAGTTGATCTGCTTCTCGCCCAGCGCCTTGCGCAGGCTGTCCATGTCCTGCGCGACGTCGGTCGTCTTCAGGTGGTCGAGGATCGCGCCGTTCTTGCGGCACGCCTGCGCGTAGCCCTTGGAGCGGTCGAGCCAGGTCTTCTCCAGCTTCGGCGAGGTCGGCACGTACGCCGGCCGGTCGTAGCTGAAGTAGTTGCCGTCACAGCTGATCGCGGGCTTGCTGGAGCCGACGCCCCGCGGGTCGAAGCCGATCCAGTCGTAGTTGTCCCCCGCGTGGTTCGGCACGTACTTGCCGAGCACCGAGAGCCCGAGGCCGGACCCGCCGGGGCCGCCCGGGTTCACCAGCATGATCCCTTGGGACTGCGCGGTCTTGTGCTTGATCCGCGACACCGCGACGGAGACCTTCGCCCCGCCCGGCTTCGCGTAGTCCATCGGCACTTCGAGGAAGCCGCACTCGGCGCCCGCCGCCTTGAGGCTCGCCGAGTCGCAGGGCCCCCAGGCGATCGGCGCGGGACTGAACTGCACCCCGGGGTCCGCCGACGCGGCGGGTGCGGCGGCCAGCAGCCCGGCCGCGAGCCCCACAGCGGCGACAGCGGCAACGATTCTTATCACAGTCGTCCTTTTCGTCCGCATTCGACAGAGTTCGCCGGATTTCGCCGAAACTACCGGCAACCCTGCACAATCTCGCTGACCGCCACGACTTCCGCCATCCGCCTTTCGTCGGGACCTCCCCCGATCGGCGAGCACCCGGAACCGTCGGTGGCCGCCGGTACGCTCCGGGCGACCGGGGATGACGGGAGGACGGATGACCGCGGACGAACGGCTGGTCAAAGCCGTCCGCACCGGGCTGGCCGAGCTGGGCGATCCGGTGAAGGCACCCGAGATGCGGGCGTACATGAAGTCGGCCATGCCGTATCGCGGAGTGGCCAAACCGGAGCGGAGCATGCTTCTCAAGCGGGTGTTCGCCGACCACATACTGCCCGATCGAGTGACGTATTCGGCGACGATCCTGGCGCTGTGGCGGGACGCCGAGTTCCGGGAGGAGCGGTACGCGGCGGTCGATCTTTCCGGCTATCGCGCCTACCGGTCGTGGCAGGATCCCGGGCTGATCCCGATGTACGAGGAAATGATCGTCACGGGGGCGTGGTGGGACCACGTCGACGAGCTGGCGATCCGGCGGGTGGGCCCGATCCTGCGTTCCGCCCGCGGCGAGGTCACGCCGATCATGCTGCGCTGGGCGGCCGACGACGACCTCTGGCGGCGGCGCACGGCGATCATCTGCCAGGTCGGCGCGAAGGAGGACACCGACACCGACCTGCTGACCCGGGCGATCGAACCCGCGATCGCCGAGCCGGAGTTCTTCCTGCGCAAGGGAATCGGCTGGGCACTGCGCGACTACGCGAAGACGTCACCGGACTGGGTGCGGTCCTTCGTGGACGATCACCCCGGCCTGTCGGGGCTGTCGCGCCGGGAGGCGCTCAAGCACATCGGGTGACGTTCGGCTTCGAAGAGGTGCCCGGCGCCGCGACACCTACGGCCGACCGGTGTGCCCGGACGGTCGGGTCGCGTACCCGGAGAGTCGGCTCGCGTGCCTGGAGGGTCGGGGCGCGCGCCTGGTGGGTCGCCTGCGTTCTGGTGCGACTGGTCGGTCGGGTGTGCGGGGCCGGACGCGAAAGAGGGGCCGGTTTCCCGGCCCCTCTTCGAGAGCGTCGTGCGTCAGCGCAAGGTCGCTTCGAACCGTTCGCCCGCCGCGGCGACCGCGGCGTCGCGGGCCTTGGTCGCCTCGTCGACGGTCAGCGTCCGGTCCGGGGCGCGGAAGCGCAGCTTGTAGGCCAGCGACCGCTTGCCCTCGCCGACCTGCTCGCCGGCGTAGACGTCGAACAGCGTGATGTCCTCGAGCAGCTCGCCCGCCCCGGTGCGCAGCACCGCGGCCAGGTCACCCGACGGAACGTCCGCGGCCGCGACCAGCGCGACGTCGAGCAGCACCGGCGGGTAGCCGGACACGCTCGGCGCCGGCCGGGAGTCCGGCAGCGGGATCGCGTCGAGGTCGAGCTCCATCGCCACGGTGCGCGGCGGCAGGCCGAGCGCCTCGACGACCTTGGGGTGCAGCTCGCCCGCATGGCCGACCGGCCAGTCGCCGACCCGCAGCTGGGCGCAGCGGCCCGGGTGCCACGGCGGCAGATCGGTGGCCTGCGTGGTCAGCTCGACCCCGGCGGCCTCGGCGATCGTCCGGGCGGCCTGCACCGCGTCGGCCCAGCTCGCCTGCTCGCCCCCGCCCCACCAGCCGGCGCGGTGGCGCTGGCCGGCGAGCACGACGGCGACGTGCAGCGGCTGCTTCGGCACGGCCTCTTCGAGAACGGCCAGTTCCTCGTCGGTCGGGCGGCGGTCGACGCCGAGCACCGGGACCTTCAGCGGGTTCGGCGCGGGCAGCACGACCTGGCCGACGTGGAACAGCGCCACGTCTTTCATCCCGCGCGACACGTTGCGCTGCAGCGTGTCCAGCAGGCCCGGCAGCAGCGTGGTGGCCAGCTTGTTGCGCTCGGCCTCCAGCGGGTTGCGCACCACGACGGCGTTGCGGCGGACGTCGTCCGCCGGGAGCCCGAAGGCGTCCCACACCGCGTCGCCGACGAACGGGAACGGGCGCACCTCGACGTACCCGGCCTCGGCCAGGGCCCGCGCGACACCGCGGACGCGCCGCTGGCCGTCGGTCAGGCCGCGGCCGGCCGGGGCGGCGGGCAGCGTCGACGGGATGCTGTCGTAGCCCTCGAGCCGCAGCACCTCTTCGACGAGGTCGGCGGGCTGGCGCAGGTCACCGCGCCAGCTCGGCGGGATCGCGGTGACGAGGCCGGTGCCGTCGTCGCCCGTGCTGACCGTGACCTTGCAGCCGATCTGGCTGAGCCGGCGCACGGTCACGCCGCGCTGGTAGCTCACGCCCGCGACCTTGTCGGGCAGGTTGATCGGCATCCGGACCGGCGGGTTCGGCTCGACCGTGCCCTCGTCGGTGCGGCCGGGCCGGATGGCGGCGTCGCCGTACTGCCGCAGCAGCCGGGCGGCCAGCTCGACCGCCGGCCCGCACAGCTGCGGGTCGGTGAACCGCTCGAACCGCTTGGCCGCCTCGGAGAACAGCTTGTGGCGCCGGGCCGTGCGGCTGATCGACGCCGGGTTCCAGTGCGCCGCCTCGAGCAGCACGTCCGTGCTCTCCGGCGTGATCTCGGTGCTCGCGCCACCCATGGTGCCGGCCAGCGAGATGACGCCGCTGTCGTCGGCGATCACCACGTCGTCCGGGTCGAGCGTGCGCTCGACGTCGTCCAGGGTGGTCAGCTTCTCGCCCGGCTTCGCCTTGCGCACCACCAGATCGCCCTGGATGGCCTTGGTGGCGAACGCGTGCAGCGGGTGCCCGAGCTCAAGCATCACGTAGTTGGTGACGTCGACGGCCAGGGAGATCGAGCGGATGCCGGCCAGCATCAGCCGCCGCCGCATCCACCACGGGGTCGGCGCGGTCGAGTCCAGCCCGGTGACCCGGCGCAGCACGAACCGCGGGCAGCCCTCGGGGTCCTCGACGCGGACCGGCCAGGCGTCACCTTCGGCCGCCGGGACCTCCAGCAGCGCAGGGTCGCCGAAGGGCACGTCGAGGGCGTTCGACAGCTCGCGAGCCAGGCCGCGGACCGACAGCGCGTAACCGCGGTCCGGGGTCGGCGCGAGCTCGATCACCGTGTCGTTCAGGGCGAGCAGCTCCTGGGCGTCGTCGCCCGGGCTCGCGGTGCCCGGCGGCAGCACCAGGATGCCGGTGTGGTCCTCGCCGAGGCCGAGCTCGCGCGCCGAGCAGATCATGCCGTCGCTGATGCGGCCGTAGGTCTTGCGGGAGGCGATGGCGAAGTCGCCCGGCAGCACCGCGCCGGGCAGCGCGACGACGACCAGGTCGCCCTCGGTGAAGTTGCGCGCGCCGCAGATGATGCCGCGGGTCCTGATGCCGTGCGGGCCCTCGTCGAACTCGCCCGACTCTTCGTCGTCCTCGTCTTCGTCGTCGTCTTCGGGCTCGTCGTCGTCCTCGGCGACCTCGCCGACGTCGACGCGGCAGAAGCGCACCGGCTTCTTGAACTCGGTCAGTTCCTCGATCTCGGCCACGCGGCCGACGACCAGCGGGCCGGTCACGGGCCCGAGCTCGCGGAGGTCGTCGACCTCGATCCCGATCCGGACGAACGCGTCGGCCAGGTCCTGCGGCGTGATCTCCTCGCCCACGTCGAGGTGTTCGGTCAGCCAGCTGACTGGGACTCGCACTACGCCTCCGTTCCGAAGGGAAGGGTGAAGCGGACGTCGCCTTCCACCATGTCGCGCATGTCCGGGATCCCGTTGCGGAACTGCAGGGTGCGCTCGATGCCCATGCCGAAGGCGAAGCCCGAGTACACCTCGGGGTCGACGCCGCAGGCGCGCAGGACGTTCGGGTTGACCATGCCGCAGCCGCCCCACTCGACCCAGCCGGGGCCGCCCTTCTTCTCCTCGAACCAGACGTCCACCTCGGCGGACGGCTCGGTGAACGGGAAGAAGTGCGGGCGCAGCCGGGTCTTGGAGTTCTCGCCGAACATCGCGCGGGCGAAGGCGTCCAGCGTGCCCTTGAGGTGCGCCATGGTGATGCCCTTGTCCACCGCGAGGCCCTCGACCTGGGTGAACACCGGGGTGTGGGTCGAGTCGAGCTCGTCGGTGCGGTACGTCCGGCCGGGGCACACGACGTACACGGGCAGGTCGCGGTGCAGCAGGGTGCGGGCCTGGACGGGCGAGGTGTGCGTGCGCAGCACCAGGCCGGAGTCCTCTTCGCCGACGTAGAACGTGTCCTGCAGCTGGCGCGCGGGGTGGTCCTTGCCGAAGTTCAGCGCGTCGAAGTTGAACCACTCGGCTTCGAGCTCCGGGCCTTCGGCGACCTCGTAGCCCATCGCGATGAACGCGTCGGCGACGCGCTCGGAGACGGTGCTGATCGGGTGCCGGGCACCGCGCGGCACGCGGTCCCACGGAAGGGTGACATCGACGGCTTCTTCGCGCAGCACGCGCTCGTCGCGCTCCACCTGGAGCTCGGCGCGGCGGGTGTCGAAGGCCGACTGGACGGCCTGGCGCGCCTCGTTGACGCGCTTGCCGGCCTCGGCCTTCTCCTGCTTGGGCAGGGCGCCGATCTCGCGGCGCGCCAGCAGCAGCGGCGAGTGGTCACCGAGATGCGCGGGCTTGACCTCGGCCAGCGCATCGAGCCCGGTCGCGGCGGCGAACGCCGCTTCGGCGGCCTTGACCGCCTCCTGCAGCGTCTCGGGGGCGAGAACCGCGCCGCCCTGGGCTTCCTTCTCCTTGGCTCCGGACATAACTCCTCGGCGTCCGCTGGGACTGGTCGTTCGTGCTCCGCCGGACAACGCGGCGCACGAGAGGTCAAAGGCAAGAAAAGTCTATGGGATCGGGTCAGGGCGCCCTTGGTCGCCCTCGCCCCGTGCCGATGCACGCCCGGGTACGGGCCTGACAGGACTGAACGATGACCAGGCCGGGCCGCCGGTAATCCGGTCGCGCGGGGTGAAACCACTGGTCGGCCTGCAGCGCGTGTCCGGTAGGCGGACACCGGCGCGACCGACCGCCGGGACGCCACGACGGGCGGCCACGGCGGGACGGGCAGTGTGGGGTCGGCCGCCGCGGCGCCACGAAAGGAGGCCGCGGTGGGGTCGACGCTGCGGCGCCACGCAAGGGAGGCCGTGGTGGGACGGGCGGTGGTCTCGGCTGAGCGGGCGATGGGCCACGCCTCAGCGGCGGGCCGCCATGGCGCTCGTGTAGACGCAGACCGCCGCCGCCGTGGCCAGGTTGAGGCTCTCTGCCTTGCCGTACAGCGGGATGCGGACCGCCAGATCCGTCTCGGCCAGAACAGCTTCCGAAAGGCCGTGGGCCTCGTTGCCGAACACCCAGGCCGTCGGCTCGGTCAGGTCCACCCGATCGAGTTCGGCGTCGGCGTAGCCGTGGGCCGCGTACGTGCGCAGGCCCGCCGCCGAACAGGCCTTCAGCGCGGCCGAGATGTCCCGGACGCGGGTGATCGGGAGGTGGAACAGGCTGCCCGCGGCCGCTCGGACGCACTTGCCGTTGTGGGGGTCGACCGTGTCGCCCGCCAGGACGACGGCGTCCGCGCCCGCCGCGTCCGCCACGCGGATCACCGTGCCCGCGTTGCCCGGGTCGGCGATGTCCACCAGCACGACCACCAGCCGGGCGCCCGGGATCACGGCCGTCTCGAGTGGATGGTCGAGCAGGGCGCAGACCGCCACGATGCCTTGGGGCGTCACGGTTTCCGACAGGCCGTCCGCGGCGCGGTCGGTGATCGGCGAGACCGGGACGCCGGCCGCGCGGGCGGCCTCGACCAGGTTCGCGTGCTGGGCGGCCGCGCGCGACGTCACGAACAGTTCGTGGACCGTTCCGTTCGCCAAGGCGGCTTCGACGGCGTTGGCGCCTTCGGCCAGGAACCGGCCGGTCTTGTCCCGGTCCGCGCGCCGGGTCAGCTTGCGCGCAGCAACGACCCGGGGGGTCCGTTCGGTGAACGGATCCACCCCGGGTCGGGGAAAGCTGCCGGTCAGGCCGACTTCGCTTCGGTGTTCACGTTGGCCTTGGCGAGCTCGGCCAGCGCGGTGAAGGCGACGGCGTCGTTGACGGCGAGGTCCGCGAGGATCTTGCGGTCGACCTCGACACCCGCGGCCTTGATGCCCTGGATGAACCGGTTGTAGGTCACGCCGTTCTCGCGGGCGGCCGCGTTGATGCGGGTGACCCACAGGCGACGGAAGTCACCCTTGCGGGCACGACGGTCCCGGTAGGCGTAGTTGAGCGAGTGAAGCGTCTGCTCCTTGGCCTTGCGGTACAGCCGCGAACGCTGGCCGCGGTAGCCGCTGGCCAGTTCGAGAGTTGCGCGACGCTTCTTCTGGGCGTTGACCGCCCGCTTGACGCGTGCCACGGGTCCATCCTGTCGATCTCAGGGGGCGAAGGGGCGCCCCGGGTGGTTAGAGCAAGTCGGTGGTCAGCGGCCGAGGAGGCGCTTGACGCGACCGGTGTCGGGCTTGGCGATCTCGGTGGTGCCCTCGAGCCGGCGCGTGAGGCGGTTGGACTTCTTCTCCATCAGGTGCCGGCGGCCGGCCTTCTGACGGCGCAGCTTGCCCGTGCCCGTGACGCGGACGCGCTTGGACGTGCCGCTGTGGGTCTTCATCTTCGGCATTTCAGTCCTCTTTCGTGCGGCGGCTCACCGGAGACTCCGGTGAGCCGCTGACATGTGCTGGTCGGCGCCTTACGCCTCGGGGACCGATTCGGGAACCGGCTCGACCTTGGCCTTCGGCTTCACGTTCTTGTGCGGGGCCAGCACCATGATCATGTTGCGACCGTCCTGCTTGGCCGACGACTCGACGAAGCCGAGCTCCGTGACGTCTTCGGCGAGCTTCTGCAGCAGCCGGTAGCCGAGCTCCGGCCGGGACTGCTCGCGACCGCGGAACATGATCGTGACCTTGACCTTGTTGCCCGCCGCCAGGAAGCGCGACACGTGACCCTTCTTGGTCTCGTAGTCGTGCTGATCGATCTTGGGGCGCAGCTTCTGTTCCTTGATGACGGTCAGCTGCTGGTTGCGACGCGACTCGCGGGCCTTCTGCGCGCTCTCGTACTTGAACTTGCCGAAGTCCATGAGCTTGCACACCGGCGGGCGGGCCTGCGGCGCGACCTCGACGAGGTCGAGATCGTTCTCTTGCGCCAGGCGCAGCGCATCTTCGATCCGGACGATGCCGACCTGTTCGCCGGCGGGTCCGACGAGTCGGACCTCCGGCACCCGGATTCGGTCGTTGATGCGTGTCTCGGAGCTGATGGGGCCTCCTTGGTCCGAGGAATGTTTCCTGTTCTCGTTTCGACCTGGTGCCCACATAGCGAAGGCCCCGACACCATTTCGGTGCGCGGGGCCCACTCTGTTTCCGATCGCATCCGGCCGCTAAGCCGGGTACTTCACCCTGGACTTGCAGTCCGGGCGAGACCGGACCCGGACACCTGAACGGTGACGCGGGTGGGAGCGGGGCTCCACTTGCCGCCCCCGATCGCTCGGGAGCTGGTCGCAGGTGGAAGAGTACCAGACGTGTCAGATCAACCCTCCGCACCGCCCCCGTATTCCCCCGAAGCCCGCCACCTGGAGGACATCCCCAGCGTGGAGGTGATCAGCCGCGCGGCCGTCATGCTGCTGTCGGCCGGGGCCGAACGCCTCGGCCTCGCCGACGCCGACCCGGACAACTCGCCGCACCGCGACCTCGACGAGGCGCGCCGCCTGATCACCGCGCTCGCCGGGCTCATCACCGCGTCCGCCGAGTACCTCGGCCTGCACGCCGGCCCGCTGCGCGACGGTCTGCAGTCGCTCCAGAAGGCCTTCCGCGAGGCGTCGGCCGTGCCGGACGCCCCCGGTCAGGGCCCCGGCGAGAAGTACACCGGCCCCGTTTACTGACCGCACTTCCCGGCGGCCCCGCCCAAAGAACAGCCCCCGCCCTCTCCGGGGGGCGTCCCCAAGTCCAGTTTACCGGGGGTGCCCGACAGGACCCGGAAAAGGCGGCGGTCTGGGCTCGGTTGTCCACATCACGGGGCACCTGTGGACAAGCGTCCGGCACCCGTGGGCATCGCGGACGACTGGCGGCATGGCGGGCGGGGACCCGCGGGCGACTGGAGACGTCACGGGCGGATGGAGACATCGCGGCGGAAGCGCACCGCGATGCTCCGGTGTCCCGCTGGGTCTGGCTCGCCGACCGCGACCCGCACCACCGGTGCACCAACACCAGCACCACGCCAGCACCGCACCCGCATCCAGCACCCGCACACGCACCGCACCAGCACCCCCGCATCGGCATCGGCACCGGCACCGGCACCGGCACCGGCACCACGCCAACACCGCGCGCCGCACCCGCATCCAGCACCCCACGCCAACACCGCGCACCGCATCCGGCACCGGCACCCGCGCCGCGCCAGCACCGCATCCGGCACCAGCCCCGCGCCGCGCCAGCACCCCGCATCCAGCACCCCGCGCCAGCACCCGCATTCAGCACCGGCACCGCGCCGGCACCCGGCACCCGGCACCCGGCACCCGGCACCCGGCACCCGGCACCCGGCACCGACGCTAAGCGCCCGGCGCCAGGGATGGCTTCAAGCTCGAAATAGTTGCCGGACGAGCCTCATAACATCTAACATGTTAGATGTGAGTCTCTCGAAGGTCAGTCGCCCATTACTGCGAGACGAGGCGTACGACCGCATCCGTCACGCCATCGTCGATGGCTCGCTGCCGCCCGGTGCGCCGCTGCGCGACGCCGATCTGGCCGATCAGCTCGGCCTGTCGAGAGCCCCCATCCGCCAAGCCCTGTTGCGGCTGGCCGACGACGGGCTCGTCGACTCCAAACCCCAGAGCTACACCCGGGTCTCCGAAGTGATGTCCCCCGACGTCCTCGACGCCCGGGAGATCGTCCGGCTGCTGCACGAGTTCGCCGTCCGGCAGGCTGTGGCGAAGGTCGGCCGGGACGACGTCGCCGTGATGCGGGCGGCCAACGATCGCTTTGCCGCGGCGATCGAAGCCGGTGACGTCGCCGCCGCCGTCAAGGCTGACGACGAGCTGCACGATGTTCCCGTGCGGCTGGCCGGGAACGCCGCCGTGGCCGCCACTCTCGACCGGTACACGCCGCTGCTGCGCCGGCTCGAACACGCGCGGTTCAGCTCGGCGCTCGCCTGGAACTCGGTGGAACGCCACACGCGGCTCATCGACGCCCTCGAGAAGCGCGACACCGACACCGCCGTCTCCGTGATCTCGACCATCTGGACCGACCTGCTGGAGGACCGATGACCCTCGCCGACTTCCCGCGCTTCCCGTTGCTCTTCGGGCCGTCGCCGGTGCATCCCCTGGAGCGGCTCACGGCCCACCTCGGCGGCGCGCAGGTCTGGGCCAAGCGTGAGGACGTCAACTCCGGGCTCGCGTACGGCGGCAACAAGACGCGCAAGCTGGAGTACCTCGTCGCCGACGCCCTGAAAGAAGGCGCCGACACGCTCGTCTCGATCGGCGGTGTCCAGTCCAACCACACCCGGCAGGTCGCGGCCGCCGCGGCGCGTGCCGGGCTGAAGGCCGTGCTGGTGCAGGAAAGCTGGGTCGACTGGCACGATCCGCTCTACGACAAGGTCGGCAACATCCAGCTCTCGCGGATCCTCGGCGCGGACGTCCGGCTGGTCGACGCCGGTTTCGGCATCGGGTTCAAGCAGGCCTGGGAGGACGCCGTCGCCGAGATCGAGGCCGGCGGCGGGAAGCCGTACGCCATCCCGGCCGGTGCGTCGGACCACCGGCTCGGCGGGCTCGGCTTCGCCAACTGGATCGTCGAGCTGGAAGCGCAGGAAGAGCAGCTCGGCGTCTTCTTCGACACCGTGATCGTCTGCTCGGTCACCGGCAGCACCCAGGGCGGGATGGTCGCCGGGACCGCGCTAGGCAAACCCCGGCGCATCCTGGGCATCGACGCCTCCGCCAAGCCGGACGAAACCCGCGAGCAGGTCACGCGGATCGCGCGCGCCACCGCGGAGCTGATCGGCGCGGGCGAGATCGCGGACGTCGAGCTGGACGACCGGTACCACGCCGGGATCTACGGCATCCCCGACGCGTCCACTGTGGACGCCATCGAGACGTGCGCCCGGCTGGAGGGGATGATCACCGACCCGGTGTACGAAGGGAAGTCCATGGCGGGACTCATCGACCTGGTCGGCCGGGGTGAGATAGAACGCGGCTCGAACGTGCTCTACGCCCACCTCGGCGGGCAGCCCGCGATCAACGGCTACACGAGCGTCCTCGGCTGATCCCTGGGGCCGGGAAGCCGGCCCCAGGGACGACCTCAGTCCAGCACGCAGAGCACGTCGATCTCGACGAGCAGTGCGCCCGGGAGGCCGACGTACACCGTCGTGCGGGCGGCGTGCGGGCCTTCGCCGATGAGCTCGTTGTAGACCTCGTTGAACGGCGCGAAGTGCGCGGTGTCGGTGAGGTAGACGCGCACCATGATCGCGTCAGCGAGGCTCGAACCCGCCTCCTTGAGCACGGCTTCGATGTTCTTGAACGTCTGGCGGGTCTGGCCCGCGACGTCGTCGCCGACGATCTCGTTCGTGGCCGGGTCGAAGGCCACCTGGCCCGCGACCTGCAGCAGGTTTCCCTTGCGGACGGCCTGCGAGAACTTCGCCGGCGGCTTCGGCGCGTTCTCGGTGGAAACTGCCGTCTTGCTCATCAGTGCCCCTTTCCGTTCCCCGTCCATCCACTGTGGACGGAAGCTTCGTTCGTCGCGGCCCGCAGGTCCGGGACCAGCGCGAGCAGGCCTTCGTAGTCGAGCAGCACCTTCGGCACCGACATCGACGCCGCGGCCAGCACTTCGCCGTCCGCGCCGCGCACCGGCGCCGCGACGCAGTGGATGAAGTCCTCGTGCTCGGCGTTGTCGACGGCGTACCCGAGCTGCGCGACCCGATCCAGCTCGGCGAGGTAGTCCTCCGGCGTGGTGATCGTGTTCGGCGTCAGCACCGGGTACTCCATGGACCGGGCGATCTCCTCGCGTTTCGCGGAAGGCATCGCGGCGACCAGGACCTTCCCGACGGCGGTGCAGTGCAGCGGCGCGCGCTTGCCGACGCGGGAGTACATCCGCACCGAGTGGCGGCCCTCGTACTTGTCGATGTAGACGACTTCGCCGTCGTCGTAGCTGGCCAGGTGCACGGTGTGCCCGGTGCGGGCGTTGAGCGCGGCCAGCGCGGGCTGGGCGCTGCGCCGGACGTCGATCGAGTCGAGGGCTTGGTTCGCGAGGTCGAACATCGCGCTGCCGAGCCGGTAGTAGCGGGTGCCCTCGCGGCGGACGAAGTGGTGCTGCTCCAGGGTGCGCAGCAGGCGCAGCACCGTCGACTTGTGGACGCCGATCTCCTCGGCGAGGTCGTCGAGGGTGCGCGCGTCCTGCGCGATCGAGTTCAGCAGCGTCAGCGCGCGGTCCAGACTTTGACTCAAGCGAGAACCCCCTCTCCCGTCAGCCTGGCCGAACGCCACTCGTCCGGGTCCGCGTTCAGCAGGGTATCCACGACCGTGCGCGGCAGCGGTACGCCGACGTCGTCGTGGGTGAGCAGGGTGGCGGCGGCCTGCAGGTGCCCGCGCCGGAGCCGTTCCAGGGGCGCGGCGCCGCGCAGGGTCGCGGCGAGGAAACCCGCGGCGAACGCGTCCCCGGCGCCGACCGGCTCGACGACGTCGACGCGCAACGCGGGCGCGAACAGCGGCTCGCCTTCGACGAGGGTCGCCCCGCGCTCGCCGTGTTTGACGACCAGCGTGCGCGGGCCCGGCAGGAGGGCCCGCAGCGAAACCGGGTCGCCGGTCCCCCACACGTGCTGGGCTTCGTCGTCGCCGGTCAGGACGATGTCGGCCTGGCCGGCCAGTTCCGCGAGCAGACGGGGGTCGCGGCCGGCCCACAGCGCGGGCCGCAGGTTGACGTCGAAGGAGACGAGCCGGTCGCCGCGGGGCGCGTCCAGCAGCGCGCGCACCAGCGCGAGGCAGCTGTCGGACAGCGCCGGGGTGATCCCGGACAGGTGCAACACGCGGACGCCGTCGAGGTCGAGCCGATCCAGCAGCGAAGGGCCCATGCCGGAGGCCGCGGAGCCGGCGCGGTAGTAGCGCACGGGGCTGCCGCCGGCGCCGCTTTCCTTGACGTAGAGGCCGGTGGGGCGCACCGGGTCGACCGAACACGCGCTGACGTCGACGCCGGCCGCCGCGATCTCGCGCAGCATCGCGTGGCCGAACGGGTCGTCGCCGACCGCGCTCACCCAGCCGCTCGGGACGCCGAGCGCGGGCAGGTGACAGGCCACGTTCGACTCGGCGCCGCCGATGGTGCGCGTCCACCGGCGCACCTCGTCCGGCGGGCCGGGTTCGGCGGGCACGAACAGCGCCATCGTCTCGCCGACACAGAGCACTTCGGGCCCGCTTGTCACTTTCCGTCTCCCCTGTCCTTCACCCCGTTGACCTGTGGCGACCCGGATGCTACACCTATGGCACTCAAAATGCGCAACAGTCGTTGCAACATACGCAACCGAGGTCGCCGCCGATGAACACACCCGCCCCTTGCTCGATCGACACCGCCGCGCTCGACGCCCTCCGCCAGGAGCGCGTCGACTGGCGGTTCCGCTCGGCCGCGCCCGCCCTGACCGGGCTCACGCTGGGCGAGGCCGCGGACCGGCGGCTCAACCTGTTCACCGACGGGTTCTTCGCACCCTTCGTGGTGCTCGACGACGAAGCCCTCGAACACAACCTGCGGACGATGGCCGCCTGGTGCGCCGCCCGCGGTGTCGTCCTCGCCCCGCACGGCAAGACGACGATGGCCCCGCAGCTGTTCGCCCGCCAGATCGAGCACGGCGCCTGGGGCATCACCTGCGCCAACGCCGGGCACCTGCGCATCTACCGCGCGTTCGGCGTCTCGCGGATCCTGCTGGCCAACCAGCTGCTCGACCCCGGCGGCCTGCGCTGGCTGGCGGAAGAACTCAAGGCCGACCCCACGTTCGAGTTCATCTGCTGGGTGGACTCGGTCCGCGGCGTCGAGCTGATGACCGAAGCCCTCGAAGGCACGAGCCGGCCGGTGGACGTCCTGCTCGAACTGGGCGCCGACGGCGGCCGCACCGGCGTCCGCGACACGGCGACCGCGCTGGCCGTCGCGGAAGCCGTGCACGCCAGCCCGGCGCTGCGGCTGCGCGGCACCGGCGGTTACGAAGGCGCGCTCTCGCACGACACCGACGACGCCGCCCTCGCCAAGATCAGCTCCTACGTGGACGGTCTGCGCGAGCTCGCGATCACCTTCGCGGACAAGGGTCTCCTCAACGGCCAGATCATCGTCACCGCCGGCGGCAGCGCCTACTTCGACCAGGTCGCGAACGAGCTCACCAAGCCGTGGCCCGACGGTCTCGACGTGCTCCCGGTGCTGCGCAGCGGCGCCTACATCACCCACGACGACGGCTTCTACCGCGAGATCTCCCCGCTCGGCGAGCACCCGCGCATCGACGGCGTCGAGTCCTTCCGGCCCGCACTGCACGCCTGGGCCCAGGTGACGTCGAAGCCGTCGGACACCCTGGCGCTGCTGACCATCGGCAAGCGGGACGCGTCCTTCGACGAAGGCATGCCGGAACCGCAGCTGCGCCGCACCCCGCGTGGCCCCGCGGAACCGCTCGAAGGCCACGTCATCGCGAAGATGAACGACCAGCACGCCTTCCTCACGCTGCCGGCGGGATCGCCGGTCGAGGTCGGCGACTGGATCGGGCTCGGCCTCTCGCACCCGTGCACGGTGTTCGACAAGTGGCCGCTCCTGCCGGTGACGGCGGCCGACGGCGAAACCGTCGTCGACCTCGTCCGGACGTGGTTCTGATGGACGTCGTCCTGCGCGGCGCACTGGTCGCCGACGGCACCGGGGACGCGCTCACGCGCCACGACGTCGGCGTCACCGGCGGCCGGATCGCGAGCGTCGCGGAAGCCGGTTCGCTGGCCGGGAACCGGAACATCGACGCCGACGGCCTGGTCCTCGCGCCCGGGTTCATCGACATGCATTCGCACTCCGACCTGCAGCTGCTGGCCAACCCGGACCACCCGGCCAAGATCACCCAAGGCGTCACCACCGAGGTGCTCGGCCAGGACGGGCTGTCCTACGCCCCGGTCGACGACGTCGTCCTCGCGGCGCTGCGCCAGCAGCTCGCGGGCTGGAACGACGACCCGGCGGGCTTCGACTGGAACTGGCGCTCGGTCGGCGAGTACCTCGACCGCCTGGACCAGGGCGTCGCCGTCAACGCCGCCTACCTCGTGCCGCAGGGCACCGTGCGGATGCTCGCCGTCGGCTGGGACGACCGGCCGGCCACCGACGCCGAGCTGACGCGGATGAAGGAGCTCGTCGCGACCGGCCTGGCCGAGGGCGCGATGGGGATGTCGTCGGGCCTCACCTACACGCCGGGGATGTACGCGGACACCGGTGAGCTGGTCGAGCTGTGCCGCGTGGTCGGCGAGGGTGGCGGCTTCTACAGCCCGCACCACCGCAGCTACGGCAAGGGCGCCCTCGAAGCGTTCGCCGAGATGATCGACGTCTCCCGGCGGTCGGGCTGCCCGCTGCACCTGGCGCACGCGACGATGAACTTCTCGGTGAACAAGGGCAAAGCGCCCGACCTGCTGCAGCTGCTGGACGAGGCGCTCGACGACGGCTGCGACGTCACCCTCGACACCTACCCGTACCTGCCGGGCGCGACCTACCTGTCCGCGCTGCTGCCGAGCTGGGCCACCGAGGGCGGGCTCGACGCCACCCTGGCCCGGCTGTCCGATGTGGACACCCGGGAACGGATCCGGGCGGAGATCGAAGAGTCCGGTTCGGACGGGGCGCACGGCGTCCCGATCGACTGGGACGCCATCGAGATCAACGGCGTCCGCAACGACCACAACGCCCACCTGGTGGGGCACAGTGTCGCCGGTTCGGCGCGCGCCGCGGGCAGCGAACCGGCGGCACTGTACTTCGACACGCTGCTCGACGAGCGCCTCGGCACGTCGTGCCTGATGCACGTCGGGCACGAGGAGAACGTCCAGGCGATCATGCGCCACCGGACGCACACCGGCGGCAGCGACGGCCTGCTCGTCGGCGCCCGCCCGCACCCGCGGGCCTGGGGCACGTTCCCCCGTTACCTGGCCCGGTACGTCCGTGAACTGGGCGTGCTGGACCTCGCCGAGTGCGTCGCCCACCTCACCGGGCGGGCCGCGCGGCGGCTGCGGCTGACCGACCGCGGGCTCGTCCGCGCCGGCTACGCCGCGGACCTGGTGCTGTTCGACCCGGACGCGGTCACCGACACCGCGACCTTCGACGACCCGCGGCAGGCCGCCGCGGGCATCACGCACGTGTTCGTCAACGGCGTCGCCGCCCTCGACGACGGCCGTCCCACCGGCGCCCTCGCCGGCCGATCCCTGCGCAATCCCGGGAGAACCCGATGATCCACTGGCTGCAACACACCACGGGCGGGCTCCTCACCCTCGCCGCCGTCTCGATCGCCCTGCTGTTGCTGCTGATCATCAAGGTCAAGGTCGAGCCGTTCATCGCCCTGATCGTGGTCAGCCTGCTCACCGCGCTGGCCGCCGGCCTGCCGGTCGGCACCCTGGTCGGCACCGCGCAGAAGACGTCGGACTCCTTGCTGGAGAAGGGGTTCGGCAGCATCCTCGGGCACATCACCGCGATCATCGGGCTCGGCACCCTGCTCGGGTCGATCCTGGAGAAGTCCGGCGGCGCCCGCGTGCTGACGTCGTCGCTGCTGCGGGCGTTCGGCGAGAAGCGCGCGCCGCTGGCGATGGGCGTGTCGGGCCTGATCTTCGGCATCCCGGTGTTCTTCGACATCGGCATCTTCGTGCTCGCGCCGCTGGTCTACGCCGCTGCTAAGCAGGGCGGCCGCTCGCTGGTGCTCTACGCCCTGCCGCTGCTGGCCGGCCTGTCGATCACGCACGCGTTCCTGCCGCCGCACCCCGGGCCGGTCGCGGCCGCCGGGCTGCTGCACGTCGACCTCGGCTGGATCATCCTGATGGGGGCCATCTGCGGCATCCCGGCGTGGTTCGTCGGCGGCATCCTGTACTCGACGTGGATCGGCAAGAAGATCGACATCAAGATCCCCGAGGAGTTCGCGGACCTGGGCGGCGCCGACGACGAGCACGAGAACCCGCCGTCGCTCGGCCTGGTCGGCGGCATCATCGCGGTGCCGCTGGTGCTGATCCTGGCGGGCACGTTCGGCAGCATCTGGCTGCCCAAGGGCTCGACGCTGGCCGGGGTCGCCGCGTTCATCGGGACGCCCGCGGTCGCGCTGACCATCGCGGTGCTGCTGGCGTCGTGGCTGCTCGGGCACCGGCGCGGGATCAACGGCAAGCAGCTCGGCGAGCTGTCCGCCGCGGCGCTGCGGCCGGTCGCGATGATCCTGCTGGTCGTCGGCGCGGGCGCGTTCTTCGGCGCGGTGCTCTCGGCCACCGGCATCGGCACCGCCGTCGCCAAGTCGCTGGGGGACGCCGGCCTGCCGGTGATCCTCGCCTCGTACGTGATCAGCTGCGGCATGCGGATCGCCCAGGGATCCGCGACCGTGGCCATCGTGACCACGAGTGGCATCGTCGCGCCGACCGTCGCCGAGCTGCACTACTCCCAGGCGCAGCTGGCGCTCATCGTCGTGGCCATCTCGGCCGGGTCGATCATCGCCTCGCACGTCAACGACGGCGGGTTCTGGATCGTCTCGCGCTACTTCGGGATGACCGTGCCGGAGACGCTGAAGACGTGGACCGCGCTGGAGACCGTGCTTTCGGTGTCGGGCTTCGCGGTCGCCGCACTGGCCATGCTTGTGGTCTAGACCACAGCGGAATTTCCACTACACTGGACCGATACGCCGCCACGTTCGCCGTCACCGATACCCTTGGGAGACACCACGATGGCCGAGCTTTCCCGTCGCACGTTCCTCGGCGCGGCCGGTGCCGCCGGCGCCGCCACCGTCCTGGGCGCGCAGTTCGCGTCCGCCGCCGCGCAGGTCTGCACCGCCGGAGCCACTGTGTACGTCGGCAGTTACACCACCGGAGCCGACGGCCACGGCCTGGACGTCACGAGCCGTTCCGGTGCCGCGCTGACCCAGGTCCGCACGGTGCCGGGGATCAGCGACACGTCCTGGTTCGGCCGCAGCGCCGACGGCAAGACGCTGTACGTCACCAACGAGGGCGACCCGAACGGGTTCGTCTCGGCGCTGAACATCACCGACGTCACGAACCCGAAGCTGCTCAACAAGGTTTCGACGAAGGGCAGCGCGCCGACGCACCTGAGCGTGCACTCGAGCGGGAAGTACGTGCTGGCGGCCAACTACGGCACCGGCAGCGTCGTCGTGCTGCCGATCCTGACGGGCGGGAAGCTCGGCGCGGCCACGGATCTGGCTCAGCACCAGGGATCCGACCGCGCGCCGAACGCGCACCAGGTCGTCAACGACCCGAGCGGGCGCTGGGTGCTCTCGGTCGACCTCGGCGCGGACTCGGTGTACGTCTACTCACTCGACGTCGCCACCGGGAAGCTTTCGCAGCACCAGCAGCTGAAGCTGCCCACCGGCGCCGGGCCGCGGCACCTGGCGTTCGACCCCACCGGGAAGTTCGCCTACATCGTGCAGGAGCTGCGGCCCGAGATCACGGTGGCGAGCTGGGACGCGGCGGCCGGCACGCTCAAGGCGCTGTCGGTCGTCCCGGCCGTGCCGGCGGGCAGCACCGGCGACCTGTACCCGGGCGAGATCGTCGTGTCGCGCGACGGGAAGTTCGTCCACGCCACCGTGCGCGGGCCCAACACCCTGGCCACGTTCGCCGTCTCCGGCGGCGGCGCCACGCTCAAGCTGGTGTCCACTGTGTCCAGTGGCGGCAACTGGCCGCGGCACGTGTCCCTCGATCCCGCCGAAGCCTGGTTCTACGTCGCGAACCAGCGTTCCGGCACCGTCACCTGGCTGCCGCGCGACCCGGCGACCGGCCTGCCCGGCGCGGTCGCCGGCAGCCTGGCCGTCGGCAGCGTCAACTCCACTTACTTCGTCTGAGCACCAGCCTCGTGAGTGGTCAGGGCGGTTCCAACCGCCCTGACCACTCACGAGCGCACCCACTGGAGGGACCCCATGAGACTGCGCCGCACCCTGCCCGTCGTCGCCGGCCTGGCTTTGCTGGCCGGCTGCGCCCCCACCCAGTCCGCGCCCGCGGGCGCCGGCGCGGACGACAAGACCGGCACCGTCCGCGTCTGGCTGTTCGACGAGGCCAGCCGCGCGCCGAAGGAGGCGGCGGTCAAGGACGCGATCGCCGAGTTCAAGGCCGCGCACTCCGGCGTCGAGGTGGACGTCCAGTGGGTGCCGGTCGAGGGTCGCGCCGACAAGTTCTCCGGCGCCTTCAACGACCCGGCCAACGCGCCGGACGTCGCCGAGTTCGGCAACACCGACGTCTCCAACTACGCCGCCACCGGCGCGCTCGCCGACCTGACCGGCGACCTCGCGGCGTGGAGCGAGGGCAAGGACCTCATCCCGACCGTCGTGGACACGGCGAAGTCCGGCGGCAAGACCTACGGCCTGCCCTGGTACACCGGCGTCCGCGCGTTGTACTACCGCACCGACGTCTTCACCGAGCTGGGCCTCAAGCCGCCGACGACGCTCGCCGAGCTCACCGAGGACGCGCGCAAGATCCGCGCCGCGAAGCCGGACCTGTACGGCATCTCCGTCGGCGGCAAGTACACCTACGCGATGCTGCCGTTCCTCTGGGCCAACGGCGGTGAGCTGGCGCAGGAGAGCGACGGCAAGTGGAAGTCGACGGTCACCGGTGAGCAGGCCAGGTCCGGCGTCACCCAGTACGCCGACCTGCTCAAGGACGACATCTGCCCGCCCGCGCAGTGCGCGAACCTGACCGGCACGCAGAGCGTCACGGCGTTCGCGGGCGGCAAGGCCGGGATGACCGTCGGCGGCGACTTCAACCGCAAGGCCGTCGACCAGGGCGCGGTGAAGGGCAAGTACGCCGTCGTGCCGATCCCGGGCACCACGGCGGGCAGCGTCGCCCCGGCGTTCGCCGGCGGCAACCTGCTGGGCGTGTTCAACGCGAGCAAGCACCGAGGCCTGGCGCTGGAGTTCATCGAGCTGCTCGGCGGCGCGAAGTACCAGGAGAAGATGTACACGGCGATGGGCAACCTGCCGACGCTGAGCTCCGTGCAGCAGAAGCTGGCCGCGAACGACCCGTTCCTCAAGCCGTTCGTCGACACCCTCAAGGCGGGCACGAAGTTCGTCCCGGCGACGCCGGCGTGGTCCAAGATCGACAGCCAGAACGTGCTGCCGACCGCCGTGCAGCAGATCGCCACCGGCGGCAAGGACCCGGCCGCCGCGCTGACCGACGCCGCCGCCGCGATGGACAAGGCCTTCGGGTAGTGGTCGCCCAGCAAACCCGTCCGGTTGTCGCGGCGCCCGCCAAGGCGCCGCGACGGCGGCGGCGGGACGGCCGGGCCGCGATCCTGTACCTGCTGCCCGCGGGCGTCCTGCTCGCCGCGCTGCTCGCGTACCCGATCTACGAACTGGTCCTGATCTCGTTCTACGACTACGGCCAGCCGCAGGCCGCGGGCAACGCGCCGCTGGTGTTCCTCGGTTTCGCGAACTACGCCGACCTGCTGTCGCAGGTGCAGTTCTGGACGGTGCTCGGCAACACGGTCGGGTTCGCCGCGGCCTGCGTGCTCGGCAGTCTCCTCGTCGGCACCGGGCTCGCGGTCCTGGCGAGCCGGGTGCGCGCGCTCCCCCGGATGCTGCTGTTCCTCGCCGCGCTCGGCGCGTGGTCGACCCCGGCGATGGCCGGCTCCTACGTCTGGCTGTTCCTCTTCGACACCGACTTCGGGCTGGTCAACGAGGTGCTCTCGGGGATCGGGCTGCCGTTCGAGCACCACTCCTGGACGTTCGGCACGATCGGCGCGTTCGGCCTGGTCGCCGCCGAGGTCGTCTGGTGCTCGTTCCCGTTCGTCATGGTGACGATGTACGCCGGGATCAAGGGCATCCCGGACGAGGTCCTGGAGGCCGCGTCGCTCGACGGCGCGTCGGCCTGGCGCTCGACGCGGTCGATCGTCCTGCCGATGGTGCGGCCACTGCTGGTGATCGCGACCGTCCAGTCGATCATCTGGGACTTCAAGGTGTTCACCCAGATCTACGTGATGACCAACGGCGGCGGCGTCGCCGGACGCAACCTGGTCCTCAACGTCTACGCCTACCAACAGGCCTTCGCCGGGCAGGAATACGGCCTCGGCTCGGCGATCGGAGTCGTCATGACGCTGTTGCTGCTGTCGGTCACCGGGCTCTACGTCCGCTCGCAGCGCCGGAGCGCGGCATGGCTGTGATCACGAGCCGGCGCGTCCGCCGCGTCCGCCGTCCGGGCCGGCTGATCGCCGAGATCGTCACGGTCGTGATCGCCGGGATCGTGGCGTTCCCGCTGTACTGGATGCTGCTCTCGGCGTTCAAGCCGCCGGGCGAGATCCAGTCGGCGAACCCGAAACCGTGGACGTTCAGCCCGTCGTTCGACAGCTTCACCCGCGTGCTCACGGTGTCGGGCTTCGGGCGGTTCTTCCTGAACAGCCTGGTGGTGGCCCTGGTCGTCGTGGTGCTGTCGCTGCTGCTGTCGTTCCTCTCGGCGGTCGCGCTGACGCGGTTCTCGTTCAAGGGCCGGACCGTGCTGCTGGTGATGATCCTGGTCGCGCAGATGGTGCCGGTGGAGGCGCTGACCATTCCGTTGTTCTTCCTGATGCGCCAGATCGGCGGCGTGGCGCCGGCGTTCGGGCTGAACGAGCTGGGTTCGCTGGTGCTGGTCCACCTGGCCTTCAGCCTGCCGTTCGCGATCTGGATGCTGCGCGGGTTCGTCGCGGCGGTGCCGGTGGAGCTGGAGGAGGCGGCCAAGCTCGACGGCGCGTCCCGGATGCGGTTCACCTGGCAGATCCTGTTCCCGCTGGTCGCGCCCGGACTGGTCGCAGTGAGCGTGCTGGCGTTCATCCACGCGTGGAACGACTTCCTCTTCGCCAAGACGTTCATCATCTCCAAGACCGAGAACCAGACGCTGCCGCAGGCGATCCTGGTGTTCTTCAAGCCGGAGGACACCGACTGGGGCGCGGTGATGGCGTCCTCGACGCTGATGACCGTGCCGGTGCTGGTGTTCTTCGTCCTCGTCCAACGACGGCTGGTGTCCGGCATGGCCGGCGCCGTGAAGGGCTGACATGTCTTTTGCCACCTTGCTCCCCCGCCCGGTTTCGGTGACGCCCGCCGCGGGTTCGTGCCCGTGGCCCGCGCCGGTCGAGGTGCGGCCGGCGGACCTGCCCGCCGAGGGCTACCGGCTGGAGATCTCGCCGGACGGCGTCGTGTTGTCCTGCGGTGACGCGGCCGGGGAGGTCTACGGGCGGCAGACGTTGCGCCAGCTCGTGGGGCCGGACGCGTTCCGCGCGGCTTCGCTCGGCCGGGAACTCTCGCTGCCGTGCGGAGTGGTCGAGGACCACCCGCGCTTCGGCTGGCGCGGCTGCCTGCTCGACGTCGCCCGGCACTTCCGGACCAAGGCCGAGGTGCTGCGGTTCGTCGACCTGCTGGCCGCGCACAAGCTGAACGTGCTGAACCTGCACCTGACCGACGACCAGGGCTGGCGCTTCGAGGTCCCTTCATTTCCCAAGCTGACGTCGGTGGGCGGCTGGCGGCCGTCGTCGATGGCGGGCAGCGGGGGCGCGCAGGACGGCCGGCCGCACGGCGGGTTCTACACCGGCGACGACCTGCGGGAGATCGTGGCCTACGCCGCCGAGCGGGCGATCACCGTGGTCCCGGAGATCGACATCCCCGGCCACGCGCGCGCAGCACTGGCGGCGTACCCGGAGCTGGGCACCGAGGCGTCCTACGAGATCTGGACCGCCTGGGGCATCAGCACTTCGCTGCTCTCGCCGAAGGAGTCCACTTTGGACTTCTTCCGCCAGGTGTTCGACCACCTGCTGGAGATCTTCCCGTCCCCGGTGATCGCCCTGGGCGGCGACGAGACGCCGGGCGCGACCGACGAGCACCGCGAGTTCGTCCGGCTACTGGCCGAGCACCTGGTGGCGCGCGGCCGGACGCCGATGGGCTGGGACGAGGTCCTCGACATCGGCGGCCTGCCCCCGATGGTGATCGGCTCCTGGCAGAACGAGACCGCGGGCCGGCAGGCCGCCGCGGCCGGGCACGACGTCGTCATGTGCCCCGAGCAGCACGTGTACCTGGACCACCGCCAGTCCGCGCACCCGGACGAGCCGATCCCGGTCGGCATGGTGCACACACTGGAGGACGTCTACGCCTACGAACCGGCGTTGAGCGGACCGCGCCTGCGGGGTGTGCAGGCGCAGGTGTGGAGCGAGCACCTGGACAGCGTCCGGCGGGTGGACTACATGGCGTTCCCGCGGCTGTCGGCGTTCGCGGAGGTGGCGTGGAGCAGCGGGCCGCGCGACTACGCCGAGTTCCTGCCGCGGCTGCGGGACCACCACCTGCCGCGGCTGGACGCGCTCGGCGTCGAGTACCGGCCGCTCGACGGGCCGCGGCCGTGGCAGACCCGGCCGGGAGTGCCGGGCCGGCCACGCTGAACCGCCGCCTTACCTCAGGTGCCGGCCGAAGAACCGGTTCCCGTCGTCACCCTCGAACGCCGGGACGCCGGTGTGCCCGCCCGTGTTGGCGTGCAACGTCTTCTCCTTCGAGCCGAAGGCGTCGAACACGTCCAGGGCGAGCTGCCGGTCGTTGCCTTCGTCGTCCCACTGCAGCAGGACCAGCAGCGGGATGGTGACCTGACGGGCCTCCTCGACCACGCTGCGGGGCACGAAACTCCCGGCGAACAGCACGGCGGCCGCGATGCGTGGCTCGACCACCGCCAGCCGGATGGCGATCGCGAGCACCCCGCCGGAAAACCCGACCGGGCCGCCGATCCCGGGCTGCGCGAGGAGGGCGTCCAGGGTGGTCCGCCATTCCGGGACCGCCCGCTCGACCAGCGGGAGGACGAGCCGGTCGACGATGTCGCCGGTGACCGGCTCGCCGGCCTTCAGCGCCCGCTGCAGGTCGGCGCGGGCCTCGTCGACGGCGGTGAACCGGGGCCGGTCACCGCTGCCGGGCAGCTCGATGGTCGCCGCGGCGTAGCCCTCAGCCACGGCGGCCCGGGCCCGGGCCGCCAGGCGCGGGTACATCCTGCGCAGGCCGCCGGGGTGGCCGAGCAGGATCAACGGGACCGGGGCGGCGGTGGTTTCGGGCGTCCACAGGATGCCGGGGATCTCGCCGAGGGTGAACTCGCGCTCGAGGACGCCGTCGTCGAGGCGCTGTTCTGAGGTGAAGTGCATGGTCGTGCCTTTCGGGAGTGCGCTGAACGGCGCTCCCCGGACGACTTATCGCCCGGCCGTGACCCCGGAGGGGAGCACCCATGTCGTAACTGCGGTCACGGGTACCACCTCCTCGTTCTCTGGCACGGCTGCCGGGACGGTAGCAGCGGCCGCGGTGGATCGCCAACGGGTTTACGCACGCGCGTCACGGCAGCAGCGTCACCGTGACCGACTTCGTCGGGCCGACGTTGCCCGCCGCGTCGATCGAGCGGTATTCGATGCGGTGACGGCCGTAACCCGGGGTGCGGGGCGCGAACGGCGAGACCGTCAGCCCGCCCGGGCCGAGGTTGCCGTACGCCAGGCCGTCGATCTCCGTACCCCGCGGCGTGAACAGGAACGGCGCGTTCGGGTCCGTCGGCCAGCCGTAGTACTTGTACCAGCCGTCGCCGTCCACGCGGAACTCCGGCAAACCGTCGGACGCCGTCAGGCGCATCGTGAACGAGCCGTGGAAGACGTGGTCCTTGCCCGCCGGCAGTTCGGCCGTCGTCGTCGGGCCGGACGCGTCCACCGCCCAGGTCAGGGTCGTGCCGCCGGTGGTCGCGGTGAGGGTGTGCGCGCCGCGGGACTCGCCGAGGGCGAAGTCGGGGCCGCTCGCGACCGGACGACCGTCGAGCTTCCAGCGCACGGAAGGGATCGAGCCGGTCGGCTCACCGGTTTCGACGTAGACGACGTCGTGCCCGCCGACCGGCTGCGAAGTCGGCGTCGACCCCACGACCGCGGGGCCGCCGGACGGCGCGGTGGTCACCGTCGTGTCGACGGTCCACGTGCGCGTCGCCGTCGGCCGGGCCGCCGGGTCGCGGACGAACGGCGTCGGGTCGGTCACCTTCGCCGTCAGCGTGTGCTTGCCCGGCGAAACGCGGACGTGGCGCAGGTCGAGCGCGTCGGAGCCACGCACGGGACGGCCGTCGAGGGTCCAGGTGACGTCGAGGCGGTGATCGACCGGGTGCATCGTGCGCACCCACACGACGCGGTCGGCGCCGATCGTCCCGGCCGGGGTGCCGTCGCCCAGCAACGGCACCTTCGCGGAGATCCGCTGGGTCATCCGCTCGCGGCCGACCTGGTCGTAGGCGTAGCCGAGGGTCTTCATCATCGAGTGCGCGCTGGGCCGCCACACGCCGGTCTGGGTGTAGAGCCCGCCTTCGTACCGCCCGATCGTGCCGCCGGACTCGCTGGGCTCGCCGAGCCAGCGGTACCACTTCGCGTGCTGCTCGCGCATCTGCGGCTCGGTCAGCGTGGTGTGGTGGATCGACGCGGGCTCGCCGCCTTCGTACGCCCCGCCCGGGACGCCGCGCGCGTAGTAGTCGTACTCGTCGTCGAGGCCGCCGAGCGAGTGGCCCAGCTCGTGCGGCGAGATGAGCGCCGACAGCGCGTTGCCGCCCGACGCCGTCGCGTAGGTGCCGCCCGCGCCGCCGTAGGTGGTGCTGTTGCCCAGCGCGAGGATCTGCCGGTTGGCCTTGGTCGTGCCGGGCACGAGGTCGGCGTAACGCTGGGCGGCCGCGTCGTCGACGGTCAGCAGCCGCTGCACGCTCCCGGCGTCACACCCGCCCCAGAACCCCATGTTCAGCGGCGTGTTCCGCCGCGGCGCGTCCAGCCCGGGGTCACAGTCCACACCGGACTCCGGCGAGGCGATCGACACGGCGTAGACGTTGAAGTAGCTGCGGTAGGACTTGAACGGCTCGAGCGACCAGAGCGTGTTCATGTGCCGCGCGACGTCGGCCTGGAACTTCGGCTGCTCGGCCGCGGTGTAGCCGTCGCCGAGGACGACGAGGTTGAACCGCTGGGCGACGGGCCCGGTCACCTGGACGTCGGTGACGGTGCCCGCGGGTTCGCCGGCGTACGCCGGGGTGACGGCCCCCGCGGCCAGCAGCAGCACCGCGGCGACGAGACCGGCCCAGTTCCGCATGCGGCTTTCCCCTTCATCGGCAGGTTCCCGTTGTACCGCAATGCTTTCCCCACCGGAACCCCCGGAAGTCGCGCCACGGTATAGAGCGTTATACGGGAAGCCACGACCCGTCGAGGGGGATGCCGGCGGCCGCGGCGATCCGGGCGCGGGAGCGCAACGCGCGTTCTCGCAGCTCTTCGAGGTCGACGCCGACCAGCGCGCCGCCGCGTTTGACGACTTCGCCGGCGACGAGCACGGTGTCGACGAGCCCGGGATGTCCGGCGGACAGGATCGCGCCCGCCGGGTGGTTGACCGGGAAGAGCGTCAGGTCGTCGGCGCGCAGCAGCACGAGGTCGGCCTGCTTGCCCGGGGTGATGCTGCCGGTCCGGTCGCCGAGCCCGAGGGCGCGGGCGCCGTCGACGGTGGCGAACTCCAGCACGTCACGGCTGGTCAGCGACGGCGGCCGGCCGTGCGCGGTGTCGAGGCCGCGTTGCACGCCGAGCGCGGTGCGCATGGCCGAGAACATGTCGCCGCCGGCCGTGGGGCAGTTGTCGACGGACAGTGCCGGGCGGATGCCCGCGGCGAGCACGCGGCCGGTTTCCGGCCAGCCGAGGCCCATCTTCAGCTCGACGTCGGGGCTGATCGACACCGAGCAGCCCGCGTCGGCCAGCATCGCCAGCTCGTCGTCGTCCAGGCCGTTGCCGTGCACGATCGTCGTCCGGTCGTCGAGCAGCCCGTGCTCCCCCATCGCCGCGATCGGCCGGCGGCCCGCCGTCGCCCCGGCGCGGACGTGCGCGTGGACGCTGACCCGCAGCCCGAGGTCGCGGGCCGCGGCGACGTCGGCGGCTGTGGTCTCGATGGCGGTCCGCTGCGGACCGCGCAGGCCGGCCGCCATCGTCACGAGCCCGTCGTCGCCGGGGCACCGGTCGCGCATCCGGGCGAGTTCGGCGGCGACCGGGCCGTCGGTGGCGACACCTGCGCCGTAACAGAAAACGCTCCGCCCGGGCGCTTGGCGAAGGGCGTCGAGCGCGGCGTCGCCGTGGGCGGGAGTGTCGGTGCAGTGGCACCAGTCCAGCACCGTGGTGACGCCCGAGTGCAGCGCTTCGAGCCGGCCGAGCAGCGTGCCGACGAGCACGTCCTCGGGCCGGTAGAGCGGGCGCAGCAAGCCGTGCATCGCCGGGCCGTACCGGGCGAACGTCCAGTCGGCGGCGAGCCCGCGGAACACCGCCTGCCAGGTGTGCCGGTGGGTGTCGACGAAACCGGGCAGCACGAGCATGCCGGTCGCGTCGAGCACGTCCGCGCCCGGCGCGTCGAGCCGCTCGGCGACGGCGCTGATCCGGCCGTCCTCGACGAGCACGTCCCCGCGCGGCAGGTCGCCGATCGCCGGGTCGACGCTGATGACCGTGCCGCCGCGCACCAGAGTTCCCATGATTCCCCTTTGCTCAGTTGATACGTCAACTGTAGGGCGCGTGTAGTTGACGCGTCAACTCTCGGGTACGCTTTCGTCATGACCGAGTCGCTGACCCCGGACGAGTGGGCGTTCTGGCACTCCTGGACGCAGGCTCAGCGCCTGCTCACCCAGGAGCTCGACCGCGGCCTGCAACGCGACTCCGGCATTTCGAAGGCCGAGTTCAGCGTGCTGCTGACCCTGCAGCGCGCGCCCGGCCACGAACTGCGCGTCAGCGAGCTCTGCGCGTCCCTCGACTGGGAGAAGAGCCGTGTCTCGCACCAGCTGACCCGGATGGAGAACCGCGGTTTCGTGGCGCGGACGGAGTCCGGGACCGGCGGCCGCCGCACGCGGGTCGGGCTGACCGCCGAGGGCGACCGCGCCGCGCGGGACGCGATCGCCGGGCACGCCGGCAACATCCGCCGCTACTTCCTCGACACGCTCAGCCCCGCCCAGGCCGCGGCCATCCGGGCGTGGAGCGAGCAACTGACCGAGCGCATCGAGCCGCGCGAAGCCTAGGCGGTGTCCTGTAAGTCTGCTCGATGGGCTTCGTGATCCAGGTGGTTCCTGGCGGTGCGGGCGGAGCGCCCTCGTACCGGGTTGTACTCGGGTGATCCGCCCGTGCCGTCAGGGGCCGCCTGGGCGCGAAGACCGCGAGCTTGACTTGCAGGACACCGCCTAGGCACGGGTCAGGCGGTACCAGACCTCGGGCCGGCCGACCTGGCCGTAGTGCGGCTCGCGGTGGGCCATTCCGTTGTCCGCCAAGTACTCCAGGTACCGGCGGGCCGTGACGCGGGACGCGCCGATCGCCGCGGCCGCCGCGCCCGCCGACAGGCCGTCCGCTGCCCCGCCCAGCGCGTCGGTGATCGCTTCCAGCGTCTGGACGCTCATGCCCTTCGGCAGCGGCGGTTGCTCGGTCGTGCGCAGCGTGCCCAGGGCCCGGTCGATCTCGGCCTGGCCGGACACCTCGCCGGACGCGTCGCGGAATTCGGCGTAGCGCTCCAGTTTTTCGCGCAGGGTGGCGAAGGTGAACGGCTTGAGGAGGTACTGCACCACACCGACCGACACCGCGGCCTTCACCAGCGCGAGGTCGCGCGCCGACGTCACGGCGATGACGTCGATCGGCAGCCCGGCCGCGCGCAGCGAGCGGCAGACCGCCAGGCCGTGGGTGTCCGGCAGGTAGAAGTCCAGCAGCACGAGGTCGACCGGCTCGCGTTCGCAGAACCGCAACGCGTCGCCACCGGAGTGGACCACGCCCGCCACGGAGAACCCCGCGAGCCGTTCGACGTAGACGCGGTGCGCCTCGGCGGCCACCGGTTCGTCCTCCACCACCAGCACCCGGATCACCGGCCGGCCTCCTGCCGCGGCAGGCGCACGGTGAACACCGCGCCGCCGTCCCGCCCGACGTCGACCGTACCGCCGTAGCGGCGCACCGCCTGCCCGACGAGCGCGAGCCCGAGGCCGTGTCCTTCCCCGGCCTTCGTCGACCAGCCGCGGCGGAAGACGTCGGCGTCGTCGGGGACGCCCGGGCCGGTGTCGGCGACGCGCAGCAGCAGCTCGTCGGCGTCGGAGCGGGCGGTGACGACGACCGCCGGCCGGCCGTCGCCGTGCACCGCGGCGTCGATGCCGTTGTCGATCAGGTTGCCGAGGATGGTGACGAGGTCGCGCGCGGCGACGCCGTGGGTCGCGTCGTCGATCATCGTGTCCGGCGTGATCGTCAGCTCCACTCCGCGTTCGCTCGCCTCGGCCGCCTTCCCCAGCAGCAGCGCGGCGAGCACCGGTTCGGCGACGGCGCCGACGACGCGGTCGGTCAGTTCCTGGGCGAGCGCGAGCTCGGCCGTCGCGAACTCGACGGCCTGCTCGGGTTTGCCGATCTCCACCAGGGAAACCACGGTGTGCAGCCGGTTCGCGGCCTCGTGCGCCTGCGACCGCAACGCTTCTGCGAGACCGCGCGCGGTGGTCAGCTCCCCGGTCAGCGACTGCAGTTCGGTGTGGTCACGCAGGACCACGACGGTGCCCTGCGCCCGGCCGCCCGCGCGGACGGCGGTCGTGCTGACCAGCAGCACGCGCGCGTCGGTCAGGTGCAGCTCCTCGGCGCGGGTCTCGGCCGAGCCGAACGCCGTCACCAGCTCGGCGGGCAGGCCCAGCGCGCCCAGCTCCCGGCCGACCGGGTCGGCGTCGAGTCCGAGCAGGACGCGCGCGCCGTCGTTGCAGAGCCCGACCTTCCCGTCGCGGCCGACCAGCAGCACCCCTTCGCGGACCGAGTGCAGCACGGCTTCGTGGTACTCGAACAGGTTGCTCAGCTCGTCCGGCGCGATCCCGCGCGTCTGGCGGCGGAGCCGCGCGCTGATCAGCCAGCCGCCGAGCGCGCCCACCAGCAGCACCGCGCCCGCGACGCCGAACAGCGGCCAGAGCCGTTCGCGCAGCTCGGCCGAGATCGCCGCGACGGTGATCCCGACGGCGACCAGCGCGATCACCCGCCGGTCCGCGCCGAACACCGGGACGACCGTGCGGATCGACGGGCCGAGGGAGCCGGTGTAGGTCTCGGTGAGCTGCTGCCCGCGCTGCGCCTGCGCGATGTTCCCGATGTAGTGCTGCCCGATCAGGGCCGGATTCGGGTGGGTGAACCGGATCCCGGCCGGGCTCATGATCGTGATGAAGTCGACGCCGGTGTCGGCCTGCACGCGCACCGCGAACGGCTGCAGCGTGGCGCTCGGGGCGGGCGCGTCCACCGCGGCGATGACGGACGGCGCGTCGGCCACCGTCGCGGCGACGGCGCGCACCTGGTCCTTGGCGTTCTGGTCGGTCGCCCGCGACGCGTCGAGGTAGGCGAACGTGATCCCGGCGCCCGCGAGCACGCAGAGCACCACCAGCTGCAGCACGAGCAGCTGGCGCGCCAGGCTCCAGCGGGACGACGTCGGGGACACCTCCTCATACCAGCACACCGGGGCCCGGGTGTCCGAACGGGACGGTGCGATCATCGCGCGAACTCAATGAACACAAGTGAGCCGGGTCACCTCGGTGGGCCTACAGTGTGCCGCAACCTGGAACACCCCTGAGCTGGAGGCAACGGTGCCGACCCCACCGACAACCGAGGAGACCCCGCGCAAGCGGGACAAGACCCACTACCTGTACCTGGCCGTGATCGTCGCCGTGGCCCTCGGGATCCTGGTGGGTTTCCTCTTCCCCGGCTTCGCCAAGGGCCTCAAGCCCCTCGGTGACGGCTTCGTCAACCTGATCAAGATGATGATCACACCGATCATCTTCTGCACCATCGTCATCGGCGTCGGCTCCGTCGCGAAAGCGGCCAAGGTCGGCAAAGTCGGACTGATGGCCCTGTTCTACTTCATCATCATGTCGACCTTCGCCCTGGCGATCGGCCTGGTCGTCGGCAACATCCTGCACCCTGGCACCGGCCTGCACCTCAACCCGGCCGACGTGAAGAGCGTCCAGAAGTCCGCCACCGGCGCCGAAGGCCCGGTCGACTTCCTGCTCGGCATCATCCCCAAGACCTTTGTCTCCGCTTTCACCGACGGCGAAGTGCTGCAGGCCCTGCTGGTCGCGCTGTTCGTCGGGTTCGCACTGCAGAAGCTGGGCCCCAAGGGCGCCCCGATCCTGCGCGGCATCGAGCACATCCAGCGTCTCGTGTTCCGCGTCCTGTCCATGATCATGTGGGCCGCCCCGATCGGCGCGTTCGGCGCCATCGCCGCCGTCGTCGGCGCGACCGGCTGGGCCGCGTTGAAGAGCCTCGCCGTGATCATGATCGGCTTCTACGCCACCTGCCTGATCTTCGTGTTCGTGATCCTCGGGATCGTGCTGTGGCTCGGCGCCCGCGTGTTCATCTGGAACCTGCTGCGCTACCTCGGCCGCGAGTTCCTGCTGATCCTCTCGACGTCGTCCTCGGAGTCGGCGCTGCCGCGCCTGATCGCGAAGATGGAACACGTCGGCGTCAGCAAGTCGGTCGTCGGCATCACGGTGCCGACCGGCTACTCGTTCAACCTGGACGGCACCGCGATCTACCTGACCATGGCGACGCTGTTCATCGCCGCCGCGCAGGACGAGCCGCTCTCGATCGGTTCGCAGATCGGCCTGCTGGCGTTCATGATCATCGCGTCGAAGGGCGCGGCGGGCGTCAGTGGCTCGGGCATCGCGACGCTGGCGTCCGGCCTGCAGTCGCACCGGCCGGAACTGGTCAACGGCGTCGGCTTCATCCTCGGCATCGACCGGTTCATGTCGGAGGCCCGCGCGCTGACGAACTTCGCCGGCAACGCCGTCGCGACCGTCCTCATCGGAAACTGGACGAAGGAGTTCGACCGGGAGAAGGCCGAGCGGGTCTTCGCCGGGCAGGAACCCTTCGACGAGGCGACCATGCTCGACGACCACAGCCACGCGGCCGCCACCGACGACCTGGACGACGCGGCCAAGCAACCCGCGAAGTAACCCCACCACGTTCGTGCTCACGCCCCCGCTGAGCACGAGCCACGCGGGCCGCGGTGCGAGTTCCCCGACTTCGCACCGCGGCCCGTTTCCACGTCTTCAGGTCGGCACTTTCGGCGAGAAAGCTGCGCCCGAGGGCCCCGAGGCGTAGCTTTCCCCAGGAAAGATGCATCGCTTCACGCGAACTTCACACAGGCGGCGGCCTGTCAGCAGGCCGCGTGGCCGTCGTAGACGACGCGGGCGGCGGCGATCGACTCGCGGTGCCGCTCCGCCCAGCCGAGCAGGCCGGTCAGCGACTGGTACAGCTCCTTCGCCATCGGCGTGGCCTCGTACTCCACGCGCGGCGGGACCGTCGGGTAGACCGTGCGCACCAGCAGGCCGTCACGCTCCAGGTTGCGCAGGGTCAGCGTCAGCATCCGGCGGCTGATGCCCTCGACCGCGCGCTCCAGCTCGGTGAACCGCACCGGGCCGCGCATGGCCTCCAGCAGGATGCCGATCGGCCACTTCCCGCTGACCCGGTTGATGACCTCGAGCAGCGTGCAGGCCTCGAGTTTCTCCGGGTCCACCTCCGCTGCCTGGACAGGTACATCGATGTTCCCCTGGGACATGGAAGTGCCTCCTTCACGGCGCACCCATGGTCACACATGATGGGCACTGTTACAAGAAGTGCCCTGGAGACGACCAGGGGAAACGCTCGACTGGAGGGGCCTGCCATGGCCGAGAACCATCCCACCCGATCCCGCGGCCTCGCGTTGGCGGTGCTGTGCGCCGCGTCGCTGATGGTCGTGCTCGACAGCAGCATCGTCGCGGTGGCGCTGCCCGCGATCCAGGCCGACCTCGGCTTCACGGCCGCCGGGCTCGCCTGGGTCGTCACCGCCTACCTGGTTGCCTTCGGCGGCCTGCTCCTGCTCTCCGGCCGGCTCGGCGACCTGCTCGGCCGCCGCCGGGTCTTCCTCGGCGGCCTGGGCCTGTTCACGGCGGCGTCGCTGGCCGCCGGCCTCGCCGACAGCGCGGCCGTCCCTGGTCGTGTCGCGGTTCGTGCAGGGCGTCGGCGGCGCGCTGGCGTCGGCCGTGGTGCTCGGGATGATCGTCACGATGTACCCGGAGCCGCGGGCCCGGGCGAAGGCGATCGGCGTCTACAGCTTCACGCAGGCCGCGGGCGCGTCGATCGGGCTCATCGCGGGCGGCGCGCTGACCCAGGCGCTGAGCTGGCACTGGACGTTCTACGTCAACCTGCCGATCGGCGCCGTCGCGCTGGTGCTGGCCGTCCGGGTGGTCGAGGCGGACCGCGGCAGCGGCCTGCGGGCGGGCCTGGACGCGCTCGGCGCCGTCCTGGTCACCGCCGCTGTGATGCTCGGCGTCTACGGGATCACGGGCTACAACCGGATCGCCCTGGGTGCCGCCGTCGTCCTGCTCGCCGGATTCGTGGTGCGGCAGGCGAAGGCGCGCACGCCGCTGCTGCCGTTGCGGCTGTTCCGCAGCCGCGCGGTCACCGGCGCCAACCTGGTGATGGTCCTGATGGTCGCCGGGATGCTCGGCTTCCAGTTCGTCACCGCGCTGTACCTGCAGCAGGTGCTGGGCCTCGACGCGCTGCGCACCGGCGTCGCGTTCCTGCCGGTGCCGGTGGTGATCGCGATCGCGTCGCTCGGTTTCGCGGGCAAGCTCGCGGAGCGGTTCGGGCCGCGCACGGTGCTGCTGTCCGGCCTGGGCCTGGTGATCGCCGGCCTGCTGCTGCTCACCCGGGTTTCGGTGCGGGGTGCCTACTTCACCGACGTCCTGCCGCCGTTGCTGGTGATGGGTCTCGGCGCCGGCGTGGCGATCCCCGCGTTGATGGGCCTGGCGATGTCGGGTGCCGCGCCGGCGGACTCGGGAGTGGCGTCCGGGCTGATCAACACCACGCAGCAGGTGGGTGCGGCGATCGGCACCGCGGTACTGGCCACGGTGGCCGCGTCGCGCACGGCGAGCCTGGGCTCGGTGGACCACCGCGAGGCGCTGGCGTCGGGTTTCCGGCTGGCCTACGGCACGAGCGCGGGGTTCCTGATCGCGGCGATCGCGCTCGGGGCGGCGGTGCTGGCCCGACGTCCACACCGGAGCGCCACCGAGCCGGAGGTGTGCGTCGCCGGTTCCGCGTGAGCGGGGCGACGACCCGGGTTCTCCCGGCCGGGTCGTCGCCCCGCTCACGCGAGGTAGGTGCTCAAGCCCCGGTGACCCCGGCGCATCATCAGCGCGTGGTTCACGCGGAAGAGTGGCCGGGCCACCGTGCCGAACCGCCGCAGCAACGCCTTGCGCGCGTGGACGTCCTGGGTGATCTCCAGCAGCGTCCCCGCGCCCGTCGCGCGAACGGTGCCGGCCAGCACCCCTTCGAGGTCTCCGCTGAGCCTGACCCGCATCAGGCCCGCCCGCTCGTCCTGGTGGTCGCGGTGCATCCGGACGACCAGCCGGAACGGGAGCCGCGAACGGCAGACCAGTTCGGCGGTGTCGTCGTCCACCCGGCGCACCGTGCGGACGTCCGACCACCACCGCGGGTAGCCGGCGAGGTCGGTGACCGCGCCGAACACCCGCTCGGGCGCGGTACCGGGCAGCAGCCAGGAGCTGCTGAACCGGTAGCGCGCGCCCATCACGACCTCACACCTGGGCCGAGACCAGCTTCCGGCCGTCCACCGTGACGATGTCGACCGACTTCACGTCGTCGGGCGCGACCAGCGCGGACCCATCGAGCGAAAAGCCCTGGCTCTCCCACTTCTCGGACACTTTCCAGCTGCCGGCGGTGACCGCTTGGCCTTCCTTGGTCACGACCTGCAGCAGGCACTGTTCCCCGGCCTTGACGCCTTTGACGGCGACGTTGACCTTGACCCAGCCCGCGAAGGGCGCCACCGACGCGGCCAGCTGCACGCCGGTCGTCGGATCCCGCCCTTCGACGCTCTTCGTCCCCGCCGGGGTGTCCGGGGGGAACGCCGGCGCCGCGATGCTCGAGTCGGACGTCTGCCGCCCGACCAGGATCCCGCCGCCGAGTGCGGCCACGACCAGCACCGCCGCCGCGACCAGGGCCAGGCCCCGCCGGGACGCCGGCCGCGACGCGGTCCGCGCCGGTGCCGCCGTCTCCTCTTCGCGCACCCGCCGGAGGGTCTTCTGCAGCAGCAGCTCCCCGCCTTCGGGCGGCCCGTCGAGGAACGCCTCGGGCGGCACCTCGTCGAGCGACTCGCGCAACGCCACGAGCTCGTTCAGGTCGAACCTGCACTGGGCGCAGGTTTGCAGGTGCCGTCGTTCGAAGTCGGCCGCCTCCGCCGGGTCGAGCGCCCCGAGGGCGTACGCGCCGAGCTGCGTATGACTTTCGTCCACCGCGTTCACCGCGCCACCTCCGTTCCGCTTCCCGAGATCATCGAGGCTCTGAGAGCCCTGAGTGCGTAGTACGACCTTGATTTCACGGTACCCGGTGCGACGCCCAGTGTTCTCGCCGCTTCGGCCACCGTCCGTCCCCGGTAGTAGATCTCCACCAGGACCTCTCGATGTTCGTTGGACAACCCGTCCATCGCACCGAGCACCGTCATCGAGTCGACCACGCCCTGGGCGTGATCGCGCTCGACGGACGGCGTGGGCACGCCTTCGGCCGGTTCGGCCACTTCCTGTGGCCGTGCCGCCCGGGCTCGCGCCCGGTCGGTGACCAGGTTGCGCGCGACGGTCAGCAACCAGCCGCGCACCGAGCCCTTCCCGTCGTTCTGCAGGTCGTCTGCGTGTTTCCACGCCCGTACCAGCGTCTCCTGGACCACGTCCTCGGCTGCCGCACGATCACCGGTCAGCCTCGTCGCGTAGGCCAGCAGGCTCCGCCCGTGTTCGGCGTAAAGCTGCCGAATCAGGTCTTCGCCTTTGGCCTTCTTCGGCCGCCTGCCTCCGATCGCCACCCTCGTCCTCCCGACGGTGTTCTGAGTCGGCGAGGACAGTACTGCAACCCGCAGCGCCACCGGCGGTGCGTGGGTCGAGCGCAGCGCGACCATGGTGTTCATCGGCTGCCCGTCCTTCCTCGTTCTGCCCGGAAACCGTCGGTATCAGTAGCCGGAGCCGCCGGCCGCGGCCGGCGCGGTGATCTTGCTGCCGTCCGGGGCGACGGCGAACCAGGTGCCGTTGACGCCCTGGCCGTTCGCCTGCCCCGGTGCCTTGTCGCCCGAGAACTCGTACAGTGGCCAGCCGTTCAGCGTGAGCTGCTTGCTGCCGTCCTTGCGGTCCAGCGTGCCGACCTGGGTGTCCTGGATGCCCTTGAGCATCGGCGGGGCCTCCCCGGCGAGCACCGGGGGCCAGGTGGCCGCGCACTGAGCGTCGCAGGTGGACGTCGGCGGCTGCGACATGTCCTTGTCGAACCGGTACAGCGTCTTGTCGGAGGCGTCCGTGACGACCGCGCCGACTCCCGCCACCGTGGCGGCGGCCAGCATCACGTGCCCGGGCTGGCCGTGTTCCGGCCCCACGGCTCCCGATGCCATGTCGCCGCAGGCCGACAGCGGGGCCACGACAGCGAATGCGGCAGCGCAGACGACGGCCGTCCGGATACGGTTCATCACGTTCTTCTCCTCGGTGAGGGCGGCACCGCCGTCCAGCGGACCTCGACATCCCAGACACGGACGCCCGGCCGAAACGGTTCAGGGGGGATTCGCGCGGGTTCGGTGCCGGTTCACGGACGGATTGGTGTGTCCCGGTGATCGGCACGGTCTTGTCGCCGTGCGGGCGGGTTCCTAGGCTGGGTACCGTTCCGCCGCCCCCGTCGTCCCGGGAGCCGCCGTGTCCGCGAAACCGCTAGTCCTGGTGGTGCTCCTGGCCGCGGGCTGCGCCGCGGCACCCGCCCCCGCCCCGCCGCCGCTCACCGCGACCCTGACGTCCCCCACCGACGTGGTGCTGGCGTGGCCCGACGACGACGCGGGCCACCGCGTCGAGTACGCGAACGACCCCGCCGGGCCGTGGACGACGCTCGAGTTCCTGCCGCCGCACACGACGAGCTACCACCACCCGGACCTGATCCCGGAGACGCCGTTCTACTACCGGGAGCAGCCGTTCACCGGCCCGGTGTCGGTGGAGACGACCGTGGGCGCGCCGACGAAGCTCTCGAAGGGCGGCACCGGGCCGGCGCACCTGCGCCTGGTGGACGCCGGGGACGGCACGCTGACGGTCTCGTGGACCGACATGTCACCCGACGAAGCCGGGTTCCTGCTGGAGATCCGCCGCCCGGGCGAGAAGGACTTCTCGCCGGTCGAGGTGACGGACCCGGACACGTCCGTGTGCGCCCTGTCCCTCCTGCCGGGGGAACAGGGATCGTCGTACCGGGTCCGTGCGCTCTTCTACGGGCCGCTCTCGCCGGTGGTCCACCAGACCACCGGCAAGGAGCGGTGACGCGCTACCCGGCCTACTCGGCCGTGAGGACGTGGCGCAGGAACTCGCCGGTGTAGCTGGTCTCGACCCCGGCCACGTGCTCGGGCGTGCCCTCGGCGATCACCGTGCCACCGCCGTTGCCGCCCTCCGGGCCCATGTCGATGATCCAGTCGGACGTCTTGATCACGTCGAGGTTGTGCTCGATCACGATCACCGAGTTGCCCTTGTCGACCAGCCCGTTGATCACGCCGATGAGCTTGTTGATGTCCTCGAAGTGCAGGCCGGTGGTCGGCTCGTCGAGGATGTAGACCGTCTTGCCGGTCGAGCGCTTCTGCAGCTCGCTCGCGAGCTTCACGCGCTGCGCCTCGCCACCGGAGAGCGTCGGCGCCGGCTGGCCGAGCCGGACGTAGCCGAGGCCGACGTCGACCAGGGTCTGCAGGTGCCGGTGGATCGCCTTGATCGGCTCGAAGAACTCCGCCGCCTCTTCGATCGGCATGTCGAGCACGTCCGAGACGGTCTTGCCCTTGTAGTGCACCTCGAGGGTCTCGCGGTTGTACCGCGCGCCCTTGCAGACCTCGCACGGGACGTAGACGTCCGGCAGGAAGTTCATCTCGATCTTGATCGTGCCGTCGCCGGCGCAGGCCTCGCAGCGGCCGCCCTTGACGTTGAACGAGAACCGGCCCTGCTGGTAGCCGCGCACCTTCGCCTCGGTGGTCGCCGAGAACAGCTTGCGGACGTGGTCCCAGACACCGGTGTAGGTGGCCGGGTTGGACCGCGGGGTCCGCCCGATCGGCGACTGGTCGACGCGCACCAGCTTGTCGACCTGGGCGAGGCCGTTGATCCGGGTGTGGCGGCCCGGCACCTGGCGGGCGCCGTTGAGCTTGTTCGCCAGCACCGTCGCCAGGATGTCGTTCACCAGCGTCGACTTGCCCGAACCGGAGACCCCGGTGACCGAGACGAGGCAGCCGAGCGGGAACGAGACGTCCAGCCCGCGCAGGTTGTGCTCGCGCGCGCCGATGACGGTCAGCTGCCGCTTCTTGTCGATCGGCCGCCGGATCGCCGGGACCTCGATCCTGCGGCGCCCGGACAGGTACTGCCCGGTGAGCGAGTCCTTGCTCTTCAGCAGCTTCTTGTACGGTCCACTGTGGACGATGTGGCCGCCGTGCTCGCCGGCGCCCGGGCCGATGTCGACCACCCAGTCGCTGGAGCGGATGGTGTCCTCGTCGTGCTCGACGACGATCAGCGTGTTGCCCAGGTTGCGCAGCCGGGTCAGCGTCTCGATCAGCCGGTGGTTGTCGCGCTGGTGCAGGCCGATCGACGGCTCGTCCAGCACGTACAGCACGCCGACCAGGCCGGAGCCGATCTGCGTGGCGAGCCGGATGCGCTGCGCCTCGCCGCCCGACAGCGTGCCCGACGCGCGGTCGAGCGAGAGGTACGTCAGGCCGACGTCGAGCAGGAACCGCAGGCGGGCCTGGATCTCCTTGAGCACGGCCCCGGCGATCATCGACTCGCGCTGCCCGAGCTCTAGCTCGTCGAGGAACTGCGACGCCTCGGCGATGGAGAGCCCGCAGACCTCGGCGATCGACATGTCACCGCGGGTCTTGTGCTGCAGCGTGACGGCGAGGATCTCCGGCTTGAGCCGGGTGCCCTGGCAGGTCGGGCACGGCACCTCGCGCATGTAGCCCTCGTACCGCTCGCGCATGTACTCGGACTCGGTCTGCTCCTGGCGCCGCTCGAGGAACGGGATGACGCCCTCGAAGCTGGCGTAGTACGACCGCTGGCGGCCGTAGCGGTTCTTGTAGCGGACGTGCACCTGCTCGTCGACGCCGTGCAGCACCGCCTTCTGGGCGCGCGCGGGCAGCTTGCGCCACGCCGTGTCCATCCGGAACCCGATGGTCTCCGACAGCGACTCGAGCAGCCGGACGAAGTAGTCCGCGCTCTGCCCGCCCGCCCACGGCGCGATGGCGCCCTCGGCCAGCGACAGCTCGTCGTCCGGCACCACCAGCTCCGGGTCGACCTCCTTGCGGATGCCGATGCCGGTGCACACCGGGCACGCGCCGTAGGGCGAGTTGAAGGAGAACGAGCGGGGCTCGAGGTCCTCGATGGCCAGCGGGTGGCCGTTCGGGCAGGCCAGGTTCTCGGAGAAGCCGCGGATGCGGTGCGGGTCGTTCTCCGGCAGGTCGACGAACTCGAGCTCGATCAGCCCGTCGGCCAGCCGCAGCGCCGTCTCGACCGAGTCGGTGAGCCGCTGGCGCGAGCTCGACTTCACGCTCAGCCGGTCGATCACCACGCCGATCTGGTGCTTCTCCTGCTTCTTCAGCTTCGGCGGGTCGGTGAGCGGGTGCACCGTGCCGTCGACGACCACGCGCGCGTAGCCCTGCTGCTGCAGGTTCTCGAACAGGTCGACGTACTCGCCCTTGCGGCCGCGCACGACCGGCGCGAGCACCTGGAAGCGGACGCCCTCGTCCATCTCCAGCACCTGGTCGACGATCTGCTGCGGAGTCTGCTTGCTGATCGGCTCACCGCACTTGGGGCAGTGGGCCTTGCCGGCGCGGGCGTAGAGCAGCCGGAGGTAGTCGTAGACCTCGGTGATCGTGCCCACGGTCGAGCGCGGGTTGCGCGAGGTGGACTTCTGGTCGATCGACACCGCGGGCGAGAGGCCCTCGATGAAGTCGACGTCCGGCTTGTCCATCTGCCCCAGGAACTGGCGGGCGTACGCGGACAGCGACTCGACGTACCGGCGCTGCCCCTCGGCGAAGATGGTGTCGAAGGCGAGGCTCGACTTACCGGAGCCGGACAGACCCGTGAACACGATCAGGCTGTCGCGGGGCAGGTCGAGATCCACGCCGCGGAGGTTGTGCTCGCGGGCGCCGCGAACAACGAGGCGATCAGCCACGCCAGGGTCCCTTCAGTGTCATTCTCAGCTGGTTGCCGGCTCGGTCGGAGACTGCACGAGCGGCGGCCTCCATGCTACGAGCCACCACCGACAAAAACCGGCTCCGAGTCCGTGACCTGCGGTTCTTCCGGCTTGCGATGGCGATCCCGGCGAGCGGTGAGCCACCGGTGGACCGGCCGTTCGACGCCCGCGGTGATCGCCCAGCCCGCCAGCACGGCGGCGGCCACGACCGCGGGGAGCCGCAGCCAGCCGGGGACGCCGAGGTTGATCAGGGCGCGCGCCAGGATGTAACCCAGTTCCTGGTGCACCAGATAAAGACCATACGAGATGCCCGCGAGCCAGGTGACGGCCGGGGCGATCCGGCGCAGCCCGGGGAAGCGCCAGTCCGGCCCGCGCGCGGCGAGGCAGACGCCCGCGAGCAGCACGGCGAACCCGATCGTGGACGGCCAGCGCTGGGCGTCCTGCGGCAGTTCGCGGTGGAACGGGAACACCTGCAGGTCCTGCGCCACGCAGGTGGCGAGCACGAACAGCGCGACGTGCCAGTGCGCGAGCCGCTCCTTCGACCACAGCCAGAGGGCGGCGCCGATGGCGAAGACGTGCGCGCGGTGCAGGCCCAGGCCGTAGAAGACGGAGTCGGCGACCTTCTGGTGCGTGGACGGCTCCAGCGACGGCGGGACGATCGCGAACCGGATCACCAGCGGCACCAGGATCAGCGCCCACAGCAGGCCGACGGTCACCCGGTGTGTCCGCCACGCCCGCGGCCACAGCAGCGCCGCGCAGGCGAAGGCCGCGAGCTGCACGGGGAGTGTCCAATAGGAGCCGTCGAGGTAGTAAAACCACTCGAAGCGGTAACCCCATTCGGGGACCATGCCCAGGTTGGCGAGCAGGTCGGCCCAGGTCGGGATGTACCAGGGCGAGGGGTCCGTCGGCAGACCCTGCGGCACGCCGAAGAGGAAGCCGGTCAGGCCCGGCGGGAACGGCAGCCCGCTGAAGCGGATGGCGGCGTACCGCGTCACCAGGTAGGTGACGAGCACCGCGACCAGGTAGGCGGGCACGAGCCGTGCGACCCGGTTCCACAGCCACCGGCCCGGACGGCCTTTGCGGAGGCTCGCGCACACGAAGAACGCGGAGATCACCAGGAGGATCGCCGCCCCGAACTGCGCGGTCACCCGCACGGGGTACCCCGTGAGCTCCGGGTGCAGAAGAGCACCCTGGTGGGTGACATGTCCGAGGATCACCGCGAGGACGGCGAAGACGCGCAGGAGGTCCCAGCTGATCCGGCGTACGCCTCGCACCGGGGTCGGCGTCGGAGTCGTCGGCACGGTCTTCCCTGGGTCGGCACGGGTCGGCGCGGGGTCGGCTTGCGGGGCTCCGGCGAGCCTACGTGGCGAGGTGAGCGCACGCTTGTGCGGGTGGAACCGCTTGCGGTGCCCCGACTACCGTGGGCGGGGTGAACATCGTGGAGACCTACACCGGGCACGTCGACCCGGGCGGCGACGCCTCCCGGCGGACCCTGGACGCGCTGACCATCACCAAGCTGTCCGTCGGCCCGATGGACAACAACGCGTACCTGCTGGTGTGCCGGGAGGAGAACGAAGCCCTGCTCATCGACGCGGCGAGCGACCCCGAGCGCATCTCCGACCTGATCGGCCACGGCCCGGACCGCCCGGCCCTGCGCACGGTCGTCACGACCCACCAGCACCAGGACCACTGGCAGGCCCTGGGCGCGGTGGCGGGCGCGAACGGCTCGAACACCGCGGCGCACCCGCTGGACGCCGAGCCGTTGCCGGTGCCGCCGGACTTCCTGGTGGAGCACGGAGACACGCTCACGGTGGGCAAGGTCACCCTTTCGGTGATCCACCTGCGCGGCCACACACCGGGCTCGATCGCCCTGCTGTACCGCGACCCGGCGGGCCACCCGCACCTGTTCACCGGAGACTCGCTCTTCCCGGGCGGCGTGGGCCGGACGACGTCCCCGGAGGACTTCTCGACACTGGTGGACGACGTGTCGTCCCGGATCTTCGACGAACTGCCGGACGACACGTGGTTCTACCCGGGCCACGGCGACGACTCGACACTGGGCGCGGAGCGCCCGAAGCTCGCCGAATGGCGCGAACGCGGCTGGTGAGGTCCCAGACGCGGTCGTGAAGGGGAAACCGGGTCAGAACCCGGTTTCCCGCTCACGACACGTTCGGAGCAGCCGGATAACGCTTGGGCCGCCGATCCCGGACACCGGGCAACTCCCCGGACGAACCGGGCGTCCCCCGCATGACCCCAGCGCTGGGGCTTCCACCGGTTCGCACCCGCCAGGAGGCCCAACCATGTCCAGACCCGTCAGACGCGCCCTCGTCGCCGTCACCATGGTGCTCGCCGCCGCGGTGACCGCGGCCGCGGCGCCCGCGAACGCCGCCGTGCACAGCGTTCCCACCCTGACCGCCATCCGGACCGGGGCCAACCCCGGGTTCGACCGGATCGTGCTCGACCTCACCGCCGGCGGCGCGCCGAGCGCCAGTTACCAGCTGTTCGACGAGCTCACCGCCGACCCGACCGGGGACGTCGTGTGGCTCACCGGGCAGTACTTCATCAACGTCACCGTGCCGTTCGCCGCCGCGCACGACGACAACGGCGTGCCCACCTACACCGGGCCGCAGAAGTTCCGGACGTGGAACCTGCGCAACGTCATGGCCGTCGCCGTCACCGGGGACTTCGAAGCCCAGCTGACCGTCGGGCTCGGCGTGCGGTCGCGGACGACGGTGAACGTCTTCACGCTCACCGCGCCCAACCGCATCGTGATCGACGTCGCCAGCTGAAACGTGGGGCGGACCCCGTCAGCGCTCGTACGGGGTCTTCTCCCCCGCCTCCACCGCGAAGGCCAGGTGGTTGCCCGCCGGGGGCAGGGGGCACGTCGCGAAGTCCGTGAACGCGCACGGCAGGTTGACCGCGCGGTTGAAGTCGAGGGTCACCGTGCCGTCCGCGGCCGGCGCGCCGACCGGCAGCGACCGGTTGGCCGCGTACGTCGTGACGCCGCTCGTCCCGTCGGTGAACAGGATGCTGAAGCCGCCTTCCCGTCCGTTGAACGCGGTCAGCGTGTGCGACGCGCCGTCGTGCTCGAAGTGGACCAGGCCCGGCGCCGTGTAGACGTGGCTCAGGCCCTCGACCACCGCACCCACCGTGGTCGGCCGCGGCGCGTCGAACGGCTCGAAGCGGCCGGACAGCACCCACGACGGCGACGGCTCGTACGCCGGGACGCCGTGGAAAGCGCGCAGCACCTCGGCCTTCGGGTCGTGCACCCGGATCAGGTATCCCGAGCGGCGGGCCACCTCGATCTCGACGTCGCCGGCCAGCACGCGCGTGCCCGCGCCGCTGTTGACCAGCTCGAAGCGCCGGACGTCCGTGATCGGGGTGCCGTCGTGCTCGAGCGAGGCGCCGGCCGGGTCGACGTACGCCGCGTCGGCGTCCTGCCACCAGCGGCCGGGGATGCCCGGGTACTCGCGCGGGGCGTCGGTCAGCCAGTCCAGCGACACCAGCGCCAGCCAGCCGTGCGGTGCGGCGAGGTCCGACTCGCGCCCGGTCTTCCAGTCCTGCCACTCCTGCGTGAACGTGCTCATCGCTGGGCCCCTTCCCGTCGGCTACAAAGGAGGCAACCCGTCCCTCGCCCCGCTATTCCGCGTCCCAGCATCCGGACGGGCGTGCAGCCAGCCGATCTCGCGGCCGCCGCCGGCCGGGACGACGACCCGCCGGAACACCGCCGGGTCCAGGTCGTGCTCGCCCTCACCGGCGATCTCGTCGTAGAGCCGGTCGGACACGATCAGCACCTGGTCCTCCTCCGGAGCCGCGGTCATCGCCGCCTTCAGCTCGGCCGAGTCGCACAGCCAGGACGACAACGCGACCGCGGCGCCGCCGAAGTGGGGCGGGCGCAGCACGACGTCGCCGTGGGCGACCGCCAGCCGCAGGCGCAGCCGGCCGAACTCGTTGAGGTGGCGGTTGCGGCGGCCCAGCGCCTCGGCCACCAGCTCGACCAGCCCGGTCGCGACCCACCGCGGCGGCACCGCCGGCGGGATGACCAGCGTCGTGTTGTCCCCTTCCGGGCGCCGGTACCAGCTCGGGGTGCGGTAGGGCACCGGGACGCGCTCGAACACCTCGTCCAGCACCGCGTCGAGGGTGACGGCGAGGTGCACCGAACGCGCGGTGCGGCCGCGGCTCGGGGCGACGATCCCGATCCGGACGACGGTCGCGGCCAGCGGGACGGTGCGCACGGCCTCCTCATTCCTCCCGGCTCAGTCGCCCCGGGGGTCGAACGACCACTGCAGGCCGTAGCTCAGCCCCTGGTGCAGCTCGTGGAACTCCAGCCCCACCTCGCCGACCCGGTTGACGGTCAGCGCGTCCCCCGAGTCGACGCCGTCGTCGACCACCCGCCCCGGCACGCCGTTGAGCCGCCACACCCGGGCCGGCGGATCGGCGCGGTCGAAGCGGACGCGGACCGAGAACTCCTCGCAGCGGCGCAACGGGGTGAGGGCGTAGTACGGCCGCAACGACGTCCGCTGCGGCGTGAACCGGATGCCGTACTCGTGGCGCTGGCCCAGCCGCAACGGGCTGGGCAGCCGCATGACGAACTGCGCGTGACTCGCCGAAACCTGCTTGGCCTCGACGATCTCGCCGCCGAAGAGCACGTCGGCGGTGATGTCGGGCACCGGGTCGGTGCCGGGCACGGCCGGCACGCTGAACGACAGGACCAGCTCGTCGAGCTCGTCGACCTCCGCGACGATCCGGCGTTCCTCCTGCAGGTCCGGGAGATCGCGGTCGAAGCGGAGCATCACCTTCATCGACTCGACGTACCAGCCGGCCAGCGGATGCAGGTCCCGGCCCTGGCTGGGTTCGCCGAGCAGCTCGTCGAGCCGGCGGAAGGCGAGGTCGATGCGCCGGCGCGCGGTGCGCGGGTCCCGGTCGAGCATGCCGGCCAGCCACGAGATCCGCCGGTCCAGGAACTCCCCGGCCGCTTCCTCGTGCAGGCCGAGCGCCGCCAGCGCGGCCAGCCGCAGGTCCGCGGGCAGCCGGCCGCAGAGCTCGGTGAGCCGCAGGACGAGCTTGTGCCGCGCGGCGGCGGGCGAGTCGGCCTCGGCGATCCGGCACGCTTCGCGCAGGCACGGCCCGATCCGCTGGTGCAGATCGGTGGCGTCCAGACCGCGGCCGCGGCGCAGTTCGTTCAGCTCGCGCACGAACGGGAAGGAGTTCTCCGCCGTCACCCGGCCCTCCTCCTCGCTGCGGCAAAGAGAGTCGCAGAACGGCTCGTCACCTTACCAGCGGCAGTTCCGCGCCGGCATGACAAATAGCGGACAGTTGTGTGCGGGCGAATAGCCCGGCCGGTCGACCCCCCACGAGCCGGCCGGCCGGGCCGCACCGCGGGTGCGTCAGTTCGCGCCGAAGATCAGCGCCCAGATCGAGTGGCTCTCCATCACACACCTCCTCATCGCTGCACCCAGGACGAGGCGGGGATCGGTGCCGCCGGTTCCGCCGCGGTTCCGGAGGCCACCAGCAAACCCGCGACGACGCCGGCGGCGAACGCGGCGGAAACGGATTTCACCAGGGTCCGGATTTTGCAGTAGACGTTCACGACAAGCACTCCCCCGAGCCTCGCTCAAAAACGGAATCCGGCCGGTGGCATCTCTTTCTTTTCCGGCCGATCCCAGAATCGCGCGAGGCGGGCGGTTCTCAGAGGCCCGTTGTCACGGGCGTTGTGTGCCGTTTGGCTCAGAACTGGCGAACGCCCGCAGCACCCGCGGCTGGCGGATCAGGATCCGGCGCCGGCCGGTCTCGACGATCCCGCGCTCGCGCAGCACGCGCAGGGCCCGCGCGACCGTCCGGCGCGCGGCGCCGATCTGGGCGGCGATGTCTTCCTGCGACAGTGAAGCCTCGATGACGATGCCTTCGGGCACCCTACGGCCGTGCTCGTCGGCGAGCCGCACCAGGACGACCGCGACGCGGCGGCTCACGTCGAAGACGGCCGAGTCGACCCGCGCCGACTCGGCGTAGCGCAGGCGCGCCGCGACGGTCTTGATCGTCGCGATGGCGATTTCGGGCCGGACGTGCAGCACGTCGACGAACTCGGCGCCGGTCAGCTGGAAGACCGTGCACGGCTCGATCGCGCGCACCGACGCCGTCCGGGGCCGGCCGGTGACCGCGGCGAGATCGCCCAGGACCTCGCCGGGTCCACGCAGCCCGAAGAGCACCTCACGGCCGTCCTCGACGATCTTCGAGACCCGCACCCAGCCGGAGACCAGCACATGCACGTGGTCGGACGGGTCACCCTCCATGAGCACGACGTCGTTGGCGCGGAACCGGCGGCGGGTCCCCCGGGCGAGCAGGTACTCGCGATCGGCGTCGGCGAGGTAGGCCAGGAGCGCCCCCTCGGCCTGGTCGTCGTGCCCTGTCATGGCTCCCCTCCGGATCTCCACCGTAACCCGGCGTGGTGGCCCGGGGCGAGGGCAAGACGACCGGTAGGGTCGCCGCCGTGGCAGGCGAGGACGGACAGGCCGTGGAGATCTACACCGACGGCGCGTGCAGCGGAAACCCGGGACCCGGCGGCTGGGGCGCGGTGCTGACGTACGGGCGGCACGAGCGCGAGCTGTACGGCGGCGAAGCCACCCCGACGACGAACAACCGCATGGAGCTGACGGCGCCGATCCGCGCGCTGGAGAGCCTGAAGCGGCCGTCGCAGGTCCGCGTGTTCACCGACAGCACGTACGTGCGCAACGGCATCACGCAGTGGCTCCCGAGGTGGAAGAGCAACGGCTGGAAGACGGCGGCGCGCGAGCCGGTCAAGAACGCGGACCTGTGGCAGCGCCTGGACGAAGCGGTCCGCGAGCACGAGGTGGAGTGGCTCTGGGTGAAGGGCCACGCGGGCCTGCCGGGCAACGAGCGCGCGGACCGCCTCGCGGTGCGCGGCGCCCAGGAGGCGCGGGAGAGCGGCAAGCCGGTCAACGCGGACTAGTCCACAAAGGACGGCTGCTGCCCGCTCGGTGCGCCGTGGCACAATTCCCGGATGTCTCCCGCTTCCTGCCCGTGCGGCCTCACCGGGTCCTACGCCGCCTGCTGTGGCCGGTTCCACGACGGTGGCCTGGCGGCGCCGACCGCCGAGCTGCTGATGCGGTCGCGGTTCAGCGCCTTCGCCGTCGGGGACGCCGGTTACCTGCTGCGCACCTGGCACCCGGACACCCGGCCGCGGAAGCTGGCGCTCGACGCCGGCCAGCAGTGGACGCGGCTGGAGATCCTCGCCCGCACCGGCGGCGGCCTGCTGCACAACGAGGGCACCGTCGAGTTCCGCGCGCACTACCGCCACCGCGGCCGCGACGGCTTCCTGGAGGAGAACAGCCGCTTCCGCCGCGACGACGGCCACTGGGTCTACCTCGACGCGGAAGCCTGACGCCGAGCGTCGCGCACGCTGGGCGACGCGCCCGGCCGGCTGCAGCAAGCCACGGACGCCGAGCGGACCGGATCGACGGCAGTCGCCGAAACCCGTCCCGCGCAGCACCCCCGTCGTGCTAAAACAGTGCGGCGATGGGAAAACTGACGCGCCGCGCGCGGGCGAAGGCGGACTACTTCGGCTTCATCGGCGCCCGGGAGTGGCCGCTCGCCGCGTCCGGGCTCGGGGTGCTGCTCGGCGTGGTCACCATTCTGCCCAGTGCCGTCGGCGTCGTGCTGTCGGTCGTCGCACTCGCGCTCGGCGTCGCCACCTTCACCCGGGACGTCCGGCTGCTGCGCCGCCGCTGGGCCGGGTTCGAGTTCACCGCGATCGCCGCGCCCTTCCCCACCGGTGACCTGCCGCCGCCCGCCGCTTACCCGCCGTCCGAGTACCTCGCCGTGCCCGCGCGCGGGACCGCGCTGGTCAGCGCCGCGATCGACCGGGACCTCTGGGCGGGGCAGCACACGATCACCGTCGCCGAGGAGCCCTACCGGCTGCCGCCCGCGCTGAAGGCGACCGCGCCGCACGTGCTTCCGCTGCGCGCCCGGGGGCGGTTGCTCTTCAACGGCCCGGTCGTCGGCATGCACGGCGATCCGCTGCCCGCCGCCGGCTCTCGGCCCGCGCCGATCCGGCTGCACCGCGCGCGGTTCTTCGACGCCGTCTGCTCGAACGAACTCGGCACGCTGCGCATCACCCGCGGCGAGACCGGCGAGGAGTACGACCTGCGCAAGGCCGAGCTCACCGACTCGGCCGGCGTGCTGCGGACGTTGAGCAGCAGCGCGCTGACGGACCTGGTCGGCGTCTCCACGGTCGCCTTCACCACCGACGGCAAGCTCGTCACCGTCCGGCAGTCGTCGCTCAACGCCGCGAGCGGGCTGCTGCTGGCGCCCTCGGGCAGCGGCTCGCTCGAACCCCGCGACCTGCGGACGCCGGCCGGCGAACCCCGGCCGCTGCTGCACGACGCCGTCCGTGCGGGCATGGAACGCGAACTGTGCGAAGAAAGCGGGCTCAAGCCCGAAGACGTCCGCGAGACCCGGCTGGTCGGCTTCGCGCGCTGGATGGAGCGCGGGGCGAAGCCCGAGTTCTTCGGGCTGACGGAGCTGGACGTCGACAGCGCGGACGTCGCCGGACGCCGGCCGGTCAGCGGCGAGCGGCTCTACAGCGCCGGGTCGACGCTCTTCGACGTCGATCTCGCGGCGGTCGGCGCCGCACTGGCCGCCGGTGTTCCGCTGAGCGAGGCACTACCGCGGCGGATCTGGGAAGACGGCTCGCTGCCGCTCCTGCTGGCCCTGCGCGCGGCGGCCGCGTGGCACGCGGCGCGGGGCTGACCAACCGGACGAACACCCCTGTTCCCGGAGTGACCGGACCGCTACTATCGTCCGCAATTGTTAGGAAAGTTCCCTAACGATGGTCACCGTCCCTCGCCGCCGTGGTGCCTAGGAGGCGCAGCTAGTGAGTCATCGGCAAAGAACAACCTTACGGCTGCTGGCGGCGGTCACGCTGGCCGTCGCGCTGGGCGGGGCGGCCGTTCCGGCGGCCGGCGGGCAGGTGGCGGCGAAAGCCACCGTCGCCGCGGCCGGCCCGGCCACCGCGGTCCCCGGTTTCCTGATCCAGACCTCGGCCCAGGTCGGCGACGACTCGGCGGTGTCGAAGCCCGGCTTCAACACCGCCGGCTGGTACCCGGTCGGCCCGCGCTCGACGGTCTACGCCGGGCTGCTGGCCAACGGCAAGTACGCCGACCCGTTCTACTCGACGAACATGAAGAACGTGCCGGCCGCGGACTTCAAGGTCCCGTGGTGGTACCGGACCGACCTCACCGTCACCGACACCACCCAGCGCACCTACCTCGACTTCAGCGGCGTGCTGTCGAAGGCCGACGTCTGGGTCAACGGGACGAAGATCGCGGACAAGGCGCAGGTCAACGGCGCCTACACGCGGCAGGACCTGGACATCACCGCGCAGGTGAAGGCCGGCACGAACAGCGTCGCGTTCAAGGTCTACCCGAACGACCCGGACAAGGACCTGTCGATGGGCTGGATCGACTGGGCGCAGACCCCGCCGGACCAGAACATGGGCATCGTGCGCGACGTCCTGGTCCGCCGCAGCGGGCCGGTCGCGCTGCGCGGCGGCCACGTCGTGACGAAGCTGACCGGCACGACGCACGCCGACCTCACGGTGAAGGCCGACGTCCGCAACGACTCGGCGGCCGCGGTCTCGGCGACGGTGTCCGGCACGGTCGCCGGCAAGGCGATCAGCCAGGCGGTTTCCCTGGCGGCCAAGGAGAAGAAGACCGTCACCTTCCCGGCCGTCGGGATCGACAACCCGCAGGTGTGGTGGCCGGCCGGGATGGGCGGGCAGCCGCTCTACGACCTCGGCCTCAGCGCGAACGTCGGCGGCACGGCGTCGGACACCTCCCACGAGAGCTTCGGCGTGCGCGAGGTGAAGTCGACGGTCAACTCCGCCGGCGGCCGGGCGTACACGATCAACGGGCGCCCGCTGCTGATCAAGGGCGGCGGCTACTCGCCGGACCTGTTCCTGCGCTGGAACGCGCAGTACGCGGCGGACAAGCTGGCCTACGTCAAGGACCTCGGGCTCAACACCGTGCGCCTGGAAGGGCACATCGAACCGGACGAGTTCTTCGACCTCGCCGACCGGATGGGCGTGCTGACGCTGCCCGGCTGGGAGTGCTGCGACAAGTGGGAGGGCCAGGTCAACGGCAGCGAGAAGGGTGACCCCTGGACCGCCGCCGACTACCCGATCGCCAAGGCGTCGATGACCGCGGAGGCCGAGCGGCTGCGCGATCACCCGAGCGTCATCTCGTTCCTGATCGGCAGCGACTTCGCCCCCGACGCGACGATCGAGAAGAACTACCTCGACGCGCTGAAGGCCGCGGACTGGGCCACCCCGATCGTCCCGGCCGCGTCGGCGAAGTCGTCGCCGCAGCTCGGCGCGTCCGGCATGAAGATGAACGGGCCGTACGACTACGTCCCGCCGAACTACTGGTACGACAAGGCGCACACCGACCTCGGCGGGGCGTTCGGCTTCAACTCCGAAACCAGCGCCGGGCCGGACATCCCGACGATGGACACGCTCAAGCGGATGATGTCGCCGACTGAGCTGGACACGTTGTGGAAGAGCCCGTCGACCGCGCAGTACCACCGGTCGTCGTCCTCGACGTTCGCCAACCTGAAGCTCTACGGCGATGCGCTGACCGGCCGCTACGGCAAGCCGGCGAGCCTGGACGACTTCGTCCGCAAGGCGCAGCTGGCGCAGTACGAGAACGTCCGCGCCGAGTTCGAGTCGCACTCGCGCAACTTCAGCGACAGCTCGAACCCGTCGACCGGGATCATCTACTGGATGCTCAACAGCGGCTGGACGTCGCTGCACTGGCAGCTGTTCGACGCCTACCTCGACCAGAACGGCTCGTACTTCGGGGCCAAGAAGGCGAACGAACCGTTGCACATCCAGTACTCCTACGACAACAAGTCCGTCGTGGTGGTCAACCACAACCACGACGCGGCGTCGAACCTGACCGCGTCGGTCAAGCTGTACAACCTCGACGGGACGGAGAAGTTCACCCAGTCCAAGACCGGTCTCTCGGTCGGCGGTGACGGCGCCAAGACCACCGCGCTGACCATCCCCGCGGTGAGCGGCCTGTCGACGACGTACCTGGCGAAGCTCGTCCTGACCGACCCGGCGGGCAAGGAGGTCAGCCGCAACGTCTACTGGCTGTCCACCAAGGCCGACACGCTCGACTGGGACAACAGCGACTGGTACTACACGCCGACGACGTCGTACGCCGACCTGACCGGGCTGAACGGCCTGGGCCAGGTCGCGGTCGACACCACCGCGAACTCGGCGGCGAACTCCGACGGCACCACGACCACCAAGGTGACGCTGAAGAACAGCTCCACCGGCAAGCTGCCGGCGTTCTTCGTCGACGCGCACGTCCTCGGCGCGGCGGGCGCACCGGTGCTGCCGGTGACGTGGACCGACAACCAGGTCAGCCTCTGGCCCGGCGAGTCGGCGACGCTCACCGCGACGTACCGGACCGCGGACCTCAAGGGCGCGACGCCGTCCGTGCGGGTCGCGGGCTGGAACACCGGCACGAAGACGGTGCCCGCGAACGGCACCACCGATCCGGGCACCCCCGGCACCCCCGGCACCCCGGCCGACTACCAGGCCGAGGACGCCACGATCACCAGCGGTGTCGCGGAGTCGAACCACGCCGGGTTCACCGGCAGCGGGTTCGTCAACTACGACAACGCGACCGGCAGCGCGGTGGAGTTCTCCGTCGACGCGGCGGCCGCCGGCCCCGCCGACGTCGTCCTGCGGTACGCCAACGGCACCACGGTGAACCGCCCGATGGACGTCTCGGTGAACGGCACGAAGGTGGCGTCCGCGCTGGCCTTCGGCGGCACCGGGAACTGGGACACCTGGCAGACGGTCACGGTCCACGTGACGCTGACCGCCGGGCCGAACAAGATCAAGACGACCGCGACGACCGCCAACGGCGGCCCGAACGTCGACAAGATCACCGTCTAGCCCAAGTCCGTGAATGCCACATTGAGAGACCTAGTGTCCCTCAATGTGGCATTCACGGACTAAAGGTGTCCCAGAGCAGGCGCTGGGCGCGGTCCGGGTCGGGGACCGTGGTGGTGACGTCGTCGAAGAGGCGCGTGATGCGCTCGGACGGCGTGTAGCGCGGCCAGCCTGGGTCGCCCGTGGTGATGAAGCGGACCCAGGCGCTCGACATCTCCGTTGCCAGCGCCTGTAAGCGCTCGGCGGGGCGTGGGCGGCCGGCGAAGAGGAAGCGCCAGTTCTTGTTGCCGATGTCGTCGAACACCAACGGCAGGTCCAGGCCGTGCGGCGCGCCCAGGCCGCGGCCGCGGGGCGCGATCCGCCAGTCGAGGCGGTACATCCAGGCGTCGCGCTGCTTCTCGGCGAACCGGATCGCCGGGATCCACCAGTCTCCCGCCGTCAGCGCCCGGTTACGGACCTGCTCGTCCGGCCAGTCGAGCAGCTCGGCGTACGCCGCGACGGCCTTGTCGATCTCCGCGGGCCCCAGCATCGTCGAGCCGGCGCCGAGGAGCTTCGCGCCGCCCGACTGCAGCCAGCTGAAGAGGTCTTCCTCGTCGGCCGTCGTCCCGATGAGCAGCGGGACTTCGCGGACGCCGTCGAGCGGACGCGAAGGCAGCAGGTCGCCGTCGACGACCACGCGGTAAGTGACCTTGGTGCCCGACGCGGCCGAAACCCGTTGCTGCGCCTGGAGAATCCGCGTCATCGGCAACGTCGCCAGCTCCGCAGCCGAGACGTCCAGCTCCTTGAGGACCGCCGACGCGATCGCCGCGCCCTCGGCCGGGGTGTGCACCACCGCGCCGACGCCGGTGCCGCTCTGCACGATCGCCTGGTGGACCAGGCCGCGCGTGGCGGGCACGGCCAGCAGCGTCCCGACCGTGCGGCCGCCGTTGGACTGCCCGGCCAGCGTGACCCGCGCCGGGTCGCCGCCGAACGCGGAGACGTTGCCGCGCACCCATTCCAGCGCGGCCACCTGGTCGCGCAGCGAGAGGTTCGCGTCGGCGACGCCGGGCAGGTGCAGCATGCCGAGGACGCCGAGCCGGTAGGCGACGGTCACGACGACCACCCCGCGCCGGGCCAGCGCCGACCCGTCGAACTGGTGCGGCGCGCCCATCACGCCGCCACCGCCGTGGATCCACACCAGCACCGGGTACGGGCCGGGCGCCTCCGGCGCGTAGACGTTGACGTAGAGGCAGTCCTCGTCGCCGGTGAAGCCCCGCCCGGTCAGCTCGGGCTGGGGCGCCCGCGGGGCCCACCGGGTCGCGTCGCGGACGCCGGACCAGGGCGGCGCCGGCCGCGGCGCGCGGAACCGCAGCGCCCCCACCGGCGGCTCGGCGTACGGCACGCCGAGGAAGGTCCTGACCCCGTCCCGCGCGGAGCCGCGCACCGCGCCGCCCGCGATCTCTGCCATCGTCACGAAGCCAGCCTAGGCGGACAATGCCCGCGTGGTGATCCGCGTCCTGCCGGTCGTCCTGCTCCTCGCCCTCACCGCGTTCGGCGCGGCCGCGGTCGTGACGGGCATCGCGGAACAGCACGCCGCCGACACCGCGTACCTCGCCGACTTCTCGCGGCCCGGCGCCGAGTGCGGCGCGGCGGCCTTGCCCGGAGAACTCGACCTGTACCGTCGCGGCTAGGAACCGGCCGGCCAGGGCACCTGCGGGGACTTGTAGTACTTGAGCCCCAGCAGTTTCCAGAGCGGTCCCTGGGCGGCGAGCCGCTTCGAGAACGCCGTCCAGTCGTGCGTGCTCGGCGGCGACCAGCCGAGCTCGGCGATCGCCGCGAGCCGCGGGAAGGCCAGGTACTCGACGTCCGCGCTCGTCGTGACCGTCTCCGTCCACAGTGGAGCTTCGACGCCCGAGACGGCGGACTCGGCGACGCCCGACAGGTACGCGCCGGGGTTCCAGTCGTAGGCCTTCTTGACCTCGACCAGCCCGGCCCAGTCCTGCCCGATCGGCGAGCTCGACGTGTACTTCATGTCGAGGTAGGCGTGGTTGGCCGGCGACAGCACGAGCTTCGTCCCGTTCCTGGCCGCCGTCGCCACTGCGCTGTTGCTCGTGGTGGTGTCCCAGAACTGCGCGACGGTGCCGGCCGCCGGGGTCGCGTTGACGACGTCGTGCCAGGCCAGCGCGCTCTTGCCGTGTGACGCCGTGATCTGCTGGACGCGGTTCATGAACGTCTTGTAGTCCGCCGGTTTCGTCGACTGCGCCTCGTCCCCGCCGATGTGCAGGTACTTCCCCGGCGTCAGGGCCGCCAGCTGGCCGATGACGGCGTCGAGGAACGTGTACGTGATCTCCTTCGACGTGCACAGCGAGCTGAACCCGACGTCGGTGCCGGTGTAGAGCGGGCGCGCCTTGCCGTCGCAGTTCAGCTCGGCGTAGGAGGCCAGCGCGGCGTTCGTGTGGCCCGGCATGTCGATCTCCGGGACGACCGTGATGTACCGCGCCTGCGCGTAGGCGACGATCGCGGCGTAGTCGGCCTGCGTGTAGTAGCCGCCCGGCCCGCCGCCGGTCTGGGTGCTGCCGCCGTAGGTCGCCAGCCGTTCCCAGCCGTTGATCACGATCCGCCAGCCCTGGTCGTCGGCCAGGTGCAGGTGCAGGGTGTTCACCTTGTACCGGGCGAGCTGGTCGACGTACCGCTCGACCTGCGCGACGGTGAAGAAGTGCCGGGCGACGTCGAGCATCGCGCCGCGGTAGCCGAACCGCGGCTGGTCGGTGATCCGGCCGCCGGCCAGCACCCACGGCCCCGCCGCCGTGGTGCTGCCCTGGGCGGCGGGCGGGAGCAGCTGCAGCAGCGTCTGGGCGCCGGCGAACAGGCCCGCGGCCTGCCGGGCCCGCACGACCACGCCCGACGCCGTGACGTCGAGCTGGTAGCCCTGGTCACCGACCGAATCCGGCGCGCCCGAGAGCAGCAGCCGGACGCCGTCGGTGCCCGACGGCGGCGTGTGCACCGGGACCGCGTAGCCGGTCGACCGGCGCAGGGTCGTCGCGAGCTGGTCCCCGATCGCGGCGACGTCGGCGGAGATCGCGACGCCGGAGCCGAGGGTGTACGTCACCCCGCTCGCCGGGACAGTGCTCGCGGGCGCCGGGACGACGCTGGTGGACGGGACGGGCGCGGCCGAGGCGGTGACCACCCCGCCGGCCAGTGCCGCGGCCGTCAGCGCGGCCACCAGGCCGAGCCGCAGCAGACGTCGTGTTCGCGAAACCGCCATCAAACCCTCCATGATCGGACGAAACGGATCAAGCAGGGCTTCAGGAGCCGGCGGCGTCCACTCGCTGAGCCAGGGAGGATTCAACCAGAACCGACCCGCGCGGCACACCGCCACGGCGGTCCGGGTGATGATTACCCCCGTGCACATCGCGGCAGAGATAGTGGCCCTGGTCGTGACCGTCCTCGTCGTCAGCGCGCTCGCGCGGCGGCTGGACTGGTCCGCGCCCCTGTGCCTGATCGTCGTCGGCGTCGGCGCGTCCTACGTGCCGGGCGTGCCCGAGTACCACCTGGACCCCGAGGTCGTGCTCCTCGGCCTGCTCCCGCCGCTGCTGTACTCGGCGGCCATCCAGACGTCCCTGGTGGACTTCCGGAAGAACCGCGGCGCGATCGGGCTGATGTCGGTCGGGCTGGTCGTGTTCACCGCCTTCGGCGTCGGGCTGGTCGCCTGGGCCGTGGTCCCCGACCTGCCGCTGGCCGGCGCGATCGCGCTCGGGGCGATCGTCGCACCGCCGGACGCGGTCGCCGCCAGCGTCGTCGCCCGCCGCGTCGGCATGCCCCGCAAGCTGATCCGGCTGCTGGAGGGCGAGAGCCTGTTCAACGACGCGGCCGCGCTGGTCGCGCTGCGCACGGCCATCGCCGCGCTGGCCGGCTCGGTCAGCATCTGGCAGGTCGGCGCCGACTTCCTGCGCGCGGCCATCGGCGGGATCGTGGTCGGGCTGGTCATCGGGTTCGTGGCCGCCTTCATCCGCGCGCGGATGAACGAAGCGGTGCTCGACACCGCGCTGTCGTTCGCGGTGCCGTTCATCGCCTACATCCCGGCCGAGGCGATCCACGGGTCCGGTGTGCTCGCGGTGGTCGTCGCCGGGCTGATCCTGGGGCACAAGGCCCCGAAGATCCTCTCCGGCCCGGCGCGGCTGGCCAGCAGGCTGAACTGGCAGACCATCGCGTTCCTGCTGGAGAACATGGTCTTCCTGCTGATCGGCCTGCAGCTGCGGCGGATCCTGTCCGAAGTCAGCGAAACCGGGTTGTCGCTGGGGTTGCTGACCTGGATATGCGTCGCGGTGCTCGGCGCGACGATCGCCACGCGGATGCTGTGGATGCTCGGGATCGGCACCGTGAAACGGCTGGAACGGCGGCTCGTGCCGAAGCGGCCGAAGGCGAAGATCTGGCCGTGGCGCTACTCCGCGGTGATCTCCTGGGCGGGGATGCGCGGGGTGGTCACGCTCGCCGCCGCGTTCGTGCTGCCCGCCGACACCCCGCAGCGGGCCGTGCTGGTGCTCGCCGCGTTCGTCGTCGTGGCCGGCACGCTCGCCGTGCAGGGCATGACGCTGCCGCCGCTGATCCGGCGGCTGCGCCTGCCGCGGCCGGACCCGGCGGAGGACGCGCTGCAGGAGGCGTCGGTGCTGCACGACATGACGACCGCGGCGCTGACGAAGCTCGAGGAGATCCAGCAGCCGGACGACCCGCCCGAGATCATCCAGCGCATCCGCGACCGGCTGCAGAACCGGTCCGACTCGGCGTGGGAGCGGCTCGGCCGGCAGAGCGTGCTGGCCGAGACGCCCAGCGACGCCTACCGCCGGCTGCGGATCCAGCTCCTCGAGGTCGAACGCGACCAGTTCCTGAAGGCCCGCGACGCCGGCAGCGCCGACGACGACGTCCTGCGGAAGGTCCTGGAGCGCCTCGACATCGAGGAGTCCATGCTCGACCGCGCCGAGGAGGAACCCGAGGTCGAGGGCCGCGAGCTGCGCACCCCGGCCGCGACGGCCGGCTCGTGCAAGCACCTGGCCCACGAGTGGGTCGACAAGGACCCCAGCTCGCCGGACACCTGCGCGGCCTGCGTCGAGGAGGGGACGACCTGGGTGCACCTGCGGATGTGCCTCAAGTGCGGCAACGTCGCGTGCTGCGACTCCTCGCCGCGCCGCCACGCGACCCGCCACTTCCACGAGAGCCGGCACCCGGTGATGCGCAGCTTCGAGCCGGGCGAGACGTGGCGATGGTGTTTCGTGGACAAACAGCTCGGCTAGGGTCGGGGCCATGAGCACGCCCGAGCAGGAGATCGAGTACCGGCAGCACCGGTTCACCCCGCCGTCCGGCGCCACCGAGATCTTCCTGATCCGGCACGGCGAATCCGCGCCGGCCCGGGCCAGCGCCCCGTTCGACCTGGTCGACGGCCAGGCCGACCCGGACCTCGCGCCGGAGGGCCGCGACCACGCCCGGCGCGTCGGCGACCGGTTGGCCGGTGAGCGCATCGACGCCATCTACGTGACGACGCTGCGCCGCACGGTGCAGACCGCCGCGCCGCTGGCCGAGAAGCTGGGGATCACCCCGGTCGTCGAGCCGGAGCTGCGCGAGATCCACCTCGGCGACTGGGAGAACGGTCTCTTCCGGAAGCACACGACCGACGGCCACCCGATCGTCGACCGGCTGTGGGCCGAGCAGCGCTGGGACGTCATCCCCGGCGCGGAGTCCGACGAGGCGTTCGGCGCCCGGCTGCGCGACGCGCTCACCCGCATCGCCGCCGCCCACCCCGACCAGCGCGTCGCGGTCTTCACCCACGGCGGCGTGATCGGCGAGGTGTTCGCCCAGGCCGGTCGCTCGGTCGAGCGGTTCGCCTACCTCGGCGCGGACAACGGCTCGATCTCGCACCTGGTGCTGCACGGCGACAACTGGATCGTGCGGCGCTTCAACGACACCGCGCACCTCGCTAACCCGCTCGGCTGAGCTTCCCGGCCGCGACGCACTGCACGGTCACCAGGATCGCCACGGCCTCCGCGGCCAGCAGCCCGATGAGCACGAGCACCTGCGTCGTACCCGCCTGAATCGGGCCGGCGCCGCCGAGCAGGACACCGACGTAGGCGCCGGGCAGCGTCACCAGGCCGACTGTGCGGGTCTGGTCCAGGGCCGGGATCAACGCGTGGCCGGCGCTCGGACGGCAGATTTCGAGGGCGGCCGGGCGGGGCATGAAGCCGAGGGCGAGCGCGGCTTCGTACTCGCCGTGGCGGGCCTCGAGTTCATCGAGGGCCCGGCGGGCGGCCTGCGACGTCGCCGTCATCGCGCCGCCGATGACGATGCCGGCGATCGGCACGACGGCGATCGGCCGCAGCGGGACGACCCCGGCGCCGAGGACCAGCGCCAGCACGGGCGCGACGCCGGCCGCGATCGCGAGGGCCGTCCACGGGAGGTTCGCCCAGCCGCCGGCGCGGCGCGCGGACGTCGCCGCGGCGATGCCGAACATGAGCAGCACGAACAGGCCGGTCAGCGGGTTCGAGCGCAGGATCGCGGTGATCACCAGCGACACGAGGGCCAGCTGGGCGACCGCGCGGACGGCGGCGATCAGCACCGCCCGCCCCTGGCCCAGCTCACCCCAGCGGACGATGGCGGCCCCGGCCGCGGTGAGCAGGACCAGCACCGCCACCAGGGCGGGCCCGAAGGTGATCACACCGCCGATCCTGCCTTACGCGGCCTTCAGACGGCGCAGCTGAACTGGCGTCCCGGCGCGCTAACGGCCTTCTCGGCGAGCACGACGCCGTCGACGACGATCCGGCAGCGCAGCTCGCCGGGGCCGGGGTTCTGGGCGGCGATGCTGTAGAACTCGGTGCGGTCGGCCGGGCCGACGCGGGTGAAGGTGGTCGACCACGGCGTGGTGACCTCGGTCTGCTGGGCCAGCGTCGACCCCGCGGCCGAGTAGGTGACGTTGCGGGCGCCGTTCGCGCCGAGCAGCTCGTAGACGACGGAGTGGGTCACGGTGCGGACGGCGGCCGGCGCGACGGGGGCGGCGACGGGCTCGTCCCGCACCGGGCCGCCGCCGGACCGCGGCACCACGTACGACGTCACCACGAACGCCAGTGCGAGCACCCCGAGCACGACGACGACGTTGCCCGCGGGCCGGCAGCGGCCGCGGTCCCGCTCGTTGGGCGTCGCAGGTTGGGTCACGATGGGAACACTCATGGAGAGGTCTTCTCTCGTCGAGCGCACTTCCGTCGAGTACGTCGTCTACATCTCGCCGTGACCTAACTCCGCGTTAACGCCTGGTCGGCAAGAAGTCCAACTTTCACCCAATCGGGTGCGCCGCGGACCTCACATTTCCACGGGCTGCGTCGTCGTTATCAGTGAAGGTCCACAACCGAAGGGGACGACGATGACGACAACGGCACACGACGCGATCCGGCAGCAGGTCGGCAAGATCGTCGCCGGGATCCAAGCCAAGGATCTCGACGCGCTGAGACGGATCTACGCGGCGGACGTAGTGTCGTTCGACGTCGAGCCGCCGCTGCAGCACGTCGGGGTCGAGGCGAAGCTGAAGAACTGGGCGAGAGCGTTCACGTTGTTCGCGGAGGTGACGTACGAAGTACGCGACCTCACGCTCATCGTGGGTGAGGACGTGGCGTTCGGCCACTGCTTCGGCCGGCTCAGCGGCACCCTGGGTGACGGAACGGCGACGAACGGAATGTGGGTCCGGGCAACGTTCGGCTTCCGCAAGATCGAGGGCGACTGGCTGATAGTCCACGACCAGGCATCGGTGCCATTCGACCTGCCAAGCGGCCGCGGCGTCGTGGACCTGGAGCCGTGAGCGGCGTGGTCGATCCACCAGCCCGGCCCCGGGCAGGCATCCACAACACCCGGCGCGCGGGCGGACGCGCGAGACGACCGCAGCATTCGTCGACCTCCAGCCATAAGCCGCGTGATCAATCCACCAACCCAGCTCCGAGCAGGCATCCACAACACCGACGCCCCGCGGGCGCGCACGAGCGACCGCGGCATCGTGAATCTCGGGCCGCGAGCCGTGTGGTCAATCCACCAACCCAGCTCCCGCGAGCATCCACCACACCCGGCGCCCAGCCGGGCGAACACACGAAACGACCGCGGCACCCTCGATCTGCAGCCATGAGCCGCGTCGTCAATCCACCAGCCCGGCGTCAGCGAGCATCCGCAGCACCCGCTGACCGGCGGGCGGGCACACCGGCGCGTCCGCCGTGCTCAGCCAGGCCGCCTCCGCGATCTCCCGCGACGGCGCCGGCTCGCCCTCGTGCGCGGCCGTGTAGCAGGTCATCCGCACCAGGCGGCCGTCGGCGAACCCGTCGGCCTGCTCCTCCAGCGCGGCGAAGAACCGGAAGCTGAGCGGGTCGAGCGTGATCCCGAGCTCCTCGCGGATCTCGCGGCACAACCCCGCGACGTCGCCTTCGCCCGGCTCACGCTTGCCGCCCGGCAGGTAGAACTTCGTCTTCCCGGTGGTGCGGACCGACAACAGCCGCCGGTCGCGGACGTGGATCCAGGCCAGCGAGTCGATGGGCGGCGCGAAACTGTCGGACCCCGGGTGCATGATCGGAGTATGTACGAAGAGGTCGCGCCACCCCCGCCGCTGCGGGGCGTCGCCCGCTGCGTGTGGCGGTCGGCCGCCTCGGCGCCGAAGCGGATCGTGCCCGACGGCTGCCTGGACCTGGTCGTCGGCGCGAGCGGAGCGTTCGTCGCGGGCCCGGACACCCGGGCCTGGTCGTCGGTGACCGTGCCCGGCGAGGTCATGCACGGCGTCCGGTTCACCCCGGGCCGCGCGGCGGCGGTGCTCGGCGTGGCCGCCGACGAGCTGCGCGACCACCGCGTCCCCCTGCGCGAACTGTGGGGCCACGAGGGCGAGCTGCTGACCGAACAGCTGCTCTCGGGCGCCCTCTCCCCGGCGGCCGCGATCGCCACCCGGTTGCCGGACGCCCCACCGCCCGACCCCGCGGTGGCGGCACTGGTCGCCCGGCTGGACGCCGGAGCCACCCGGGTCACGGAAGCCGCCGGTCAGGTCGGCGTCGCCGAACGCCGGCTGCGGCGGCGCTTCGTCCAGGCGATCGGCTACGGGCCGGCCACCTACCTGCGGGTGAGCCGGTTCCAGCGCGCGGTCTCGCTGGCGATGCGGGCACCGGGGCTGGCCGCGCTGGCCGCCGCCGCGGGGTATGCCGACCAGGCCCACCTCAGCCGGGACGTCCGGGCCCTGACCGGACTGACCCCGCGCGCCTACTTCGCCGGGCGGTCCACAGTGGACGAGGTCCGTTCGGCGTAACGGCGCGGGGTGCCCGGCCCGGATCGGTGAGCGGACGGTGAACGACCACCGGGAGCGCTATCCTCCCCCTCGAAGTGTGACCAGGGCTTCGATCGGGAGGGCGTGTGGCCACCATCAGTGACGTCGCGGCGAGGGCCGGCGTCTCCACGGCGACCGTGTCGCGCGCGCTCAACGGCAAGTCCACAGTGGACCCGACGCTGGCCGCGCGGGTGCAGGAAGCCGCCACCGAGCTGGGGTATCACCCGAACGGGCTGGCCCGGAACCTGCGCCGTCAGGAGACGGCGGTGCTCGCGCTGATCATCTCCGACGTCGAGAACCCGTTCTTCACGGCGATCGCGCGCGGCGTCGAGGACCTCGCGCAGCGGTCCGGGTACTCGGTGGTGCTCTGCAACTCCGACGAGAACGAGGACAAGGAGCGGCGCTACATCGAGGTCGCGCTGCAGGAGCGGGTCGCCGGGGTGGTGCTGTCCCCCACCGGCCGGTCGACGAACGTCGAGGGCCTGCACCGCCAGGGCACGCCGCTGGTGGCGGTCGACCGGCCGCTGCCGGAAGCGGCGGGCGACCAGGTGCTGGTCGACACGCGCCACGCGGCGGCGGAGGCGACCCGGCACCTGCTGGCGGGCGGCTACGACCGCGTCGGCTGCCTGACCGGCCCCGCGGGCGTCCGCACGGCCGACGACCGCCTGGCGGGCTACGCCGACGTCGTCGGCGAGGAGAACGCCGTGTTCCGGCGGGCGGAGTACCGCGCGGAAGGCGCCCGCTTGGCGGCGCTGGAGCTGCTGGACGAGCCGTCCCCGCCGGACGCGCTCCTGGTCGCGAACAGCACGATGGCGATCGGAGTCCTGGAGGCGCTGTCGTCCCGCGGCCTGCGTTCGGGCCGGGACATCGGCATCGTCTCGTTCGACGACGCCCCGTGGACAACCCTGATCGACCCACCCCTGACGGTGGTCGCCCAACCGGCGTACGAGGTCGGCCGGGTAGCGGCACAGCTGCTGCTGGCCCGGATCTCGGACAGCACCCGCGACACGACGACGACCACGCTGGAAGCACGCTTGATCGAGCGGAAGAGCTCCCGCCGCTGACCCGCACCCGCAATACCGCCTCGCTCACCTGAGACCAGCTCCCGGCAGCGTAGGCGCGCGCATCCCAACGGGTCGGCTCACGCACCCAGCCAGTCGGCCCGCGCACCTGGAGAGTCGGCTCGCGCGCCTGAACGGTCGGCTTGCGCACCTGAACACCGGCACCGCACTCGGTGGGTCGGCTCCTGCACTCCAGGGCCGGTTCCCGGCAGAGCCGGCTCGCACGCCAGGAAGATCAGCTCGCGTACCCAGACCGTCGGTCGCACACCTGAAGGGTCGGCTCACGTACCTAGAGAGTCGGCCCACGTACCCAGCCGTCGGCTCGCGTACCTGGAACGTCGGGTCGCGTGCCTGGAGCGTCGGCTCACGTAGCCGAGGGCTCGAGGCGCGGGCGTTCGGCGTGAACCCGAGACTCAGCTGGACCGGGGACAGACGTGCCTGGGGGCGGCTCGTGCCAGGCCCCCAGGCACGCCCCACCCCCTGTGTCCCCCATGACCGGCGCCAACTCGCCGGATCCTGTGAGCACGGAGCGGAAATCGTTTACTCACACGGAACCTAAGTCGGCGGAGGCGAGGTGTCAAGCGAAAGGGCGACTGGACAACCTCGCCCGATGCGGGCAAACTTTGCGGAAGTTGCCTACTCAACGTGTTGGATGATGTGCGTAAAGTGTCGATCTCTGGTGAATTCGCCCACAGATAGGGCACGAACCCGCACGAACCCGCACAGCCGCGCTGTTTCGGGTTAACCTGAGCGGCATGTCTGTAGCGCTGGAGAACATCCTCGCCAAGGCGGGTCTGAAGGTCGACGCGAACGAGTTCCTCACGCTCGTCGAAGACGCCGCGCGCAGGCTTTCCCCACCTAATCCTGATCCCTCGCACTACTTCTCGGCCGATCAGCGCGCCGCGCTCACCGATGTCGGCCTGGATCTCTCGCCGCGGCGGGAAGAAGAACCGGACTTTCGGGCGCGCACCGTCGCCGCCCACGCCGTGCTCGCCGAAGGCGCCCTGAGTGTCAACGAAGCGGCCAAGACCCTCGGGGTCGACGACAGCCGCATCCGGCACCGTCTCAAGGAAGGCCGGTTGACCGGCTGGAAGGACAGCGGCTGGCGGCTCCCGGCGTGGCAGTTCGCCGGCTCGGGGGTGCTGCCCGGTCTCGAGGTCGTGCTCAAGGCCCTGCCCGAGGACCAGCCCGCGCTCGTCGTCGCCGCGTTCATGAGCACCCCCCAACCCGATCTGGTGATCAACGACCACCCGGCGACCCCGCGCCAGTGGCTCCTCTCGGGTGGTGACCCGGAGCACGTCGCGCGCCTCATCGCCACGCTCGGCTCGCCGTTCTAGGCTGGACCTCCCCGAGCAAGATCACCGACAAGGACGGACCACCCCCGACCCATGGCCCGGCTACCGCTGCCGCCCGCCCGATCCGTCCTGGTCCGGCAGCTGAATCGCGCCAGTGACGTGGTGACGGTCCAGCCCACGACCAGGCTGGTGCGGATCTTCACGGCGCACGGCAACCACCCCCAGCAGTGGAACTCGTTCCGCTACACCGGCCCGCTCCCGCACGGCCGGTTCGACCAGCAGTCGCCCGGCCGCGGCGGCGCGCCGGTCACCGACCCCGCCAACGGGGTGCTCTACTTCGGCCTCACCGTGCGCACGTCGATCGCCGAGGTCTACCAGACCAGCTCGACGGTCGACCGCCGCACCCGCGGCCCCCGGCTGGTCGTGGTCCGCCCGACCCGCACGCTGCGCCTGCTCGACCTGACCGGCCTGTGGCCGACGCGCGTCGGCGCGTCGCAGGAGATCTCCAGCGGGCCGAAGAAGCTGACGCAAGCCTGGGCGCGGGCGATCCGCGCGGCCTTCAGCGACCTCGACGGCCTCTGGTACCGCTCCTCGATGGACTCCGGCGACCCCGCGATCTGCCTGTGGGACCCGCCGGCGGGCGCGGCCCTGCCGATCGCGCCGGACGTCCTGCTGCCCCTCGACCACCCGGGCCTGGACGTCCCGCTCGGCCGCGTCTGCGAAGAGCTGAACTACACGCTCCTGAACTGAGCGCCGGGCCGCTCAGCCGAGCGTGCCCCGCGGGCAGACGAACCCGACGATCTCCGACGCGATCAGCCCGGCCTGCTCGGCCGGGTCGGCGTCGAGGATCGCGCGCGTCTCCGCCTCCGACGTCCGGAAGAACGCCACCCCGGTCACCGGCAGCGCGGCCGACGGCTCCGGGATCGCCCCCGCGAGCCGCAGCGACCCGGCCGCCTGCTGCTGCCGGGCGGCCGCGAGGTGGCGGGCCCGCAGCTCACGAGCCATCTCCTCGGAGATCTCGTCGGCGCGAGGTCCCTTGCGGAACAGCACCATGCGCCAGGTCTCCAGCTCGAAGTCCACCTCGGGCAGCGTCATGGGTACGAAGATTCGCAGGCGGCCGGGGCCGGGACAAGACCCGCGCGGTCACAGGTGCCGCGCCCACCACTCGAGGATCGCGTCGAACCGCTGGACGCGGTGGCGCGGCCGGCCGGAGCGGGACAGCTCGTGGCCTTCGCCGGGGAACAGCAGGAACTCCGCGTCCACGCCGGCGCGCCGGAGTGCGACGAACATCCGCTGCGCCTGCTCCAGCGGGCAGCGCCAGTCCTCCTCCGAGTGCACCACCGCGAACGGGATGCGGATCTTGTCCGCGTAGCTGAGCGGGCTGCGGTCGCGCTGCACCTCGGGGTCGGCGCCGATGTAGGAGTCGACGAACGTGTAGCCGATGTCGGAGCTGCCGGCCATCGAGTCCCACGCGTTGACCGCGCGCTCGCTCCACGCCGCGCGGAACCGCTCGCCGTGGTGGGAAGCCAGCCAGCTCGTCATGAACCCGCCGTACGAGCCGCCCATGATCCCGACGCGCGAGGCGTCCAGGTCCGGGCGCTCCAGCGCCTTGTCGAGCAGGGCCAGGACGTCGTCGGCGTCGACCGTGCCGAAGGCGTGGGTGATCGCGTGGCCGTGCTGCTGGCCGTAGCCCGCCGACCCGCGCGGGTTGCCGAGCACCACCGCGTACCCGGCGGACGCGAACACCTGCGCCTCGTCGAACACCGCCCAGTCCTGCTGGGCGAACGGGCCGCCGTGCACCACGCGCAGCACCGGGTGCGGGCCCTCGCCTTCGGGCAGCACCAGCCAGCCGTGCACCGGGTAACCGTCCGGCGCGGTGGTCTCCAGCTCGAGGACCGGCCGGAGTCCCTTATCCCGCAACGGCTTCGAGTAGTCGGTCAGCACCCGCGGGGCGACCGGGCCGAGCACCACGAGGTCACCCGAGGTCTCCAGGGTGGCGACGACCGCCGCGATCACCGGACCGTCCACGGTGAACGACCGGACCGCGGAGCGGTCCGCGTAGACCACGGTCAGGTCGGCCAGCGGCGCGTCGACGGCGTCGAGCGGAACCGCGCGCAGCTCCACCGCGCCGCGGTTGCGGACGGCCACGAGCACGTCGCCCTCGCGCGGCGCCGGCGGCCCGGCGGCCGCCTCGCAGTCGACCGTCTCGATGTCGGTGAGCCGGCGCGCCTCCACCGGTCCGGCGCCGAACGCCGGCGTCGCGGCGTAAAGCCCCGTCGCCGCGGCTTCGCGGTGGTCCTCGAAGGACTGTCCGAAGTAGAACAACGTGCCGCCGGGGCCGAACACCGGACGCTCCGAGTACCCCTCGCCGCGCACGAGGACCTCGGGTTCGCCGCCCTCGGCGGAGATCGCGCAGATGTCGCGCACGTCGCTCTCGGCCGCGTCCCAGTCCGGCGCCGCGGTGAAGACGATCCGGCTGCCGTCCGGCGTCCACACCGGTTGGGCCGGTTCGAACTCGCCCGACGTCAGCGGTTCCAGGGCCGGCTCGTCGCCCGCTTCGAACGCCGCCACGGCGTCGACGGCGAACAGACGCTGCACGCGGTCGCGGAGGAAGCCGATGTCGTCGATCCGGTAGTCCATGCGCGTGATCCGGCGTGGGGCCTCGGCCGCCGGTTCCGGCGTCTCGCCGTCGGCGTCTTCGGTTCCGTAGCGCCCGGCTTCGGGCAGCCGCGCGACGAAGGCGACGCGCCGCGAGTCCGGGGCCCACACCGGCTCGCCGGCGCCGAGGTGCAGCGACGTGAGGCGCCGCGCGTCACCGCCATCGGTCGGCATCAGGTGCAGCTGCGGGCGCCCGTCGGCATCCTCGCCCGCCCCGGCGCGCAGGAACGCCACCCAGCGCCCGTCCGGGGAGATCGACGGCGCCGAGTCACGCGGACCGTGCGTCCACGCGGACTCGCCGCCGTCGAACGACACGCGCCGCAGCGCGCTGTGCGCGGCGTTCGTCTTCAGGTCGGGGTTCTGGACGGCGGTCAGCAGCAGGTCGCCGCGCAGGGCGGGACGGCCGGGGACGACGAGGTGTTCGATGTCGGCAGGGCGCACCCGTCCGACGGTACCCGAATCCCTTAGCGGTGCGAACGACTTTCGTCGGTCGTCACGCGGTCACCTGTTTGCGCTCGTCACGCCGCGCCTTCGCGAGGCTCGTCACCGTCGTGACGGTGAGGACGACGATGATCACGCCGAGGGAGATCCAGTTGTTGATGTCCAGCCAGTCCGGCACCACGTGGTACTCGTGCAGCGCGTGCAGGAACAGCTTCGCGCCGATGAACGCGAGGATCACCGCGAGGCCGTAGGTCAGGTAGACCAGCTTCGTCACCAGGCCGCCGAGCAGGAAGTACAGCTGCCGCAGGCCCATCAGCGCGAACGCGTTGGCGGTGAAGACGAGGAAGGCTTCCTGCGTGATGCCGAAGATCGCCGGGATCGAGTCGACGGCGAACAGCAGGTCCGCGGAGCCGATGGCCACGATCACCAGCAGCATCGGCGTGATCATCCGCTTGCCGTCGATCTTCACGGTGTACTTGTGGTCGTGGTAGTCGTCGGTGACCGGGGCGATCTTGCGGACCTGCCGGGTGACGGCGTTCTCGTGGTACTCCTCGTCCTCGCCCTTGCCGCGCAGCATGCTGATCGCGGTCCAGACCAGGATCGCGCCGAAGAGGAAGAACACCCAGACGAACTGCTCGATCAACGCCGCGCCGACGGCGATGAACACACTGCGCATCGCCAGCGCCAGCAGGATCCCGACCAGCAGCACGCGGTGCTGGTGGATGGCGGGCACCTTGAACGACGCCATGATGATCATGAAGATGAACAGGTTGTCGACGCTCAGCGAGTACTCGGTGATGTACCCGGTGAAGAACTCGACACCCGGGTCGTGCCCGGCGAAGAACCACACGCCGGCGCCGAAGAGCACCGCGCAGGACACGTAGAAGACCACCCAGCGCGCGGCTTCACCCGTGGTGACCGCGTGCGGCTTGTGATCGACGATGACCAGGTCGAGCGCAATGAGCGCGAGCAGGCCACCGATCGTGGCGATCCACAGCCACAGGGGGACAGTCATGGAACCAGAACCTCCGGATAGCGCGCATGAGCAACTAACCGGAGGTCTCTTCCGCCGGTGCGAACACCGGCCGACGGTGCCGGGGGCGCATGGCCACCGTGCTGACGACACCGCCGCGAAGGAATACTCCCCTCACAGCGCGTCCAGTTTGCCGGTTCTCCCCGCCCGAGCGCCAGCCGGAATCGCGCACGTCACCAGGTTGGTCCTGTAATTCCGGTCACTTCGGTCCACCAGGTGGTCCCGAGCGTGTGATCAGCGTGTGATCGACGTGAGTTGCGGAGGGCACTCTCAGGAAACTTCACATACGGTCACCCCGTGCCCCGACTCCCGCTCCCGCGCTCCCGCCGCGGCCGCCTCACCGCGCTCGGCGCCGTCGTGGTGGTCCTGGCCGCCGCGACCGTCCTCTGGGCGACGCGCGACACGGCCCCGCCCGCGGTGCCCACCCAGGACGCGCTGATCGACATGCCCGCCGCGCCGGGTTCGGCCGACCAGGTCAAGATCGACACGACCACCTACCTGCCCGCCACCGTGCCCGCGCCCGCGGTGCTGCTCGCGCACGGCTTCGGCGGCGACAAGACCAGCGTCGCCGACGACGCCCGCGAACTCGCCCGGAAGGGCTTCGTCGTGATGACGTGGTCCGCGCGCGGGTTCGGCAAGAGCACCGGCAAGATCGGGCTGAACGACCCGGACGGCGAAGTCGCCGACGCGAGCCGGCTGATCGACCGGCTCGTCGCGCAGCACCAGGTGACGACGGACCCCAACGGCGACCCGAAGATCGCCGTCACCGGCGCGTCCTACGGCGGCGCGCTGTCGCTGCTGCTGGCCGGCACGGACAAGCGCGTCGACGCGATCGCGCCGGTGATCACCTACAACGACCTCGGGCAGGCCCTCGTCCCGAACGCGGCCGCCCCGAAGGCCCCGGCGGCGGGCACCCCGGCCGCCGGGGCGTTCGCGACCGACGGCGTGTTCAAGAAGAGCTGGGCCGGCATCTTCTTCTCCGCCGGCTCCGGCCCCGCCTCCAGTGGCGCGCCGTCGGCCGACGCGCCCGAAGCCGGGCAGGCGACCGACACGGGGTCTACCGGCGCCGCCGGGGCCGCGGCCGCCGTCCCGGCCGCGCCTTCGGGCGGGGGCGGGCCACGCGCGGGGTCGGCCGACCCGTGCGGCCGGTTCACCGCCGCCGTCTGCAAGGCCTACACCGAGCTGGGCACCACCGGCGCGTCGAGCCAGGCGAGCCTGGACCTGCTGCGCCGCGTCTCCCCGGTGTCCGTGACGAGCAAGATCACCGTGCCGACGATGCTGGTGCAGGGCGAGAGCGACACCCTGTTCGGCCTCGACCAGGCCGACGCGACCGCCCGGCAGATCACCGCGGCGGGCGGCAAGGTCAAGACCGTCTGGTACACCGGCGGCCACGACGGCGGGAAGCCCGGGCCGCAGCTGCGCGGGAAGATCGGCGACTTCCTCTGGACCGCCGTCACCGGCGGCGACCCCGGCACCGGGTTCAGCTACGACGTCCAGGGCACGTTGCGCGCCAACGGAACGCCGTCGGTGCGCACGGTCAACGCCGCCGCCTACCCCGGCCTGACCGGGCCGGCCACCGAGCGGCGGCTGCTGCCGATGTCCGGCCCGGTCCAGCCGGTCGTGCGCCCGGCCGGGGCGAACCCCGCGGCGGTGAGCGGGATCCCCGGGCTCAACGGCCTCGCGAGCAGCACCTCGCGGCTCGGCGCGCTGTTCAGCAACGACCCGCCCGGCCAGGCCGCGCAGTTCACCACCGCGCCGGTCGACGGGCAGGTCGTCGTCAGCGGCGCCGCCACCGTGCGGCTGCAGGTCGCCGCGGACCCGGCGCAACCGCAGCCGGAAGCGGTGCTGTTCGCGAAGCTCTACGACGTCGGCCAGGACGGCTCGCGGGTGCTGCCGGCCAACGCGATCGCCCCGTTCCGGGTGAGCGGGCTGCCCGCCAACGGCAACCCGGTCGAGGTCACCGTGACGCTGCCGGGCATCGTCCGGCCGATCGAGGGCGGGCACTCGCTGCGGCTGGTCGTCGGCACCACCGACCAGGCGTTCGCCGCCCCGGCCGCGCCCGCGGTGTTCCGCGTCGCGCTCGCCGGCGGCGGCACCGCGCTGGCCCTGCCGGTCGTGCCCGGGACGTCGGTCGGCACCCCGGCCCCGGTCGGGCAGATCGTCGGCATCGCCGTCACCCTGGCGATCGCCCTCGCCGCGGTGCTGTTCGCGGCGCTGCGCCGGCGCCGGGCGACCGACGTCGACCCGGAGCTGGCCACCACGCCGCTCGTCATCGAGGGCCTGCGCAAGACGTACGCGGGCGGGTTCGTCGCCGTGAACGACCTGTCGTTCCGCGTCGAACCGGGCCAGGTGCTGGGCCTGCTCGGGCCGAACGGCGCGGGCAAGACCACCACGCTGCGGATGCTGATGGGCCTGATCACGCCGACCGAAGGCAGCATCCGCGTGTTCGGCCACAAGATCACCGCCGGCGCGCCGGTGCTCTCGCGCATCGGCTCGTTCGTCGAGGGGTCCGGCTTCCTGCCGCACCTGTCCGGCCGCGAGAACCTCCGGCTGTACTGGGCGAGCACCGGGCGGCCCGCGGAGAAGGCGCACTTCGGCGAGGCGCTGGAGATCGCCGGGCTCGGCACCGCCGTCGACCGCCGGGTGCGGACCTACAGCCAGGGCATGCGGCAGCGGCTGGCGATCGCCCAGGCGATGCTCGGCCTGCCGGAGCTGATGGTGCTCGACGAGCCGACCAACGGGCTCGACCCGCCCCAGATCCACCAGATGCGCGAGGTGCTGCAGCGCTACGCCGCGACCGGGCGCACCGTGGTGGTGTCCAGCCACCTGCTGGCCGAGGTCGAGCAGACCTGCACGCACGTCGTGGTCATGCACCGCGGCGCGCTGGTCGCCTCGGGTGAGGTCGGCGAGCTGGCCGCGGCCGGCGGCGAGGCGACGTTCCGGGTCGACGACCCGGCCGCGGCCGCCGCGGCGCTCAAGGCGATCGCCGGCGTCAGCACGGTCGACGTCGAAGGCGATCTGGTGCACGCCGACCTCGACGGGCTGCCACGTGCCGAAGCGGTCGCGGCCCTGGTCCGCGCCGGGGTCGCCGTGGAGCAGGCCGGGCCGCGGCGCCGGCTCGAAGACGCGTTCCTGCAACTGGTGGGAGACCAGTCGTGAACAGCTCGAACTCAGGGGTCCACACGGACCCGCACGCGCTGGACGAGCTGAGCGACCTCGCCTCGAGCGAACACGCCGGGGTCGGGCCGGACGGCGCCGTCGCGGGCTACTCAGCGCGGCGGACGCTCGGGCTCGGCGTCGAACTGCGGCGTCAGCTCAAGCGGCGGCGGACACAGCTGCTGCTCGGGTTCGTCGCGATCCTGCCGTTCATCCTGGTGATCGCGTTCGAGGCGGGGCAGTCGAACCCGAACCGGCGCAGTGGCGGGTTCGTCGACCTGGCCACGGCCAGCGCGCCGAACTTCGTGGTGCTGGCGCTGTTCGTGTCGGGCACGTTCCTGCTGCCGATGATCGTCGCGCTGTTCTTCGGCGACACCATCGCGAGCGAGGCGTCGTGGTCGAGCCTGAAGTACCTGCTGGCGATCCCGGTGCCGCGGCACCGGGTGCTGCGCCAGAAGGCGATCGTGTCCGGGCTGCTGTCGGCGGCGGCGCTGATCCTGCTGCCGCTGGTCTCGCTCGGCGTCGGCGTCATCTGGTACGGCGCGGGCGACGCGATCAGCCCGACCGGCGACGCGGTGTCCTTCGGCGACAGCCTGCTCGCCATCGCACTGTCCACTGTGTACATCATCCTGCAGCTGGCCTGGGTGGCCGGGCTCGCGCTGGCGTTGAGCGTGACGACCGACGCCCCGCTCGGCGCGGTCGGCGGCGCGGTGCTGGCGGCGATCCTGTCACAGATCCTCGACCAGATCACGGCGCTGGAAGGCCTGCGCAACTACCTGCCGACGCACTACGGGTTCTCCTGGATGGACCTGATCTCCACCGACGTCGACTGGACGAACCTGGCCAGCGGCCTGCTGTCGGCGACGATCTACGGCGCGGTGTTCTTCCTCTACGCGGGCCGCCGGTTCGCCACGAAGGACATCACCAGCTGAGGCGGCCCGGCCGGGCGGTTTCCGCTCGGCCGGGGTCGTCCCGGCGCGGTACGGTCGCGCTGTGCCGATCACCCTGGAGAGCCAGTCCGACGTCGCCGTGCTCCGGATCGACCACGGCAAGGGCAACACCCTCGACACCGATTCCTGCCGGGACCTCGTGCTGCGGCTGGAGGAAGCCGGCGCCGCCCGCGCGGTGGTGCTGACCGGCACCGGCGGCATCTTCTCCGCCGGCGTCGACCTCAGGCGGATCAGCGACGGCGGCGCCGCGTACGTGTCGGAGTTCCTGCCGCTGCTGTCGGACGCGCTGCTGGCGGTGTTCGGCTTCCCGCGTCCGGTCGTCGCGGCGCTCAACGGCCACGCGATCGCCGGCGGCGCGGTCCTCGCCGCGGCGTGCGACCACCGCGTCCTCACCACCGGGCCCGGCCGGATCGGCGTCACCGAACTGCTCGTCGGGCTGCCGTTCCCGCTCGCCGCGCTGGAGATCCTGCGCTGCGCGTACGGCACGACACCGCTGCCGTCGCTGACCTACTCGGGCGCGACCGTCGGCGGCGAGGACGCACTCACCCGCGGCTTGGCCGACGAACTCGCGCCGCCGGAGGAGGTCCTCGAGCGGGCCGTCGCCATCGCGGCCCGGCTCGGCGACCTGCCCGCCGAGCCGTTCGCGCACACCAAGGCCCAGATCCGGCAGCCCTACCACGAGCGGATCGCGGAGTACCGCCACGCCGACGACCCGCGGATCGAGCGGATGTGGCGGGCGCCCGAGGCGCTCGGCGCCGTCAAGTCCTATGTGGACAAGGTGCTGGGCGGCTCCGGCCGCGCCTAGACCGCGCGGACGCCGGACTCGGCGAGGGACTTGATGCCTTCGACCGTCCGCTGCATGTTGTCGTGCAGCTCGCCCAGGCGCATCGCGACGATCTCTTCTTCGTGCTCGGGCATCGAGCCGATGATGGTCGTCAGGTTGGACGGGCCCGGGCCGATCTGCGCCCACTGGCGCAGGATGGTGCCCTCGCCGTCCGGGACCAGCTGGAACTTCCACGACGCGGCCGGGTCGGCCACGTCCATCACGGCCCACGCGAACAGCCGGCCGGGCTCGAAGCCGGTGATGGTCGAGACCGTCTCCCACTCCCCCGCGACGGGGTGGGAGTTGCGGCCGCGGAACTGCGCGCCGAGGCCGGGCGCGCTGCCTTCGAGCCAGCCGCCGCCCTGGAACTCGGTGGAGAAGCGGGCCGGCAGGTCGACGTCCAGCAGCCAGTGCCAGACCTCGGCCGGCGACGCCTCGATGCGGACCTCGACCTGGGTGGTCGGGCAGTCGGAAACCTTCATGGCGGACCCCTCGCTCGATGCCGGTGCCTTCTGGATCCGGACGGTAACGTGGCGCCGATCACCCGGACAACTTGCACAATGCGCGCGACTGCGCAGCGGCGAGGACGCCACCCGGGAGCCGCGGTACCCGCCGAAAGTCGGTTTCCGGCGAAGGGTGCGCCCGGTCAGCCGATTGCCCACCCCGGCCGGTTCTGTGAGGGTCCCACGCAGTGGTCCGAAGCCGGGGAAGGTGCTTCATGCGCAGACTGTTCACCGCCTGTTCGGCGGCCGTGCTGGCACTGGCCGCGCTGACGGGCCTCGCGCCGTCGGCCGGCGCGGCGACCGACATCGAAGCGGCCCTGCGGGGGATCCCCGGCCTGACGATCGTCAAGGAGGACCCGGCCCCGGCGGGGTTCCGGTTCTTCGAGCTGACCTTCACCCAGCCCGCCGACCACCGCCACCCCGGCGCGGGCACGTTCCAGCAGCGGTTCACCCTGCTGCACCGCGACTTCGCCGCCCCGACGGTCGCCTTCACCAGCGGCTACAACGTCAGCACCGCGCCGAACCGGTCGGAGCCGACGCAGATCGTCAACGGCAACCAGCTTTCGATGGAGTACCGCTACTTCACGCCGTCACGGCCGCAGCCGGAGAACTGGGCGCAGCAGCTGACGATCTGGCAGGCCGCCGCGGACGAGCACAGCGCCGTGCAGGCGTTCAAGGCGATCTACCCGGGCAAGTGGCTGGCCACCGGCGGCAGCAAGGGCGGCATGACCGCGACGTACTTCCGGCGCTTCTTCCCCGACGACGTCGACGGCACGGTCCCCTACGTCGCACCCAACGACGTCATCGACCCGATCGACGTCTACAACAAGTTCCTCTCGCGCGTCGGCAACGACCCCGGCTGCCGCGACGCGCTCAAGGCCATCCAGCGCGACGCGCTGAAGCGTCGTGACGAGCTCGGCGCGATCGCCGCGGTGGACGCGGCGAAGCGGGGGCTGACGTTCTCGATCGTCGGCTCGGCCGACAAGTCCCTCGAGATCTCGGTGATCGACTCGTACTTCGCGTTCTGGCAGTACCAGACGCAGGCGGACTGCGCGACGGTGCCGAAACCCGGCGCGCCCGCGGCCGACGTCTACGCCTGGTACGAGAAGGTGGAGAGCCTCAACACCTACTCCGACCAGGACCTCTCGCCCTACATCCCGTACTACTACCAGGCCGCGGTCCAGCTGGGCGCGCCCGAGGCGTACGACGGCTACCTGCGCGACCTGCTGCGCTACCCGGGAGCCGACCAGCCGAAGACGTTCGTGCCGAGCTCGGTCCGCCTGCCCCGGTTCGACTACCTGGCCATGCCGGACGTCGACTTCTGGGTGAAGTCGCGCGGCACGCGGCTGCTGTTCGTCTACGGCTCGAACGACCCGTGGGGCGCCGAGCCGTTCGAGCTCGGCTTCGGCAGCCGGGACTCGTACCGCTACTACGTCCCGGGCGGCAACCACGGCTCGAGGATCGCCCAGCTGCCCGCGGCCGACGCCGCCGCGGCGACCGCGACGGTCCGGCGCTGGGCCGGGCTGCCCCCGGCCGCGTCCGCGCTGAGCGCCCGGAGCGCGCCGGCCGGCTTCCCGGACTTCGACGCCGATCTCACCCTGTCGGGGCACCCACGGCTCTGACCTCCCCTGTTCCGCGTCGGCAGGCGTAGTCTCCCGTCACCTGCCGACCCGGCCTGAGGAGGCGAGCATGCCTCGTCCGATCCACTTCGAGATCCACGCGGCCGACCCCGAGCGCGCGGTGGCGTTCTACACCGCGGTGTTCGGCTGGAAGTTCGAGCGCTGGGGCGAGGTCCCGTACTGGATGATCTCCACCGGCGACGGCGAGGGCATCGACGGCGGCCTGGTGCCACGGCAGGGCCCGCCACCCGCGGATTCGGGGCCGGTACACGGTTTCGTCAACACGATCGACGTCGCCGACGTCGACCACACCCTCGGCGAAGTGGCGCGGGCGGGCGGAACGCTGGCGCTCCCGAAGCAGCCCGTCCCGGGTGTCGGGTGGCTGGCGTACTGCAAGGACACCGAGGGCAACATCTTCGGGATGCTGCAGGCGGACGAGAACGCGCCGGTGCCGGACTGAGTTCAGGGCCGCTTGGCGCGGGGCAGTTTCTTCACGACGGCCTCGTAGGAGGCGTCGAGGAGTTCTTCCAGCTCGGCGTCGGACACCCCGGCGCCGAGCCGGACGCGGTTCCAGCCGTACCGGCCGAGGTAGTCCATCACGGTCACGGCGTCGGGATGGCGCTCACGCAGTTCGGCCGCTTCTTCCAGCGTGGCCCCGCACTTGACGGCGACACTGCCGGGCTCCTCCTGGCCGATGAAGGCGAACCCCTTGCCGCCGACCTTCGCGACGAGCACGTGGTCACCGAACGGATAGGTCTCCTCGGCACCCGGCAACCCCAGGCAGTACGCGACCACGGCTTCGATGTTCACGACCCGAGCTTCACCAGCTCGAGATCGGTCTGCGGGAAGTCGTCGCCGATGCACAGCAACGGCTCCCGGGCGACCTTGGCGGTGGCATAGCTGTAGCAGTCGCCCATGTTCAGCTTGGCCGGGTGATGTCCCTTCCCGTACTGCTTGAACGCTTCGATCGCCACCTCCGCGTGTTCTTCGGTGAAGGGTGCGGTCGCGATGTTGTTGTCCTGGAGGAACCTGGCGAGCACCAGCTGGCCCCGCGCGCCGAGCCGCGTGGTGAGCACGATGCCGACCTCGACGAGAGTCGGCGCGCCGATCCTGGCCGAGTCCGCCTCCGCGAGGCGCTCCTCGAGTCGTTCGTGGTCCGGCTCCTGGCGCAGGATCGCCACAATGGCCGAGCTGTCGATGATCACACGCCACCCGGCCCGAACCCGAGGATCTCTTCCCACTCGTCCTTCGGGATCGGCTTCCCGAGCTCCTCAGGCGGGATCAACGGCCAGATCTCCTCTTCCAGTACTCGCCGCATCCGCTTCAGCCGCACTTCGGCGTTGTCCCGCGCCATGAGCTGGTCGCGGCGCAGGCGCAGGGCTTCGCGGACGGCACCGGTTTTGGTGTCACCCGTCAGTGCGGCGACCTCGGCGGCCAAGCGCTCGGCCTCCGGGTCCTTGATGTTCATCGCCATGGTGGAAGCGTACCAACAGGGGTGTAATACTCGATCGGGCGATCACTGTTCCGCCCGGGCGACAACCGCCACCCTGCTGGTGTCGTGTCCGGCTACTTGATGCCTGCGGCGTCCATTCCGCGCAGCTCCTTCTTCAGGTCCTGGACCTCGTCGCGCAGGCGGGCCGCCAGCTCGAACTGCAGGTCGCGGGCCGCCTGCATCATCTGGTCGGTCATCTGCTGGATCAGGTCCGCGAGCTGGGCCCGCGGCATCGCCGAGACGTCCTTGTCCACCAGCATCCCGGAGCTGCGCACCCGGTCGCCCTGTTCCGGCTTCTTGCCGCGCGAGGAGTTGCGGCCCGAGCCGCCGACCGAGACCTGCTCGGTGTCCTCCGCCTCGCTGTAGACCCGGTCGAGGATGTCGGCGATCTTCTTCCGCAGCGGCTGCGGGTCGACCCCGCGCTCCACGTTGTAGGCGACCTGCTTCTCGCGGCGGCGGTCGGTCTCGTCGATCGCGTGCCGCATGGAGTCGGTGATCTTGTCGGCGTACATGTGCACTTCGCCCGACACGTTGCGCGCCGCGCGGCCGATCGTCTGGATCAGCGAGGTCCCGCTGCGCAGGAAGCCTTCCTTGTCCGCGTCGAGGATCGCCACCAGCGACACCTCCGGCAGGTCGAGGCCCTCCCGCAGCAGGTTGATGCCGACCAGCACGTCGAAGTCGCCCGCCCGCAGCTGCCGCAGCAGCTCCACCCGGCGCAGCGTGTCCACCTCGGAGTGCAGGTACCGCACCCGGATGCCCAGCTCCAGCAGGTAGTCCGTGAGGTCCTCGGACATCTTCTTCGTCAGCGTGGTGACCAGGACGCGCTCGTCCTTCTCCGCGCGCTCCCGGATCTCGTGCACCAGGTCGTCGATCTGGCCCTCGGTGGGCTTCACGACCACCTTCGGGTCGACCAGGCCGGTCGGCCGGATCACCTGCTCGACGAACTCGCCGCCCGCCTGGCCCATCTCGAACGGCCCCGGTGTCGCCGACAGGTACACCGTCTGCCCGATCCGGTCGGAGAACTCCTCCCAGGTCAGCGGCCGGTTGTCGACGGCGCTCGGCAGCCGGAAGCCGTATTCGACCAGGTTGCGCTTGCGCGACATGTCGCCCTCGTACATCCCGCCGATCTGCGGGACGGTCTGGTGCGACTCGTCGATGACCAGCAGGAAGTCTTCCGGGAAGTAGTCGATCAGCGTCGCCGGCGCGGTGCCGGCGCCGCGGCCGTCGATGTGCCGCGAGTAGTTCTCGATGCCGGAGCAGAACCCGACCTGCCGCATCATCTCGATGTCGTAGGACGTGCGCATCCGCAGCCGCTGCGCTTCCAGCAGCTTGCCCTGCTTCTCCAGCTCCGCCAGGCGATCCTCGAGCTCCTGCTCGATGCCCTTGATCGCCTTCTCCATGCGCTCCGGGCCGGCGACGTAGTGCGTCGCGGGGAAGATCCGGACCTCGTCGACCTCCTTGACGATGTCGCCGGTCAGCGGGTGCAGGTAGTACAGCTTCTCGATCTCGTCGCCGAAGAACTCGACGCGGATCGCGAGCTCCTCGTACGCCGGGATGATCTCGACCGTGTCGCCGCGCGCGCGGAACGTGCCGCGCGCGAACGCGATGTCGTTGCGCGTGTACTGCACGTCGACCAGCGCGCGCAGGAAGACGTCCCGGTCGAGCCGCTCGCCGATCTTCAGCTTCGAGGACCGGTCGAGGTAGGACTGCGGGGTGCCCAGGCCGTAGATGCAGGACACGCTCGCGACCACGATGACGTCACGCCGGGACAGCAGGTTCATCGTCGCCGAGTGCCGCAGCCGCTCGACGTCGTCGTTGATCGACGAGTCCTTCTCGATGTAGGTGTCCGTCTGCGCGATGTACGCCTCGGGCTGGTAGTAGTCGTAGTAGCTGACGAAGTACTCGACCGCGTTGTGCGGGAACAGCTCGCGCAGCTCGTTCGCCAGCTGCGCGGCGAGGGTCTTGTTCGGCGCCATCACCAGTGCCGGCCGTTGCACGCGCTCGATCAGCCACGCTGTCGTCGCCGACTTGCCGGTACCGGTGGCGCCCAGGAGCACGACGTCCTTCTCGCCGGCGTTGACGCGCCGTTCGAGCTCGTCGATGGCCGCCGGCTGGTCACCGGCGGGCTGGTAGTCGCTGACGACCTCGAACCGGCCGCCTTCCCGGGGGATCTCCGAGACGGGCCGGAAGTCGGACTGCGCCAGCACGGGGTGTTCGGTTGCGAAAGCCACGTCGACCAGAGTAAGCCTCGGCACCGACAATTTCCGTCGGCCCTGGTCAGCGGGGTCGGAACACCGTCGCGAAGGCCACTTCGCCGCCGGCCACCACGCAGTGCACGACGGCGCCCGGCGCGGGCCCGGGGCCGAAGCACGAGACCAGCACCCGGTCGGGGCCGGTCGCCTGGACCTCGGTGCGCGGGAACTCCGCGAGCACCTCGGCGACCTCGGCGCCCGGCGCTTCCAGGTACCCCAGGACGACCTCGCGGGCCGACGCCGGCGGCGGGATCGGCAGGCCGTGACCGTCGAAGAGCCGGTTCAGCTGGTCGGCCGCGGAAACCGCGCGGGGGAAACCGGCGAACGCGGCCGTCTGGACCACGATCTCGCCCACCTCGGCCGGCGACAGCCCGGACGCCAGGCCGGTGCGGAGGTGCACGCTCAGCGGCGGCCCGACCATCCCCGCCGCGATGATCGCGGCGAGGGTGGCGGCTTCGCGTGTGCGGGCGTCGAGGGCCGGGCGCTCGTGGAGGTGACCGTAGACCGTGCCGACGGCCAGCTCACCGAGCGCGGGGACGGTGGCGAAGAGGGCGTCGAGCCGGGCTTCGCCACCCTCGACCAGCCCCGCGAAGGTGGCGCGGCCGCGGTCGTGCAGCTGGTCCATCGGCTCGGTCATCACGGTTCCCTTCAGTTGCAGTCACAACAGGAACAGCAGTCGCAGCAGTCACAGTCGCAGTCGCAGCCGCCGGTCGCCGACGGTTTCCCGCTCCACGGCCCGGGATAGGGATCACGGCAGCAGAACTGGCAGGTACAGCACATGTAGGAGGCTACGGCGCAGCCGAAGAAGAAGGTGCGCTTCTTCGGGGGCACGGCGAACTTCGGGACCCAGAGGCCGCCGCCCTTGCCGTCGAGGGGCTCGGGTTCCGGGCCGTCGGGCCCGTCCGGCCCGCCGGGACCTCCGGGGCCACCCGGTCCGCCCGGGCCGCCGGGGCCTCCCGGACCGCCTGGGCCTCCGGGTCCGGCCGGACCCCAGGGACCGCCGGGTCCGGCAGGACCACCTGGGCCGCCGGGGCTTCCGGACCAACCCGGGCCACCCGGGTTTCCCGGCCGGCCGGGACCGCCCGGCCCACCGCCCCACTGCGGACCTCCAGGCGGCGGCTGCTGCCCCGGCGGCTGGTGCGGATGCTGCTGAGGCCGCGGCCCCGGCCCGATCCACCCTGGCGGCGGTTGCTGCCCGGTGGCACCACCTGCGCTGTCCCCGAGCTGCGAACCCGGCTCGGCGGGATCGCCGGCCTTAAGGCCACCAACCGTGAACCGGCTAGGCCCAACGGGATCGCCAGGCTGAAAACCACCGCCGAGCAGCCCGGCGGCACCGGCAGCAGGCAACCACGGCTGACCGCCCGGCCCGGCGGGATCGCCAGGCCGGAAACCGTGCCCCTGCGGACCGTCTGCAGCACCGCCGTGGCTGTGTCCGTGCGCGTGACCACCGCTGTGGTCGTGGGCCGAGCCGTGGCCGAAGGCGCGGCGGACCGCTTGCCTCAGCTCGTGCGCCAGCAGTGCGTGCACCAGCGCCGGTTGGGCGAACTCCGCCTCCCGCAACGCCAGCTCCACCCCCAGCACCGCGTCGTCGCACAGCCGGCGGGCCTCCACGAGGTCCGTTCCCGTGGCCAGCAACGGGTTCCACGCTCCCGCCGCCGCGTCCGCCGCCTGGTCCTCGACCGCGTCCAGCAGGTGCGCCGCGCGGCCGAACAGGCGGCCCGCCTCGGCCAGGGGCGCCACGTTGCCCGGCCGTCCGGCCAGCTCCGCCGTGCGGGCGAACGCCGCCGACGTGGCCAGTTCCGCGGGCTCGGTGGCCAGCAGCGCCGAGTCGCCCGGGCGCATCGCCCGTTCCAGTTCGCCCTGGCGGTCGACGGCTTCGGTCAGCACCGTCGTGTCGAACCCGACGCGGCCACCCGTGCGGCTGCCCTGCTTCGCCCAGCGGGACGCGACGCGGCGGGCGGCCACCGCCACCGGGCGCCTGCCGAACGCGCCGTCGCGGTCCTCGACGTGGTCGCCGACCTTCGCCGCGGCCAGCACCAGCGACACCGCCGCGGCCAGCTGGGCGCCTTCGCCGCGGGCCACCGACGCCGAGCGCATGCCGCGCAGCGGGCACGGACCCGCGTCGCGGCGCCCGTCCGCGCGCGGCGTCTGGGCTTCGACGAGGACCGAGATGATCAGCCCGTCGTAGTTGGTGACGACGCGCGCGAGCTGGCCGTGCTCGTCGCGCAGCGTGAGGCAGAGCCCGCACAGGTGCGCGACCCAGTCCGCGTGCAACGAACCGGACAGCCGGTGCCGGCACGGCCTGATGATCCCGAACATCCCCAGTCCCCTCGGTTCCCCCGGTCGTCGGCGCACCTTAGCCCGAACGTGTGGCTCGCACCGCCGCCGTTCGCGATTCGTGACCGGGTTCCGCTCACTTGCGGGCAGGATGGGGCCATGACGGGACTGCACCCGCCCAAGGTCGAAATCTTCGACCCGGCCGCGCGCACGAACATCGACCCGAAGGGCATCAGCCGGGAGGTCGAGGAGTTCCGCGAGGAACCGTTCGGCCTGTACCTCGCCCGCCCGGCGCCGGGCCGTGCCCAGTTCCACTACCTCGAGTCGTGGCTGCTGCCGGAGCTCGGCCTGCGCGTCACCGACTTCTGGTTCTCCCCCGGCCACGAACGCGACCAGGACTTCTACCTGGACGTCGTCCGCGTGAACCGCGACGGCCCCCGCTGGGTCGCCACCGACCTCTACGTCGACATCGTGCTGAAGGACAAGCTCTCCCTGCGCACCATCGACACCGACGAGCTGCTGGAAGCCCGCACCGCGGGCCTCGTCACGGCGGACGAGGCCGAGGCCGCGCTGGAGACCACCTACGCGGCCATCGAGGGGCTGGCCTCGCACGGCTACGACCTCGCCGCCTGGCTCGCCACGAAGGACGTCACGCTGACCTGGCGGCGCCACCCCTGAGGGCCACCGGGTCCACCATCCGGTGGATGCCGGGTCCTCCGGTGGAGGACCCGATCCCGGCCGTCCCGACGATTCGCCGGCCCCCGCCGCCGCGGGACGCTCGATCCGTTCGCACAACGGATCGAGAGGGGACGGCGGCATGCCGGTCATCCAGGTCGAGCACCTCCACAAGCGGTACGGCGAGAAGGTCGCGGTCGACGACGTCTCGTTCGACGTCGAGCGCGGCGAGATCTTCGGCATCCTGGGCCCGAACGGCGCGGGCAAGACCACGACCGTCGAGTGCCTGGAAGGGCTGCGGGTGCCCGACGGCGGCACGCTGTCGGTGCTCGGGCTCGACCCGCACCGCGACCGCGCCGAGCTGCGCCAGCGCGTCGGCGTCCAGCTCCAGGAGAGCCGGCTGCAGGACAAGCTGCGGGTCGGCGAGCTGCTCGACCTCTACGCCGGCTTCTACCGCAAGCCCGCGGACCAGTCTCGGCTGCTCGCCACGCTGGGGCTGACCGAGCAGCGGACCACCGCGTACAAGAAGCTCTCCGGCGGCCAGCAGCAACGGCTGTCCATCGCGCTCGCGCTGATCGGCAGCCCGGAGGTCGCGGTGCTCGACGAGCTGACCACCGGCCTCGACCCGCAGGCCCGCCGCGACACGTGGGACCTGATCGAGGCCGTGCGCGACCAGGGCGTGACGATCCTGCTGGTCACGCACTTCATGGCCGAGGCCGAGCGGCTCTGCGACCGGATCGCGGTCATCGACGCCGGACGCGTCGTCGCACTCGACACGCCGGCCGGGCTGGTCGCCGGGGTGGACGACGAGCAGGTCGTCCGGTTCCGGCCGTCGAGCCCCGTCGACGCGGCCGCGTTGGAGGCCCTGCCCGAGGTCCGCCGCGTCGAGCGGCACGGCGGCCAGGTCGTGGTGACCGGCCGGGGCAACGTGCTGCACGCCGTGACGTCGCTGCTCGCCCGGCTCGGCGTGATCGCCGGGGACCTGCGCGTCGAGCAAGCCGGTCTCGACGACGCCTTCGTCGCGCTGACCGGCCACAAGCCGGAATGAGGGGGAAACCATGAGTGTCCTGACCAAGCTGACCACCGCCGAGGCGAAGGTGTTCCTGCGCGACCCGGGTGCCCCGGCCGTCGTCGTCGGCATCCCGCTCGCGCTGCTGCTGGTGTTCGGGCTGATGCCCGGCGCGAACGCCCCGGACCCGAAGTACGGCGGGCACAGCGCGCTGGCCACGGTGATCGCGCCGATGGCCGTGACGATCCTGATCGCCATGCTGGCGTTGACGCAGTTCCCGAACGCGCTGGGCACCTACCGGGAAAAGGGCCTGCTGAAACGGCTTTCCGCCAGCCCGGTGCCGCCGAGCCGGCTGCTCGCCGCGCAGCTGCTGGTGAACCTGGCCGCGGTGGTCGTGGTGGTCGTGCTCATCGTGGGGGTGGGCACGCTCGCGCTCGGCATCGCGCTGCCGGGCAACCCAGCCGGGTTCCTGCTCTCGCTCGTGCTCGGCGCGCTGGCGTTGTTCTCGGTCGGGCTGCTGGTGGCGGCGCTCGCGCCCACCGGCCGCGCGGCCAGTGGCATCGGGTCGGCGTTGTTCTTCCCGATGCTGGCGCTCGGCGGGGTGTGGGTGCCGAAGGAGCAGCTGCCGCCGTTCCTGCAGCACGTCGCCGACGTCCTGCCGCTCGGCGCGACGCTCAACGCGCTGCGCGCCACCTGGGCCGGCGATGCCCCGGAGCTGCTGCAGCTCGGGGCGATGGCGGCCTTCGCCGTCGTCTGCACGGCGATCGCGACGCGGGTGTTCCGATGGGTGTGACGACCGCGCCCGCACCGGCCCGGCGCCGGCCGGTGGCCCCGATCGCCCGCGTCCCGCTGGCCGTCGTCACCGCGCTGCTCGCCGTCCCGCTGGTGCTGACCGCGAACCGCTACGGCTACTTCGGCGACGAGCTCTACTTCCTCGCCGCGGGCCGGCACCTGGCCTGGGGCTACGTCGACCAGCCGCCGTTGCTGCCGCTGCTCGCCCGGACGATGGACGCGCTCGGCCACACGCCGTTCGTGCTGCGGATCCCGGCGATGCTGGCGGTGCTGGCCGGCGTCGTCCTGACCGCGCTGATCGCCCGCGAACTCGGCGGCGCGGCGAAGGCGCAAACGCTTGCCGCTGGCACTTTCGCCGTGGCGATCCAGGTCCTGGCGAGCGGGCACTACCTCGCGACGTCCACAGTGGACCCGTTCCTCTGGACACTGCTGCTGTGGCTGCTGGTCCGCTGGCTGCGCACCCGCGCCGACGGCCTGCTCGTGTGGGCCGGGGTCGTGACGGCGCTCGCGCTGTACACGAAGTTCCTCATCGGCGGCTTCTGGCTCGCCGCCGGCGTGGCGATCCTGGTGTGCGGCCCGCGGGAACTGCTGCGGCGGCCCGCGTTGTGGGCCGGGGCCGCGATCGCCGTGGTGGCGCTGGTGCCGACGCTGCTCTGGCAGGCGGCGCACGGCTGGCCGCAGCTCGGCATGGGCGCGGCGATCTCCCAGGAGGTCGCGGACACCTGGGGCGGGCGCGGGCTGTTCCTGCCGGAGGTGCTGCTCGTCGCCGGCCTCCCGGTCGGCGCGGTCCTGCTCTGCTACGGCCTGTGGCGGCTCCTGCGCAGCCCCGAACTCCGGTTCCTCGGCTGGACGGCGGTCGCGCTGACCGTGGTGTTCCTGGCCGTGAACGGCCGGAACTACTACGTCGCCGGGATGTTCCCGGTGTGCTGGGCGATGGCCGCGGTCGCGCTGGAACGCCGGGAGCCGTCACGCCGGTGGCGGTGGCTCGCGACGTGGCCGTGTTACGTCGTGGCGGCGCTGCTCGCCGTGCCCGGCGCGCTGCCGGTCTGGCCGCGGGCCTGGCTGACCGAGCACCCGGCGCTGCCGGCGCCGGTGTTCGCGTTCGCGGAGATCGGCTGGCCCGAAGGCGCCCGGTCGGTCGCTACGACGTTCGCCGCGCTGCCCGGCAAGGCGCACACCGCGGTGGTGACCGAGTCGTACTGGGAGGCGAGCGCGCTCGACCGCTACGGCCGTGACCTCGGGCTGCCGGAACCGGCCAGCGGCAACCGCGGGTACGCGACCCTGGTCGTGCCGGCCGCCGACGCGACCGACGTCCTGTACGTCGGGGCCGACCCGCGGCCGTTGCTCGGGCACTTCGCCGGCCTCCGGCCGCTCGGCGAGGTGGACACCGGCGAAGCGAAGCCGAGTTACTTCGCCGGGCAGCCGATGTGGCTGGCGACCGGCCGCACCGAGCCGTGGCCCACGCTGTGGCCGAAGCTGACGAACACACACACGTGAAGCCCGTAGGGTGCGGCGCAAGACCGGCCCCGGCGAAGGACAGGAGCGTGATGAACGCCGTGACCACCGCCTCCGACCAGGCGAAAACCGCGCTGCTGCCGTTCGCCGCGATCCGGCCGGGGCTCCGGGCGTGAGCGCCGGGTTCGACTGGAACCGGCCGCTGTGGCCGCCGCTGACCGCGCAGGAGCCGACCGGCTGGCAGCCGTGGCTGAGCCGGATCGAGAGGTACGTCCCCGGCGTCCTGCTCGCGATCGCGACCGCGATCACCCTCGGCGTCGGCGGCCACGGCGGCCGCTGGTGGGCGACCACCGGCGTCCTGGTCGCCGCGACCGCGCTCTGGGTGCTCGGCACGGTCGTCCTCGCGCCGGTGCGGCTGCGCGAGCACCCGGTGTTCGCCCTGGTCACCTTCCTCGGCGTGATCGGACTGGGCAGTGCGCTGGAGGTCCGGGACGTCACGTTCCTCATCTTCATGATCTACGCGTTCCTCGCCGCGATGCAGGTGCGGCCCACCTGGCTCGCCTTCCTCGCGCTGGCGGCGACGTCCCTGCTGATCAACACCCTCGGCAACGGCGGGCCGGTCCGCGCCCTGGGCGACAAGCCGGGCATCTGGATCACGATCACCATCGTGCAGACCGCGGCGATCGGGGGCGGCGGGCTGCTGTCGACGGCCGTCGCCCGGCAGAACGAGCAACGCCGCCGCACCCTGGACGAACTGGCCGCCGCCCAAGCCGAGAACGAAGGCCTGCAACGGCAGCTGCTCAGCCAGGCCCGGGAAGCCGGGATGCTCGACGAGCGGCAGCGGCTCGCCCAGGAGATCCACGACACCCTGGCGCAGGGTTTCACCGGCATCATCACGCAGCTGGAAGCCGCCGCGCTCGCCAAGGAGCACCCCGCGGAGTGGCAGCGGCACCTGGACTCCGCGACCGCGCTCGCCCGGGAGAACCTCACCGCCGCGCGCCGCTCGGTGCGCGCGCTGCACCCCGAACCCCTCGACGGCGCAACGCTTCCCGACGCGCTGGCCGACGTCGCGGCGCGGTGGAGCGAGCGGACCGGCGTGCCCGCGACGTGCACCACCACCGGCGACCCGCGGCGGCTGCACCCGGAGATCGAGGCGACGGTCCTGCGGATCACCCAGGAAGCCCTGTCCAATGTGGACAAGCACGCGGCGGCGGGCCGGGTCGGTCTCACCCTGTCGTACATGGACGACGAGGTGACCTTGGACGTCCGGGACGACGGAGCCGGCTTCGAGCCCGCGACCGGGGACGGCGGGTTCGGGCTGCCGGGCATGCGCCGCCGGGTGCGGCGGCTCGCCGGTACGCTCCACGTCGAGTCCGAGCCCGGCGCCGGGACCGCAATCTCCGTCGCCCTGCCCGCCGTCCCGTTGCTCCCGGAGGCTCCCGCATGACGATCACCGTGCTGATCGCCGACGACCACCCGATCGTCCGGGACGGCCTGCGCGGCATCCTGTCCGCGGAACCGGCCCACGGCGAAGAGGGTTTCGAGGTGCTCGGCGAGGCGGCCGACGGCGCCGAAGCCGTCACCCTGGCCGAACGGCTGCGGCCCGCCGTCGTGCTGATGGACCTGCGGATGCCGGGCACCGACGGCGTCACGGCGATCAGCGAGCTCGCGCGGCTGGGGAACCCGGCGCGGATCCTGGTGCTGACGACGTACGACACCGACTCGGACGTCCTGCCGGCGATCGAGGCGGGCGCGACCGGCTACCTGCTCAAGGACGCGCCCCGCGAGGAGCTGTTCCGCGCGGTCCGGGCGGCGGCCCGCGGACAGGCCGTGCTCTCCCCCGCCGTCGCCGGCCGGCTGATGGGGCGGATGCGCCGGCCCGCGCGGGAACCGTTGTCGCAGCGCGAGCTCGAGGTGCTGACGCTGGTCGCGCGCGGCTCGTCGAACAAGGAGACGGCGAAGAAGCTGTTCATCAGCGAAGCGACGGTCAAGACGCACCTGATCCACGTCTACGCGAAGCTCGGGGTCAAGGACCGCGCGGCCGCCGTCGCCGTCGCGTTCGAACGCGGGCTGCTCGGCTCCTAGGGCGTCCAGCCGGTCGTCTCGGCCCACTTCTCCGCCCGGACGAACGCGCCGTTGACCCAGTCCTGCTTCTCGTCGGCGTAGGCGGCGACGGTGCCGTCGGCGGCGTGCGCGTCGGCCAGCCGCAGCTTCACGTCGCGGTAGTCGTCCCGCTCGGCCGGGTGCGCGCGCACGAAGTCGCGGAACAGCAGCGCGAGCCGCCACGCGGGTGTCTCGACGGACCGGACGTGCAGGTTCACCGGCCGTTTCGGGTCGGCGCCGACGTGCAGCCGCTTCGGCCAGGTGCCGGCGCCGTCCTGGGCGTCGTCGCCCCACTCCCCGGCCAGGCGCGGGAAACCGGCGTCGGAGAGCAGCTCGGTGAGCTTGTCGGCGTCGTCCAAAGTGGACACGGTCAGCTGGAGGTCGAGGACGTCCTTGGCCGGCAGGTCCGGCACGGCGGTGGACCCGATGTGGTCGGCGCGCCGGGCCAGCTCGCCGCTCACGGCGCGGACGCGGGCGAGCACCCGCTCGGCCTGCTGCGGCCAGGTGAGGTCGTACCCGGCGATCTTCGGCGACACCGGGGGCCGCGGCCGGCGCAGCCGGACGTTCGCCTCGAACGGCACCAGCCGGTCCGCCCACAGCGCGTCGACGTCGGCGAGCACCGCGTCCTCGGCACCGCCGTTGTCCAGCCAGACGTCGGCGACGGCGCGGCGCTGCTCGTCGCTCGCCTGCGCCCGGATCCGCGCGCGGGCGTCCGGCTCGGCCATCCCGCGCGCCGACACCAGCCGCCGGACCCGCACCTCGACGGGCGCGTCGACCACGACGACCAGGTGGTACGCCGTCGCGAGCCCGCCCTCCACCAGCAGCGGGATGTCGTGCACGACGATCGCGTCCGGCGCGGCGGCGGCCATCAGCTCACCGGTGCGGGCCCCGACCAGCGGGTGCACGATCGCGTTGAGCCGGCGGCGCGACTCGTCGTCGGCGAACGCCTTGGCGGCGAGCACCGGCCGGTCGAGCGAACCGTCGGCGGCCAGGATCTCCGGGCCGAACTCCTCGACGAGCCGGGCGAGCCCCTCGGTGCCGGGCTCGACCACCTCGCGGGCGATCTTGTCGGAGTCCACCAGCACGGCGCCGTGTTCGGCGAGCCGGTTCGCCACGGTCGACTTGCCGGCCCCGATCCCACCCGTCAACCCCACACGCAACATGCCGATCACCCTAGTCAAGCTCCCCCGGCGGCCGCCTGCGGACTTCGGCGGCGGTCTGCGCCATTCGCGTGACACGCCGTCGGCGCCCGTAACGCGGGTAATCGTTTCCGACGCCCCCGGCAGCGGGTCTTCCGGCTCGCGTCATCGAGGGAGGGCTCATGGGGATGACGAACATCGGCAGGTCGGCGGCGGCCGTGCTGTGCGCGGGCGGGCTCGCGTTGACCGTGCCGGACGTCGCGTCCACCACGCCGTCGGCCGGCGCCACGGTGACGCAGTGCGTGTCCGGCGTCCGCCGGGTGCAGGTGACCTGCCGGCACACGCCGCAGCGCGCGCTCTGCGCGGTGGGCAGCACGTGGATCCCGTTCGGCACCCTGTGCGTGAAGGGCGATGCCCGGACCGCTTAACACGAAACACACGGACGGGTGATCCGCAAGCCGATCGTGACGCGTGACTCAACCGAAATGTGGACACGCCGCGTTTCTTGCTCACCTTCATCGGTGCAGATGCGTACCGTGCGCCGCGACGAGGGTCGCCCACACGGAGGAACGATGGCGGACAGCAAGCACGTCGGGAGGCACCGGCTCGGCTCGCCGGGGCTGGTGCACTGCCTGGTTCACCACTCCGTGGCGACGGCCCTGGAGGATTACCGGCGGACGTGGCTGAGCACCCTGCTGGTCCCGGCGAAGCACAGCTTCGCCGGGCTCCGCCGCAAGGCCCGCGCGGCCGCGCTCGAACGCATCTGGGTCCCCGCCGTCGGCGTCGCCACCGTGCGGCCGGTCACGGCGCAGGCCGCCTGACGGGCCCTGCTCAGCGGCCCGTTTCGCGCGTCTCGATCACGATCTCCGACGACAGCGTCCGGTGCACCGGGCACTTGTCGGCGATCAGCATGAGCTTGGCGCGCTGGTCGTCGTCGAGGTCGCCGGCCAGCTCGATCTCGCGGGTGATGCGGCTGAGCATCCCGTGCTCGGTCTCGCACTTCTCGCAGTCCTCGGCGTGGATCCGCTCGTGCCGCAGCCGGATCGTCGCGGCGTCGAGCGGGATGCCCTTGCGGTCGGCGTACATCCGCAGCGTGATCGCGGTGCACGACCCCAGCGACGCGAGCAGCAGCTCGTACGGGTTCGGGCCGGCGTCGGCGCCGCCGACGGACACCGGCTCGTCGACCAGCAGCGTGTGCCCCGCCGTGCCGACCTGCTGCGTGTAGGTGCCGTCGCCGGTCGCGGTGACGACGACGGTGCCGGGCTCGGGGTGCTCCATCCGGTTCAGTCCTCCCAGGGTGAGTCCAAGATCGTGGTGACGAAGTCCTGCCGCTCGAAGCCTGGCACGAACCGCGCCAGCACATCGGCTTTGACGTTCCCGAACGCCGTGTCGGGCCGGTCACGGATGCCGTAGGTGAACGCGGCAAGGATGCGGCGCTTGAAGTCCGGCCGCGGGTGCGCGGCGACGATCGCGGCACGGTCCCGCGCGGGCAGGTCGTGGTAGCCGATGCCGAGGACGTCGTACTCGACCCCCGCGGTGACCAGCGCGACCTCCGGTTCCATGTGCTCGGGGATGCCGGGGGTGGTGTGCAGCGCGATGGCCGTCCAGGCGATCCGGGCCCGTTCCGCGTCGACGCCGTGACCGAGCAGGAAGCGCCGGGCTTCGTCGGCGCCGTCGAGCTCGAAGCGGCGGTCCGTGCGATGGCCGTCGACCAGGCCGAGGTCGTGGAACAGGGCCGCGACGTAGAGCAGTTCGGCGTCGAAGGCGAGGCCACGGCGCCGGCCCTGCAGCGCGCCGAACAGGTAGACGCGCGAAGAGTGGTCGAACAGGAGCGGACCGGCGGTGTCGCGCACGAGCTCGGCGGCTTCGCGGGCCAGCGCGGTGTCGGGGACGGTGATGGTGTCTGTCATCGGGGAAGCCCTTTCGTCGGTGCTTCCGCACGCTGCCAGGGTTCGCCGCAGCCCGACCGGTGCCCATCGGACGGGAATGCCGCACATCCGGACATGCGGCGCATTCCCAAGAAGCTGCGGATATCGTATCTTTTGCTGCGGGTGAGTAACCCGAACGCCGTCGTGCGCGGCTGCTGCGAAGGGGGTGCGCCCGTGGCCACCAGGCACGTCTCGATGCGCCCCGTCGAACAGGGACACCGCGAGCGCTACCTCGACGCGGCGCTGTCGGTGCTGTTCGACCGCGGCGTCACGGCTCTCACGGTGCGGGGCGTGGCCGAGGCGGCCGGCGCGTCGACGATCTCGGTGTACGCCCGCTTCGGCGGCCGCGACGGCCTGCTCGACGCCCTGTACGAGCGCACGTTCGACTCGCTGCGCGAGATGCTGGAGGCGCTGCCGCCGGAGGGTCCCGACGGCTTCGCCGACCTGCTCGACCTGGCGATGGCGTACCGGCGTTTCGCCCGCGAAAGCCCGGCGCGCTACGCGTTGATGTTCGAGCGCCCGATCCCGGGGTTCGACCCCGACCCGGCGTTGCGCTCGGCCGTGGTGCGCACGACGTTCGGCCTGTTCATCGACCGGGTCCGCCGGATCAGCCCACCCGACGTCGACGCCCGGACGGCGGCGTACCACCTGTGGACGGCGATGCACGGCCTGGTCGGCGCGGAGCTGATGCTCGCCTCCCGGACGGCGCTGCCGGAGTGGTTCATCCCGCCGACGGACGAGGCGAACGCGGAGATGTACCGCCGCGGCGTCACAGCGATGACGACCGGCCTGGGCCTGCGCAACCACTGACCTCACGACCGCGGCCGGCGAGGCCGGTCCGGTCCCGGTCCGGTCCGGGTCGACGGACGGCGCGAGACTGCTCGAACCGGCGGACGGCCCGCGTGTCCGGACCCGCGACCCGCGTGATCGGAGCCGGAACTCGCGTGATCCAGGCCGGAACTCGCGTGATCGGGGCCGAGACTCGCGTACTCGGGCCGCGACCCGCGTGTTCAGGACCGGAAGTCGCGTCATCCAGGCCGCTGCCCGCGTGATCAGGACCGGAAGTCGCGTCATCCAGGCCGCTGCCCGCGTGATCGGAGCCGGAACTCGCGTGATCCAGGCCGGAACTCGCGTGATCGGGGCCGAGACTCGCGTACTCGGGCCGTGACCCGCGTGATCCAGGCCGGGACTCGCGTGCTTCGGGGCGTGACTCGCGGACCCCGAGACCAGGCTGGGCGGGCCGAGTCGGCGGGGCCTGGAACGCAGCGAACCCCGGGCCGTTTCCGGACCGGGGTTCGCTGGGTTTCAGCTCAGAGAGCTAGTGCTCACGCACCGCCGGAGAGCTTCTCGCGGAGAGCCGCGAGCTGCTCGTCGGAGGCGAGGGTGCCACCGCTGCTCTTCGTGTCGGTCGAGGTCGAACCCGACGAGGTGTAGCTTTCCGCGCCACCCTCGATGCCGGTCGCCGCGTCGGCGGCGGCTTCCGCGTCGGCCTCGACGGCCTTCACGACCTGCTTCATGTGGGCCTCGTAACGAGTGTGGGCCTCGGCGTACTGACGCTCCCACTCCTCACGCTGCTTGTCGAAGCCTTCCTGCCACTCCTGGGTGTCCGGGTCGAAGCCCTCGGGGTAGATGTAGTTGCCCTCGGGGTCGTACTCGGCGGCCATGCCGTACTGGGTCGGGTCGAACTCGGTGTCCGGCGTGACACCCTCGTTCGCCTGCTTCAGCGACAGCGAGATGCGACGGCGCTCGAGGTCGATGTCGATGACCTTGACCATGACGTCGCCGTTGACCTGGACGACCTGCTCCGGGATCTCCACGTGGCGCTCGGCCAGCTCGGAGATGTGGACCAGGCCCTCGATGCCCTCTTCGACGCGCACGAACGCACCGAACGGAACCAGCTTCGTGACCTTGCCCGGCACGATCTGACCGATCGCGTGGGTGCGGGCGAACTGGCGCCACGGGTCTTCCTGGGTCGCCTTCAGCGACAGCGAGACGCGCTCGCGGTCCATGTCGACGTCCAGGACCTCGACCGTGACCTCCTGGCCGACCTCGACGACCTCGGACGGGTGGTCGATGTGCTTCCAGGACAGCTCGGAAACGTGCACCAGGCCGTCGACGCCACCCAGGTCCACGAAGGCACCGAAGTTGACGATGGACGACACGACGCCCTTGCGGACCTGGCCCTTGGCGAGCGCGTTGAGGAACTCGCTGCGCACCTCGGACTGGGTCTGCTCGAGGTAGGCGCGGCGGGACAGGACCACGTTGTTGCGGTTCTTGTCCAGCTCGATGATCTTCGCCTCGAGCTCGCGGCCCACGTAGGGCTGCAGGTCGCGGACGCGGCGCATCTCGACCAGCGACGCGGGCAGGAAGCCGCGCAGGCCGATGTCCAGGATGAGGCCGCCCTTGACGACCTCGATGACGGTGCCCTTGACGGGCTCGTCCTTCTCCTTGAGCTCCTCGATCGTGCCCCAGGCGCGCTCGTACTGCGCGCGCTTCTTGGACAGGATCAGACGGCCTTCCTTGTCCTCCTTCTGGAGGACAAGGGCTTCGACCTCATCGCCGACGGTGACAACCTCAGCCGGGTCGACATCGTGCTTGATGGAGAGCTCACGCGAGGGGATGACGCCCTCGGTCTTGTAGCCGATGTCGAGCAGGACCTCGTCGCGGTCGACCTTGACGATGGTGCCTTCGACGATGTCGCCATCGTTGAAGTACTTGATCGTCTTGTCGATAGCCGCGAGGAAGTCTTCCTCCGACCCGATGTCGTTGATGGCGACCTGAGGGGCCGCGTTCGGGGCGGTCGGGGCGGTGACGGTGTCGATGGTCATTAGGCGGGTTGCTCCGGTGGATGGGAATCGAGGGTTGGCAGTTGTCGGCGCGATGGGCTGTTGGGAGCATGCGACGACCCTGCGAGCAAACGTCCACCAGTGAACGACCGCGGCATGACCCGCAAACGGTGCGCGACCCGAGCCCGAGACGAAGCTGAGCGGAAGGCAGCGCGAACCCACTGCGCTAACACTGATCCTACGCGGCAGTCGCTAGGCGGCACAATCAGGGTCCCCCGGCGATCGCTAAGGTCCTCGCGAAGGCAAATCGCAGGCTGGAGGACGCGGGTGGAGCAGGCAGCAGGGCAGCCGCCGGCGGCCGGGACCGGAGACACCATCATGCCACCGAACGAGCCCGCCGCGCCGGGGCGCCACGACGCCGCCGAGCACCGGCTGGGCACGACCGCCGTCGCCTACCGCGAGGTCGGCGGGCCGGAGGCCGCGGCCGCGAACCTCGCCTGGTGGGACGCCGACGCCGACGACTACCAGGCCGAGCACGGCGGGTTCCTCGGCGACGCCGACTTCGTCTGGTGCCCGGAGGGCGTGCGGGAAGACGAGGCGCGGCTGCTCGGCGACGTCCGCGGCAAGCGCGTGCTGGAGGTCGGCTGCGGCCAGGCCGCGTGCGCGCGCTGGCTGCGCGCCCAGGGCGCCGACGCCGTGGCGACCGACCTGTCCGCCGGCATGCTGCGCCACGCGCAGGCCGGCAACGCGCGCACCGGCGTCGCCGTGCCGCTCGTGCAGGCCAACGCCGAGTACCTGCCGCTCGCCTCCGGCAGCTTCGACGCGGCCTGCTCGGCGTTCGGCGCGATCCCGTTCGTGGCGTCGGTGGACGCGGTGTTCGCCGAGGTCCACCGGGTGCTGCGGCCCGGCGCGCCGTGGGTGTTCTCGGTGACGCACCCGATGCGGTGGATCTTCCCGGACGACCCGGGCCCGCAGGGGCTCACCGTCACCCAGCCGTACTTCGACCGCACGCCCTACGTCGAGGTCGACGACGACGGCACCGCCACCTACGTCGAGTACCACCACACCCTCGGCGACTACGTGCGCGCGCTGGCCGCCGCCGGGTTCACCCTCACCGACCTGGTCGAGCCGGAGTGGCCGGCGGGGCACACGCGGCCGTGGGGCCAGTGGAGCCCGCTGCGCGGCCGGCTGTTCCCGGGCACCGCGATCTTCCGCACGCACCGCTCGTGACGTCCCTCGAAGACCAGCAGAACGCGCGGTTCGCCGCGCTCGACCCGCAGCTGCCGCCGATCGCGGCCCCGCCCATGACGAGCGAGCCGCTGCTGGTGACCGTGGGCGGCCGGAAGGCGGGCGGCCTGCTGACGCACGCCGTGCACGCGCCGGCGTCGTGGCCCGCGCTGTGGGGCCCGGCGCAGATCCACGAGCTGACCGCGGTGCCGGGCGAGACCGGCGCGGCGGGTCTCGCGGCGCTGCTGGGCGCGTGGCGCGAGCGGCTGCGCGGGGCGGGCAGCGGGCCGGACTCGGGCTGCATGCTGACCTGGCCGAGCCGGGACGACGAGGCGTCCGCCGTCCTGCTGGCGCACGGCTTCGCGCCGATGACCTGCCTGGCCGTCCGGCCCGTCGAGCCGCCGCCGGACCCGGGCCCGGCGCGGGTGCGCGTCCGGCGGGCCGGCAGCGGCGACGTCGAGGCGCTCACCGAGCTGCGGCTGGCCGAGTGGCGGTACACGTCGCTGGTCGGCACCGCCGTGCCGCGGCCGGACGCGCGGGCCCGGCTGCGCGCGGAGGTCGTCCGGGCGCAGCGGTTCAGCGGCCTGGCCTGGCTGGCCGAGGACGAGGGCGTGCCGGCCGGGATGGCCGCCTGCGCCCTGACCTCGCCGGCGCCGGGCGACAGCATCCACGGCCGGCTGCTCCCGGGGCTCTGGGGGTACGTCGACACGCTGTCGGTGGCGCCCGCGGCGCGCGACGGCGGCGTCGGCCGGGCGCTGATGGCGGCGGCCCATCGCACCCTGCTCTCGTACGAGGTGCGCGGTACCTTTCTCTTCTACCACCCGGCGAACCCGCTCTCCCCGGTGTTCTGGCACCGGCAGGGTTATCGTCCACTGTGGACGATGTGGATCCGGCGACCGGCCTGGTCCTGACCGACGACCAGAGGGGAACCATGGACATCGCCGAGCCGCTGCTCGCTGCCCACAAGGCACGCTTCGCGGCCGTCGACGCGCTGCTGCCGCCCGCCGCGCCGCCCGCCGAGGGCCTGCGGCTGGACGCGGCGACGGCGGACGGCACCCAGGTCACCGGCGTGCTGCAGCGGCACCGGCTGGGCCCCGGCGACGCGGCGACGCTGTGGTCGGCCGCCGACACCTGGCAGCTGTTCCCCTACCTGGGCGACACCGGCACCGAGGGCGCCGACCTGCTCCTGCGCGCGCTGAAGGGGCAGCTCGAGAGCGAGGCCACCGGCGCCGACTCGGCGTGCGTCGTCGTCTGGCCCAGCCGGGACGCCGAGGCGATCCGCGCCTTCCTCGACCACGGCCTGGTCCCGCTCGGCGCGCTGGGCGTGCGGACCGCTCCCCCGGCCGCGCCGGACCCCTCGGCGGCCGTCCGCCGGGCCGGGCCCGCCGACTTCGCCGTGGCGCTGGAGCTGGCGACGGCGACGTTCGACTACACCGGCCTGGTCGCCGCACCCCGCCGCGCGAACACCGCCGATCTGCTGGCGCCCGCCCTGCGCGAGGCCCTCGACGCCGAAGAACCGCTGGTCTGGCTGGCCGGGGACGACGGCGAGGTGCGCGCGATGGCGCACTGCGCGTGGGTCGAGGCGACCCCCGGCGGCGCGGCGGCCGAGCTGCTCCCGCCGGGGCGCTGGGGCTACGTGAACAACGTCGTGACCGCGCCCGGCGAGCGGGGCGGCGGCGTCGGCCGGGCGCTGATGGCCCGCGTCCACCGGGAGCTGCACGCGGGCGGCGCGACCGGCACGTACCTCTACTACAACCCGACCAACCCGCTGGCCTCGGTGTTCTGGCACCGGCAGGGCTATCGTCCACTGTGGACGACGTGGGAGGTGCGGCCGGCGGCCGCGCTGCGGTGAGTCACCCACTGGTGTGACGTGCGTCCGGTGATCTTGCTCCACACCCCGGCGAGGGCTAACTTTTGAACTGACCGGTCAGTTCAAAAGTCTTCCACGCTGGAGTCCCCGTGCAGGTCCGAGCCGATCGGGTGTCCCTCGAAGGGCACCACGGCACCTTGTTACCGCCCACCTCGCTGACCGTCGGCGAGGGCGACCTGGCGATCGTGCACGGTGAACCCGGCGTCGGCGTCACCGCGTTCGGCCTGGCGCTGGCCGGGCGGCTCAAGCCGAGCACCGGCACGGTCACGGTCGACGGCTCGGACGCCGGGCTGTCCGCGCTCGTCGCGGTCGTCGACGCGCCCGAGGTCAGCGAGCCGGACGACGCGCTGCCCCTGCGCGTGGTCGTCGGCGAGGAGCTGGCCCTGGCGCACCGCCCGGCGGGCAAGGAGGACGTCGCCCGCTGGCTCACCGAGCACGACGCGGCGCCGTACGCCGGCACCCGGTTCGAGAACCTCGCCCCCGCCCTGCGCACCCGGCTGCTCACCGAGCTGGCCGCGGCGCGCAAGGGCGTGCGCGTCCTCGTGCTCGACACCCCCGACCGGCACACGAGCGACGTCGACAGCTGGGCCGGGCTGGCCCGCGAGCAGGCCGGACGCGGCCTCGCCGTGGTGGTGCTGACCGCCACGACGCCGGCGTCCGCGCTGCCCTTCACCCCCGCGCGCATCGGCTCGGCCGAGCAGCCGTCGCCGCAGAACTACTCCCCGGAACCCACCGAAGAGCTCCCTGCGAGCCCGGGGAACGTCACTGACGGAGAATCCGCATGAACGCCTTCCGGATCGCCCGCAACGAACTGCGGCGGCTGTCCACCGGCACGATGCCCAAGCTGGCACTGGTCGCGCTCGTGCTGGTGCCGCTGCTGTACGCGTCCTTCTACCTCTACGCGAACTACGACCCGTACGGCCGGCTGGACAAGCTGCCCGCCGCCGTCTTCACCAGCGACATGGGCGCGCAGGACTCCACCGGGCAGCAACGCAACGTCGGCCGTGAGGTGACCGACGAGCTGGTCAAGTCCGGCACGTTCCAGTGGCACGAGGTGTCCGAGCAGGACGCCCGTGACGGCGTCCGCGACGACAAGTACTCCTTCGCGATCGGCATCCCGAGCGGGTTTTCCGCCGCGCTGCTGTCGGTCGGCAACTTCCAGCCGCAGCAGGCGACGATCACGCTGACCACCAACGACGCCAACAACTACCTGTCCGGGACGATCGCGAAGCAGGTCGCCGAGCAGGTGCGCAAGACGATCGCGGAGAAGGTCGGCAGCGAGGCCGCGGACCGGTTCCTGGTCGGCTTCTCCACGATCTACGGGAAGATCCAGGAAGCGTCGACCGGTGCGTCGCAGCTCGCGGACGGCGCCAACCAGCTGAAGTCCGGCCAGCAGCAGCTCGCCAGCGGCGCGGCCCAGCTCGCCGATGGCTCCTCGACGCTCGCCACCGGCCTCGGCACGCTCAAGAGCAGCACCGCGGATCTGCCGTCCCAGACGCAGAAACTCGCCGACGGTGCCTCGCAGGTGGCCGCCGGGGACCAGAAGGTCGCCGACGCCGCGTCCGTCGCCGCGACCGCGTCGTCCGACATCCAGGGCAAGCTCGACAGCTACCGCACGCAGCTGCAGACCGATCTCCGGAACGCCGGGGTGCCGGAGGAGCAGGTCACGGCGATCCTCGCGAAGGCCGACCAGCTGCGCTCCCCCGTCGACCAGGCCAACAGCAAGATCCAGCAGGCCAACGGGGATCTCGCGAAGCTGGCCGACGGCGCCAAGCAGGTGTCCGACGGCGCGGCCAAGCTCGCCACCGCGTCGCCGCAGCTGGCGAACGGCATCGCGCAGGCGTCCGACGGCGCGAACCAGCTCAAGGACGGCGCCGCCAAGCTCGACGACGGCGAGAAGACCGCGGTCACCGGCACGAACCAGCTCGCCGACGGCGCGGTGAAGCTGCGTGACGGGCTTTCGGCCGGGCTCAAGGAGATCCCGAACCCGGACGACCCGACCCGCGCGGCGACGGCCAACACCATCGCGGACCCGGTGGCGGTCAACGCCAACGGCGAGGCGTCGGCCGGGACTTACGGCGCGGGCCTGGCGCCGTTCTTCATCTCGCTGGCCACCTGGATCGGCGCGTTCGTGCTGTTCCTGATCCTGCGCCCGCTCTCGACGCGCGCGCTGACCGCCGGCGCGTCACCGTTCCGGGTCGCCGTGGGCGGCTGGCTGTCCTCGGCGCTGCTCGGCATCGCGCAGGTGATCGTCCTGTTCGGCGCGGTGACGTGGCTGGTCGGCATCCACATCGCGCACCCGCTGGGCGCGATCGGGTTCGCGGTGCTGGTGTCGCTGACGTTCACGTCGGTAGTGCACGCGCTCAACGCGTTCTTCGGCGCGGTCGGCAAGTTCCTCGGCCTGGTGCTGCTGGTGCTGCAGCTGGTCAGCGCGGGCGGCACGTTCCCGTGGCAGACCATCCCGGACGCCTTGTACCCGCTGCACGTCGTGCTGCCGATGGGGTACGCGATCGACGGCTTCCGGCACCTGTTCTACAGTGGCGCCACCGTGCAGATCCTCGGCGACATCGGCGTGCTGCTGGCCTACCTGGCCGGCGGGATCCTGGTGTCCACGCTGGCCGCGCGCAAACGCCGGGTCTGGACGGTGTCGGCGCTCAAGCCCGAGCTGAGCCTGTGAGCGGCGGGACCAAGCAGAAGCTCTTCGAGGCCACGCTGCGCCTCACGAAGAGCCGGGGCCTGGTGGGCCTCACCGTCGACGACATCGCCGCCGAGGCGGGCGTCGCGAAGGGCACCGTCTACTACAACTTCGGTTCGAAGGACGGCCTGGTCGACGGCCTCCTGCGCTACGGCGTCGACACGCTCGCCGGGCGGCTGCGCGACGCGGTTTCGGATGCGGATCCCCTCGAGGTGATCGAGGCCCAGATCGACGTGACTTTGGAGTTCATCGCCCGGTATCCGGGGTTTTCGCAGATCCTGGTGAGCGAGCTGTGGCGCACACCCGGCCAGTGGCACGGCACGCTTTCCTTGCTGCGCGAGGAAATCATCTCGATCGTGAAGAGCCAGCTCTCCCGCTTGGAGGAGGCCGGGAGGCTGCCGGAGGGAGTCCAGATCCCGACGGCGGCGGCCGGGCTGTTCGGCACGATGCTGGTGGTCGCGCTGGACTGGCAGGTGTTCGGCCCGGAACGGACGCGGGCGGAGGTCCGGGACGCGGTGATGGTGCTGATCCGCGGCCTGGGCAGGAGGTAGCTGCCGCTTCACCGGCGACCGCGGGGCGCGCTTTGCCGGCCGCGGTTTCCGCGGCTGCGGTTCGCTCGGCCGCGGTTCGCTCGGCCGCGGTTTCGCGGTAGCCCGCGGTTCGCTCGGCCACGGTTTCGCGGTAGCCCGCGGGGCGCCGCCCCCGTCTTCCACTTTACCGGCGAGCACCGACAATTCCGGGCGCCGAAAGCCGTGAAGGCCTCCTTACCGGCCGTAAGAGCCGGTAAGGAGGCCTTCACGGCTTTTCCTTGCGCCGAGCGGAAAGCTGGCGGTCAGCGGTCTTCGATGCGGGCGCGGACCGCGGCCGCGTACGTGTCGACCGCGGTGGCCGCCGCCGTGAGTTCGCAGGGGCCGTCGATCAGCAGGCGCTTCGCCGGGACGTACACCTGCTCCAGCTCCGGGTCGGTCGCGACGCCGTGTTCGCGGGCCAGTTCGTTGTCGCCGGCCAGGCGGGCGCGCAGCTCCTCGCGGCGGGCGACGAGGCCGTCGAGCACCGCGCGCTGGCGGCGGCCGTCCTCGACCGCCGGGGCGACCGCGTGCTCGTGGCCGTCGATGTGGCGCTCGACCCACTCGGCGTCGCCGTCGACCTCGGCCGAGCGGAGCTGCTTGAGCGTGCCGCGCAGCCGGTGGGCCCGCGCGGGCAGCATCGCGACGCCGGTGAAGCGCGTCGCCACCCGCAGCTGGTAGGCCTCGATCTCGGCGAGCTCTTCCACGGCCTGGGTCAGGACGTCGAGGCGGCCGGCGAGGTCGTCGGTCGCCGGGCGGGCCCGGTCCGTGCTCGCCCGCACCGCCGCCACTCCGGGCGAGGACTCCTCGCGAAAGCCGAGCAGCAGGCGGATGCCGAGCTCGGCCGCGCGGCCGGCGAGCGGGCCGAGCACCTCGCCGACGAGCCGGTCCGGTTCGGCGGAGTCGTCGATCGCGTCGACGACGAGCGTGCGGCCGGCGACGCCGCCGGTGAGCCGTTCTTCGATGCGGTGGCGGACGGCGTCGGCGGTGCGGCCGGTCGCGTCCACCGCGAGGTCGACGCTGCCGGCCGGGGGCATCTGGCCGAGCGCCGGCGGCAGCCCGGGGACGCCGAGCGAGCGTTCGCGGTCGGCCAGCACGATGCCGAAGCGCAGCGCCGCCGCGACCGGCGAGCCGGCCTCGCCGGTGTCGACGACCCAGACGGTGCCGGGCTCGGCCTTGGCGAACCAGTCGACAACGCGCTGCACGAAGGAGACGTCGACGGTTTCGCCGACGGGGCGGGAGAAACTGGCGTCGACGGCGGGGCCGCCGGAGGTCCAGATGCTCAGCTGCGGCAGGTGCCCGAGCATGGTCTCGACGGGGATCATCCAGGTCCCGGTGTCCTTGCCGACGACCATGCCGACGACGTGCCCGGTCGCTTCGTCGAGCACCGCGGTGCCGCCGAACCCGGGGCCGAGCGACTCGGCCTCGGCCGTGCGCAGCAACCGGATCCATTCGCCGCCCGGGCCGCCGGGGTGTTCGGCGCCGCCGAGGCGGGCGTGGGTCCAGCGGCCGACCGAGCCGGGCGGGAAACCGAAGGCGCGCACGAGCTGGTGCTCCCCGAGCGGCATCCGGTGCAGCGGCGCGCGGAACACGCGGGACTCGGGACGTTCGAGGCGCAGCAGGGCGAGGTCGCCACGGCCACCGCCGTCGGAGGGCACCCAGCACCCTTCGACGACGGTGGCCGTGCCGGGCAACGCCTCGGCCAGGCCGACGAAGTCGACGCTCAACGCGGATCGCGCGCCGCCGGCGGTCTCGACGACGTGCGCGCTGGTGAGGACGTGGTACTCGTCGAGTACCGTGCCCGCGCCGCACAGCCGGCCGAGTTCGTCGTGCAGCCGGACCCGCCAGCGTCGTCGCTCACGCTCGAACCCCATTCGGCGGACCCTACGCCGTGATCGGCTCACGTCGGCGCGGGACCCGCTACCCAGCAGTAACACCTGCGCCGGACGGCGTCCGCCATTCGGCGCAGCGGCGTCCCGATGAGCGGATCACAGAGCGGATCACACGCGGCCGAAAACCCAGCTACCCGGGGCGGCGGGGTCGTCGCCCGCCCAGAACTCCAGCCAGTGCCCGGTGAACTCCTCGCGGGAGAGCCGGCCGTCACCGTCGAGGTCGAGGTGGGCGAAGACCTCGTCGGTCGGGGTTTCGGTGCCGTTCCAGGCTTCGATCAGCTGCCGGTACTCGGCCGCGGAGATGGCGCCGTCGCCGTTTTCGTCGACGGCTTCGAACATCGCGTCGGCGGTGCCGGTGACCGCGGCGGGTGTCTTGGGCAGGTCATCGACGACCTGGAGGACCTCGTCGAGGGTGACCTTGCCGTCGCGGTCCCGGTCCGACGCCGCGAGCAACGTGCCCCACCAGCCCATCATGATGGCGGCGAGCTTCTGCCCTTCGGCGGTGCTGTCGTCGGTGCCGCGCAGGTCGAGCCATCTCGTGGTGAGCGCCCGGAAATCGGACTCGGTGAGGTAGCCGTCGGCGTCGGCGTCCATCGCGCCGAAGACGCCGGAGATCTTGCGCCGCTGGAAATCGGTGGCCATGGTGGTCCTTTCGGCCGGGCCCGGTGGGCCGTTCGGGCCACCCAGCTTCGTCCGGCGGACCGGCGCGCGGCGCCGTCCGGCCGAGTAGTCCCGCCCCACGACCCGGTGATTCCGACGGCGACGCAGCGTAGGCGACGTCACCTGGACGTGGACGAACCCCGCACCGGACGGTGCGGGGTTCGCCGGGAAGACGTCAGTGCGCGGCGTCGTTCCAGGACCGGCCGTAGCCGACCGAAACCTCCAGCGGGACGGCGAGCTCGTAGGCCGAACCCATGCCGTGGCGCACGAGTTTCTCCAGCTCCTCGCGCTCGCCCTCGGCGACTTCGAGCACGAGCTCGTCGTGCACCTGCAGCAGGATCCGGCTCTCGAGCTTCGCCTTGACCAGCTCGCGGTGGACGTTGAGCATCGCGACCTTGATGATGTCGGCCGCGCTGCCCTGGATCGGGGCGTTGAGCGCCATCCGCTCGGCCATCTCGCGGCGCTGGCGGTTGTCGCTGTTGAGGTCCGGCAGGTAGCGGCGGCGGCCGAAGACCGTCTCGGTGTAGCCGTTCTTCGCGGCCACCCCGACGACCGAGTGGAGGTAGTCGCGCACGCCGCCGAAGCGGTCGAAGTACGCCTCCATCTGGGACTTGGCGTCGTCGGTCGAGATCCGCAGCTGCGCCGAGAGGCCGTACGCCGACAGCCCGTACGCGAGGCCGTACGACATGGCCTTGACGCGGTAGCGCAGCTCCGGCGTGATCTCCTCCGGCGGCAGCGAGAACGCCCGCGACGCGACGAACGTGTGCAGGTCCTCGCCGCTGTTGAAGGCCTCGATGAGGCCTGCGTCCTGCGAGAGGTGCGCCATGATCCGCATCTCGATCTGGCTGTAGTCCGCGGTCATCAGCTCGGTGTACCCCGCGCCGACGACGAACGCGTCGCGGATGCGGCGGCCTTCCTCGGTGCGGACCGGGATGTTCTGCAGGTTCGGCTCGGTCGACGACAGCCGCCCGGTGGCCGCGATCGTCTGCAGCAGCGTGGTGTGGATGCGGCCGTCGTCGGCGACGGACTTGATGAGCCCCTCGACCGTCGTGCGCAGCTTCGTCGCGTCCCGGTGCTCCAGCATGTGCTGCAGGAACGGGTGCTCGGTCTTCTCGAACAGCCCCTGCAGCGCCTCGGCGTCGGTCGTGTAGCCGGTTTTGGTGCGCTTGGTCTTCGGCATGCCGAGCTCGTCGAACAGCACGACCTGCAGCTGCTTCGGCGAACCGAGGTTGATCTGCTTGCCGATGACCTCGTACGCGGCTTCGGCGGCCTGCGTAACACGGCTCAGGTAGTGCGCCTCGAGCGTGGTCAGCTGCTCCAGGTCGACGGCGACCCCGGCGACCTCCAGCGCGGTGATCACCTCCAGCAGCGGCAGCTCCAGCTCGGCGAGCAGCTTCGCGCCGCCGATCTCGTCGAGCTCCTTGTCGAGCGCGCCGGCCAGCTCGAAGACGGCCCGCGCCTTGACGAGCTCTTCTTGGATCTCCTTCTGCTCCAAGCCTTCGGCGCCGCCGTCGAGCAGCGACAGCTGCCCGTCGCCGCCGTCGGTCTCCGAGCGCAGCTCGCGGTGCAGGTAGCGCAGCGCGAGGTCGTCCAGGTCGAACGTGCGCTGCCCCGGCCGCACCAGGTACGCGGCCAGCGCGGTGTCCATCGCGAGCCCGGCGAGCGCCCAGCCGCGGGCGTGGATCGCGTGCAGCGCGACCTTGAGGTCGTGGCCGGTCTTGCGGATCTTCGGGTCGGCGAACCAGGCGGCGAGCGCCGCGTCGTCGGCCTGGTCCATCGCCGTGACGTCGACGTAGGCGCCTTCGCCGTCAGCCGTCGCGAAGGCGACCGCGCGCAGGTCGGAGCGGACCGAGGTGCCCATGCTGCGGAAGGACAGCGCCACCGGCTCGGCCGGGCCCGCGTGCGCGGTGAGCCACGCCGCCAGCGCGCCGGGGGCCAGCGCGTCACCCGAGACCTCGAACCCTTCGTCGGCCTCGGGTTCGGCGCTCTGCAGCGTCGCGAACAGCCGGTCCCGCAGCACGCGGAACTCCAGCTCGTCGAACAGCGCGTGCACGGCCTCGCGGTCCCACGGGCGCAGCTCCAGCCCGCCCGGGCCGATCTCCAGTTCGACGTCGCGGATCAGCTCGGTCAGCTGGCGGTTCAGCTGCACCGAGCTGAGGTGGGCCCGCAGCGCGTCCCCGACCTTGCCCTTGACCTCGTCGACGCGGTCGATCAGGTCGTCGAGCGAGCCGAACTGCTTGATCCACTTGGCCGCGGTCTTCTCGCCGACGCCGGGGATGTTCGGCAGGTTGTCGGAGGGGTCGCCGCGCAGGGCCGCGAAGTCCGGGTACTGCCGCGGGGTGAGCCCGTACTTCTCCTCGACGGCCTCCGGGGTGAACCGGGTCATCTCCGAAACGCCGCGCTTCGGGTAGAGCACGGTGACGTGCTCGGTGACCAGCTGCAGCGCGTCGCGGTCGCCGGTACAGATGAGGACGTCGAAGTCTTCGGCGGTGGCCTGCGTCGTGAGCGTGGCGATGATGTCGTCGGCTTCGTAGTTCTCCTTCGTCAGCGACGGGATGCCGAGCACGTCCAGGACTTCGCGGACCAGGTCGACCTGGCCGCGGAACTCGTCCGGCGTCGCGCTGCGGTTCGCCTTGTAGTCGGCGAAGGTCTCCGACCGGAACGTCTTGCGCGAGAGGTCGAACGCCACCGCGAGGTGGGTCGGCGCTTCGTCGCGCAGGAGGTTGATGAGCATCGACGTGAACCCGAAGACCGCGTTCGTGACCTGCCCGGTCTTGGTCCTGAAGTTCTCGGCGGGCAGCGCGAAGAACGCGCGGTAGGCCATCGAATGGCCGTCGATCAGCAGCAGCTTCGGCCGCTCCGCGACTGCGGTGGTTCCTGTGGCGTTGGCAACGGTCGTCTTCTCACTCGGGCTCACGTCGCCGAGTCTAGGCTGGGGGTACGACACTCTTACGTGTCGCATAGGAACAGGAGCATTGAGTGACGGAACGTCCCGCCCACATCGACGTGGACCGGTTGGCGGGCATCGACCCGGCGGCGGCCGACCAGCAGCTGAACGACAAGGTCGGGATGCAGCTGATCGAGGTGACACCCGAGCGGGTGGTCGGCACGATCCCGGTCGAGGGCAACCTCCAGCCCTACGGCCTGCTGCACGGCGGCGCCAACGCCGTGCTCGCCGAGGCGCTGGGCTCCACGGTCGCCGCGCTGAACGCCGGCCCCGGCCGCGCCGCGATGGGCCTCGAGCTGTCCTGCACCCACCACCGGGCCGTCCGCTCGGGCAAGGTCACCGGGGTGGCGACGCCGCTGCACGTCGGCCGCGGCACCATCACCACCGAAATCGTCCTGACCGACGACGAGGGCCGCCGCACCTGCACCGCCCGGCTCACCTGCGTCGTCCGGGACCGCCCGCCGGGCTCCTGAGCCGTGGACCTCGACATCGCCCAGGTGCGGGCGTTCACCGTCACCGCGGAGCTGCGGCACTTCGGCCGCGCCGCGCAGACGCTGTTCCTCACGCAGCAGGCGCTGTCGAAGCGGATCCGGAAGCTCGAAGACGCCCTGGCGGTGCCGTTGTTCCTGCGCACCAACCGGTCGGTCGAGCTGACCGCCGACGGTGAGCGGTTCCTGCCGCACGCGCTCGAGCTGCTGCGGGTGGCCGACGCCGCGGTCGCCGCGATGGGCGCCGACGACCGGCCGCTGCGCCTGGACGTCGTCGACTTCCGGCTCGCCCCGATGTTCCTGCTGCGCCGGCTCGCCGAGCGCGACCCGGCGCTGCGGATCGACCGGATCGCCGGCGGCGGGTTCGCGCACGCCGTCGAGCCGCTGCTGTCCGGGGAGCTGGACGTCGCGGTCGGCCGGGTCACCGGGTTCGGCAAGCCGCTGCCGGACGAGCTGGAGCACCGGCCGATCCGGCTGGAACCGCTGGTCGCGCTGCTCGCCCCGGAACACCCGCTGGCCGTGCTGGACGTGCTGCCCCTCGACGAGCTGCGCGCCGACGGGATCTGGCTGCCGGGGCACGGCGGGGCCGCCGAATGGCAGTCGTACGTGGCCGAGCTGTGCGGCACGTTCGGCGTGCCGATCGACGACTCCGGCGTCAGCTACGACCTGCGGCACACCCTCGAGCAGACGCGCTACGGCAAGCGGCGCGTCACCCTCGCCGGGGCGGACATGGAGCTGGCGCCCGACCTCGACCTGAAGGTGCTGCCGTTCGAGCCGTCGCCGCTGTTCCCGTGGTCGCTGGTCTGGCGGCGCGGGAAGGCGCGCCCGGCGCTGCGGCGGCTGCTGACGCTGGCCTGGCGCACCGGCCGCGAAGAGGACTGGTGCGCCTACGACCCGGACCGCGCCTGGCTGCCGGAAGGCGACCTCAGCGTCGCAACCGCGGTCCGAACCACGCGCTGAACGCGGCGTCGACCCGGGCCGCGTCCGCGGTCTGCGGTGCGGCGTCGAGCCCCGGCGCCTCGGCGAACTCGTGCCCCATCCCGTCGATCGTCACCAGCTCGGCCCGGTCGCCGAGCCGGTCGCGCAGGGCCGCGGCGGGCTCGCGGACCGCGATGTCGTCGGCCGACCCGGCCACGATCAGCAGCGGCGCCGAGAGCTCGGCGGCCCGCCTGACGTAGTCGTGGTGCGCCGCGACCGCGTGGGACCGCGCGCTCCACGGGTAGGTGACGTCGTAGACCCGCTCGTTGCGCCCGATGACCGGCGCCAGCTGGGCGACCGGGCTCACGATCGCGCCGGCGGCGACGTCGGCGTCTCCCCGGGCGAGCACCTCCAGGGCCACCAGCGAGCCGGCCGAGCCGCCGAAGACGCCCAGCGGGCCGTCGGCGCCGGGCAGCCGGTCGCGCAGCGCGGCGAGCGCCGCCGGGAACTCCCCCGCGGCCTGGTCGGTCACCGGCCCGAAGACGTTGAGGACGGCGTCCTCGCTCGCCAGCCGGAAGAGCTCGGCGGGCCCGCCCCCGGGCAGCCGCGCCCCGGTGAGCGGGAGCCCGAAGTACACCCGCCAGGCCTGCAGTCCCGCCATCGGCAGCGCCGCCGCCAGCGCGCGCTCGCTCGCGGGCGGCTCCATCAGGTGCCAGCCGGCCAGCAGCGCCGCCGGCGCGGCCGGATCCGCCGGCGGCAACGCCACGAACGGCACCCCCGCCGCGACCCCTTCGACGACTTCGAGCTCCGCGATCCGCATCTGTTCTCCCTTGTTCTCCGGTCTGCGACCAGCGAACCGCGCAGCGGCGGGGGCGTCCAACAGCCGTTTCGACGCCGTCGACAACCGGTGGTTGTGACCGGAGTTCCCGGGCGGGAAGCCTTTCGGGCAGACCTGGGACGGGGGTGGTGCGCCGGGCCGGGCGAACCGGACGTAAGGTGCATCCCGGCGACAGCGCCCGGTCCGTGCGGGGGAACAGCGGATCGCCTGGGAAACCGGCCACGCACCGTCCCGGGAAATGGGCGACGACATACGGCGGAAACACGGCCGTCATCCATTCGTCCGGTGGACGTGGATAGTCGACTTCTCTGCGTGACCAGCACGACCTTGAAGCGAAACGTTGTTCGGCTTTTCGTGCAATTCGTGTCGGTTGCGATCGTCACGATGTGGACACAGAGTAGTGAGGCCGCCTGTGCACATGACGGGCGAGAGGGATATCTTCCTGCCCTAACCTAGCCCCTGTGTCGGGGGCAACGCCTACCGGCGGTGGTTGGTCATGGGAGGTAGTCGGTGTCAGGAGTGCGTTTTGGACGGGTCCTCGCCCTCGCGGCGGCGACGTCGCTTGCGCTGGCGGGCTGTGCCGGCGGCAGCAGCTCGTCGGGCAGCGGTGACGGCAGCACGCTGAAGATCGGGTTCATGGGCGACCTGACCGGGGAGAACTCCGGGATCGTGATCCCGCCCAACAACGGCGCCAAGCTCGCGATCGACGAGTACAACGCCACGAATCCTTCGGTGAAGCTCGAGCTGAAGAACTACGACAGCCAGGGCAAGCCGGAGCAGGCCACCTCGCTGGTGCAGACCGCGATCGGCACGGACAAGATCACCGCGCTGATCGGCCCGGCCTTCTCCGGTGAGTCGAAGGCCGTCGGCGGCGTCCTCGAGCAGGGCAAGGTCCCGAGCGTGTCGCCGTCGGCGACCAACCCGGGTCTGGCCGCGAACGGCTGGAAGTACTGGCACCGCGTCGTCGCGAACGACAACGACCAGGGTCCCGGCATCGCGAACTTCCTCATCACGGCGAAGTCGCCGAAGAACGCGTACGTCCTCTCGGACGACCAGGAGTACAGCGTCGGCCTGGCCGACGCGTTCGAGAAGACCTTCAAGGACAAGGGCATCACGACCGAGCGCGACAAGTTCGCCAAGGACGCGTCGGACTACTCCTCGACCGTCCAGAAGGTCAAGGCGGCCAACCCGGACGTCATCACCTACGGCGGTTACTACGCCCAGGCCGGCCGGCTGCTCAAGCAGCTCCGCGACGGCGGCGTGAAGGCCGTCTTCGCCACCGGTGACGGTTCGCTCGACCCGCAGCTGGTCTCGGGCGCGGGTGCCGCGGCCGCCGAAGGCGCCGTCGTCGGCTGCCCCTGCAACATCCCCGACGCGGGTGCCCCGGGCAACGAGTTCGCCACCAAGTACAAGGCGAAGTTCAACGTCGACCCGGCGATCTACGCGACCGAGGGCTACGACGCCGCGACCGCCATCATCAACGCGGTCAAGGCGGGCAACACCACCGGCGAGAAGATCAACGACTTCCTGAAGACCGAGGACTTCAAGGGCGCGTCGAAGCAGATCAAGTTCAAGGACAACGGCGAGCCGCAGACCAACGCGATCTACGTGTACCAGGTCGTGGGCGGGGTCATCAAGAACCTCGGCGCCTCGACCGAAGCCAAGATCACCGGCTGACGGAGCGGTAGAAACACCTAACGGGAGCGGGGGCGCTGTGGTCGGCCACAGCACCCCCGCTCTCCGCCAATGTGGCGACCATCCTCGCCCCGTCAGGTAAGGCAACTACGTCATGTTCCAAGATCTGCAGAGCCAGTTTCTGGGCAGCACCATCGGCGGCCTGGTAGCCGGCTCCATCTACGCGCTCATCGCCCTGGGCTACACGATGGTCTACGGCGTGCTGCGGCTGATCAACTTCGCGCACTCCGAAATCTTCATGATCGGGACGATGACGTCCCTGTTCATCCTCATCACGATCGCGCCGGCGGCGCCGTTCACGATCTTCTCGATGATCGGCATCCTGATCCTGCTCATCGTCGTCTCGGCGCTCGTGTCGGGCGGTTCGGCGATCGTGCTGGAGCAGGTCGCCTACCGGCCGCTGCGCAAGAAGGGCGCGACCCGGCTCGCCGCCCTGATCTCGGCCATCGGCGCGTCGCTGTTCCTGCAGGAGCTGTTCGCGCTCATCGTCATCCCGGACGTCTTCGGCAAGTCCGGCCGCGTGCAGCAGTCCGCGCCCCGGTTCATCCCGCACGAGGAACTGTTCCGCATCGGCAACGGCGTCGTGCGCACCGACCACGTCTTCGTCATCATCGGCGCGGTCATCGTGATGGTCGTGCTCGACCAGCTGGTGCGCCGCACCCGGATCGGCCGCGGTATCCGCGCCACCGCGCAGGACCCCGAGGCCGCCGTCCTGATGGGCGTGAGCATCGACCGGATCGTCCGCATCACCTTCCTGCTCGGCGGGGCCATGGCCGGCGTCGCCGCCGCCCTGTTCGTCATGGAATACGAAAACACCGACTACCGCATCGGGTTCCTGCTCGGCATCAAGGCGTTCACCGCCGCCGTGCTCGGCGGTATCGGCAACCTGCGCGGCGCCCTGCTGGGCGGGATCGTGCTGGGCCTGGTCGAGAACTGGAGCTCCATCTTCCTGGGCTCGGCCTGGAAGGACGTCACCGCTTTCGTGATCCTGGTGCTCGTGCTCATGTTCCGGCCCACCGGCATTCTCGGTGAATCGCTGCAGCGGGCACGCGTATGAAAGGCGACGAAGTGGTAGACGGAAACGAATCGCCGGCCCGCCGGAGGTTCCACCCGATCGACGGCACCCGGGACTGGTGGGCCGACGCGCCCCAGTGGCAGCGCTACGGCGTCTACCTGCTGGTGATCGTGTTCGCGCTGATCCTGCCCGCGCCGTGGATCGGCTCGTTCATGTCCCCGGACTCGGACTGGACGACGGTCCTGATCTTCCCGATCGGGACGTACATCCTGCTGGCGGTCGGCCTCAACATCGTGGTCGGCCACGCCGGCATGCTGGACCTCGGGTACGTCGCGTTCTTCGCGATCGGCGCCTACACGTGGGCGGCGATCGGCACGAAGTACGGCTGGTCGTTCTGGCCCACGGTGGTGCTCGGCATCTTCCTGGCCTCGGTGTCCGGCGTCATCCTCGGCGCCCCGACACTACGGCTACGGGGTGACTATCTGGCTATCGTCACCCTGGGCTTCGGCGAGATCGTCCGGATCACCGCGAACAACACCGACGCCATCGGCGGCGCGCGCGGCATCACGAACGTCCCGCACCCGGAGCCGCTGTTCGGCATGGAGTTCTTCCTCGACCCGGCGCCGTACTACTACCTGATGCTGTTCGCGATCGTGCTCGTCGTCGTCTTCTCGATCCGGCTCAACAAGAGCCGCGTCGGGCGGGCGTGGGCGGCGATCCGCGAGGACGAGGACGCGGCCGAGCTGATGGGCGTGCCGACGTTCAAGTTCAAGCTGCTCGCCTTCGCCATCGGCGCCATGATCGGTGGCTTCGCCGGCACGATCTACGCGAGCAAGGCGGTCTTCGTCGAGCCGAACAACTTCCCGTTCATCCTGTCCGCGACCATCCTGGCCGCGGTCGTGCTGGGCGGGGCGGGCAACCTGCCGGGCGTCATCCTCGGCGCGTTCGTCGTCGCGTGGCTGCCCGAGCGGTTCCGGGACTTCGCCGACTACCGCATCTTCGTCTTCGGCGCCGTGCTGGTGCTGATGATGGCGCTGCGGCCGGAAGGCATCCTGCCGTCCCGGCAGCGGAAGGCCGAACTACGGGAAGGAACCGGCGGCATGGGCGCGATGGGTGCCGAAGTGGCCGGCCCCGACTCCGAGGCGTCGGCGGAGGTGACCAAGTGAGCCCCTTGCTCGAGTTCGACAACGTGACCATGCGGTTCGGCGGCGTCACCGCCCTGCGCGAGGTCAACATCAGCATCAACGAGGGCGAGATCTTCGCCCTCATCGGCCCGAACGGCGCCGGCAAGACCACGGTGTTCAACGTGGTCACCGGCGTCTACTCGCCGACCGAGGGCGAGGTCCGCTTCGACGGCGACCGCATCGACGGCATGAAGCGGTTCAAGGTCGCCAAGCGCGGCGTCGCCCGGACGTTCCAGAACATCCGGCTGTTCCACAACATGTCGGCGCTGGAGAACGTCATGGTGGGCGCGGACGCGCACCACAAGACGGGCGCCATCGGCGCGGTGCTCGGCCTGCCGACGCACCGCAAGGAAGAGAAGCACGGCCGGGACCGGGCGCGTGAGCTGCTCGACTTCGTCGGCATCGGCCGGGTCGAGCACCACGTCGCGAAGAACCTCTCCTACGGCGACCAGCGCCGGCTGGAGATCGCGCGGGCGCTCGCGACCGACCCGAAGCTGCTGCTGCTCGACGAACCGGCCGCGGGCATGAACCCGGCGGAGAAGATCGCCCTGCAGGAGCTGATCCGCAAGATCCGCGACGACGGCCGCACCGTGCTGCTGATCGAGCACGACATGGGCCTGGTCATGCACATCAGCGACCGGCTGGCCGTGCTGGACTTCGGCCAGAAGATCGCAGAAGGGCTGCCGCACGAGGTGCAGAACAACCAGAAGGTGATCGAGGCGTATCTGGGGGTGTCCGAAGATGCTTCTTGAGGTCGAGGACATCAACGTCCACTACGGGAAGATCGCCGCCCTCAAGGGCATGAGCATCCAGGTCGACGAGGGCGAGATCGTCTCCCTCATCGGGGCCAACGGCGCCGGCAAGACCACGACGCTCAAGACGATCTCCGGCCTCCGCCCGCTGACCAGCGGCCGGATCGTGTTCAACGGCCAGGACATCTCGAAGACCCCGGGGCACAAGCGCGTGCTGCTCGGGATCGGCCAGTCGCCGGAAGGCCGGGGCGTGTTCCCCGGCATGACGGTGCAGGAGAACCTCCTGATGGGTGCCTACACCCGCAAGGACGAGCTCCAGGGCGACCTCGACGAGGTCTACGAGCTGTTCCCCCGGCTCAACGAGCGCAAGACGCAGTTCGGCGGCACGATGTCGGGCGGCGAGCAGCAGATGATCGCCATCGGCCGCGCGCTGATGACGAAGCCCAAGGTGCTGCTGCTCGACGAGCCGTCGATGGGCCTGGCGCCGATGCTGATCGCGCAGATCTTCGACATCATCCGCGAGATCAACAAGCGCGGCACCACGGTGCTGCTGGTCGAGCAGAACGCCCAGCAGGCGCTGAAGCTGTCGGACCGCGCGTACGTGCTCGAGACGGGCCGTGTGGTCCAGAGCGCCCGCGGGGCCGACCTGCTGAACGACCCGAAGGTGCGGGCTGCCTACCTCGGTGGCGACCTCGGCGTCTGAGAGTGTTTTTTGGGGGGCCCGGCTTCGTGCCGGGCCCCTTTTCTCACAGCTTGATGTCGGTGCCGTTGACGTTCTTCATGTCGGTGATGGTGGGGCCGCCGAAGGCCCTGACGCTCATCGGCTTCCGGTCCTTCGGGATGTCCCAGTAGAGGTCGAACTCGACGCGCACGCTGTGCCCGAGGTCGAACTGGGCGGGCTGACGCTTGATCAGCATGGCCTGCTCGTCCGGCGGGTGGGTGGCGCCCTGGTCGTCGACGAGCAGCTGGCGCATCGTGTCGAACAGGACGCTCGAGGTGCCGGTGTTGGTCACGACGAGCCGCAGCCGCACGTACTGGCCCTTGGCGGGCATTTCGGTGTGGCTGCCGGTGATGCTGGGCAGCCCCGCGGCGAAGCCGATCAGGTCGAACTCGGTGTCGCCGTTCTTCGCGGGCGGCACCTTGAGCGCGGTCTCGTCCGGCCGCACCTGACGCGGCGGCAGCTCGTAGGTCGTCGGCGCGGGGGCGCTCGGTTCGGCGGCGGTGCAGCCCGCCGTCAGTCCCAGCACCAGTCCCAGGACGACGAAGGCCGGCAGGCGGAGTTTCACTCACGTGATTCTGCCTGCCGGCCGCCGTCGTTTCTAGGTCCCGATGCTCTCCACGACCGCCTCGGCGACGGCCTTCATCGTGGTCCGGCGGTCCATCGCGGTGCGCTGGATCCACCGGAAGGCATCCGGCTCGGTCAAGCCCTGCCGGCTCATCAGCAGGCCCTTGGCGCGGTCGATGACCTTCCGCGTCTCGAGCCGGTCGGTGAGGCCGGCGACCTCCGCTTCGAGGGCCTGCAGCTCGGAGAACCGGCTGACGGCGAGCTCGATGGCCGGCACGAGGTCACGCTTCGCGAACGGCTTGACGAGGTAGGCCATGGTGCCCGCGTCCCGCGCCCGTTCGACGAGGTCACGCTGGCTGAAGGCGGTCAGGATCACCACGGGCGCGATCCGATCGCCGGTGATCTTCGACGCGGCCTCGATGCCGTCGAGCTTGGGCATCTTGACGTCGAGGATCACGAGGTCGGGCTTGAGATCGGTGGCCAGCGCGATGGCCTGTTCGCCATCCCCTGCCTCACCGACGACCTCGTAACCCTCTTCACGCAGCATTTCGACGAGGTCCAGCCGGATGAGCGCCTCGTCCTCCGCAACGAGCACCCGACGCTGCGGCACGGTGGCGGCACCGTTGGCCTCGGTAGCCTGATCGGTCACCGGGGTCCTCCTGAAGACTCGGCGGAACGTTCGATTTCGCGGCGTTCCGCGAAGCCTGAAGCCTACCGGGAACGATCCAGTCGAAGAGATGGCGTTCACCACGTAGTGGCGGGCGCGACACCCCGCCCCCGACCACGCCCCGCGTGCGGTGATCCCGTAGAGTCACCATGCCAAGCCCCCGTAGCCCAACTGGCAGAGGCAACGGATTCAAAACCCGTCCAGTGTGAGTTCGAATCTCACCGGGGGCACGTTCCAGAACCCCACAAGCCGCTCCGGCACTCTGGCCTGGCGTTGCTTGCGGGTTCATCTGATCGCTGATCCTCTCTGCTGTGCCCGCGACCTCGCTGACCTGGTCGGCGGGCAAGGTAACCGTCAGTGCCGCATGCTCTCCCCCGTCGTGGACCTGGACGCGGAGCTGAAGCACCTCGAAGAGTGTCCTGAGCAGCGCTTCGGGCGCCTTGGCCAGGTTGACGGCGAGGTACGGCAGTCCATCCAGCAGCGACAGATCGTCTGCGGTCGGCAGCCGCGGACCTGCACTGGCCGCCTCGTCCACACCGGACAGCTTCGCCGCCAACTCGGCGCTGCTTCTTCGCTAAGTCGTCCATGGCTTGCCTGAGTCTTTGCCGCTGCGCCTCGGCTTCGTTGTCTCGTGATCATCGACGCCTGCCAGTTGCGCCTCGATGATCCCCTTCCGGTCCGGCCCGAAGACCCGGCCACTTGTCGGGCCTGCCGCGGTTGTTGTTGCTCGGCCGGCACAGGTAGTACGCACGACCGTGACATGGGTCACCGACCATGCGGCGACTGCATGGGCAGAAGATCATCCCGCGGAAGGTGTACGTCCGGCGCGTCTGGGGGTGCGAGTTCGGTCCGCTGTCGGCCCGGGACCGTCGCTTGGCCTTCCGACGATCCATGAGCTCGTCGTACATCCACTTCGGGACGAGTGGCTCGTGAGCCGGCTCGGCGTGATCGCGTGGCCCGCCGGTTGTAGACCTGATAGCCGGTGTACTTGGGGTTCCGCAGGATGTCGTTGACGCTGGAGCTGCACCAGCTTCCACGGGCTCGTTCCTTCTCGGGTGGCGTCGGGGGCGGGAACTTGGCCAGGTCCTGGTTGAGCAGGTCGGCGATGGAGTCGGTCCCCAACGAGTCGTAGTAAGCCCACGAGGCGATCTGGGTGACGGTCTGGCCGCACGGCCCATCCGGCTCCAAACGTGACTCGCCCACACAAGCTCGTACAGCACCCGTTGAAGCAGCGGAATGGTGACTTATACCCGCGTTCAGGCAGGCCGAGTCGCGAGGTTATGCGACTTCGGTTACCGGCGTGGAGCGCGACGCGAAGCAGCGAACCGATGATGACGAGTCCGAGTCCCGAAAAGACTATGACCAGCAACCAATTGGTCGGCGTCCTGATTACGAAGAACATCGTCGCAGCCGCTACCAAGAGGAGAAGCAGGGAATGCCCAGAACATTTTTTTACTTCCTGGCTATTTCGGAACCTTTTGCCACGTTAGCCCTTCCTCAAGAGTCAGCCCTGCTGGCCCCTACGTTTGCGGGAGCCAGCGGGAGCCAGCCTCGTCAGCGACTGATGAACTTCTTCACAATCTTGCCAGCTGCCCCGCCGCCCAGAGCGCCCAGACCGCCGCCGATGGCTCCGCTGATGAAACCATCACGCACCTCGTACGCCGCCTCGATGTAATGCTTCGTCCGAACTGAACCTTCTCGAACGGGTGCCACATTCTCCGTCGCGACGACGCGGCCCGGAGGAGGGCGACCTCTACACCAACTGAGTTGTTCCGCGCCCCGAGGGCGGACCGCAACCAGAAGCGCTCGGCGGTGGTGCCCCTTGCTCTTGTCCTCGATGAGCGGCGGCACAAAGTGGTGACGTCTGCCCGTGCACCTGAACGGGTGCAGCCCGCACCGGACGTCGCGCCCTGGGACGTCGTTCGCGGACACCTCGTCGAACGGGCGCTCGGCCAGCTGGGCCCGGCGCCGGATCATGTTCTGGGTGACCGGGTTTCGCGGTCCTTCGGAGCTACCGGCGACAGCGAGGCCGAGGCGAGGAGAGCGAGCTTCTCCGCGTTCTCGGTGCCGGCGTCGGCGTGGTACACCACAAGCATCATGCCCTCGGTGCCCGGGATGGCGAGCTTCTCCCGGTTCACGACGATCTCCCCCACTTGGGGGTGGTCGAACCGCATCAGGCCGCCCTGCATAGGGCCGACGTCGTGACGTGCCCACAAGGCCACGAAGCGCGGGCTCGCCAGCGTGAGCTCACCGACGAGATCGATGGAACGCTGGTCGCCGACATCGGCGCCGACCGACTGGCGGAACCCCGCGATCAGCCCCCTGGTGACCACTTCCCAGTCCGGGATGAGAGCCTGCTCCGCCGGATCCAGGAACACGTCCCGCAGCCGGTTGCCGCCCACCGCGAGCCGCGGCGAGATCGCCGTCGCCAGAGCGTTGGCCGCCAGGACGTCGAGGTAGCGGCCCTCGACGAAAGCCGGCAGCGGCAGGGTCGCCACGAGCTTCCGGATCCCGGCCGGGACCGTCTCCTTGGCCGCCCGCCGACGACGCTTGCGTCCGTCTCCGGCGAGCCCTGCCAGGTACGCGGCCGACTCCGCGTCCAACCGCAGAGCCCTGGCGATCGACTCGAGAACTTGAACCGACGGCCGACGGTCACGCCCCTGTTCGAGACGGAGGTAATAGTCGGCACTGATCCCGGCCAGCATCGCGACTTCCTCCCGGCGCAGACCGCGCACGCGCCGCAGGCCGTGGACGGGGATACCCACCTGGTCGGGTGAAATCAGCTCACGGCGTGCGCGCAAGAAGTCGCCCAGCAGATTCCGATCATCGCTCACCCCCACCACGGTAGCTGCGGAGTGTCACGGGTGGCTGGTCCTGCTGTCCCCAGGAACGACGGGAACTGGCAGGCACCCGAACGGCGCGCAACTCTGGGAGCATGATCCAAGAACGAGTTCTCGTCACCGGTGGCTCCGGGTTCATCGCCGGCCACTGCATCCTTCACCTGCTCGAGCAGGGCTACCTCGTGCGCACCACCGTCCGCTCACTGCACCGCGAAGCAGCCGTGCGGTCCGTGCTGACCGAAGCGGGGATGGTCAACGGCGACGCCCTCAGCTTCGTGGCCGCCGACCTGACCGACGACGCCGGCTGGGCGGACGCGGTGTCCGAAGTGGACTACGTCCTGCACGTCGCCTCTCCCGTGCAGCCCGGACACGTCGACGACCCGGAGGAGCTGATCGCGCCCGCTCGCGAGGGCACTCTGCGCGTGCTGCGCGCCGCCCGGGACGCCGGCGTGCGGCGAGTCGTCCTGACCTCGGCGTTCCACGCGGTCGGCTGGGGCCACCCGCACGACGACCACGTCTTCACCGAGGACGACTGGACTGTCGTCGGTGCTCACGACGTCGACGCCTACGGCGCCAGCAAGACCATCGCCGAGCAGGCCGCCTGGGAGTTCGTCAAGACCGAAGGCGGTTCGCTGGAGCTCGCCACGACGCTTCCCGTCGCCGTCATGGGGCCGGTCATGGGCCACGACGTCTCCGGCTCCAACCAGCTCATCCAGCGGATCCTCAACGGCGACATGCCCGGCTTCCCGGACCTCTACTTCCCGGTCGTCGATGTGCGTGACGTCGCTTCGGCCCACGTCCTCGCGATGACGACGCCCGCTGCCGCGGGCCAGCGGTTCATCCTCTCCACCGGCCCGGCGATCCCGATGAGGGACATCGGTGCCCTGATCAGGCAGCGCCTCGGCGCCGCCGCCAAGAAGGTCCCCACGCGGAACATCCCGGACTTCGTCGTGCGGGCGGGGGCGCGGTTGTCCGGGGAGATGCGGCACATCGCACCCGACCTCGGCTATGCGCGCAAGACGTCCAACACGAAGGCCCGCGAGGTGCTCGGCTGGGTACCGCGTTCACCCGAGGAGGCGATCGTCGCCGCTGCCGAGACCCTCGTGGCCAAGAACCTCGTGAAGAAGCACTGACATGGAACGAGCAGATCTGCGGGCGCGCTACCGCAGCGAGCGGGACAAGCGGGTCCGGTCGGACGGAACCGATCAGTACCTCGAACCGGTGGGCCGGTTCGCGCACTTCACCGCCGATCCCCACACGAGCCGGACCGAGCGGGACCCGATCGTCGACGACGTCGAGGTCGTGATCATCGGTGGCGGGTTCGCCGGCCTGGTGACCGGTGCCCGCCTGGTCGAGGCCGGCGTCACCGACATCCGCATCGTCGAGGGCGGCGGCGGCCTCGGCGGTGTCTGGTACTGGAACCGTTACCCCGGGGCGATGTGCGACACCGCGGCCATGGTGTACCTCCCGCTGCTGGAGGAGACCGGGCACGTCCCGTCCGCCAAATACGTGCAGGCGCCGGAGATCCTCGCCCACGCCCGCCGCATCGCCGACACGTTCGGCCTGAACGACGGCGCCCTGTGCGCCACCGTGGTGCAGGAGCTGATCTGGGACGAGGTACGCAGCCGGTGGCTGGTCCGCACCGACCGGGGCGACGAGCTGCGGGCCCGGTTCGTGACACTGGGCACCGGCCCGCTGCACCGGCCGAAGCTCCCCGGTATCCCGGGTATCGAGACCTTCGCGGGCCAGTGCTTCCACACCAGCCGCTGGGACTACGGCTACACCGGCGGAGACCCGGACGGCGCACCGCTGACCGGGCTGGCCGACAAGCGGGTCGGGATCATCGGCACGGGGGCGACCGCGGTCCAGTGCATCCCGCGGCTGGCCCGGGACGCCGGTTCGCTTTCGGTGTTCCAGCGCACGCCGTCCTCTGTGGACGTGCGCGGCAACCACCCGATCGACCCTGACTGGTTCGCCTCGCTCAAGCCAGGGTGGCAACGCGAGTGGCTGATGAACTTCGCCACGCTGCAGGGTGGCGGGTTCGCCGGGGAAGACCTCGTCAAAGACGGCTGGACCGACATCGCCATCCGGATCCGCGACCGGATCGTCGCAGGCGGCGGCACACCCACGCCGGAGACCTTCCGCCAAGCCTACGAGGACGCCGACGACGAGAAGATGGACGAGATCCGCGCCCGGATCGACGCCATGGTCGCGGATCCGGCAGCGGCCGAAGCCCTCAAGCCGTGGTACCGGCAGCTGTGCAAACGCCCGTGCTTCCACGACGAGTACCTCGACGCCTACAACCGACCGGGTGTCCAGCTGATCGACACCGACGGCCAGGGCGTGGAGCGGATCGACGCCACCGGCGCGTGGGCAGGCGGCAAGCACTACCCGCTCGACTGCCTGATCCTGGCGTCGGGATTCGAGTTCGGCACCTCTTACGAGCGCCGGGCGGGATTCGACCCGGTCGGCCGCGGCGGGGTCGCGCTGTCCCAGGCCTGGTCCGAGGGCATGGTGTCGCTGCACGGCATCCACGTGCACGGCTTCCCGAACATGTTCGTCGTCCAGACGGGACAGGCGGCCAACCTGATCTCGAACGTCACCCACAACCTGGTCGAGGCGGGGACCACCACCGCCGCGGTCATCGCCCACGCGCACGCCACCGGCGCGAGGGAGGTCGAGACGACCGCGACCGCGCAAGCGGCGTGGATCGACCAGCTGCTCGACCCCACCATGTCGCTGATCTACGACCCCGACTGCACTCCCGGCTACTACAACAACGAGGGGCGCCCGCTCCAGCGCCGGGAACGGCTCAACCAGTCCCGGTACCCGGCCGGCTCGGCGGAGTACTTCCGCTACATCGAGAAGTGGCGCGACAGCGCACGGTTCGACGGGCTCGACTTCCGCCCCGACACGGACGCGAAGGAGGTTTGATGCCGGCCACGCTTCCCGCCACGTCGCTCGAGCTGCGCAGCCGCGTCACCGCGGACGGCACGATCGAGCTCTCGATCGCCGAAACCCCGGTCCCCGTCCCCATCGGAAACCAGGTGCTGGTCCGGGTGGACGCGGCACCCCTCAACCCCTCGGACCTCATGCTGCTTTTCGCAGGCCCGAACCTGGCCGGAGCGCGCTACTCCGGCTCCGGAGACCGGCCGATCGTCACCGCGCCCCTGGCCGGCGGGACGTTGCGACGGCTGGCAGCGCGCGTCGGCATCTCGCTGCCTGCGGGCAGCGAGGGCGCCGGGACGGTGGTGGCCGCCGGGGTCGACACCGCGGCGCAGGCGCTGCTGGGACGCACCGTGGCGCTGGCCGGCGCAGGGCTGTACGCGCAGTACCGGATCACCGACGCGGCAGGCTGTCTGCCGCTGCCCGAGGGGGTGTCGGCGAAGCAGGGCGCATCCTCGTTCGTCAATCCGCTCACCGCTCTCGGCATGGTGGCCACCCTGCGCCGCGAAGGCCACACCGGTCTCGTCAACACCGCGGCCGCTTCCAACCTGGGGCAGATGCTGGTGAAACTCTGTCGCGCCGACGACGTGCCTCTCGTCTCCGTCGTCCGCCGGCCGGAGCAGGAGAAACTGCTGCGCTCGATCGGCGCCGAGTTCGTCTGCGACTCCTCGGCGCCCACGTTCACCGAGGACCTCGTCGCCGCGCTTGCCGAGGCTTCCGCGACGTTGGCGTTCGACGCCACGGCGGGCGGTGAACTGGCCGGTCGGATCCTCACGGCGATGGAGACGGTGGCCGGCGCGGCCGCGCCGTTCGCCGGATACGGGTCGAGCGTCCACAAGCAGGTGTACGTCTACGGCGGCCTCGACCCGAGCCCGACGGTGCTCGCCAGGAACTTCGGCTTCGCCTGGAGTATCGGCGGCTGGCTGCTCCTGTCCTTCCTCGCCGGCGTCGGGGACGACGAGCGCACGCGGATGTTCGGCCGCGTCGCGGCGGAACTCACGACGACCTTCGCCAGCGGCTACACCGGTGAACTGACCCTCGCGCAGGCGCTCACCCCGGAAGCGATCGACGCCTATTCGAGGAAGGCGACCGGCGCCAAGTACCTCATCACACCGCAGGCCGAAGGGAACTGATCGATGCCCACAGCACCTGTCGACGGGAACGACATCCACTACGTCACCGACGGTGATCCCGCCGATCCCGCCTTCCTGCTCATCACGGGTCTCGGCCTCCAGCTCACCGCGTGGCCGGAGGGACTCGTGGACCTCTTGCGCGGCCACGGCTTCTTCGTCATCCGCTTCGACAACCGCGACAGCGGCCTCTCGGCCAAGCTCGACGGTCCACCCGACCTCGGCGCCGTCCTCAGCGGCGACTCCACCTCCGCGCCCTACCGGATCGATCACCTCGCCGACGACACCGCAAGCCTGCTGACACACCTGGGAATCGCCCGGACGCACGTGGCCGGCATGTCGATGGGCGGCATGATCACGCAAGCGCTCGCGATCCGCTACCCCGCACTCGTCGCCTCGGCCTGCACCATCATGTCGACCACCGGCAACCCGCACGTGGGCGCCCCGACCGCCGAGGCGACCACCGCGCTTCTCACGCCGCCGGGCGCGACCCGGGAGGAGGCGATCGCTCGCTCCGTCGGGATCAGCCGGGCCATCGGCTCCCCGGCCTACCCGGTCGACGACGACGTCCGGTGGAAACTGGCCGCCGCTGCGTACGACCGGTCTTACTCACCCCGAGGTTTCAGCCGTCAGCTGGCCGCGATCCTGAGCTCACCGGACCGCACCGACGGCCTGCGAAAGGTCCGCACACCGTTCCTGGTCATCCACGGCGAAGACGATCCGCTGATCACCCTCAGCGGGGGCGAGGCCACCGCTGCCGCCGTCCCCGGTTCCCGCCTGCTCACCTTCCCCGGAATGGGTCACGACCTGCCGGCACCGTTGTGGGAGCAGATCGCCGACGCGATGGCGGCCAACGCAGGTTCGACGCCACCCGACTAGGGTCGGAGAGCAGGCTGCAGAACCGGCCGCGAGGTTGTGCGCGGCCGGAGCGATTCAGCCGACGTTGCCTTCAACCACCAGGTCCGCGCACCGTTGCACGGTGTCACGGGCCACGTGAAATTTGACTCAATACAGCGACAATCTGATCAGGCGACAACGTCGCCGCACTCAGGAGCCGCATCGTCATGTTCCCGTCATGAGTCGCCGCAGCTATCGTCGTCGCCGTCGATCCTCCCCGCATCGAGGACCAGCCCAAGCGACCACAGGCCTGCGGGAAGTGATCGCCGGTGTCCACTTCGGACTCCAGGAGCCGTTTCGATTCGCGTGGCGGACGTGGGGGTAGCTGTACGCGGAATTCCGCTCGACGCGGTCGCGGCGACGTCCACCTGGTCGTGAGCGCGGTGGCGTCAGGCGGTGACGAGCAAGGCGCGGCGCAAGGCGTCGGTGGCCGGGGACAGCCGGCGGCGGCTCGTGCTCGCGATACCGAGCGGCACCGTCGGGGGCGCCGCGGCGAGGCGGATCCGGACGACGCCGCCGTGGTGGCCGGCCGCGGACTCGGGCACGAAGGCCAGCCCGAGTCCCCCGGCCACCAGTTCGAGCGTCGACGCGATGTCGGTGGCCTCGATCGACACCGTGCGGTGCACGCCCGCCGTGCGGAACAGCGCGTCGGTGGCGTCCCGGTTTCCCCAGCCGGCCGGGAAGTCGATGAAGGTCTTGCCGGCCAGGTCGGCCAGCCGCACCTCCGCGCGCCCGGCCAGGTCGTGGTGTGGCGACGCCACGAGCGCCGGGGTGATCGCGGCCACCGGGTCGATGCGCACCCCGTCGGGCACGCGGCCCGGGACCAGCACCACAGCGAGGTCCACCGCGCCTTCGGCGACCGCGGCGAGGTGGGTCTCCGAATGGCCGGGGCGGTGCCGCAGCCGCACGTAGACCGCGGGGTGCTGCGCGTGGAACGTGCGCAGGGCCGCGGCCAGGTCGAGGGAGCCGGTCGCGAGCAGGGTCCCGATGGTGACGGTGCCGGTGAGCCCCTCTCCGCGCTGCTGCAGGTGCTCGCGGGCGAACCGGGTCGCGGCGATGATCTCGCGCGCGTCGGCGAGCAGCGTGCGTCCGGGCTCGGTCAGCTCGACCCGTCGTCCGGCCCGGGTGAACAGGTCCAGGCCGAATTCGGCCTCGAGCCGGCGTACCGCGGTGGACGCGGCGGACTGGACCACGCCCGCCCGGCGCGCGCCCGCGGTGAAGCCGCCCTCCTCGGCGACGGCCACGAAGTACTCCAGCTGGTGTAGCTCCACGATCCCATACTATCGCGCTACGCGATAGCAGGATTGTCGATCATCGCTGGACGCGATGACCGGACCGGACGACGGTGGTGAGGAGAACACCGACGAGAGGAGCTCCCGTGATTCGGGAAGAGATCCAGATCGCGATGAGCGACGGCGTCGCCCTCGGCGCCAGGGTGTACCGGCCGGCAGGCCCCGGCCCGTTCCCGGCGCTCTTCGCCGCGTCGCCGTACCGCTACGACAACGACGACCTCCCACCGAGCATGGTCTTCTTCTGGCTCGAGACCGGCCCGATCGAGTTCTACGTCGAGCAGGGCTACGCCTACGTCCACGTCGACGTCCGCGGCACCGGCAAGTCGGAAGGACAGTACGGCTTCCTCGACCGTCGCGAGCGCCGCGACCTGGCCGAGGCCATCGAGTGGGTGGCCGGCCGGGAGTGGTCGACCGGCAAGGTCGGGTCGATCGGCATGTCCTACTACTGCATGGCGCAGTGGATGATGATCTCCGAGCGGCCCCCGCACCTGACCTGCGCCGCACCCTACGACGGTCACTACGACCCGTACCTGGGCTGGGCCTACCCCGGCGGGGTGATGTCGACCTTCATGTGGTGGTGGTGGAACGCTTCCGTGCGCGTGGCCAACAAGCACCCGGCCAACGGCTCCGCGCCCCGCGGCCTCGACGTCGACCTCGACGCCTTGCTCCTCGAACATCCCGAACGGGACGAGTTCTGGGCCGAGCGGGACTTCGAGTCCGCCTTCGCCGACGTCGACATCCCGGTCTACTCCATCGGCAACTGGGCCAAGCGCGAACTGCACCTGGGCGGCAACCTGCGCGCCTTCCAGCTGCTGGGCGGTCCGAAGAAGCTCAAGGTGCTGGACCTGGCCAGCGGTGCGGAGGCGCTGCGGCTGTTCGCGACGGTGGAGTTCCACCGGGAGGTGCTGCTGCCGTTCTACGACCACTACCTCAAAGGTCTCGACACCGAGTACACCCAGCGCCCGACCGTCGAGTACACCCTGGCCGGCAGCAGGGAAACCGTCGCGGCCGAGCAGTGGCCGCCCGGCGACGCCACCTACACGCCGTTGTACTTCGACGGCCGCACGAGCGGTTCCGTCACATCGGTCAACGACGGGAGCCTCGTGCCCGAGCCGGGCGCCGACTCGAGCACCTCCTACGACTACCCGAAGGAGAACTGGCTGCTCGGCCCCGTTGTCATGACGCCCGCCGGGCCCGACACCGTGCGCGAGACCATCACGTTCACCTCGGCGCCCCTGGCCGAGGGCGTCGACGTCGCCGGGCCGGTCGAGGTCGTCACGCACCTGTCCTCGACCAGGGAGGACACGCAAGTCGTCGTGCGGCTCTGCGAACAGCTGCCCCAGGACGACGCGCGGCGATCAGCCGGGATCCAGCCCCCGTCGCGGATCGTCAGCAAGGGCTGGCTCCGAGCGGCCCACCGCGCGCTCGACGAGGTGGCGAGCGTGCCGGGCGAGCCACGGCACCTGCACACGAAGGCCGAACCGCTGCCGCCCGGGGAGCCGGCCGAGCTGCGGATCGCGCTCGTCGGCTGCGGGCACCACTTCTCCGCCGGCTCGCGCATCCGCGTGGAAATCGCCTGCATGGACACCAAGTTCACCGACGACCAGTTCCACCACGCCTTCCTGCCGACCCAGGTCGGCAGCGACACCGTGCACCTCGGCGCCACCCACCCATCGCACGTCCTGCTGCCCGTGCGCGGTCGCAGCGACCTGCCCTTCGCCGACTGACGTCGATCCGGGAAGAGGACTCCATGGACACCACCGGCAAGCTCGAATGGCTCTACGACCGGACGCTCATCAGCGACGTGCTCCACCGTTTCGCCCAGAACCTCGACACGAAGCACTGGCAGGACTGGCTCGACCTGTTCACCGAGGACGGCGTGCTGGAGCTACCGGGCAACCACAAGAACAAGACGGTGCTGCAGGCCGACGGGGGTCCCAAGGGCCTGATGGCCATCCACGGCACCCACCACATGAGCAGCAACCACCGCATCGACATCACCGGCGACTCGGCGCGCACCAACTCCTACGTCCAGGCGATGCACGTCGTCGAACCCGACGACGAAGCCGGCGACTGGATGGTCGGCGGCTGGTACGACCACGACCTCCGCCGCACCGCCGACGGCTGGAAGATCGCCCGGGTCCGGCTGACCACGGTGTGGCGGCACGGCAAGTTTCCGGGCTTCGGCCACGCGCACACGTGAGCAACTGTTGCGGCCACCGGGGCCGAAGACACCCTGGGTGTGCCGCGGTCGGAGGTCGAGCGAATCGCCTCCGAGCGAGCACCCGCCTCCGAGCCCCATCCGCGGCCTGCGAGAGCAGGGTCAGCAGCAAGTGGGCAAGGGATACTCAGCTCTGGCCCATGCCACCACCGGCGAAGAGCTCGGTGCCACTGACGAAGCTGGAATCCGCGCAGGCGAGGAAGAGCACAGCCGTGGCGATCTCGTCGGGCCGGCCGAGGCGGCCGATGGTGGTGAGCGCCACCAGGTGGTCGCGGTGCTCCGGGGTGATCGTCTGGAGTGCGGCGGTGTCGATCGGACCAGGGTGCAGGACGTTCACCCGGATCCGCCGATCCGCCAGCTCGGCGCTCCAGACGCGCGCGAGGGCCGCCAGCGCGTTCTTGCTGGCCGAGTACAGCGACGACCCGGGCATCGCCTTCACCGCGGCGGCTGACCCGTTCAGGATGATCGACCCGCCGCCGGTCATCAGCTCCACGGCCTTCTGCGCGGTGAACACCGTGCCCCGGACGTTGATACCGAAGATCCGGTCGTAGCTTTCCAGCGTCACCTCGGTGAGCGGCTCGACAAGCGTGCCGGCCGCGGCGCTGGCGAACAGCACGTCGAGCCGCCCCTCTTCGGCTCCGATCCGATCGAAGAGGCGGTTGATGTCGTCCAGGCTCGCGCCGTCGGCGACGACGCCGCGGGCGCGCGGTCCGAGCCGCTCGACGGCTTCGTCGAGCACTTCGGGACGTCGCCCGGTGATGTAGACGACCGCGCCTTCGGCGATGAACTTCTCCGCCGTGGACAGGGCCATCCCGGTCGATCCTCCGGTGATGAGCGCAATCTTCCCGGCGAGCTTGCCTGGCATGTGGTCTCCTCGTTCTTGATCAGGAGTCCAGCGTGACCTCGCGGACCGGCCTCCGGCGACCACGATCCGTGCCGTCTCGGATCACCCCTCCGTGCCAAGCCGGCGCCTGGTGTCCCCCGGGCTCTCGCCGAAGCGGGCCCGGTACGTCCGGGCGAAGTGTCTCGGCTCTCCGGCTCCCCAGCGTTCGCAGATGGCGGCGACCGAGAGGTCGGGACGCTCGATGACATCGGCACGGCACCGGTCGAGGCGGCGGCCGCGGATGTAGGAAGCCACCCCCTCCCCGATCTTCTCGAACAGCCGGTAGACCGTTCTCCGGGAGACGTGGTGCGCGGCGGCGATCTGCTCCACGCCGAGGTGGGGATCGCGCAACCGGAGTTCGACGTAGGTCTCGATCCGGCTCCGCAGCCGGTCGTCCGCGGTCGTCCCGCCGTGCGGAAGACCGGCCAGCGTGGCCGTCATCAACTCGCCCGCGGCGTCCGCCGCGGCTCCCAGCGATTCGGGCTTGAGCAGCCTCGCGACCCGCAACGTCGCATCGACGTGCTTGAGCAGCAGCCCACCGGTCTCGTCCACCGGCTGTGCGACGCCGAGCGCGGCGGTGAGCGCGCTGCGGCGAGGCACGGTGGTTTCCGCGGCGAACGCCATGATCACCCGGGCGCCCTCGCCGTACTCCACCACGAGCCGCGCGGCGGAGGTGGCGATCGTGAACTGCCCCGCCGACAGCACGGTCTCCGCACCCGCGTGCCGGATGCGGACGTCCCCGCCCACGGGCGCCAGCAGGTAGAACACGGGTGCGGGAGTGACGCTGTCCTCCCCGCCGAACTGCCAGCTTTGCTCACCCTTCGCGCCGGCGAAGGTCTCGAGAAAAGACGTGCGCGACGTCACGAGCTCTTTGTCCACCCGGAACCTCGAGCCGCCCGCACCGACACAGGCCTGCCAGCCGACAGTGTTCCCCGCCACCGGTATCCGGCACGCGTACCGCATGCCTTGTTCCGGCGCACGTCCTTCTTCGTGGAAGTGCTGGAACTCCGCCACCGTGTTCGTCGAACCCACGCCGCATCCTTTCAGGCTCGAACCCGGTCTTTCCCGGGCCGGGCCATTCCGATGCTAGATCCACCAGGAGCACCATCTGCTCCTTGATCATGTGAGGTGCGACAAGCATCATGACCCGCCACACCGTCCTGCCATCCCCTGACGACGTCCAGGCTGCCCTCTCCGCCATGGCCCGCGACGGCAACCAGGTCAGCGTGCTCGCCCTCGCCCAACGCCTCGGCCTGGCCAACAGGAGCCCGCGACCTCGCGCACGCCAACGCCGTGCTGCGAACGCAGAACCACGACCTACGCCGCCAACTGGACCTCGCCTGCGCCCAGATCCAACGCCTGACACTGGAAAACGATCAGCTCCGGGGACCGGCCCACGCCACGGCACGCGCCTACCTCGACGCCGGCACCTCCGCCGAAGCCATCTGCGAAACCGCCCCGCCGTGGGCCGACGTCGGGACCGGCTCCTCGCGACGTTCGCCGCCCTGCTGGTCCTCGCATTCTCGGCCGGGATCGACCTCCAGCCCGGTGCTTGCAGGTATCCGAGCGGATCCTCCTGGTGCTTCAAGGCCACGGCGAACGATGGGCACAGCACCACAACGCCCGGGTCGCGCTCAACGTCCTGAGAAACCTGAGCAGGCGTCGGCCCGATGAGAACTTCGTCGCTCTCCGGACCAGGTTGCTCGATCCGGGCTACGCCGAGGCCGCAGTGCTGGCGCCGTCGCAGCTGCTGGCTCGGACTCGAGATCCCGGACATGCGGAAGGGCCCCGCACGAGGTGTGCGGGGCCCTTCCGGCTTTCGAGTGAGCGAACCTACTTCTTGGCGGCCGACGTGCGCTTGGCCGGGGCCTTGGCTGCGGCGGGCTTCTTCGCCGCCGCGGTCTTGGTGGCGGCCGGCTTGGCCGCCGCCTTTGCCCGGGTGGTGGTGGCCTTGGCGGCGGTGGCCTTGGCCGGGGCGGCCTTGGCGGCCGCGGTCTTCGGGGCGGCCTTGGTGGCGGTCGCCGCCTTGGTCGCGGTGGCCTTGGCGGCCGGCTTCGCCGTGGTGGCGCGCGTGCGGGTGGCCGTCGCGCGGGCGGTGGCCGGCTTGGCCGCGGCCGCGCGGGGCGTGGTGGCCCGCGTGCTGGTGGCCTTCGCCGGGGCCGACGCCTTCGCCACGGACGCACGAGTCGTCGTGGACGCCGCCGTGGCGCGCTTCACCGGCGCGACCTTGGCCAGCTTCTTCGTGCCGGAGATGACGTCCTTGAAGGTGGTGCCGGCGCGGAAGGCGGGCACGTTGGTCTTCTTGACCTTCACGGCCTGACCGGTGCGCGGGTTGCGAGCGGTGCGGGCCGCACGGGCGCGCTTCTCGAACACACCGAAGCCGGTGATGTTCACCTTCTCGCCCTTGTTGACCGTCCGGATGATGATGTCCACCAGACCGTCGACGGCCTGCGCAGCCACCTTCTTGTCGTCACCCAAGCGCTCCGACAGAGCCTCGATCAGCTGGGCCTTGTTCGTCATTCCAGTCCTCCAAAGTGGAACTCGTCAGGCCCGTACTGGCCGACGTCACACAGAGTATTACCAGAACGGCCGAATCTCCAAACCCGGCGACCGCGAACTTCGTTGTGCCGCACCGCAGAGGGGTCGGCGAGGCGTCCATATAGGACATCGTGATGTCGATCATCTGTTCTAATCTCGACCACCCGGCAACGAGCTGACTGCGGCCAGGTTCCCGGCTCGATACTCGGTCCTGAGCAGGTCAAGGCTTGCCGCAGCTCCGGAATCGACACGCCGTCCACCTGGTCCGCCTGCTCAGCGCGGCGCCGTACCCGGCTTCCTGACGCCCCGCGAGGTTTCCGATCGGGCGCCCCGGGAATCCGAGGGGTACGACCAAGATCGGGAAAGAGGGCCTCCCATGAGGGCATTGGTGTACCAAGGACCGTACGACGTCACCGTCAAGGACGTCGCGGACGCGCGGATCGAGGACCCCAAGGACGCGATCGTCCGGATCACCACGACCAACATCTGCGGCTCGGACCTGCACATGTACGAAGGCCGCACCGACGTCGAAGAAGGCAAGGTCCTCGGCCACGAGAACATGGGCGTCGTCGAGTCCGTCGGCGATGCCGTCGAGCGGATCGCGGTCGGCGACCGCGTCTCGCTGCCGTTCAACATCGCGTGCGGGACCTGCGGCAACTGCTTCAAGGGCCTGACCGGCTTCTGCCTGCGCGCGAACCCCGGTTCCGCGGGCGCCGCGTACGGCTACGCCAGCATGGGCCCCTACAACGGCGGCCAGGCCGAATACCTGCGCGTGCCGTGGGCCGACTTCAACGCGCTCGTGCTGCCCGAAGGCACCGAGCACGAACTCGACTACACGATGCTCTCGGACATCTTCCCGACCGGCTGGCACGGCGTCGAACTCGCCAAGATGCAGCCCGGCGAGACCATCGTCGTCTACGGCGCCGGGCCCGTCGGTCTCATGGCCGCGCACGCCGCCAAGATCAAGGGCGCGTCCCGCGTCTTCGTCGTCGACCAGCAGCCCGACCGGCTCAAGCTCGCCGAGCAGCTCGGCGCGATCCCGATCGACCGGTCCACCGGCGACGCCGTCGAGCAGCTCACCGACCTCACCGGCGGCGGCGCCGACCGCGGGGTCGACGCGGTCGGCTACCAGGCCCACGGCGCCGACGGCGTCGAGCAGCCGGAGATCGTCCTCAACGAGCTGGTCGCCGCGGTGAAACCGACCGGTGGCATCGGCGTCGTCGGCGTCTACGTGCCGCAGGACCCGGGCGCCGAAGGCGAACTCGCCAAGCAGGGCAAGCTGGCGTTCGACTACGGCACGTTCTTCTTCAAGGGCCAGTCGATGGGCACCGGCCAGTGCAACACCAAGCAGTACAACGCGCAGCTGCGGGATCTGATCACCGAAGGCATCGCCACGCCGGGGTTCCTGGTGTCGCACGAACTGAGCCTCGACCAGGCCGCCGAAGGGTACGAGCACTTCGACAAGCGCGAGGACGGCTGGACGAAGGTCGTCCTGCACCCCTGACCACCGAGGAACTCAAGCCGTGACCGGCCCGTCAGGGCAGGTCACGGCTTCCTCGCTTGAACCCTACAGATCGACGGTTTCGTTGGTGCCGGGGTCAGGAGCCGACCCGGTGACCCGCGCCTTGGCCATCTCGAACAACGCCCGCGGCTTGCCGCCGGGGGTCGTCCAGTACTCCGCCGACTGCGCGTCCACCTTGAGCAGCACGACGTCCGCGTCCTCCGGACCACCCGGGAACCACGCCTCGACGAACTCGTTCCACAAAGCCTTCTTCCGGGCGACGTCGTCCACCACGGACGCGGCACCGCTGAGCGACAGCCACGAACCGGAGCCGGCGTAACCGACGTTGACCCGGCTGTCGCGGGCGACCTCGGCCACCATGTCGGCGCTTCTCGCGACGAAGAACCACGCCGACCCGTCGAACTCCACCCGCTGACCGGTCATCGGCCTGCTCACCAGCTTGCCGTCGGCCTGGTGGGTGGTGATCATCGCCGTACCGACCTTCTTCGCGATATCGGTGACGATCTGGTTGTCTTCGGCACTCATGTCCGCTCCGCTCTCTCGACGATGTCGCGTGGTCAGGCCGGGTGGACAGCGTCCGGCCGGCGGACGGCGGTGCGCCCGGTCTTCTCGCTCCGGACCCGATCGCGCTTCTCGAAGTCGTGAGTCATGCTTGGGTTTTCCCGTTTTCGGCCGGTTTACTCATCCACCGCGCCGGCAGTTCACCAGTACCGCACGGAACAGATCCAGCACGGCGCCGACTTCTCGTCGTGCTCGCACAGTGCGTTGCAGGCGGCTTTCGCCCGCCCGTGGTCCGTCAGGCGTCCGCGCAGCCACTCGCGTACGGTCAGGCGCCGGAGGCCGGGCAGCTCTGGGGCATCCGCGTCGTGCTCCCGCTGGAACCATCTTCTGGCGGCCATGGGGACGGCACCTCGTCGTCTCGGGGTACTGGAAGCGCTTTCCCGCTGGTCACACTCCCAGCATGCGCCGCAGGTCCGGGGCGTGGCGCCGGGAAACGGGGACCAGCTCGTGGGTCCGGGAGTCCATGATCAGGAACAGCTCTCCCTTGATGCCCCGCTCCACTTCCGCCACCCGGCGCAGGTTCACCAGGAAACGGCGGTGCGCCCGGCGGAATCCGTAGGACGTCAGGGACCGCTCGACGTTGTCCAGGCCGCGGGTCGCGGCCTGGATCCGGCCCCGTTCCGTGACCAGCCAGACGATGTTCCGCTGGGCCTCGGCGTAGCGGATCTCCGACGGGGCCAGCAGGACCAGCCGGTCGTTGCGCATCCCGATGACGCACCGGGGCAGCGGTCCGACGACGTCGTCGGCGCCTCCCTCGTAGGCCTCCCCCTCAGCCACCCCGAACGCGCACAGCATGCCCACCACGTGGTTCGCGTCGACGACGGATCGCACGGTCACCGGCGTGGGCTCTTCACCGGGACGAACCGGCAGCCGGGCGTGGCCGCTCCACTCGGCGCTTCCCCGCGCCCGGTCCTTCGCCCACCGCAGCACTTCCGGCAGTCCCGTGATGTCCGGGGTCCACCGCCGCGCCGGTTCGGTCACCCCCGTGACGATGCGGGCTTCGCCGGTCAGCCCGAGCATCGCGACGGCCGATTCGTTCGCGGCGAGCACGTTTCCCCCGCGATCCACCGCCAGGAACGAACCACCGGCGTGCGCGCACTTCCTGGTGAACTCGGCGACGACCTTGTCGGCTTCGTAGATGGCGCGCCGGTAGATCTCCTGTTCCACGAACGCGGCCGCTTGCGTCAGCCACGGCGGCACGCGCTCGGACAGCGCCGCGTTCCACCGCGAGATGTTGATCGACGCGACCGGCGCACCGGTCACCACGTCGCGGATGGAAGTGCCCGCGCACGCCCACTGGTGGAACGCTTCGCACCAGTGTTCCGGCCCCGTCACGGTCACCGGACCGGACACCTCGAGCGACGTCCCCATCCCGTTCGTGCCGGTGCACTCCTCCGACCACGACGACCACGGCGCGAGGTTGTGCAGTTCGGCGCGCCGCTGCGCGGTGGGGTCGCCCCAGGCGCCGAGGACGCGCCCGTCCCCGTCCGTCACGGTGACGACGGCGCCGTCGCGCTCCACTTCCCGGCCGGCCAGCGCGCCGAGGCCGCCGAGCGCGGTGAAGATCACGCCGGTGTCGCTCCGCCGGCCCTCTTCGCCCCGGGCCTCCGGCGCGACGTCCAGCGCGCGGTCCACGTCGTAGCGATCCCGGCACCGGTACCACGAGGCGAGAATCTCGGGCCGAACGCCCGTTTCGATGTTTTCGCCCCCGGCGAAGTCCTCCCACGCCCGGGCCACTTCCTTCGCCGACGAGGTGGCCATCAGGGAGCCGGCGGACCCGGGCCGGCTCGGTGCGATCACCAGTGGCGGCACTGTCCCGGTCATCGCGACCTCCTTGTCGCCGGGCGAAGGATCTCACGACTTGTCCACGCCGTTCGGCCGCTTCGCTGTAGAACTACCCGGACGGACGGGTGGGCTGGCGAAGAATTCCGGGCAGGCTCCGAGCATATGCCCGGCTGGTGGCCGAACACCGTCCCGACCGCCGGTGGGTGAATGGCCGCCGCCCGTCATCGCCGCACCACCGTTCGTGGGACGTTCGCCCGCAGTCATCACGCGCGGCTTGCCCTCGCTCCGATGCCCGGTTTAGCTTGCTACGAAGGCCAATCGCCGCGCCCGGGCCCGACAGACCAAAGGCGGTCTCCCCATGGCACAGGTACGCCAGCTCGACCCGAGCTCCCGCGGCCGTGGTGGCGCGTCGGTGTTCCAGGCGTGGGAGCGGTTCGCGCGGGGCGGGGACGACCTCAGCGGGGTGCGGCCCGAGATAGCGATCTCCTGGCACCGGTGCCGGGACCAGTACCGGGTCGACCCGGGCCTGACCGAAGCCCCGGCGGCCGTCGCGGAGGTCGGCCACGCGCTGGAGCACGACGTCGTGTTCGCCGAGCTCGGCTTCCGCGCCGCTTCGCTGGCCCACGAGGTCGGCACCCTCGGCGGCATCGTGACCATCACCGACGGCACCGGCCGGGTGCTGGCCCAATGGGGTGACCAGGCCACGCAGGACGTCGCCGCCGAAGCCAACCTGGCCCGGTGGTTCTGCTGGTCCGAGGGCGCCACCGGGACGAACGGCATGGGTACCGCGCTCATGTCCTACGCCCCGGTGCTGATCCGCGGCGCCGAGCACTGGTGCCGGGCGTTCCACGACTGGACCTGCGCCGGGGTGGCGGTCCGGGACGTGGTGACCCGGGAACCGGTCGCGGTGCTCAACATCTCGTGCTGGCGCGGCGACCTCCCCGGCACGGTGGGAGCCTGGCTCGGCAACGCCGCCACGATGACCCAGCGCATCCTGCGCCGGCGCGCCAGGGACGACGGCGCCGAGCTGATGGCCGCCTTCGGCCACGTCAGGTCGGGCTCGAGCGCGGCGCTCGCGGCCGTGGACGCCGCGGGCCGGGTCGTGCTCGCCGACGACACGGCGGGCGTGCTCCTCGGCATCCCGGGCTCCACCCCGGCGCCCGATCCCGCGGTGCGGTGGAAACCGGAGCTGCCGGAGTTCATCCGGGCCGCCAAGCACGCCGCCGCGCAGGCGGTGCGCAATCCCGACTGGGCCGGTTCGACGCAGATCTCCACCCGGCTGGCCAGCGAACCGACGTCGATCAGCTTCCAGCCGGTCTTCCTGTCCGGGCACCTGGTCGGCAACGTCGTTTCGTTCGGTGTGGCCGAAGGGGATCCGTTGCCCCGGGCGAAGGAGGACGTGCCGCCGCACGTGCAGCCGCACCGGATGGTCGCGACCCGCGAGAACCGCATGGTCCTGCTGTGGCTGCCCGAAGTCTCCTTCGCCCAGTCGGACGGCAACGACGTCTGGCTGTCCACCGACCAGGGACTGCTGCGCTCCGCCTCGCCGGGCCTCGACCGGCTCGAAGCCGAGCTGACCGGTTCCGGGTTCCTCCGGGTGCACCGCCAGTACGTGGTGAACCTCAGCCGGATCCGGGAGGTCGAGCGCCGGCACAAGGGCGAGCTGTTCCTGGTCATGGACGACGACGCCCAGACCATGGTGCCGGTCTCCCGGCGGAACGCCCCGACCGTGCGCCGGGCGCTGGAGATCTGACCGGCGCTCGTCAGCCGCGGTACCGGTGCACGTCGCAGACGCAGTACATCAGGCGGCAGTCGAAGCACGCGGGCTTGTCGACGCACGTGATGCAGCGCCCGCAGCGCACCGGCTCGGTGTGCCGTGCGACGTCGTCGGGCCCGTAGCGCTCGCCGCAGTACAGGCACGGCAACCGCACGCTCCCGGGTACCGCCGGCTGGTCCATCACATCACCTCGGTCCCGTGGCCGAGCCGTCGCCGCGGCGACGGCTCGGCCGCGTCAGCGGTGGTTTCCCGTCACAGGGCGAAGACGATCAGCGCGGCACCGTGTCCCTGACCGGACATGCCGGGGACGATGCCCTCGAGCCAGCCACCCCAGCCGACCGGCACCGCGATGTACTGCTTGCCCTCGACGCTGTAGGTGCTCGGGCTGCTGTGGTGACCGCAGCCGCACTGGAAGCTCCAGAGCTTCTCCCCCGTTTCCGCGTGCAGCGCCAGGAAATCACCCGCGGGCGTGCCGGCGAACACGACGTTCCCCGCGGTGCTGAGGGTCGACGCGGCCATCGGCATGCTGTCGAGCCGGTGGCGCCACCTCTCTTCACCGTGGGAGTCGAACGCGCTGACCGAGCCGGCCATGTCGTCGACGTCGACCTCGACGGCGGCACCCCAGTAGGGCATGCCCTCCTTGAACTCGCGGCGACGCCGGGTGGCGGTGGCGCCCACGTCGGCCACCGGGACGTAGAACAGGTCGTGGTCCGGGTTGTACGACGCGTGCGTCCACTCCTTCGCGCCGGCGGGGCCGGGGAAGAAGTGGCAGGGCTCGCCTTCCTTGTCCGGGTACTTCCGCGCGGTCACCTTGCCGTCGCGGGTGATGACGCCCCAGTCGATCCGGTCGACGAACGGCGTGACGTGCTGCAGCTCGCCGTTGGTGCGGTCGAGGACGAACATGTACCCGTTCTTGTCGAAGTGGGCCAGCAGCTTCTTGCCGTCCCGCTCGAACAGGGTCATCTCCATCGTGGAGTCGTAGTCCCACAGGTCGTGCGGGGTGAACTGGTAGTGCCACTGGATCTCGCCCGTGTCGACGTCCAGCGCGACCACGCTGTCGGTGTAGAGGTTGTCCCCTACGCGGACGTCGCCGTCGAAGTCGGGAGCCGGGTTCCCGGTGCCCGCGTAGTAGAGGTTCAGCTCCGGGTCGAAGCTTCCGGTGACCCAGTGGTTCGCGCCGCCGCGCTGCCAGGCCTCGCCGTCGGCGGGCCAGGTCTCCGAGCCGGGCTCGCCCGGCTTCGGCACGGTGTAGGTGCGCCAGCGCCGCTCGCCGGTCTCGAGGTCCCAGCAGTCGATGTGGCCGCGGACGCCGTACTCGCCGCCGGAGGACCCGGTGATGAGGGTGTCCTTGATGACCAGCGGGGCGATCGTGGCGCTCTCGCCGGCTCGTACGTCGCCGATGGGCTTCTGCCAGACCTTCCGCCCCGTGGTGGCGTCGAGCGCGACCAGCTGGGCGTTCTGGGTCACCATGTAGACCTTGCCGCTCGCCACCGCGCAGCCGCGGTTGACGTTGGCGCAGCACAGGGTCACGTCGATCGGGATCGCGTGCTTGTAGCGCCACAGCTGCTCGCCGCTCTTCGCGTCGAGCGCCCAGAGCCAGCCGTCCCAGCCGGTGACGAACATGACGCCGTCGACGACCAGCGGGCAGGCCTCGAACGCGTAGGTCGACGTCGAGGCGATCATTCCGCTCGCCCCCGCCTGGAAGATCCAGGCGACCTTCAGGTCCTTGACGTTCCCGGCGTCGATCTCCTCGAGCAGGCTGTGCCGCTTGCCGTCGTAGTCGCCGTAGTAGGTGATCCAGTTGTGCGATTCGCTGCGTGCCCGGAGGATGCGCTCGTAGCCGAGGCCGCGCGTCACGTCCGGCGCGCGGTGCGGCAGGTTGGACAGCTTGCCGTGGTCGATCGCCTTGCCGGCGTCGAGGTATTCGATCGTCATGGTGGTTCCTGCCTTTCTACGGCCGCGGCTGGGCGGGTCGGTCGAGCTTGGCCTCCGGCGGCACTTCACCGGTCACGACGATGGCGGCGGTCAGGCCCCGGCCCTCGTCGTTGCCGGCCGGCGAGCCGTACCAGTAGCAGCCGGGACCGTCCAGTTCGATGGTCGCACTGCCCTTCGAGTGGTTCAGCAGGCCGATGAACTGCTTGTCCCCGTTGCTGGGCAGCAAGCAGGCGTGGGTGTTCTTGTCGTCGTTGATGATCGTCAGCTCGAGGACGCCGGAGTGCGGCATGATCAGCACCCCCGGTTCCCACGCCATGGCGTCCTCACGGATCCGGATGGTCGCTTCCATCGTCCCGTCGGCCCGCTCGGTCGCCTTGGCGATCGTGCCGGACCCGAGCACGGCACCGATGGTCGCCTTGTTCTGTCCGCGGAGATCGACCAGGAGGTCTTCTCGTTCCTGGGCAGTCGTCATCGGACCCACCTCCTACAGGTGCTTCGGACTTCTGTTGTCCTGCAACGCGTTCGGACTCTACCTCCGGGCCCGTCCGCACGATATCCGTTGCCACAGAACAGCCCGGCCCCACCGTTCGCCCGGCGAGAGGTACCGTTCACCGCAGGTCGAACCGGTCTAGTTCCATGACCTTCACCCACGCCGCGACGAAGTCCCGGACGAACTTCCCGCCCGCGTCGTCGCTCGCGTACACCTCCGAAAGCGCTCTCAGCTCGGAGTGCGAACCGAAGAGGAGGTCGACCCGGCTCGCGGTCCACTTCACCTCCCCGGTGCCCCGGTCGCGGCCCTCGTAGATCGCGCTCCACCGGTCCCCGCTCCCCTTCGGCGCCCACACCGTCGCCATGTCCAGCAGGTTGACGAAGAAGTCGTTCGTCAACGACCCCGGCGCCGAAGTCAGCACCCCCACCGGAGAACGCCGGTGGGTGACGCCGAGCACCCGCAGCCCGCCGAGCAGCACGGTCATCTCGGGTGCGCTCAAGGTCAGCAGGTTCGCCCGGTCGATCAGCAGGTGCTCGGGCGGCAGCCGGAAGCCGTCGCGCAGGTGGTTCCGGAAGCCGTCCGCCCAGGGGTGCAACACGCCGAACGACTCGACGTCGGTCCACTCCTGGGTCGCGTCGGTGCGCCCGGGCCGGAACGGGACGCCGGCGTCGTGGCCGCCGGCCGCGGCGGCGCGCTCCACCGCGGCGCACCCGCCGAGCACGATCAGGTCGGCCATCGAGATCCGTTTGTCCCCCGGCTGCGCGGCGTTGAACCGCTGGTGAATCCTTTCCAGCACGGGCAGGACGACGTTCAGCTGCCCGGGTTCGTTGACCGGCCAGCCGCGCTGCGGTGCGAGCCGGATCCGCGCGCCGTTCGCCCCGCCGCGCTTGTCGCTGTCGCGGTAGGTCGAAGCCGACGCCCACGCCGTCGCCACGAGCTGGGTGACGCTCAGGCCGGAGCCGAGGATCTCGCGTTTGAGGGCGGCGACGTCGCCGGCGTCCACGAGCTCGTGGTCCACCGCCGGCACCGGGTCCTGCCAGATCAGCGGTTCGGCCGGGACGAGCGCCCCCAGGTACCGCCGGCGCGGGCCCATGTCGAGGTGGGTCAGCTTGAACCAGGCCCGCGCGAACGCGTCCTCGAACTGGTCCGGGTGCTCCAGGAACCGCCGCGAAATCGCCGCGTAGACCGGGTCCTCCTGCAGCGAGAGGTCCGTGGTGAGCATGACCGGGTGGTGTTTCACGTCCGGGTCGAAGGGGTCCGGCACGGTGCCTTCGCCCTGGCCGTCGGCCGGGATCCACTGCCACAGGCCGGCCGGGCTGAGCTCGACGTCCCACTTGTACTCGAAGAGCGTCTCGAAGAACGTGTGGTCCCACGCGGCGGGCGTGCGCGTCCACATCCCTTCCAGTCCGCTGGTGACCGTGTCGGCCGCGATGCCGCTGCCGTGCCTGCCGGTCCAGCCCAGGCCCTGCGCGGTGAGCGGCGCGGCCTCGGGTTCGGGCCCGCAGACCGCGTTCGGCTCCGCCGGGCCGTGGGTCTTGCCGAAGGTGTGCCCGCCCGCGATGAGCGCCACCGTCTCCTCGTCGCCCAGTCCCATCCGCTTGAAGGTCTCCCGGATGTCGCGGGCGGCGAGCCGCGGGTCGGGGTTGGTGGCCGGGCCCTGCGGGTCGACGTAGATCAGCCCCATCTCGGTGGCGGCCAGGGGTTCGTCGAGCTCGCGCAGGCCGCTGTAGCGCTCTTCGGCCAGCCACTTGCGTTCCGGACCCCAGTACGTCTCGTCGGGTCCCCACACCTCGGGACGGCCGCCGCCGAACCCGAAAGTCTTGAAGCCCATGGACTCCAGTGCCCGGTTGCCGGCGAAGACCATCAGGTCCGCCCAGGAGATCCGGCGCCCGTACTTCTTCTTGACCGGCCACAGCAACCGGCGCGCCTTGTCGAGGTTCCGGTTGTCCGGCCAGCTGTTCAACGGGGCGAAGCGTTGCATGCCGGCAGCGGCGCCGCCCCGGCCGTCGCTGACGCGGTAGGTGCCCGCGGCGTGCCAGGCCATGCGCAGCACGAGGGGACCGTAGTGCCCGAATTCGGCGGGCCACCAGTCCTGGGACGTCGTGAGCACCTCGTCGACGTCCCGCGCCAGTTCGCCGAGGTCCACCGTCGCGAATTCCGCGGCGTAGCCGAAGTCCGGGAGCGAGCGCCGGTGCAGGGCCGTCAGGTCGACCCGGTGCGGCCACCAGTCGTTGGGGTCACCGTTCGCCACCGGCGGGTTCCGCCGGGCCGCCCGGGTCGTGCCCAGGACCTTGTCGTAGGTGCGGTAGACGTGGGTGTCGGGGTTCTCGGGCATCCGGTGTCACCCACGGTTCAGCCGAAGGCCAGTGGCAGCAGGATCGCCGCGCCGAGCAGCGCGATCCCGCTGAACAGGTCGGACCGGACCCGGACGACCTTGGCGGCCAGCCGCCCCACGTACAGGCCGGCGAACGACATGAGCACGGTCATGCCGCCGAAGGCCAGCATCGGGACCACGAGGGAGAACCCGGCGATGCCCAGGCTCGTGCCGGCGATGAAGTTGTCGATGCTCAGCGAAAGCGGCATCCCGAAGAGCGTCACCCAGGGGTGGTCCATGTCTTCGGGCTCCGGGTGCCGGATCGCCCCGACGATGAAGTACACCCCGTACAACCCGAGCGCGGCCGCCCCGATGTACTCGGCCCAGTCACCGAGGAAGTCGCCCAGGAAGTGACCGAGGAATCCGCCCAGCAGCGGCCCCACCGCGTCCCACACGCCGAAGACGAGGGCCACCTGCAGAGCGCGCCGCCAGCCGAACGGGATGGTGCCGATGGCGATCGACGAGCGGAAGTTGTCGAGACTGAGACCGAAGGCGAGGGCGATCAGCGGAAGGAATTCAAGCGTCACTCGAACCACCTCGGGAGAAGGACCAGGGTGGCGGAAGGCCCCGGTCGGATTCCGGGAGCCGGGGCCTCACGCCGACACGGGGACTCTGCGGTCAGCCCCGGTAGAAGTAGCCGGTGACCTCAGCGCACACCTCGACGATCGTGTACTCCGGAGTTTCCCACTGCATGTTTTCCTCCTCTGTCGCGGACATCGAAGAGCATCTGGGATCCGGCGGAGGCGCTACAACCGATCTTGAACCAGCGGTCGGCAACCGGTGCCGAACGGCGCTCCGCGGCCCACGAATGGGACTACCGCTCGTGCGCCGGAACCGTCGGCCCGCGGTGGACGAGCTGCCCGCCGGGATCTTCCCGGTTGGCCCGGAGCAGGACGTCCTGCACCAGGTGGTGGTCCGGCGAGTGCTTGCACACCGGATCGGTGCGGCCCGCGTCGCCGGTCAGCGCGAAGGCCTGGCACCGGCAGCCGCCGAAGTCCAGCTCCTTGCGCGGGCAGCTCCGGCACGGGCCGGGCATCCAGTCCGTGCCCCGGAACGCCTCGAACGCGGCCGACTTCGTCCAGATCCACGCGAGGTCGTGGTCGCGCACCGAAGCGAACTCCATCGTCGTGATCCCGGCGGCCACCGGGCAGGGGTAGACGACGCCGTCCGGGGCGACGGTCAGCGCCGTGCGCGCCCAGCCGCCCATGCACGGCTTGGGGTAGGTCTCGTAGTAGTCCGGGAGGATCCAGAGCAGTTCCAGCCGCTCCGCCAGTTCGGCCTTCCGGCGGGCGTAGACGCCGACCGCCTCGTCCAGCTGGGCCTGGCTCGGCATCAGCGGTTCGCGGTTGCGCAGCGCCCAGCCGTAGTACTGGGCGTTGGCGAGCTCCAGCCGTTCGGCGCCCCACTTCACGCAGACGTCGATGATCGCGTCCAGCCGGTCCAGGTTCAGCCGGTGCAGGACGACGTTCATGTTCAGCGGCAGCCCGGCGTCGCGGATGACGCGCGCGGCCGCTTCCTTCTTGTCGAAGCGCTTGCTCGCCGCGATCAGGTCCGTCGCCTCGGCGGCGTCGCCCTGGATGCTCAGCTGTGCGCTGTTGAGCCCCGCCGCGACGAGCGATTCCGCGCGGCGCTCGGTGAGCCCGAGGCCGCTGGTGATGAGGTTCGTGTACAGGCCGAGGCGGCGGCACTCGGCGACCAGCGTCTCCAGATCGCCGCGGACGAGGGGTTCGCCGCCCGAAAAGTGGACCTGCAGGACGCCGAGCCCGGCCGCTTCGCCGAGCACCCGCAGCCAGTGCTCGGTGCCGAGCTCGTCCTGCCGCTCGAGCAGCGCCAGGGGGTTCGAGCAGTAGACGCAGTGCAGCGGGCACCGGTGGGTGACCTCGGCCAGCAGGCCGTAGGGCGGCGGCGCGGTCATGTGACCACCACCCAGCCGCGGCCGCTGGCGTCCTGGAGGAACGCCATGACGTCGCTGGTGAGATCGGTCGCCTCGAAGTCGTGCTCGAGCCGCTCGACCAGCTGCCGCACGGTCCGGCTGCCGTCGCAGAGTCCCAGGATCGCCGCGCCGGACTTGTTCAGGAGCACCACCCTCTCGGGTAGCAGCAGCAGCTCCACGTCCCGGACGCTGTCGTGCTTGAGCACCGCCTTGGTGGCCAGCCGGGGCGTGGCCGTCAGGTCGCCGGTGTCCATCACGAACTCTTGCCGTACGCGAGCTGCACGGCGTCGAGCAGGCTCCAGAGGACGTCGCACTTGAACTCCAGCGCCCGCGCGCAGGCGTCCTGCTGCTCCCGGGACGTCGCGTGGCCGAGCACCAGGTCGAGCAGGTGCGCGATGTCTTTCGGCTGCTGGGTGAGCCGGGCCCGGAAATAGTCCAGGCCTTCCGGCGCGATCCACGGGTAGTGGTGCTCGACGTCGGTGATCCGGCGGCTGAGCAGATCCGGCGCGAACAGCTCGGTCAGAGCCGACGCCACGGACTCCAGCCACGGCCGCCGGCGGCAGAAGTCCACGTAGGCGTCCACGGCGAAGCGCACGCCGGGCAGCACCGTGTCGTTGTCGAACAGCTGCTCGCGGGTCAACCCGACGGCTGCGCCCAGGCGCACCCACTTCTCGAGGCCGCCCTCGTCCCCCGTGCGCCCGTCGTGGTCGATGATGCGCTGGATCCACCGGCGCCGGTCGTCCCGGCCGGGGAGCTTGGTCAGGATGAACGCGTCCTTCACCGGCAGGTTCACCTGGTAGTAGAAGCGATTCCGCACCCACCCCCGGAACTCCTCTTCGGTCAGCGAGCCCGCGTGCATCCGTTCGTTGAACGGGTGCAGGTGGTGGTACCGCTTCTCCCCGATCGACCGCAGCCGCGCTTCGAACTCCTCCGTCGCTTCCGAGGACCAGGCGTTCACACTTCCACCTCCAAGCCGGCCCGACCGACCTCGATGCCCAGGTCCGTCAGCCGGCGTCGCTCCGGGGACTCTTCGTCGAGGATCGGGTTCGTGTTGTTGATGTGCGTGTAGATCTTCCGCTTCGCCGGCAGCGCGGCCAGCGCGTGAGCGGAGCCGTCGGCGCCACCGACGGGCAAGTGTCCCATCGAGCGCCCGGTCCGGCTTCCCGCGCCCTGGCCGGACATTTCGTCGTCCGTCCAGAACGTGCCGTCCAGGAAGACGCAGTCGGCCGGCGCCACCTGCTCGGCGAACGCCGCGTCCCACCGGGGCAGCGTCGGCGCGTACACCACGGTTCCGCCCGTCACCCGGTCTTCCAGGCGGAACCCCACCTCCCACTCGGCCGAGGCGCCCGGACGCCCGACGTAGCGAGGTGGCTTGGACCCGGTCGGGAAGGCCGTCACGCGCAACCGGTCGTCCAGGTCCAGGGGCCGGCCGGTGTCGAGCCGGGACCAGGAGAGGTCGGCGTAATCGCTCAGCAGGTCCCGGACCGGGAAGGACGTGGTCAGCGCTTCGAGCACGGGCGACGTCCCGTACACCGTCAGCGCCGATCCCTCCCGCAGCACCAGCAGGCCGATCGTGTGATCGAACTCCGCGTCCGTCAGGAGCACCCCGGCCACCGGTGTCTCGCGGACTTCCGGGCCCGGGTGCAGCGCGGGATCCGCCGCGATCTGGTGGTGGACGTCCGGGGTCGCGTTCAGCAGGAACCACCGCTCACCGGTTCCGGAGACGGCGATCCCGGCGTGGGTCGTCGCGGCTTCGGTCTTGGCACGGGCCTTCCGGCAGCCGGCGCACGCGCAGTTCCACTGCGGATATCCGCCGCCGGCCGCGACTCCGAGACAGTGCACGAACATGGCTGTTACCTTCTGCGCCCCGCGCCGGGCCCGGCAACCGATCACGAACGACCGGCACCGGATCACGGACGAACGGCGGCCCTCCCCGCACGAGCGGAACGGTCAGTTCGCCGGGGTGCGGATTCCGGCCAGGCGGGCCGCCGCGGCGAAGCCGTCGTCGGTGCCGGGCCAGTGGGCGCGCACGGCGTCGAGTCCCGCGCGGCGGACGACGCCGCGGAGGACGGCCGTGACGATGATGGCGTCGTCGGCGTGGCCGAGCACCGGGATGAAGTCGGGGATCAGGTCGATCGGCATGGCGAGGTAGACCAGCAGGAGACCGAGCCGGATCCGGACGCCGCGGGGCAGGGCGGGGTCCGCGGCCAGGCGCCGGATGAGCCGCAGCACGTCAGGCAGCAGCCGCAGGGCCTCGCGCAGGAGACCGCCCCGCGGCCGGACGACGACGAGCGCGACGATCAGCGCGAGCCAGGCCAGCACGAGCGCGATGGCGGCGCCGATCAGCAGGTCCCACCAGAACGAGCCGGTCACTGCCGGCCGACGGCGCGAAGCCGCGGTGCCGGGTGGCCACGAGGTTCGACACCCATCCCGCGCACGTTACGCCCGTGACATCAGGCTGGTCCAGGCGTGACACCAGCGCCGAGGCATCCATCACGGTCCTGTGTGGACGAACGACCTCGGGTACCGGTTCGCGTCGGGCTGCTCAGCTCGTTCCGGTGAGGTGGGCGTAGGCGACGATGTTGTCCAGGTAGCTGCGCGCCGCTCGGTCGAAGTCGCCACCGCAGGTGACCAGGCGTAGGCCCGCGTACTCGACTGCTCCGTAGACGTCCTCCGCCGGGAATCGGCTCTTCGGGTACTGCCTCAGGGCGTCGACCGTGAACGTGGCCGTTCTGCCGTCGCTGCGGCGGATGTGGATCTCGGCCCCCGGTGTGAGCTTGGACAGCCGGTAGAACACGGCCGGGCCGCGGTAGGAGTCGATGTGGCCCAGGATGACCGACGCGCCCGCCTCGCCCGGGGTCGGGCCGTAGTCGTACCACCCGGCTCTGCTGAAGTCCTTGGGCGACTCGACGGTCCGGTCGGGGTTGAGGCCCAGCGACAGCAGCGAACCGTCCACGCCGATGCTGGGCACCTGGATCGAGACCGGCGTCGACCGGGGCAACGGCACCGTCGGGCGGGGGGCCGGGCGGCCGGTGGGCGTCGTGGGCGGCGGGGTCTTCGTGGCCGGTGCGGGGATGCTGCCGGCCGCGGCGACGGGGTCTGGGCCGGGCTTGTGGGTGACGCCGGCCCAGACCAGGCCGCCGCCGGTCAGGGCCAGCACCACCGCGAGCGCCGGCAGGAGCACGCGGCGGCGCCGGCGGGCGTCGACACGACGCCCGCCGGGCTCGGGAACCTGGTCAGCCACGGGTTTCTTCGTCGTCGCCCGGACGGCGGTGGCGGCCCACGGCGACCGCCGCCGCGCCGGCGACCAGGACCGCTCCGGTGGCCGTGAGGGCGATGCCGGTCTTGTCGTCGCTCGCACCGCCCGCGCCCATCGCCGGGGCGCCCTTCGGCACGGTCGGCGTGGCGACCAGGAACGGCGCGACGGCGGCGAGCACGGTCGCCTTGTCCTTCGGCGTCTCGGTGTTGCCCATGAAGACCCCGCCCTTGGCGGGCAGGCCGAGCAGGTTCCCGACGACCGCCGCGTGCCGGGCTTCCACACCGAAGATGCCCGCCGCGGCCTGCAGGATGGTCTTGTCCTTGACGAAGCCCGCCGCACCGAGGTAGGCGCCGACACCGACGTTCTCGAAGGTGTGGCTGGCCGTCAGGAAGCTCATGCGGTTGTCGAACGCGGCCCCGAAGTTCACCATCGGCGCTTCGACCGGGGTCCCGCCCAGCTTCTTGATCGTCGCGGTCAGGGTCGTGACGTGCGACTCCTCGTCGGACTGGATCTGCTTGAGGTAGTCGGCTTCCGCTCCTTCGAGGGAGACGGCTTTGTTGCCCTGGACGTAGAACGCCGATTCGAGGTACTCCAGCGTCAGCGCGTAGTTGAGGACGTCGAGGTCGCTCCCGAAGTCGCCGGCCTGGGCCAGCGCCCAGCGGTTGTTGAGCGCGCCGAGTGCCAGCTGGGGCGAGACGTCGGTGGCCTGCCCGTGGATGAGATCACGCCTGTTCATGAGTGCTTTCCTTACGAGGTCGGGAAGTCAGGAGAGGAACGGCTTGACGATGGCGAGGACTTCGTCCTTCGTCCGCTGCTTCTCGATGGGCGCGGGGAACGGCGCGCCGCCCATGAGCGAGGCCAGCACGGCCGCGTGCCGCGACTCCACACCGGCGATGGACGCGGCCGCGCCCAGCACGTCACCGCTCTTGATCAGCCCGACCTGACCGTGGTACGCCGTCACGCCGACCTCTTCGAAGGTGGACGCCGCTTTCAGGAAACCCGCCTTGTCCTTGAACGTCTCGTCCGGGTACTTGATCGCCGGCTTGGCGACCGGGGTGCCGCCGAGCTGCTTGATCAACGCCGTGACCGCCGTGACGTGCGCGCTCTCGTGGTCGGCGATCTCGGTGATCAGCTCGAGTTCACGGCCGCTGACGAGCTTCTTCGCCAGCCCCATCGTGTAGAAGTCCGACTCCAGGTACTCGAGCGTCAACGCGTAGTTGAGGATCTCGAGATCACCCGCGTCACCGGCGGCCGGCGCGGCGATCGCCGAGGTCACCACCGACCCCAGGCCGCCCGCGACCAGGGTCGCGCCGACCCCGACCAGACCCGCCATCCGGAGGAAGGCCCGGCGGTCGGTCTCGCCGGCGATACCCAGCACCGGCTTACCGCCGAAAACCCTGTCGTTCCTGAAAGATCGCATTCGACACCACGCTCTCTGCGCGCTGCGTCCGGCTCGAAGCCGAGCAGGCTCGTTGGTGAGATCCGGCCGGAGCAAAGACGAAAGTCAGCGAAACCGGCGATCATCCGAGTGCGGGCGGCAACCTCACCGGTTGCCGCGCACCCCGGGTCGGACCGCCTCGGCCAGATCTCGGATCGGTGTCCACCGACCACCATGGTTCGGAGGCCCACCCGATCGGGTTCACCCGGTAAGGCGACCCGGCCGGCCTGCAGAACACCCGGATTCTCCGGGCGCATCCCCGCCACCTGCGACGAAACGCACATCAGGGTGAGAAATCCCCTGACCTGATCCTCGCGAGGATCACTCTGATGGCCCAGTCTCCGCGGCACCGGTCCGCCGGGCTTCGTCCGCGCGGCGCCGGCTCGGACCAAGCCCGACGCGCCAATGCCTCGAACGCTTCATGGACAGGCAGCCCGGCCCCCGCTGCCCGAAACGAGTTCACGTTCTGTCGTTCAGACTGCCGAGACAGGAATCGCGGCCATGGAAGAACTGCTCGAGCGGGTGGCGTGCGGAGACCGTTCCGCCTTCGACCGGTTGTACCGGGAATTCTTCGGCCTGGTCTTCCACATCGTGTTCGGCGTGGTGCAGGACCACGCGCAGTCCGAAGAGGTCACCCAGGAGACGTTCCTCGAACTCTGGGCGACAGCGGCCCGCTTCGACGTCGCGCAGGGCACCGGCGCCCGCTGGGTCACGATGATCGCGCGGCGGCGGGCCGTCGACCGGGTGCGCGCGGCACAGGCGGCGCGCGAGCGCGACAACCTGGTCGCCCGACAAGCGTTGATCCCGACCGAGCCCGATCCCAGCGAACAGGCCCTCACCGGGGCCGAGGTCCGCAGGCTCCGGGACGCGCTGGCGAAACTGCCGAAGGAACAGCAGATCCTGCTCACGCGGGCCTACATCGACGGGGTGGCCTACCGGGAAATCGCCGCGGCACTGGGGATTCCGGTCAACACCGTGAAGTCGCGCGTGCGGCTGGCCGCGGCCAAGCTCCGGGAGCTGATCCCGCGTTGAGCGCCGTCAGCCCAGGACGCCCGCGACGTTCGCGCGGTCGGCCCCCAAGGTGACGTACACCCCCGCCCACGCCCGGTCGGCGTCGGACGGCGCCGCGCGGTCGCAGTACGGCTTCCGCCCGTTGGCGGTGTAGTACCGCAGCAGGGGCAGGGTTTCGTCGGTCCGGACCTGCGCCGGATCGCGGTAGCGGGCGCCCGGACCGGCCGGCTGGTGCTTCATGCAGCCGACCGGCTGGTTGCCCTCGTTGTCGAACACCGGCCCGGGATCGGGCGGGGCGGCCGAACACCCGGCGACCAAGAGCAAGCAGGCCAGTACGGCGATCACGCGCATCGTCATCCGTTTCCCGTCGCGGCACGGACGGCCAGGCCGAGCCCGACCACCAGCACCAGTGTCGCGGTGAGCACCGGCATCCAGCCGGACAACCGGGCGGCCCGGGCCCGCAGCCGGTCCATGCGGCGCATCGTCTCCAGGCGGTCGCGCAGCCGGACCAGGATCAGGCCGACGGCGGTCAGGGTGGCCGCCATGCCGAACCCGTAGCCGAAGACCAGCAGGACGCCGAACCACGTCCGGCCGAGCGCGACCGCGCCCAGCAGGACGACGAGCGCCGACGGGCTCGGGACCAGCCCCCCGGCGACCCCCATCCCGATCAGTCCGCCACGCCCGAAGCCCTGCCCATGCCCGTGTCCGTGTCCATGCCCGTGGCCGTGGCCATGCCCATGACCGTGCCCATGTCCGTGGCCGGGCGTTCCCGCTCCGGCGACGGCACCGACCAGGACCGGTTCCTCCGGCACCTGCTTCGCGCGGTTGCGCAGCGCCGTCACCAGCAGCCAGCCGCCGATGCCCGTCACCAGCAGCCCGCTCGCCACCCCGAGCCAGCTCAGCACGCTCTCCCCCGCGAGCGCGCTCGACCCGCTGATGACCAACCCCAGCAGCAGCACCCCGGCGGTGTGGGTCACCGTCACCGTCGCGCCGACGACCAGCGCGTCCCGCGTCGACCCGCGTTTCCCGGCCAGGTAGGCGGCGATCAGCGTCTTGCCGTGCCCGGGCAGGGCGGCGTGCGACGCGCCGAGGAGCAGCGACAGCAGCACGGCGAGCGCGCCCACCGCCGGGGTCAGGTCGTCGGTGCCGACCAAGCCGGTGAACGTCCGGGTGACCGTGCCGACCACCGCGTCCAGCGGCCCGAGGTGCGGGGCGACGTCGGCGGCGGCACCCCCGCCGGCCCCGGGTTCGACGCGCAGGGTGGCCTCGCGGACGTCGAGCGGGTTGGCCAGCAGGTCGTCGGGGTAGGCACGCAGCTCGTTGCTGACGCTGGACGTCGGCAGCCCGTCGGCCGGGAGGCGGACGCCGTCGCCGACGGCGGTCATCTCGCGCCAGCCGATCCGGTCGGTGCGGAAGCCGTCGCGGATCGTCAGCGTCGCGGCCCGGTCCAGCCGAGCGGGCGCGGACATCGCGCAGGTGAGCCTGCTCGTCGCGAGCCCGGCCTGGCCCGGCGGGAACTCCAGGGTGCTGGAGTTCAGCGTCAGCGGCACGAGCCGGCCGTCGACCGTGACGGGCGTGGCCGACAGCTTGGCCGCGCAGTCGACGGCGGCCCGGGCAGCGGCCTCCGCGGCGCTGACCACGCCGTCGTGGTCGGTGTCCACGGCCGGCTTGTCCTGGACCGTCGGGATCTCCGCACTGTCCACAACGGACAACAGGTCGAGCGTGCCCGGGTGCAGCGTCAGCCCGTCGTAGTGGTTGACCGTGAAGTTCCCGAGCGGGTGCGCGGCCGCGGCCGGCGCGGCGAGGAGTGCGAGCGCCAGCAGCCCGAACAGGACGGCCACGAGCCGTTTCACCGCGCCGCCTTGAGCCGGTCGAGCGTCCGGCGCGCGTCCGGGGCGCCGAGCGGGGAGAAGTACGGGTTGGTGCCGAGCGCGTCCGACAGCGCCGCGACGGCGTCGGCGTCGCGGTGCAGCGCCGAGAGCGTCATACCCCGGTGGTACGCGAACGTCGCGGTGCGCCCGCCGAGCGAGGCGGCGCGGTCGAGGTAGGTCACCGCCTCGGCGTCGCGGCCGTTGAGGTGCAGGGCCCAGCCGAGGGCGTCGGCGACGAGCACATTCTGCCGGCGTCCCCATTCGGCCTGCGCGTGCGCCAGCGCACCGGCGTTGTCGCCGCGGCTCGCGGCGACGGCGGACGCGGTCAGGTCGTCGGTGACCCCGGCCGCGGCGAAGAGCCGCTGCTGGCTGTCGAGCACCGCGAACTGCTGCTCGGCCTCGGGCCCGCGGCCGGCCGCGACGAGCAGGTCGGTGTACTCCTGCAGGTACTGCGGCAGCGGCACCCGGGCGACGATGTCGCGGTAGCCGGCCAGAGCGTCGTCGACCCGGCCGCGCGCGGCGGCGACCTTGGCCCGGCCCTCCAGCAGCGAGACGTTCCGCGTGTCGACGGCCAGCCCCTGGTCGTACTCGGCCGCCGCGGCGTCGAGGTCGCCGGAGTTGAACGCGAGTTCGCCGAGGTAGTAGCGGCAGAAGGCGACGTCGCTGGGGCTGGTGGCGTCGGCGACCGCGCGTTGCAGGGCCGCCCGGGCGTCGTCGACCCGGCCGTGCAGCTCGAGGTCGTAGGAGGCGCGGGTGAAGGACGACACGCCGGGCTTGTGGTCGAGCATCCGCTGGATCGCGTCGGTGGCCCCGCCTGCGTCGCCGAGCTGGGTCAGCGCGTCGGCGAGCACGCCGTAGGACTCGGCGGTGTCGGGCAACGCGGCTTCCGCGCGTTCGCCCCAGGTCTTCCCGGCGGCGAAGTCGTGCCGGGCGTTGGCGAGCGCACCCATCCCGATCAGCGCCGGGCCGTTGCCCTCGGGCTGCTGCTGCAGGGACTTCTCCAGCGCGCCCTGCGCTTTCGGGTAGTAGGCGGGGTCCGCGGTGATCCGGGCCTGCTCGACGTAGGCGGTGCCGAGCTGGGCCCAGGTGAGCGGGTCCTGGGGCGTCCGGCGGAGCTTGTCCTGCGCGACGCTGATGCTGTGGGCCAGCGTGTTCTGCGCGACGGGGACCGGCGCGGGACCCGCGGCGGGGGCGGACTGCCCGGCCGAGACGCTCGCGACGAGCGTCACCGCGCCGGCGACCAGGACGACGACCGCCAGGATCCGGCGCGGGCGGGTGGAGCGTTCGGACATTCGGGGACCTCACGGCCGGACGCCGGTGACGGGTGCCGAGCACCCGCCACCGGCGTCGGTGGACTTATTCGACCGCGGTACCGGGACGGCGCCGCAGCAACCACACGCCGGACCCCAGCAGCGCCGCGGCGGCCAGGCCGCCGAGCGCGGGCTTGACCGGGAACGGGGTGCCGGCAGCGGGACCGGCGGCTCCTCCGGACGTGGCACCTCCACCGGCGGCCCCGCCTCCGCCGCCCGCGTTCACCGCGGAGTTGTGCGGCAGCGCGACGTACGGGAAGGCGCTCCCGAACGGCACGTCGTTGGCGTCCACCTTGTCCCCGGTCGCCAGCGCCGGGACGATGACGCCGGTCTGCGCGGCCCCTTCGAGCGCCTGGACCTCGATGTCGACGACGTCGTCGGTGAGCCGGCGCCCGTTCGGGAAGCCCTGCAGGTCACCGGCGAGGACGCCGAGCCGGTTCGGGTTCGCCGCGACCGGCACCGCGGTGTTGAGCCGCAGCATCTCCGACGGCGTGAACTTCTTGGCGTTGACGTCGGCGTTGTTCAGCTGCGAGTTGAGGTCCGCCTTGATCGGGCCACCGGCCTTGGTGGTGACGCCGGTCAGGAAGATCTCGGCCAGGTCGTTGCGCGGGGTCGCGGGGGCCGGGAGCCCGTAGATGGCCTGGATCAGCTTGGGCACCTCGGGGTCGGTGACCCGGCTGACCAGCTCCGGGACGTTGTGGTCCTGGTCCGGGGTGAGCGCGTTGAACTTGTCCTTGAGCCCGGCGGGCACGACGACCTCGTTGACCAGCGGGTTGCCCAGGCGCGAGACCTGGACGTACGGGCCGGCCTGGGTGTCTTTGCCCGGGGTCTTGATGCTCAGCGACTGCCGTTCGGTGTCGCTCCACACGCCGATCACCGGGTTGCGGGCCGCGTTGCCGTTCAGCGCGAGCGCGGACTTCGGCACCTGCAGCGCGATGGTGTTGACGTTGTAGCCGCGCAGGGTGTCCTGGCCGACCTCGGACAGGTTGCCGCCGTAGAGCAGGTCGAAGACGCGCAGGTCGAGGAAGAACGAGTCGTCGGCCTGGCCGGCGAAGCTCTTGCCGCCGCCGGGCAGGTTCGTCACGGCCTGATCGCGCAGCGCGCCGTAGTTCGGCATCGACGCCGCACCGGTGTTCGACGGCGCCGTCTTGCCGGAGCGCACGACGTTCTTCGAGCGGCCGTACTTGTCGATCACGTCGAGGTCGTAGCTCTGGCGGAACAACAGGTTCGGGTCGTCGAGCGACGTCACCGGGCCGTTGTCGTAGAGGAACGTCGACTTGCCGCGGCGATCGTCGGTCTTGAACGTCCACCGGTAGGTCAGGTCCGGTTTGGCGTCGCCGTCGCTGTCGATGTTGATGTCGTAGTGGGCGTCGGTGGCCCAGGGGTAGAAGTTCGGGCCGCCGTTGGGTTCCTCGAACGGGTACCAGTTCGCGACCAGCGTGACGGTGTCCGGCTTGTCCGGGCTGACGAAGGCGTAGACGTCGGTGTTGTCGACCGGCGGGTCCCCGGCGATGAGCGGCGCCTCGCGGTGGCTCGACGCGGCGGCGAGATCGGTGCCCAGGCCGATCAGCGCGCTCGTGAGCACCACACTCCCCACCGCGAGCAGGGAGAGGCCCACACGCCGGGTCCGGCGGGACGGGAGCAGTACTGGCATGCAGCAGACCTTTCACCGACGGCACCGTCGCCGGTGCCGTTCCGGGTCGTTCCCGCCCGATGCGGAAACAGCCTCCGGGCCCGTTCTTCCGGGCAAGCACGATCCCATTCGGAGCCGTGTGTGGTCCGGTTCACTCCCGAACAGGTGAACATTCCGGCCGTTGCCTTCGACCTGTTCATCTGTCTGGTGTCACCGATATTCCCTGCTCCACCGTGTCCCCCGAACTCGAGGCGGCGATGAGCGCGATGCCGAAGAACACCACCGTCCGGGGTGTTCGGCCTGGGATTGGGGGTCACGGCGTTCACGCTCGGCATGCGGCACGCGTTCGACGCCATCGACGGGTGCTTCACGAACTTCGCCTACGCCTGGGCGTTCGCGCGGCTTCCTGATCGTCGGGCTCTTCGTCCTCACCTGGCTGGCCGCCCTCGCCGTCTGGCACTTCGGCCGCATCGAGGAGAAGTGGAGCCCGCCCGCGGCCCCGGTGCTGCCGTCGAACGCGGAAAACCGGTCGTCGCCGTAGCCATGGAGATTCGGCTACGGCGACGACCGGACGAAGGACTTACTTGTTGGTGCCGGGGGTGAGCACCTTGTCGATGACGAAGACGGTGGCGTTCTTGGTGGGGATGTTGCCGCACAGAATCTTCGCGCCATTGACGGTCATGTTGTCCCCGGTGCCTTCAATCTTCAGCGGCCCACCGGCGGCGTTGAGGCTGTCGAGGGTGCCGGCGGACGCGAGGCCCTTGGCGTCGTAGCGCTTGCCGACGACGTGGTACTGCAGGATCGGCGACAGCTCGGCCGGCTTGCCCGCCAGCTCGTTGAACTTGGCGTCACCCAGCGCGGCGAAGGCCGGGTCGGCCGGCGCGAACACCGTGATGGCCGGCGCGCTGTTGAGGGTGTCGACCAGGTTGGTGGCCTTGACCGCGGCGACCAGCTTGGTCAGCAGCGGGTTGGTCGAGGCGGCGGAGGCGACGGGCTGCGGGCCCATCGAGTCCAGCGAACCGGGCGCGGAACCCTGCGGCAGCTGCGAGCAGGCCGGGCCGAAGACGTCGGCGTTGGTCGTCATGCCATCGGAAGCACCGGCGGCGGCGCTGGTCGACGGGGCGGCCATCGAGGACGACGGGGCCGGGGCGCTGGAGCTGCCCGACGACGCGGTGTCGCTGCCACTGCACGCGGTCAGGGTCAGGGCGGCAGCCGCGGTGAGACCGATTCCGGCAATACGAAGCTTGCTCATGAATTCACTCCAGGGGATTACGCGGTGGAAACGGAACTTCAGCGGTTTCCGTCTTGTTGCTGGTGATTCGGAACCCCCGGGGAACCGGATTGGTTTCGGGGAAGGTTTTCTCAGGCGGCCGTGAACGTGACGTTGTGCCAGCCGGTCGCGCCGTCGGGAACGGTGCCCGCGCGCATGTCGGTCTGGGTGTAGCCGGACTTGTCGGTGGCGCGGCAGAACACCTGGTGCACGCCGGCGGGCAGGTCGACCTCGGTCCACCACATCCGCCAGGTGTTGAGGTTGACCTCCTGCGACAGCGTGGTTTGCTGCCACGGGCCCTGGTCCACGCGCACCTCGACCTTCTCGATCCCGGTGTGCTGGGCCCACGCCACGCCCGCGACGCGCGTCTTCCCCTTGGGGACGCTGGCGAACCCGCGGTGCGAATCGAACCGCGACTCCGTCTTGATCGGCGCTTCCTTGCTCCAGCCGCGCTTCAGCCAGTACGCCTGACGCGCGGCCCACGTCGTGACCTCGATGTCCACGACCCACTTCGTCGCCGACACGTAGCCGAACAGGCCGGGCGTGACGAGCCGGGCGGGAAAACCGTGTTCCAGCGGGAGCGGCTCGCCGTTCATGCCGATGGCGAGCATCGCGCCGCGGCCTCGATCCTGGGCGGCCGCGACGGGCGTGCCGGAGGTCCAGCCGTCGACGCTGGTGCAGAACAGCTGCTCGGCGCCGGGTTTCACGCCGGCTTCCTGCAGCAGGTCGGCCAGGTCGACGCCGATGAAGTTCGACGTCGACACGTAGTCGCCGCCGACCTCGTTGGACACGCACGTCATGGTGACGGTGCGCTCGACCAGCGGCCGGTTGCGGATGTCGTTGTAGCTGTAGCGGATTTCGCGGCCGACCATGCCGTGCAGCCGCAGGCTCCAGTCCTCGGTCCGCACCTGCGGCACCGACAACGCCGTGTCCACGCGGTAGAACTTGTCGTTGGGCGTCAGGAACGGCGGCGTGCCCAGCTTGGCGAAGTCGGCGTCCGCCGGGATCATCGGCGCCGTGCGCGCCGGGACGAGCTTGCCGACCGCCTCCCGGGACGCGGTGGCGTCGCGGGACGAGCTGATCAGCTGCCCGCCGAGACCGGCCGCGCCGGCACCCACGACGACACCCGCGCCGCCGATCAGGAACCGCCGCCGGGACGTGCCGGTCTTCTCGTCGGTCTCCGGGTCGCGCCACACCCGCGGCGCGATCCGGTGCAGGAGAAGGAAAACCGCGACGCCGACGATCAGGCTGGCGACCGGGGCCAGCAGCGCGACCGCGCTCAGGTCCGGGCGCTGGTAGACGGCGAACGCGCCGACCAGGCCGAACACGGCGATGAGCACGGTGCCCGGCACCGGCGACCGTCGCGAAAGGACACCCGCGAGCGCGGCGACGCCCACCATGACCACGGCCATGCTGCCCAGCAGCACGAGCTTGTCGTAGGTGCCGAACGTGCGGACGGCGAAGTCCTTCAGCTCGATCGGCGTGAGGTCGATGGCGCCGTTGCCCACCGCGAGGTAGGGCGAGGCGTTGATGCTGATGAACCCCGCGACCAGGTGCCCGGCCGCCAGTGCGGCGGCCAGGGCGAGGACGCCGGTGAAAGCGGCCGCGAAAAACCGCAGCCGCGTCTTCCCCGGTGGCGCGGGTGTCTCGGGGCGAGCCAGTTCCGTTGCGGTCATACCCGGCGTTCGGCTCTGACCCGCCCAGCGTATTGGTGCCGTGACCTTCCCGACACCCACGATCACCCGAAAGGGGCGTCGGCCGCTCGGCTGGAACAACGACCAATACGCACCGGGGTCGACCTCGAACATCTGAAGACAGGCCGCTCGCAGCGATCCACTGCGTCACAGGCTCGGCTCCGGCCGGGAAGGACTTTCATGGCCGCCGCCGCACGCGCCACCACCGTAACCCTCCTCCATCGACCCACCGGCACCCACCCGGACAACGCGCCCGCCACCCCCGAAGAACTCCTCCGGCGATCCGCGCTGGGCGACGAGCAGGCTTTCGCCCTGCTCTACGACCAGCTCGCGAGCCCGATCTTCGGCACCGTGATGCAGGTCCTGCGCAGCCGCGCGCAGTCCGAAGAGGTCACCCAGGAGGTGCTGCTCGAAATCTGGCGCAAGGCCGCCCAGTTCGACTCCGCGCGGGCGAAGGTCAGCACGTGGGCGCTGACGATCGCCCACCGCCGGGCCATCGACCGGGTCCGCTCCGAGCAGTCCGCCCGCAACCGGCAGGAACGATCCGACCTGCTGGACATGCGACGCCCGTACGACGACGTCGCCGAGTCGACGATGTCCACTGTGGACCGCGACCTGGTCCGGGAGGCGCTGGGCGTGCTCACCGATCTGCAGCGGGAGTCGATCCTGCTCGCCTATTTCCACGGACTCACCTGCCGGGAGGTCGCCGAAAAGCTCGGCGTCGCGATCGGCACCGTCAAAACCCGCATGCGCGACGGCATGATCCGCCTGCGGGACGCGTTGGGAGCGACCCGATGACCACCGCCGAAGCCCACACCCTCACCGGTGCGTACGTCCTCGACGCCGTCACCGACCTCGAACGCGCCGCCTTCGACCGTCACCTGGCCGAGTGCGGGACCTGCGCCGCGGAAGTCCGCGAACTCCGGGAGACCGCCGCGCGCCTCGGTGCCGCGATGACGGCCGTCCCCGGCAACGGCCTGCGCAGCCGGGTGCTCACCGCGGTCGCCGAGACCCGGCAGCTCCCGCCCCGGGTGGCACCCGCCGCCGCGCGACGGACGTGGCGCAAGCGCGCCACGATCGTCACCGCGTCGATCGCGGCCGCCGCCGCGATCCTGGTCGGCGGCGTCGGGATCGGCCTGTCGCAGACCGGCACCACACCGGTTCCGGTCGCCGGCTCCGCCCAGGTCCAGAACGCCTCGGACGCCGTCACCGTCCGGGCCGGCGCGGCCACCGCGATCCTCTCGCGGTCGCTCGGCCGGGTCGTCGTGACCGCCTCGGGGCTGCCCGCGCTCGACGCCGGGCACGCCTACCAGGTCTGGCTGATCGGCCCGCGCGGTCCGCAGTCCGCCGGCCTGCTGCCGGCGGGCGACGGGACGCTCGGCGCGGTCCTGCCGGGCGACACCGACCGGGTCGCCATCACCACGGAGCCCGCGGCGGGCTCGCCGCAGCCGACCACCGCCGCCGTGGCGCGGCTCCCGCTGGCCTGACCGGACCCGTCGTCACAGCGAGGCGGGCGAGCGGGGTACCGCGATCCGGTGCCCCGCTCGCCCGGTCCGCCCGGGCCCACCACTTACGCTGTCCTGGTGCTCCGGACCGACCGGAGGCGGGGAGGCGAGCCCGGTGCCGGACGGCAGACCCGACCTGGTCCTCTGCGACCCGGGGCGGACGGGCGCGTTGCACGACAGCGGGCTCTCGGCCCGCGCGGACAGCGCGATGGACCGGTTCGCCGCCATGGTCCGGGTGCAGCTGCGGGTCCCGGTGGCGCTGGTGTCCCTGGTCGAGCCGGACCGCCAGGTCTTCCCCGGCATGCAGGGGCTCCCCGAGCCGTGGGCCACCGCCCGCCACACCCCGCTCAGCCACTCGTTCTGCCAGCACGTCGTCATCACCGGCGAACCGCTCGTGCTCGCCGACGCCCGCACGGTGGCGCTGACCAGCGACAACCTGGCCATCCCCGACCTCGGCGTCGTCGCCTACGCGGGCATCCCGCTGACCGACACCGACGGCCACGTGCTCGGCTCGCTGTGCGCGATCGACACCCGGCCGCGGACCTGGACCGGCGACGAGATCGCCACCCTGACGGACCTGGCGACGATGTGCGCCACCGAGATCCGCCTGCGCCTGGCCACCCGGCAGAGCAAGCGCGACCGCGACCGCCGGGACGAGCTGGCCACCCAGCTCGACCGCGCCCACGCCCGCAACGAGATCCTGCTCAGCGCCGCACAGGCGCTGGCCGGGAGCCGGACGCTGGCGCAGATCCGCCACGAGATCAGCTGGTTCGTCTCCGCCGAGCACCGGCCGACCTACATCGGGCTGGTCGTCGCCGAGCCCGGCGGGATGCTGCGCCGGGTGCCCGAGCCGGGCCGCCCGGCCCTCGCCGACGCCGAGTTCGGCGTCTTCCGGGCCGACGCCGCCCTGGCCACGGCGAAGGCGTTCCGCGAACGACGGCTGCTGTGCTACGAGGACCCGGCCGCGATCGACGCGGAGTTCCCCGACGCCGTCGGGCGGCTCTACCGCGACCTGCGCCTGCACGCGACGGCCTGTGCGCCGCTCGTCGGCAGCCGGGACGTCCTCGGCGTCCTCACCCTCGGCTGGGACCGGCCGCACGCGCTCGACAGCGCCGAGCGCGCCGTGATCACCACCCTGGCCACCTACACCGCCCAGGCGCTCGAACGCGTCCGCCAGCTCGAGCGGCGGATCAGCGTGGCCCGCGAGCTGCAGGAAGCCATGCTCACGGACCTGCCGTCGGTGCCCGGCCTGCGGCTCGCGGCCCGCTACCGGCCGTCCGAGGTCGACGAAGCCGTCGGTGGCGACTGGTACGACGCCGTCCCGCTCCCCGGCGCGCCGGCCCTGGCCGTGACGGTCGGCGACATCACCGGCCACGACGTCCACGCATCCACGCTGATGGGGCAGGTCCGCAGCATGATGCGCCAGACCGCGTGGAACCTGCCCGACGCCGGCCCGGCCGCGACCGTCGAAGCCCTGGAGGCCGCCCTGACCGGGCTGGACATCCCCGCGAGCGGCACGCTGCTGCACGCGCACCTGAGCCCGGACGGCACCGGCCGCTGGGAGCTGACGAGCACCAACGCGGGCCACCCACCCCCGATCCTGGTCCACGCCGACGGCCGCACAGAGCTGCTCACCGAGCACGACGCGCTCTTCAGCCACCTGGGCTTCCGGACCCGCGACCGCACGGACCAGCGACGGACCCTGGAGCCGGGCGACCTGGTCTTCCTCTACACGGACGGCCTCATCGAACGCCGCGGCGAAGACCTCGACCGGGCCATCGACCGCCTCCGCACGCTGCTCTCCCGGCTGGCCGGCCAGGCCCCAGAGGCCATGGCCGACGCCGCACTGGAGCACATGGTGGAGCCGGGCGGCCACGAGGACGACGTCGTCCTGCTGGCGATCGGCACCTGACACCGGCGCCGTGCTCGTCTCGCTCCGCCCCCGCCAGTGCCGTGGACCGATCGGCGCGGAGGACGGGCTCGGCTACAGGGCGCCGGCGATGTCCGACAGCAGTGCGGTCTTCTTCTTCGCGCCGATGATCTGCTTCACCGGCTCGCCGTTCGCGAACAGGATCATCGTCGGGAGCGACATCACCTGGTAGTCGCGGGCGGTGTCCGGGTTGTCGTCGACGTTCAGCTTCACGAACGTCACGTCGCTCTGTTCGGCCGCGATCTCTTCGAGCACCGGCGTGAGCTTCTTGCACGGTCCGCACCAGGTCGCCCAGAAGTCGACCAGAACGGGCTTCTCGCTGTGGAGGACGTCGGTGGCGAAACTGGCGTCAGTGACTTCCAACATGGCTTCTCCTCATGGTTGTGCTGTGTTCGGCGAGCCGGCGTTCCGCGTCGATCGCGGCGCTGCAGCCGGAGCCGGACGCGGTGATGGTGTCCTTCAGCTTCAGGCCCTCGACCTTTCGTCAGGAAGGTCGCCTCCTCCATCGCCGAGTCGCCACCACCGGCGACCACGATGTCGTGGTCGCGGAAGAAGGTCCGGACCCATGATGCCGTCGCGAAACCCGGGGAAGTTCTCGACCTCGGTCGTCGTCATCAGCGCGCCACCGAACTGCGTGCCCTCGAACACCAGCGGTTCGAGTTGCGCCCGCGCCGCGTAAACGGCAGCGGTGTATCCGGCAGGACCCGACCCGACGACGATCAGGCCCCGCACCTCTTCTTGTCCCTCAAGCATTTCCGTGGTCCTCGCGTGCTCAGTCGAAGGTGAACGAGTAAGCCTGCAGACCCGGGCTGAGCGTCAACGTCAGCTGGCCGGTGTGCAGGTCCGGCGTCTGCGTCAGGCGGTACAGGTTCGGCGTCCCGGACACCTTGATCGTGCGCGACGGGCCGTCGCCGTTCGCGATCGTCACCGTGCCCTCGCCCGCCAGCACCAGGTTCGTGCTCCTGGCCGTGTACCCGAGCCGGACCTCCGCGCCCGCGCCCGCCGTGGACTTCTCGTAGTCGACCGTCCAGTTGCCGGCGAACGCGACCTTGCCGTCCGGCACCACCGACGGGAACGCGTAGCTCGTTTCCTTCTCCAGCGCCAGCGGGGTTCCGCCCGGGGCGTAGGTCTTCGGCAGCTCGCCGCGGCTGAGGTACGTCTCGCGGGTCGTGCGCTGATCCGTCGGCCTGGTGTCGGGCAGGTCGCCCGGCGCCGGCAGGGCCACACCCGGCTTGGCCTGCTGCAGCAGCTGCCGGACCAGGTTCTCCGTCTGGTCGTAGTCGCCTTCACCGAGCTTGAAGTAGCGGACCTGCCCGGTCGCGTCGATCAGGTAGCGCGCCGGCCAGTACTGGTTGCGGAAGTTGTTGAACGTGCTCGTCTCGTTGTCGATCGCCACCGGGTAGGTGATGCCGAACTTCTTCGTCGCGGCCTCGACGTTGCCCTTGTCGTGCTCGAACGCGAACTCCGGCGTGTGCACGCCGACGACTTCGAGACCGTCGGCCTGGTAGCGGGAGTAGAGGTCCTTGATGTGCGGGATGCTGCGCTGGCAGTTGATGCAGGAGTACGTCCAGAAGTCGACCAGCACGACCTTGCCCTTGAGCCCGGCCATCGTCTGCGGCGAGCTGTTGATCCAGGCGTCGATGTTCTCGAACTCCGGCGTCGGCCCGCAGTCGCGCAGCCGGCCCTGGTCGTTGTTCGCGCACTTGTCCAGCGCCTGGTTGCTCGCGTCACCGAGGTTCGACAGCCGCAGCTTGCCGATCGCGTCGCTGCCCTCCACCTTCTCCTGCAACGCACCCGTGTAGTCCGGCAGCTTGGTCTGCAGCAGCGACGGCAGGTCGAAGTACAGCGCCACCGCGAGCAGCAGCATGACGACGCCGCCGATCGCGCGGACCTTGCCGTTGTTCTTGCGGAAGAACTTCACCCGCTCCGAGATCTTGGCCCCCGCCAGAGCGAACACCAGCAGCGGCGCGGTCGCGCCGATCGCGAAGGACACGGTGAGAGCAACCGTCTCGACACCGATCTTGCCGTTGGCCGCGGCGATCGTGATCGCGGTCAGGACCGGTCCGGCGCACGGGACGTACAGCAGCCCGAGCCCCAGCCCGAGGCCGAAGCCGCCGCCGTTGGGGTTGACCTTCCGCTGCGGCAGCTTCGAGAACGGCTTCTCCAGCAGGCGTTCCAGCGGCGGGACCAGCAGGCTCAGGCCCACGACCGACAACACGACCAGCCCGACGATCCGCAGGATGTCGTCCGGCAGGTTCAGCGCCTTGATCAGCAACGAGCCGAGCAGGGTGAAGACGGTGAAGCTCAGCACGAGCCCGCCGATCACCGCGTACGGCCGCCGGTTGCGGGCCCGTTGCTGCTTCCGGGTCGCCACCGCGACCCCGCCGTCCCCCGCGACGTCCGGCTCGGGCGGTGGCTCACCGTCGGCCGTCTTCTTGGCTCCACCGGCGAAGAACACGACCGGCAGCACCGGCAGGATGCACGGCGACACCCCCGTGATCAACCCGCCGAGCAAACCGATCAGGATCAAGGTCCACATCGCCGCACTCCTCCGAAGTCCCCGGCCCGTCGTCCGAGGGCCTGCGTCGGTCATTCGCGGCAGCCACGGCTCCAGGTGGGTACTTTTTTCCGCGTTATCGGTTCGAACAATCCTCTGGATCCGCAAGTGCGGAATACTGGGCCCCGGCGGGGAGGAGGTGGAGATGGAACGGACGCGGGTCGCGGTACTGCTGGACCGCCACCAACCCGGCCGGTCACCGCGCTCGATCGCGGCGTCGGCCGGCCTGCCCTCCCTGGGCGACTGGCTCCGGCCGGGCGAACGGCCCGCCGAGCTCATCCCACCGGAGGCGATGATCCGGGTGGCGATGACGCTCGACCTGCCGGTGTCGATGGTCTCGCGCGCGTTCACCGGGACGTGGTACGACCTCAACGGCTGGGAGTGGAACCACTTCCACCGCGGCGACCGGGTCGTCGTGTTCAGCGCACCCGATCCCGCGACGGGCGCGCGCCAGGCCACCCGCGGCACCGTCCGCGACGTCGACCCGCTCGACATCATCGAGGTCGAGTTCGACGACGGCACCCGCTACAGCCGGATCCCGGAGACCGAGGGCATGATCTGCCACGCGAGCGGCGGGTGCCGCTGCGGCCTTCCCCGGTAACGCGTTTCGGCCGACGGCAAAACGGGCGGGGCACCGGAGGTATCCGGTGCCCCGCCCGTTACGGGGTACGAGGAACAGCTCAGCCGAGGTCGAACAGGCCACCGCCGCCGAGCAGGCCGTCGTCCCAGCCGCCGTCGTGACCGCCGTCGTGACCGTAGTGGCCGCCGGTGATCCGCAGGCCGATCAGGATGCTCAGGTTCAAGCCGTGGTCGTGGTGGTGGTGATCGGCGACCGCGGCGGTCACCTGCGGAGCCGCGGTGGAGGCGGACGCCGCCCCCGGCGCGATCAGCAGGAAGCCGAGTGCCGCGGCCGGCAGTGCGGCGGTCGCCAGGACGCGACGGCGGAGTGTGCTCACGGTGATCTCCTTCTCCTCGAACGAACAACGGACCTGATCCCGGCGGGATCACTGGTCGTTCGCCGCCGCTGTGGGCGAAAGACGGGCACCGGACCGTGGACCACGCCTGTGGGTGACGAGCGGAGTTTCCGGCGAGCACGGTCCACACCGGACGCCGTGATCTCGGCGGCGGACGTTCCGGAAGCACGTCCGTTCACCTGATCGAGTTAATCGTGCGACCGGACCCGTCCGCCGCCGCGGCGGCTGCGAATCCCAGCACGACGCACCGCCGAAACGTTCCGGCGGTCGTGCCGGACCACCGGCACCAGGTAGTCCACAGTGGACTGCTTCAGCCGCTCAATAGGAGTGATCTTTGTGACCAAGCTTCGTGTCGCCGGAATCGGCATCGCCGCGGCTGCCGCCCTGGCCCTGACCGCGTGTGGCAGCAGCGACACCGCGTCGTCGGGCAGCTCCAGCGCCCCGGCCCCGTCGTCCTCGATGGCCGCCCCGTCGACCAGCGCCGCCGCGGGTGCTTCCGATGGCATGACGACCAACGCCGACGTCTTCGGCCCGGCCTGCTCGCAGCTGCCGCAGGGTTCCGCGCCCGGTTCGCTGGACTCGATGGGCCCGCAGCCCGTCGCCTCCGCCGCCTCGACCAACCCGCTGCTGACCAAGCTGGTCGCCGCGGTCAAGGCCACCAACCTGGTCGACACCCTCAACAGCGCGCCGGCCATCACGGTGTTCGCGCCGGCCGACCCGGCCTTTGCCGCGCTGGGTGACGCCAAGTTCAACGAGCTGGCGGGCAAGCCGGCCGAGCTGTCGCCGATCCTGCAGTACCACGTCGTCGGCAAGCGTTACGACGCCAAGGGCCTCGCGTCCGCCGGCACCCTCGACAGCCTCAACGCCGCCGGTGGCCCGCTGAAGATCGAAGGTACCGGCGACAACATGACCGTCAACGGCGCGAAGATCCTCTGCGGCAACATCCCCACCAAGAACGCCACCGTCTTCGTCATCGACAAGGTGCTCACCCCCGGCACCAACAAGCAGTAAGCACTTCCGGGCCTCCACTACCTCCCTTGCGGGTGGCCCGGTGACGACGACCGCCGCAGCCCGGTGATGACCGGAGCTGCGGCGGTCGCGTTGTGCGCGCTGGACAAGCGCGCCCGAAAGACCTGACGGCGGATTGCACGAGTCCGCCGCCGGGGGACGCCGAAGCGGCGGCGTTCCGCCGGTCGTCGCCACCGCCGGATCACTCCAGGGCCGTGGCGGCGACCGGCCCTCCCCGACGCGATTTCCGCGCCCCGCAAGCGATCAGACGGTCTCGCCCAGCATGCCGCGCAGCACTGTCGCGATCGTGCGCCGGTCGGTCACCCCGAGCTTGCCGCGGATGCGGGCCATGTGGTGCTCGACGGTCTTGCCCGAGATGTGGAGCTGTTCCCCGATCTCGCGGTAGGTGTGGCCCTCGACGACCAGCCGGCCGATGTCGCGCTCGCGCGGGGTCAGCGTGGTCGCGGCCGCCGTGTCCGTCGTGGCCGGCTTCGCGGTGGCCCCGGCCGAGAACCTCTTGGCCGCACGCAACAACGTCACCATCGCCGTGCGGTCGGTCGCGCGGATCGCCGCCTGCCCGGCGAGCCTCGCGGCGTCCCACCGGAGCCCGGCGCGGTGCAGCTGCTCCGCGGCGGCCAGCACGGCGTCGCCGTCCACGGTGCCGCCGAGCACCGCGAGCCACGTGTCACCCGCCGCGGCCAGTGCCGGCCCCAGCCGTCCGGACGCCGAGGCGAAGGGACGCAGGGTCTCGCGTGCGGTCTCGCGGTCCCCGGTCACGACCGCGGCGTGGAACACCGACCAGTTCAGCCACGCCGACCACAACGCCGGCGAGCCGAGCCGCTCCAGCAGCGCGACGGCCCGAGCGTGGTGGGACGCGACGCGGAAGCTCTCCTCGACCCGCGCCGCCGCCACGAGCAGCTCGCCGAGGGGCAGCAGCGTGAACAGGTCGACCGGCTGGCGCATCATCGCCTCGTAGGCCGCGGGCCAGCGCGCGCGGACCGCGTCCGGGGTGTCGCTGCGCCGCGCCAGCCCGAGGTCGAGGGCGTGCAGGAAGAGTTCGTCGCGTGGAGCCAGCGGTCCGCGCACGGCCGCGCGGTGGGTTCCGGCGGCGGCCAGGTCGCCGCGGAGCATCGCGGTCCAGCCGAGCAGGAGCGTGTGCCGGTCGCCGCCGGCGGCGCGGGTGAGGACGCCGTGGGCGAGGTCGAACTCGGCGGCGTGCACCGCCACCAGGGCGGCCAGCGCGGCCGGGGAATCCGGCAGGAGGTGACCGGTACCGTCGGCCGCCGCGGAGTCGGCCGCGGCCAGCAGCGTCGCCAGCGCGGCTTCGGGACGGCCGGACACCGACTCCCGGATCCCGTCCAGCAGCTGCCCGGCGACGTGCCCGTAGGCCGGGAGCGGCCCGGCGGCTTCCGGTTCGCCGGGTCTCGCCTCGCCGAGGGCGATGCCGGCTAGGTCGGCCAGCCGTCTCGCGCCCGGCTCCCCCGACCAGCGCAGGAGCTCGGCGCCGCGGGCCAGGTCGCCGCGGCGGGCGATGACCGTCCCCGCGACCAGCGCGCCGCGCGTCCGGTCTTCGGGCGTGGCGGAGTTCAGGAGTTCGTCGCCGAGGGCCAGCGCCGTGTCGAGCCGTCCCGCGCGGACGGACGCGCTGGCCCAGCCCGGGGCCAGCCGCGTCCGCGAGCTGCCACCGCGAGCCGCGGCGGCGTAGAGGTCGGCCGCGAGCGACGGGTCGCCGGCGAGCGCCTCGCCGGCCGCGGCCTCGAGCCCGGCCCGCACGACCTCGCCCGCGGCCCCCAGGCGCAGCAGTTCGCGGGCGACCGGCAGCACCGGCTGCCCGGCGGCCAGCAGGACGTCGAGCATCCGGACCAGCACGGTGAGCTGGCGGTCGACGCCGACGTGCTCGCGCAGGGCGCGCACGACGAGCGGGGGCACGCTGTCGCCGGCCGCGAGGAGCCCGGCGCCGCGGACCCGGGTGACGACCGCGGAGACGTCGTCGCGGTCCAGGTCCAGGGCCGCCGCGAGCAGCTCGAGGTCACGGCCGCTCCCGGCGCCGGCCACGACGAGGTAGGTCCGGCCCGGTTCGCCGAGCAGGTCCAGCTCCGAGCGCAGCTCGTCGATCAGCTCCCCCGCGCCGGACAGCCGCAGCCAGTGCGTCACCAGCCGGGGCAGCCCCGCCGTAGCCCGCTGGGCCGACGCGGCCTGATCGCGCGTGAGGGACCGGCCGAGCGTCTCCTGGGCGAACCGGGCAATGTCGTCGGCGGCCCACGCGGTGAGCCGGATGTGCCGGGTGCCCGGGAGGATCAGCTCCGCGGCGAGGGCGCCCGGCGCCCCGGGCGTGTGCGTGAGCACCAGCCGGTCCGTCGCCCCGGCCAGCCCGGCGAGCGTCGCGCGGGCCGCGCCGTCGAGGGTGTCGGCGTCGTCGAGCAGGATCGCCGCGCCGGGCGGGACCGGCCGCTCGGCGAGCGTGTCCCGGCCGATCACCGCGACGCCGGCGTCGCGGTAGTGCCGGCCGATCGCGCTCAGCATCGTCGACTTCCCGTGGCCGGGCGGGCCGGACAGGATCACCCGGACCGGGTCCGCCGGTCGGGTGGCGATCCCGGTCAGCAGGTCACGCAGCTGCGGGGGCAGCAGCTCCTTCACGACGGTCGCACCTCCGAACCCGGCGACCCGTTCTGGTCACCGCAAGAGGTTCGGGCCAGCACGGGCGCGCAGATGGGCGGTTCGACCCCGGGTTCGCGGACGAGACCTGCGCCACACCGGCGCCCGATCCCCTAACGGCTGAGGCGTCCCCCTCAGGGGTGGTCAAGATCGTGACTAGGCGTCAGACCTGATGTGGCCGCCACCGGGCCGGCCTTAGCGTCGGTGCGGTCGATGATCCCCGTGATCGGCGACGTCACCTGCCCCCCACAGAGAGCCTGGTCGATGAACCCCGCGCAGTCGCTGTACGAATTCACGCTCAACCTGCTCAACGACCCGTCCGCCCGCGGCTCCTTCGGCCAGGACCCGCAGCAGACGCTGAACGACGCGGGCCTCGGCGACATCTCCGGCGCCGACCTGCACGACATCCTCCCGCTCGTGCTCGACTTCGCGCCCGTCGGCAACCTGGGCGGCGAGAACGGCCTCGACCTCGGCTCCATCACCGGCCAGGCCAGCGCGATCGAGCAGCTCAAGGCCCTCACGCAGAACCTGGCCCTCGGCGACGCCACCTCCGAGAACAACGTGCTCGGCGCGGTGAGCGGGATGACCGCCCTCACCCAGAACATCACCGACCCGTTCTCCGCCGCGGGCGACCTCGCCGGCAGCATCGACCACGTCGGCGGCGGCCAGCTCGACCCGGTCACCACCGTGACCGGCGCGGTCGGCGACGTCACCGGGCACGTGGCCGGCGGCGACGTCACCGGCGCCCTCGACGGTGGCAACCTCACCTCGGGCCTGCAGAACGTCTCCGGCCTCACCTCGGCCGTCGACGGCGCGCAGGGCGTCGGCTCGACGATCGGCGACCTCACCGGCTCGCTGGGCGCGAACACCGGCCTGGAGCACACCGTCGGCGATGTCGTGAACCAGGCGACCGCGCACCTGGGCGACGTCTCGCACAACGGCACCCTCGGCGACGTCACCACCCACCTGGGCGATGTCACCAGCCACGTCGGCGACATCGCCTCGCACGGCGACGTGTCCGGCGTCTCCGACGTCCACGACGTCGTCGGCAACATCGGCGACGGCGCGCTGAGCGGCTCCATCGGCGCCGACCTGAGCCACCTGTCCATCGGCTCCGGCAACGACTTCCACCTGCCCCACTGACCTTTCCGGTCACCGCACGAGGCCTTCCGGTACGCCGGAGGGCCTCGTGCCGTCGGGGCGTCGAACAGCCCTGGGTCGCCCTGCTCGTCTGCCGGGGCAGGTGACCGATGTGGACACGCGTGGTGATCGACGACAGTCCCGCGTCGAGCAGGCGCAGCACCTGGGCCCGGGTCCAGCCGGTCGTCGCGGCGACCTCAGGACGGCGTCGGCGAGGGCCGCCTCCAGCAGCGCCGCGTCGCACCGCGGCCCCGGCTCGGCCCGCAGCGCCCGGACCACCAACACCCGGATCCGGCGCGCGGAAGCCACGTTCCCGGCGGGTTCGCCCGGCACCGCGGGCAGCAGCCGCACGCACAGCCGGCGGGCGACCCCTGGACGGAAGACGATCACCCGATCCGGCGATCCACACCAATCCGCGATCGGCGCGGCCCCGAAAGGGGAAGGTCCACGAAGGATCCGCCCAGCGCCGGGAATCCGACGGTGGGTTACGCCCGCCCTGCGCGGGCGGGGAGGAGTTCGTCCGTGTTTGGCAAGCGTTACGCCGCTTCGATGATCAACCGGAGCGCGGAGAACGACCAGGACCGCCGCCGCTTCCTCAAGGCCGCCGGTATGACCGGGCTCGGCGTCGTCGGCGCCGGTGCGCTCGGCGGTCTCACCAACGGGACCGCGTCCGCGGCCACCGCACGACCGGCCGCGGCCGCCGCGGCGGCCGCGGCGAGCGGGGTGAGCGACGGGGCGGTGCTCAACTTCGCCCTCAACCTCGAGTACCTCGAAGCCGAGTTCTACCTGCACGCCGTCACCGGCAAGGGCCTCGCCGACGCGATGACCACCGGCACCGGCACCCGCGGCGGCGTCACCGGCGGCCGCGCGGTGAAGTTCAAGACCAAGGCCGCCAAGCAGTACGCGCAGGAGATCGCCGGCGACGAGAAGGCGCACGTCCAGTTCCTGCGTTCCGCCCTCGGCTCCGCCGCCGTCAGCCGCCCCGCGATCGACCTGCAGTCCAGCTTCACCGCCGCGGCCCAGGCCGCCGGCCTGGTCAAGCCCGGCCGCAGCTTCGACGCCTTCGCGTGCGAGGAGAACTTCCTGCTCGCCGCGTTCCTCTTCGAAGACGTCGGCGTCACGGCCTACAAGGGCGCCGCGCCCTTGATCACCAACAAGACCTACCTCGAAGCCGCGGCGGGCATCCTCGCCGTCGAGGCCTACCACGCGGCCAACATCCGCAGCGCGCTCTACCAGCACAACGAAGGCATCCTCGGGCTCGGCCTGCTCGGCCGCGACCTCCGGGAGGCCAGCGTGAAGCTGTCCAACGCGCGGGACAGCCTCGACGGCCCGACCGACGACGACCAGGGCGTCATCGACAGCCACGGCAACGCCAACATCGTCCCCACCGACGCCAACGGCATCGCCTACAGCCGCTCCCCCGGTCAGGTCCTCAACATCGTCTACCTGACGAACAAGGCCGCCACCTCCGGCGGGTTCTTCCCCAAGGGCGTCAACGGCGAAGTGAACACCAGCGCCGCCAACTGAGCACCGGCCGCGGCGGGTGCCGGGTTCCGTCGGGGAATCCGGCACCCACCGCGTCCTGCCCGGAAAGGAGATCACGATGTTCGGACTCAGCGCCGAGCACCTGCTCGTCCTGCTCGTGGCCGCGCTGTTCATCATCGGCCCCGAACGGCTGCCCGGCGCGCTCACCACCGTCCGCAAAGCCGTGGTGAAGGGCAAGAACGCCCTCGGCGCGATGCAGCAGCAGATCACCGACGAGGTCGGGCCCGAGTTCGAGCAGCTGCGCAAACCCCTGCGGGAGCTCAATCAGCTGCGCGGCATGGATCCCCGCGCCGCGTTGACCCGGTTCGTCCTGGATCCGGCGCCGGCTCCGGTTGTGCCTGCCGTGCCTCGTGCGCCCAAAGTGTCCGGTGTGGACATGGAAGCCACCTGATTCCCGGCCGCACCACGCAAACCGTTCCGCTCGCCGTCACGCCGCGCTCGTCGAAGTGGCCGACGCGCCTGGCGGGGTCGGGCCGGTCGGCTGGGGCTCGAACCCCGGCCAAAGGCCAGTGCACCAGCACGCGCGGCTCAGCCGGCGACGACGTCGGCCCACACCGTCTTGCGGGCGGTGCCGTGCGTGACGACGCCCCACCGGCGGCTGATCGCGTCGACGAGCAGGAGCCCCCGCCCCCGCGTGTCGCCCGGCGACGACCCGCCGAGCCGTAGCCCGAGGTCCGGCCGCGGGTCGTCGACCTCCAGCCGGACCGGGGAACGGCGAGCCCGGTACCGGACGCGCAGCGCCTGCACGCCGTGGGCGTGGTCCAGCGCGTTGGTGACCAGCTCGGTCGCCAGCAGCAGGACGTCCTGGACACCGTCGGGCGAGGCGCCCTTGAGCACGCGTCGCAGCCACCCCCGCATGGCCGCGAGGTCGGGTACGGCACCGGCCTCGAAGCGGTATTCACGAGTGGACTGGTCCGGGTCGTCCATGAGGTCCTTTGCCGAGCGATGGGGAGCCGACGACTGCGTCTCCCCCCGGGGTTACCCGGACGACCGGCGATTACTCGCGAACCGGGCCATCAGCGCGAGCCGGCGTGCACCGTGGGCCGGTAGACCAGCTCCTGCGTGCGGCCGTCCAGGGTCCGGGTCTCCAGCAGCTCCAGATCGAAGTCGGCCGCGCCGTGGAAGATCGGGGCCTGTCCCGTCCGGCCGCTGATCACCGGGAAGAGCGTCACCTGGACGCGGTCCACCAGCCCGGCCGCCAGCAGGGCGCGGTTCAGCGACAGGCCCCCGTGGGACCGCAACGGGACGTCGGACTCCTCCTTGAGCCGGGTGACGACGTCGACCGCGTCGCCGGTCACCACCGTCGCGTCCGGCCAGCCCAGGGGCTCTCGCAGGGTGCTCGACAGGACCGTCGCCGGGAGGTTCCGCATCCTCGTGACCCACGGGTCGGAGACCTCGGCGGGACTCGCGGCCAGCATCGCCACGTGCTCCCGGAACGTGCCGGCGCCGAAGACCATCCGCTGCTCTTCGTCGTACAAGGCGTGGCGGCGGGCGAGCAGCTCGGGGCCCTGCTTGCCCCAGTAGCCACCCCAGTCGCCGTGGTGGGAGCCGAAGCCGTCGAGGGTGGAAAAGACGTCGAACGTGTACGTGGCGGTCATGGCGTTCTCCTCGCGAGCGGTGCGCGGGGACCGGTCCGGTGCCGGCCTCTCACCTCCACCACGAACGCACTCGCCGCCATCCGACACCGCGGGGTCGGGCGGCGCTCAGCGCAGCTGGACGCGCCCCAGCAGGCGGTCGACGACCTCGGCCAGCGGCTGCTCGCCCGGACCTTCCAGCCACCGCACGATCCCGGTCCGCACGACCGCGAGGAACGTCGCCGTCATGAGGCGGGCCAGTTCGTCGTCGACGCGGCCGCCGCGGGCGAGCAGCACCGCCGTGAGGTCGCGTTCCAGGGCGATCTGGTCGCCGGCCTGCTGCGCCAGCAGCGACGGGTGCCGCCGGAGCAGCCGCAGCTGCGCCACCCACTGGGGGTCGGGCACGGGCCGCGCCTGGTAGAGCCCGCGGCTCGCCGCGCGCAGCGCCGCCCACGGCTCCTCGCCGGCCGGCCTGCTCTCGACCAGGGCCACCAGCTCCCGGGTCCGCTCGCGGTCGGCGTGCAGGATCGCGTCTTCCTTGTTCGCGAAGTAGTTGGAGAACGTCCGCCGGGACACGCCCACCTCGTCGGCGATGTCCTCGACGGTGACGCCGTCGAGGCCGCGCTCCACCGCCAGCCGCAGCGCCGCCTCGTGCAGCGACTGCCGCGTCGCCGCCTTCTTGCGCGTGCGCAGCGTGTCGAGGGTGTCCATGCCGACAGCTTAACGACGGGCCCATAGTGCCCATTGCGCAAGTTTGCACAGTGGGCAATAATTTACGGAGACGTGAAGGAGTCCTGTGAAAGCGGAGAGAAACGAGGCGGGCGCGATGCGGCACCGCGAGGTGCTGGAGTCGCTGTCCGGGCTGCTGCTCGCGCTGTTCGTGGCCATGATCAGCTCGACGGTCGTCTCGACCTCGCTGCCGCTGATCATCGGCTCGCTGAACGGCACCCAGACCCAATACACGTGGGTGGTCACGGCCACCCTGCTGGCAGCCACGGCCACGACCCCGATCTGGGGCAAGCTCGCCGACCTGTTCAACAAGAAGACGCTGGTCCAGGTCGCGATCGTGATCTTCGTGGCCGGGTCGACGATCAGCGGCTTCAGCCAGGACACCGGGCAGCTCATCGCCGCCCGCGCGTTCCAGGGCATCGGCGTCGGCGGCCTGCAAGCCCTGGTCCAGGTCGTGATCGCGGCGATCATCCCGCCGCGGGAACGCGGCCGGTACAACGGCTACCTCGGCGCCGTGATGGCGGTGGCGACGGTCGGTGGCCCGCTGCTGGGCGGCCTGATCGTGGACGTGCCGTGGCTCGGCTGGCGCTGGTGCTTCTTCGTCGGCGTGCCGATCGCGGCGCTCGCGTTCGTCGTCCTGCAGCGCACGCTCAAGCTGGAGACCGTGCGCCGCGACGACGTCCGGGTCGACTACCTAGGCGCCGGCCTCATCGCCGCGGGCGTGAGTGTCCTGCTGATCTGGGTTTCCTTCGTGGGCAACACCTTCGCCTGGGGCTCCTGGCAGACCGCCGTGATGGTGGCGGGCGGTCTCGTGCTCCTCGCGCTGGCCGTGCTGGTGGAGCTGAAGGTCCGCGAACCCGTGGTACCGCTGAAGATCGTCGTCCAGCGCACCCCCGCGCTGGCGATCATCGCCAGCCTCGCGGTCGGCATGGCCATGTTCGGCGGCGCGGTGTTCCTCGGCCAGTACTTCCAGATCGGCCGCGGCTTCTCGCCCACCGAGGCCGGTCTGCTGACCATGCCGATGATGGCCGGTGTGCTGGTCTCCTCGACCGTCTCCGGCCGGTTGATCAGCCGCACCGGCAAGATCAAGCCCTACATCGTGGCCGGCAGCGTGATCCTGGTGGCCGGGTTCCTCGTGCTGGGCCTGGTCGACCACGCCACGTCACTGTGGCTGATCGGCGTCGCGATGGCCGTCGTCGGCGTCGGGGTCGGCATGACCATGCAGAACCTCGTGCTGGCCGTGCAGAACGACGTGCCCCTGCGCGACCTCGGCTCGGCGAGCGCGTCGGTCACGTTCTTCCGGTCACTCGGCGGCACCATCGGCATTTCGGTGCTGGGCGCCGTCCTGGCGAACCGGGTGACGGCCGACCTGTCCGCGGCGCTGCACGTGCCCGCGGGCCAGGCGTCGACCGGCGGCGTCAGCGCGTTGAACCTCAAAGCCCTGCCGCCGCAGGTGCAGACGGTCGTCCACACCGTCTACGGCGACGCGACCGCGCACATCTTCCTGATCTCCGCGGCGGTGGCGGTCGTCGGCGTGATCGCGGCGCTGCTGCTCAAGCCGATCACCCTGCGCACGACGATCGACGTCGAGCGGAAGACCGAAGCGCCGGTCGCGGGGTAGGTGGCCACGATGAGCCCCGCCGAGCTCGACGCGTTCGGGTCCAACGCGTTCGGGTCCAGTGCATTCGGGTCCAGTGCTTTCGAGTCCACTGTGGAGCGGTTCGGCCCGCGCCGGGGCCCGGCGGCGCGGGCCATCCTGGCCGGGGTCGACGGCTCCGACACCGCGATGCGGGCGGCCGCCTACGCTTTCGGCCTGACGCGGCGCCAAGGCGGCCGGCTGATCGTCGCCTTCATCGCGCGACACTCGGCCCTGACGACCCTCGGGCCGCCGGTCGCCGCCGCCGTCGAGCACGACACGACGTGGCAGGTCTACACCGAGCTGCGCGACCAGATCCGGTCGGGCGCCGAAGAACTCGAGGTGCCGGTGACGCTCCTCAAGATGTTCGGCGACCCGTACACGGCGTTGCGCGACACCGCCGATCGCTGCCAGGTGGACACGGTCGTCGTCGGCGCGTCGCAGAAGGCGGGTCACCGCTTCGCGGGCTCGGTCGCCACGAAGCTGATCAGGGCGGGCCACTGGCCGGTGCTGGTGGTGCCCTGAGGACACCGCTCAGGCCGTCACCGCGCGTTCGACGTGCAGGGCGAGGAACGCGTAGACCCGCCGGACCAGCTCGGAGTCGCCGCCCATGAGGTCGTACCCGTGGTCGACGCCGCGGATGTCGTAGTGCTCCACCAGCGCGCCGGCTTCCGCGAGCTTGGCCGCGTAGGCGACGGCTTCGGCGCGCAGCCGGTCGTACTCGCAGGTGAGCACGAGCGCGGGTGCGATGCCCACCAGGCCGTCGCCGTTGCTCCCCCACGCCGGTGACGCCAGCGGGTCGGTGCGGCGGGCGGCGTCGGGGATGTAGGCGGTGTCGAAGACCTCCCCCATCCACGGCCGGATCACCGCGCCCCGCGGCGCGGGCTTGGCCGCGGCCGGGGTGACGAGGTCCAGCGGCGGGTAGTGCAGCACCTGCACCGCGATCGCCGGACCGCCGTCGCGCAGCGCGAGCCGGGACGCCGCGGCCGCGAGCGAGCCGCCGGCGCTCTGCCCGCCGACGCACAGCCGCCCGCCGGCCCACTCGCGCTCGGGCGCGGCCGCCCACGTCAGCGCGTCGTGGACCTGTTCGCACGGCACGGGGAACCGCCGGGCCGGCGCGAGCGCGTAGTCGACGTTGACCACGACCACCCCCGCGTGCTCGGCGAGGTACCGGCACAGCGGGTCGTCCCCGATCGGGGCGCCGATCACGAACCCGCCGCCGTGGGCGTTGACGTACACGCCCCGGGCGTCTCCCGGCGGGCGGTACAGGGTGGCGGCCATCGGGCCGTGCCGGGTCGGGATCGTGATTTCGCCGGTGCGGCCGGGAATCTCGGGGAACAGCGGACGCGGTTTGACCGCCCGCGCGGCGGCGGCCCCCAGCAGGCGGGCCACCCCGTCGGCGACGAACGGCTTCGACAGGATCGACACGGACGACCTCACTTCGCGGTGACTTGGTGGAACTGCAGCGAAACCCCGCGCGGCCGGGCGCCGTCGAGCAGCGGGACGAGCGTGCCGACGAGAACGGCGTCGTTGAGCCAGGCGTACGGGCCTTCGGGCGCTTCGACGCGCGGGCTCGTGACAATCCCCCGCGCGGTGAACGCGCCGGTGTTGGTCACGGTGAGCACGACGCCGTCGTCGGTGCGGATCAGGTACTTCGCCGTGACGGCGGCGACGCCGTCACCCCGCACGACGCTCCAGTCCGCGCCGATGCCGAGCACCTCGCCGGTGACGCGCGGGCCGTCGGCGCGGCCGCCGGTGATCGGGATGACGCGCCGGTGCCCGGCCGGCGTCACCCCGGCGTCGATCGGCTCGGCGATCAGCACCTCCAGCCTGGCCACCAGTTCCATCGTCAGTTCCGGGTGGGTCATCGTCACGCTTCCCTTCTCGCGCCGAGGGTGTGCAGGATGCGGCCGAGGCGATCGGCAAGGTCCCCGGGATCGAGCGTCTCCTCGGCACCGAGCAGCCAGGCGTTGATCACCGCGCCGGCGCCCCCGGTGAGGAACACGGCGAGGTCGTCGGCCGTCCCGGCCGGCACGCGGTCGCCGAAGAGCGCCCGGACGGCGTGGCGGTTGACCGGCGCGAGCAGCTCACCCAATGCGGTGGTCAGCGCGAACGCGCACGGGCCGGTGAGCAGGGCGCGGTAGAACGCGCGGTGCGCGGCGAAGTGCCGGGCCGTGGCGAGCACCGCGGCGCGCCCGGACTCCCGGGCGGGCAGCAGCTCGCGCCGCGCGAGGTCGAGCGCCGCGGCGACCAGCAGCGCGTCCCGGTCGGCGAAGTGCAGGTAGACGAGCTGACGGCTGACCCCGGCGGCTTCGGCCAGGTCGGTCACCGGGACGCTCGCGCTGCCGCGGCCGGACACCAGCCGCACGGCCGCCGCGTACAGCGCCGCCCGCGACCGGGCGGCCCGCGGGTCACGGCTGTCGATGCTCACCCGCACTTTATAGACACCTGTCAAAGAACTGGCAAGCGCCTTGACCTTGACACCGTGACAAGGTCTTCACTGGGCGCAGGAGGTGATCACCGTGAACCCGACCCTGTTCGACGCGCTGGGCGCCGGGAACTCGTCGACGCGGCTGCAGGCGGCCCTGGAGGCCGGCACGCGCGCCGAGCCCGGCTTCGCCGACACGCTCGTGGCGCGGTCCGCGATCGAGCCGGACTTCTTCGTGCGCGACATGCTCACCTGGGCCCTGACCCGGCTCCCGGCGGACGTCACCGTGCCCAAGCTGCTCGGGGAGCTCCGGTCCGAACACGCGCAAGCCCGGAGCCAGGCCCTGCACACGCTGTCCAAGATCGGCGACGCCGCGACGTGGCCCGCGATCACGCCGGCGCTGCTGCGCGACGCCGACGACGAGGTCGCGCGCAGCGCCTGGCGGGCCGCCGTCGTCCTCGTCCCGGACGGCGACCGCGGCGAGCTGGCCGCGGAGCTGGTCACGCAGCTCGGTCGCGGCGACCGGACCGTGCGGCTGAGCCTCAGCCGGGCGCTCGTCGCGCTCGGCGACGGCGTCGAGCCGGCGCTGCGGCCGGGCCTGGCGAGTGCCGACCCGGCGGTGCGGGCGCACGCCCGTGCCACGGAACGGCTGCTGCGCGACCCGGACGCCGCGTTCGACCCGGGCGTCGACGAGGCCAAGCGGATCGTCGCGCTCGGCCCGGAGCACTCGGGCGGGACGTCGTGCTGATCGGCGAGGTGGCGCGCCGCTCGGGGGTGAGCAGCCGGATGCTCCGGCACTACGACACCCTCGGGCTGGTGCGCCCGACCGGGCGCACCGTCGGCGGCTACCGCGAATACGCGGCCCGGGACATCCGCCGGATCTTCCACGTGGAGAGCCTGCGGTCACTGGGGTTGTCGCTGCGCCAGATCGGCCGGGCGCTGGAGGATCCCGCCTTCGCACCGGCCACGCTGGTCGGCGACCTCATCCGGCGGACCGAAGACCGGCTGCGGCGGGAGCGGGAGCTGCTCGACCGGCTCCGGGCGGTCGACGCTTCGGCGCCCGAGGGCTGGCCGGACGTCCTGGGCATCATCGAGCTCCTGCGCGGGCTCGACTCGGCCAGTGCCGCGCGCCGGCAGCAGGCCGTCCTGGCCCCGGCCGACGACGTGCCGCTGCCGGCCGACCTGCTGGCCGGCGCGGTCCTGGCCGAGGCCGACGCGAACGTCGCCGGCGCCCTGCGGTGGGCCCTCGCGCGGGCGGGCGGCGACGGCGTCGCGAGCCTGGCGCCCGGCATGACCTCGGCGGACGTCGACGTCCGCCGGCGCGCGGTCCGGGCGATCGCCGGGTTCGCCGGCGCCGAGGCGACCGCGCTGCTCGCGGCGGCCCTCGGCGACCCGGACCCGGCCGTGCGCCGGCACGCCGCGCTGGCGTCGGCCGCGCGCGGCGAGACCGCGGCCGTGCCGACGCTCGTCACGATGGTGGTCGAGGGCACGAACGACGTCGAGGCGGCGGAGCTGCTCGGCGCGCTGTCCCGGGATGCCTCCAGCGCGGACCGGATCATGAGCGCGCTGACCGCCGAGCTGGCCGCGCCCACCGCGGACTCCGCGGTGCGGATCCGCTTGACCCAGGCCTTCGCCGAGATGCCGCCGGCGCTCGCGAAGGACGTCCTGCGGCGGCTGGCCGGCGACGAGGACCGGGCCGTCGCGCTCATCGCCGCGGCCCTCGCGGGCGTGCTCGAAGACCGGCTCAGTGCGGAAGCTTGACCACCGTGACGAAGAAGCTGTCGATCTGGCGGACGGCCTCGACGAAGCTGTCGAAGTCGACGGGCTTGGTGACGTAGGCGTTGGCGTGCAGGTCGTAGCTGCGCGCGATGTCCTCCTCGGCCTCGGACGTCGTCAGCACGACGACCGGGATGCTCCGCAGCTCCGGGCTGGCCTTGACCTCGGCGAGCACCTCACGGCCGTCCCGGCGGGGCAGGTTGAGGTCGAGCAGGATCAGGCCGGGCCGCGGCGCGTCCTCGTAGGGCGGCTCGCGCCGGAGGAACTGCAGCGCCTGCTCGCCGTCGGAGACGACCGACAGGGTGTTGCGGATCTTGTAGTGCTCGAACGCTTCCCGCGTCATCAGGACGTCGCCGGGGTCGTCCTCCACGAGCAGGACGTCGATCGGTTCCGGGGTCTGGGTCATGCCGCGTCCTGTTCTTCGGCGACGGCACCGGCGAGTTCCGGGGCCACGAGTGCGGGGAGGGTGAATCGGAAGCACGTGCCTTCGGCGACTTCGGTGTCCAGCCAGATGCGGCCGCCGTGGTGCTCGACGATCTTGCGGCACATCGCCAGGCCGATCCCGGTGCCCGGGTAGTCGCCGCGGCCGTGCAGCCGCTGGAAGATCACGAAGATCCGCTCGGCGTACTGCGCGTCGATCCCGATCCCGTTGTCCGTCACGGAGAACACCCAGTCCGCGCCGTCGCGCTCGGCGGCGACGGTGATCTCGGGTGGCCGTTCGCCGTGGAACTTCACGGCGTTGCCGATCAGGTTCTGGAACACCGCGGTCAGCAGCGACTGCTCACCCCGCACCGGCGGCAGGCCGTCGGCGACGCTCACCCGCGCGCCGGCGTCGGCGAGCACGCTCTCGAGGTTCGCCGTGGCCGTGGCCACCAGCGCCGCCGTCTCGACCGCCACCGGCTCGCCACCGCGGCGGCCGACGCGGGAGAACGCCAGCAGGTCGTTGATCAGCACCTGCATCCGCTTGGCGCCGTCGACGGCGAACCCGATGTACTGCTCGCCGCGCTCGTCGAGCTTGTCGTGGTAGCGCTTCTCCAGCAGCTGGCAGAAGCTGGTCACCTTCCGCAGCGGCTCCTGGAGGTCGTGCGAGGCGACGTAGGCGAACTGCTCCAGGTCGGAGTTCGACCGCTCCAGGGCGTGCGTCCGGGCCTCCAGCAGCGTGTGGGCCCGCTCCAGCTCGGCCACCTCTTCGAGGATGCGCCGGCGCATCACGTCGACGTCGGCGCCGAGCTGGCGCACCTCCCGGGGCCCGGTCGCCACCACCGGCCGGTGCAGGTCGCGCGCGGCCGTGTCGCGCACCGCGGCGGCCAGCTGCTGGATCGGCCCGACCACGGCCCGGCGCAGGCCCGCGAACAGCAGGACGAACGCCGCCGCGATCACCACGGCGATGGTGACGAGGATCCAGGTCAGCAGGTTCGTCGCGGCCGCGAGGTCCGCGCGGGCGTCCAGCCGGGCGGCGTCGAGGTGCGCGTCCTGCTCGGTGAGGCGGCCGCGCAGCGCGTCGAAGAGCTTCTTGTCCTGTTCCACCTGCCCCGCCGTCGGCGCGGGGCCGCCCGGCGCCGCCTGGGCGAGGGCCGCCCCACGCCACGCGTCGGCGCCGGCCAGGACCGCGGCGAGGTCGCGCCCCGGCGCGGTGTCCGGGGTGGCGCCCAGCCGGCGCAGCTCCGCCACGGCCCGGTCCTGGTCGGCGAGCCCGGCCCGGTACGGCTCGAGGAACTCCTGCTGCCGGGTCAGCAGGTAACCGCGGATCCCGGTCTCCTGGTCGACCAGCGCCGTCGAGAGGGCCTTGGCCTGCAGCAGCTGCGGCCCCACCACGTCGAGCAGCCGGCTCCGGGCGTCGTCGAGGCGGGACAGCGCGAGCGCGCCGCCCGCGAGGGCGCCGACGAGCAGGACGGCCTCGACGAGCGCCAGCACCCCGGCCCAGCGCCGCAGCGGCCAGGACGCGCGTTCCCGCGTCATCGGGCTCCTCCGGCGGCTCGCTGGGTGAGCAGGACCAGCGCGATGTCGTCGTCCACCGGGCCGTCGTTCAGCTGCTGGACGCGGCCGATCAGGGCGTCCAGCGCCGCACCGGCGTCACCCGGCCCGGTGAGGAGCTCCCCGGCCAGCGCGGCCATCCGGGTGCGGCCGAGGCGATCGCCGCCGCCGGAGCGGCCCTCGAAGATGCCGTCGGTGTAGAGCAGCAGGGACCAGCCCGGCGCCAGCGCGACCTCGGTCTGGCGCCGGGGCCGCTTCAGCGGGAGGCCCAGCGGCGGGCCCAGGCCGTCGGAGGACAGGAACTCCACCGGGCCGGCCCCGCCCAGCAGCAACGGCGGCGGGTGCCCGGCGAGCACCATCCGCGCGGACGTCCGGTCCGGGGCCACGGTGACCACGCACGCGGTGGCGAACAGCGGCTCGATCCGCTCGTTCACCAGGACCCGGTCGACCGTGGCCAGCACCTCGGTGGCCGGCAGCCCGGCCAGCACCAGGGCCCGCCACGCGATCCGCAGCGCCACGCCCAGCGCGGCTTCGTCCGGGCCGTGCCCGCAGACGTCCCCGATGATCACCTCGACGGTGCCGTCGGCGAGCTCGACCGTGTCGTAGAAGTCGCCGCCCAGCAACGCGCCGTCGCGGCCCGGGCGGTAGCGGACCGCCAGGCCGAGGCCGTCGTCGGCGAGCAGCGGGGTGGGCAGCAGGCCGCGTTCGAGCCGCGCGTTCTCCCCCGCGAGCAGCTGCTGCTCCAGGAGCCGCTGTTCGGCGCCCTCGGCTCGCCGCCGTTCCCAGGCGTAGCGCATGGCGCGCATCAGCAGCGGGCCGTCGACCTGGTCCTTGCCGAGGTAGTCCTGGGCCCCGGCGGCCACGGCGGCCACGCCGGTGGCGGTGTCGTTCTGCCCGGTCAGCACCACGATGGCGCTGCCCGGGCTGTGTCGGCGCAACGTCGTGAGGGCGGTCAGGCCGGACGCGTCGGGCAGCTGCAGGTCGAGCAGCACGCAGTCGACGCCCCCGACGTGCGGCAGCGCGGCCGCCAGGGTCGCCACCCGCAGCAGCGTGATCCGCTCGGCCTCGACCGGGACGTCGGCGAGCATCTCCTCGACCAGCAGCGCGTCGCCGTCGTCGTCCTCGACCAGCAGCACCGAGAGCCGGTTGACCGCGGACGGCAGCGAAAGCGGGGGCACCGTGACGCGGGTGGAGCCGACCGAAGGAGCGGTCACGACATCGAGCCTCTCTCGAATGAGGCCTCACCAAGCCGCCCGCACACAGGCCACCGGATCAGGCGTAACGGCGCCCGCACAGGCAAGGCCACCGGCGGCTGTGTTTTTCAACCGCGCGCACTGTATCCCGGGGTGATCCAGCGGAACCAGACCGGTGGCGCACAACGGACCCGGTCGCCCGCCACGTGACGTACTCGCTCGATGCGGTGAACGACCCGGCCGGGGCTCGTCGCGCGGGTACCCCACCCGAAACGAGGAGGCGACGATGGCCGGCAACGATCTGCTGGGGTTCCTGATCATCGGGCTGATCTTCGTGGTGGCGGACGGCCAGGTCCTCCACCGCGACGGCCGGCGCTACCTGCGCGGCCCGGACGGCGCCGGCGGGCCGACGGCGACGATGGTGGTGACGGTCTTCCACCTCGTCGCGCTGGGCCTGCTGGCCCTGCTCTCGGTGATCGGCCCCGGGTGGTCGGGCTCGGCGCCCGCGCTCGTCGGCCGGGTCGGCGTGTTCCTGCTCCTGCTGGCCGTGGTGCACGCGGCGACGCTGTCGGCGCTGGTCCGCCGGCGCCAGGACGCTCGCGTGCGGACCCGCTTCCCCGGGAGCGACCCGGACGCCGCCGGCCCGCACGTCAGCCCGGACCTCGGGAACCACGGCCCGTACCGCACCTGACCCGGCGGCCGCTGGACCTGTTCGCTACCAGGGCACCACGCCGTTGTCGTCGAAGAAGCCGCCCGTCGGGCCGTCGGCCGGCAGGGTCGCGAGGCGGATCGCCGTGACCGCGCCCTGTTCGGGGGTGCGCACGCCGCGGAAGCCGTTCAGGTCCGTCGCGACGTAACCCGGGCAGGCGTTGTTGATCAGGATGTTCGTGTCGCGCAGTTCCTTGGCGTACTGGACGACGACGGCGTTGAGGAACGTCTTCGACGGCATGTACGCGGCGGACAGGAACCCGAAGTCGGCGTCCGCCGCGGACTGCCGGGTCAGCGAGCCGGTTTCGCTGGACAGGTTGACGATCCGCGGCGAGGCCGAACGGCGCAGCAGCGGCAGCATCGTGTTGATCACCCGGATCACGCCGTACACGTTGGTCTCCACGGCCGCGCGCACGGTGCCGAGGCCGACCTTCGTGGGCTCCTGCGGGAAACCGCCGACGACCGCGGCGTTGTTGACCAGGACGTCGAGGCGGCCGAAGCGCTCGTCGAGGAGCACGGCCGCGGCGGTCACGCTCGCGTCGCCGGTCACGTCGAGGGGTACGCCGAACGCGTCGGCGCCGCCCGCGCGCAGCTTCGCCACGGCGGTCTCGCGCCGCTGCTCGTCGCGGGCGCCGACGCCCACGCTCCAGCCGAGCGCACCCAGGCCGGCCGCGATCTCGTACCCGATTCCCTTGTTGGCGCCGGTGACCAGCGCGATCGTCTTTTCACTCATGAACTCGAGCTTGGCCGCGCCGCGGCCGGGCACCAACACCGTCCGCGTCGGCGATCGATACCCGGCCGGTATCGATGTAGCGTGAGGTCATGGAGACGCGCGAGCTGCAGTACTTCGTCGCCGTCGCCGAGGAACTGCACTTCGGCCGCGCGGCCGAGCGTCTGGGCATGGCCCAGCCCCCGCTGTCGCGCGCGATCGGCCTTCTCGAACGGCGGCTCGGCGTCACGCTGTTCGAGCGCACCAGCCGCTCGGTCACGCTCACCGACGCCGGATCCGTGCTGCTGGCCGAGGGCCGCGCCGTCCTCGGCGCGCTGGCCGCGGCCGAGCGGCGCACCCGGCGGGCCGCGACCGGCCGGACCGGGCTCGTCCTCGTCACCAAGGCCGGCGTTTCCGGTGACCTGCTGAAGGAACTGCTCGCCGCGTACGCCGCCGAGCCGGACGCCGCCGACGTCGACGTGCTGCTGTGCGAGGCCCGCGAGCAGGAACGGCTGTTGCGCGACGGGCAGGCCGACGTCGCGCTGATGCACTGGCCCTACGACTCGACGGCCGGGTTCGACACCGAGGAGCTGGGCACCGAGGGGCAGGTCGTGATCCTGCCGGCCGGGCACCCGCTCGCCGGCCGGTCGCACGTCCGGACCGCCGACGTCGCGGCGCTGCCCGACCTCCCGATGGCCCGCTGGCCGCGTCCCGACGGCGGTTATCCGGACGGCCCGGGCGCCGAGGTACGGAACCTGACCCAGCTCTACCAGCTGATCGCGCTCGGCCGGACCACGGTGATCCTCGCCGAGTCGTGCCGCACCCACCTGCGCGCGGACCTCGCCGCCGTGCCGGTCGTCGACGCGCCCGCCGTGACGACGGTGATCGCGTGGCCACCGCACAGCCGGTCCCGCGCCGTCGCCGGCCTGGTCCGCGCCGCGTCACGCGAGCACGCGGCGACCCGCTAAACCGTCCGGATCCTCGCCCCACCCACCACACCGACCGCGCTCGCGCGGCCGTCGCACAGTCGACCCGGTCGACACCGCGTCGCACGACCAGCGCCCGCTCAACCGCCCGGGTCCTCGGCCCGCACAGCCGAACCCGCACCACCGCGCGACTGGTCCGCGCCGCGTCGCGCGAGCACGCCGCGACCCGCTGAACCCTTCACCCCGGGCGTTGACTTCCGGCAGCGCCGGTGGTTCGCTTTCTGGGAGCGCTCTCAGCCATCTTGCATTCTGTTCGATCCGGACGAGTGAGGGATGGACTCTTCATGACAGCTCGACCACTTCGCCGCGCCGTCACGGCCGCGGCGGTCCTGCTCGCCGCGGGCCTGGCCGGGGCCGCCCCCGCCACCGCGGCCGAGCCGGACGTCGCCGTCACCGTGAACGCGCGGGCCGGCCTGGCCTCCGTGGCGGACACCGCACTCGGGGCCAACCACGCCGTCTGGGACAGCCAGCTCGGCACCGACACCGTGGCCGGCCTGCTCGGCGACGCCGGCGTGCGCGTGCTGCGCTACCCCGGCGGTTCCTACGGCGACATCTACCACTGGAAGGACAACACCGCGCCGGGCGGCTACGTCGCACCGGACACCGACTTCGACACCTTCATGGGCGGCGCGCGGCGCACCGGGGCCCAGCCGATCATCATCGCCAACTACGGCACCGGCACACCGCAGGAAGCGGCGGACTGGGTCCGGTACGCCAACGTCACCAAGGGCTACGGCGCCCGCTACTGGGAGATCGGCAACGAGCTGTACGGCAACGGCCACTACGGCGCGAACTGGGAAGCCGACAACCACGCCGACAAGAGCCCCACGGCCTACGCCAACGGCGTCGTCGCCTACGCCGCGGCCATGAAGGCCGTCGACCCGTCGGTCAAGATCGGCGCGGTGCTGACGACCCCGGCGAACTGGCCCGACGGCATCGTCGGCGACGGCGACACCGCCGACTGGAACCAGACCGTGCTGTCGATCGCCGGTCCCCATGTCGACTTCGTCGTCCTGCACTGGTACCCCGGCGGCGCCACGGCGGCGGAGGCGCTCGCCAAGCCCGAGCAGGTGGACGACATGGTGTACGTCGTCCGGCGCGAGATCGCGCAGTACGCGGGCGCGAACCCCGGGCGGATCGGCGTCGCGCTCACCGAGACCAACACCTCGGTCGGCATGGACACCCAGCCCGGCGCGCTGTTCGCCGCCGAGACGTACAGCACGATGCTGGAGAACGGCGTGTTCACCGTCGACTGGTGGGACACGCACAACGGCGCGTCGCAGGTGTCCACAGTGGAGGGTCAGACCGACTACGGGGACATGGGGATGCTCTCCAGCGCGACGTGCCTGGGCGACGTCTGCGAGCCGCCGCTGAACACGCCGTTCGCGCCCTACCACGGCTTGAAGATGCTGAGCCTCTTCGCGCGCCCCGGAGACCAGCTGGTCCGCGCGGGGACGAGCGAGCCGCTGGTCACCGCGCACGCCGCCCGCCGGCCCGACGGCGATCTTTCCGTGCTGCTGGTCAACAAGGATCCCGGCAACGCCCACACGGTCGCCGTCGATTACGCCGGTTACGCCCCGGCCGCCACGGCGTCGAAGGTGTACACCTTCACCAACGGCGCGACGTCGATCGCGGAGGGCGCCGGCGGCAGCAGCACGAGCCGGACGCTGCCGCCGTACTCGCTGACCACGCTGGTGCTGCACCCGGCGACCGCGGTCACCGGAGCCCCGGCCGCACCCGGTCCGGTGACAGCCGGCCAGGTCACCGACCGTTCGGCGACGCTCACCTGGCCCGCGGCCGCGCCCGGCGGCCACCCGGTCGCGAAGTACGAGGTCTACCGGACCGTCGGCACGACCAGTGAGGCGTGGGGCGAGACCGCGGGCAGGTCGTTCACCGTCGGCAACCTCGTCCCGGGCAGCCGGTACACGGTCAACGTGCTGGCGCGGGACACGGCGGGCACCGTCTCCTGGGCGTCGCCGTCGCTGACGTTCACCACGGGCGCGCCGGCGCGGAGCACGTGCGCGGCCACGATGTCCGACGTCACCGACTGGTCGAGCGGCTTCGTCGGCGGCGTCCACCTCACCAACACGGGCACGAAACCGGCGCCGAACTGGACGTTGACCTTCACCTGGCCGACCGCGCGGCAGCACCTCACCGGCGGCTGGAACGGCACCTGGACCCAGACCGGCACCACCGTGACGGTCACGTCGGCCACGGCGCTGGCCCCGGGCGCGAGCGTCGACCCGGGCTTCACGGCCGACTACGGCGGCCCGAACATCCTGCCGACGGCGTTCACCCTGAACGGCACCCTCTGCAGCGCGTCGTGACCACCGGTGCCGGGCGGTAAGCCCGCCCGGCACCGCGGCTACGGCGAATGCCCGATGGTCAACGGCGCCGGTTTCCGGCACGGTGGGAGGTTCCGGATCGCTGGAGCGGAGGGCTCGCCGTGCCTCGTCGTCGTGTGCCCGAACCCGCCACCGGCGGCACCGCCGGGCGGGTCTTCCTCCCGGTGATGCTGGTCCTCTTCGGCCTGGGCACGGCCGTGGCCATGGTCCTGGTCCTGGTCCTGGTCCTGGTCCTGGTCCTCCAGATCACTGTCCACATCCCCCGAAATCCCTCCACAACCCCGCATCTTTCGTAGCGAAAGTGGCGTCCTGGGGGGCCTGGCCGACGAAATCGGCCACGGCGGCGAGACGTCGCCGTGGCTCGTGCTGGCGTTGCTGGCCTCCGCGGTGCAGCTGGCCGGCGTGGTCGCCGTCGGCTTCCGGCGGCGCTGGGGGCGCGAAGGTGTTCGCCGGGGTGCTACTGGACCTCAGGCAGGTGACCGGCGCGAGCGCGCTGCTGATCATCGGGAAGATCGTCGTGGCCGGCCTGCTCGCCGCCGCGATCCTCCTCCGCTGGGACGACCTGGCCGAGTGACGCGCGGCGCGCCCACGGCCGGGCCTCGCGCCAGGCCAGGTACCCGGCGAAGATCGCGGCGGTGCCGCGCGCCTCGGAACGCGTCTCGAGGAACTCGTCCAGCAACGTGAAGAGCAGGTCGACCGCGAGCTGACGGCCGTCCCCCGCCGCTTCGTCGTGCCACCCCGACGTGCGGCCGGGGAAGGCCAGGTACAGCACCAGCGACGTCCAGGTCAGGTTGCCGCCGGTGCCGACCCGGGGCACGAGCGACTCCTTGAAGCCGGTCAGCAGCCCGCCGTCGTTGCCCGCGTCCACACCGAGCAGGTACGTGCAGTAGTCGTGGTAGCTGCCGTCCAATCCGTACAGCTGCGGACGCCGGTGGATGTCGGCGAAGTGCTTCCGGTGGTCCACGGTCCTCCTCGCGAGCGCTCGGTTCAGCGTAGTCCTTGACGAACCGCGCACCGCCTCCTTAGGTTGTCGGTCATAGGACGTCGGACATCCCATGTCCTACCACTCCATCCCCTCAGCGAGGAGGCGGAACCGGTGTCATCGAAACGCCGAGCGGGCGCGATCCTGCTGGCCGCGGCCGTGGTCTGGCTGCCCTTCACCCGGGCGGCCTCGGCCGCCGACCGAGGATGCGCGTCCTCGGTGCCGTTCACCTCCGGCACCGAGGGATACGACACCTTCCGGATCCCCGCGGTGGTGCGCGCCGCGAACGGGTCGCTGGTGGCGTTCGCCGAAGGCCGGCGCGACTCGGCCGGCGACTCCGGCGCCATCCGGACGGTGTCCCGCTCGTCGCGCGACGGCGGCTGCACCTGGGGCCCGCTCGCCGTGGTGACCACCAACGGCGACGCCACCGCGGGCAACCCGACGCCGGTGCTGGCCCGCAACGGCGACCTCGTCCTCCTGACCGTCCACAACGGACTCGTCTCGGAGAAGCAGATCATGACCGGCGCGGCGTCGGAGCAGGACACCCGCCGGGTGTTCGTCCAGCGCAGCGGCGACAACGGCCGCACCTGGAGCGCCGCGCGCGACATCACCGCGGACACGAAACGGCCCGGCTGGCGGTGGTACGCCACCGGTCCCGGGCACGCCACGCTGCTGCGGCACGGCCCGCACGCGGGCCGGATCGTCGTGCCCGCCAACCATTCCAGCTCGCCGCCGGCCGGCTCGGCCGACGTCGGCACCGAGGCGAAGTACTACGGCGGCCACGACCTCTACAGCGACGACGACGGCCGCACCTGGCACATCGGCTTCACCGACGACCGCACCGACGGCGTCGTCGCCGCGAACGAGACCTCGGCGACGGAACTGCCCGACGGCACGCTCTACTTCTCCAGCCGCAACCAGGGTTCCGCGGCCGAGCACCGGGTCGACGGCTACAGCGTGGACGGCGGCAAGACGCTCGTGCGGCCGTACCGGGCGCAGCCGGCGCTGTCCGGGACGAAGGTCGAGGGCAGCGTGCTGCAGACGACGATCCCGTGGCTGCTGCTGTACTCCGGCCCCTCCGACCCCGCGACGCGCGCGGTGATGCAGCTGCGGCTGAGCACCGACCGCGGGCGCACCTGGATCCCGGGCCGGACGCTGACCACCGGGCCCGCGGCGTACTCCGACCTCGTGCAGGCCGACCCGCTCACCGCCGGGCTGCTCTACGAGACCGGCACGGCCGGCCCGTACGAAACCATTGTGTTCCACCGCATCCCGCTCACCCGGGTGCACTGAGCCCGGTCCCGCACCCGGCGCGTGCCGGGTGCGGGACGGGGTCGCTCAGCCCCAGGCCAGCGGCAGCTGCAGCGGCCCGCGCGTCGAGAGGCCCAGCTTCCAGCCGATGCCGGCCTCGCCCTCGGCCAGCCGCAGTTCCGGCAGCCGCCGCAGCAGCGTGTCCAGCGCGACCTGCAGTTCCATCCGGGCCAGCGGCGCGCCCAGGCAGTGGTGGGCGCCGTGGCCGAAGCCGATGTGCGTCGCCTCCCCGCGCAGCAGGTCCAGCACCTCCGGGTCCGAGTACACCGAGCCGTCGCGGTTCGCGGACGCCAGCGCGGGCAGCACCGGCTCCCCCGCCCGGACCGTCACCCCGCCCAGCTCGACGTCTTCCGTCGCGTAGCGCGCGATACCCGCGCCGGTGCCGAGCGGGACGAACCGCATCAGCTCCTCCACCGCCTTCGGCACCAGGCTCAGGTCCGCGCGCAGCAGCGCCAGCTGGCCCGGGTGCGTGAGCAGCGCGTACACGAAGTTCGGGATCTGGGACGCGGTCGTCTCGTGCCCGGCCACCAGCAGCGTCTGCGCCAGCGACAGCAGCTCCTCCTCCGAGAGCCGGTCGTCTTCGTCGCGGGCCACGACCAGCGCGCCGAGCAGGTCGTCGTGCGGCGTCTCCCGGCGCTGCGCGATCAGGCCGGCCATGTATTCGTTCATCTTCGTCATCGCGTCGAGGACTTCGTCCGGCGTGAACTTCGTCGTCGAGAGGAACGCGTCCGACCAGACGCGGAAGTCGCCGCGGTCCTCGAACGGGACGCCCAGCAGCTCGCAGATCACCGTCACCGGGAACGGCAGCGCGAAGGCCTCGACCAGGTCGGCGGGCGGACCCTGGGCCAGCATCGTGTCGACGAGCCCGTCGGCGATCTCCTGCGCCCGCGTCCGCAGCGCGTCGATCCGGCGCATGGTGAACGCCTTCATCACCAGGCGCCGCAGCCGGCTGTGGTCCGGCGGGTCGAGGCTGAGGATGTTGCCCGGCGGCGGCAGGTGCGGGCGCAGCCGCGGCTCGTCGCGCCCGGTCGCCGCCGCGCGGCTGAAGCGCGGGTCCCCCAGCACCACCTTGACGTCCTCGTAGCGCGTCGCCAGCCAGGCTGGTTCGCCGTAGGGCATGGTGACGCGGCTCAGCGGTTCTTCGGTGCGCAGCTGCTCGAACAGCGGCTCGATGTCCAGTTTTTCCGGCTCACTGAAGGGATACGCCCTCGTCATCGAGACTCCTTCGTGGTTTCGCGGTGTCGGTACGGGACGAACACAGCGGCGACGACCGCGAGGACGCAGATCGCGCCGGACACGGTGAACGCGGTGGTGTACGCGCCGACCGTGGGCAGGGGGAGGCCCGGCAGCAGGGTCGCGGCCAGGATCGCCGACGCCACCGCCGTGCCGATGGAGCCGCCGATCGAGCGCAGCGTCTGGTTGACGCTGTTGGCGACGCTCGTCTGCTCGGGGGTGACGCCGCTGTTGAGCAACGTCGGGATCGCGCCGAACGCCAGCCCCAGCCCGAGGCCGAGCAGGCCGGTCGCGACGTAGAAGTGCCAGTGCTCGGCGTGGAAGGCGAGCAGGAACGCGAACGTCGCGGTGGCGACGACCGTGCCGATCACCATCGGCCACTTCGGGCCGACGCGGCGGATCAGCACCGACACCGCGCCGGCGGCAAGTAGGGTGCCCGCGGTCATCGGCAGCAGCGTCAGGCCCGCGCCGAGCGCGTCGGACCCGAAGCCGTACCCGAACCGGCCCGGCGTCTGCACGAACTGGATCACCAGGATGAACGCGCCGTACATGCCGGCGCCGGTGAGGAAGGTGGCGATGTTGGTGCCCAGCACGACCGGCGTGCGCATCATCGCGATGTCGACCAGCGGTTCGCGCACGCGCCGCTCGACGACCACCCACGCGGCCAGCAGCACGACCGCGCCGGCGAACAGGCCGAGGACGGTGGCCGAGCCCCAGCCCCACGCCGGCCCGCGGTTGATGCCGAGCACCAGGCAGACCAGGCCGCCGGCGAGCGTCAGCAAGCCGAAGACGTCGACGTAGAACTTGCCGGCCGTCTCCGGCAGCCGGATCAGCGCGGCGGTGCCGAGCAGGCCGAGGGCGGTGACCGCCGCCGAGATCCAGAACATGCCCTGCGCCGACACGCCCGCCTGCACCAGCAGCCCGGACACGAGCAGGCCCGCGCCCGCGCCGATGCCGGTGAGCGCGCTCAGCAGCGCGATGCTCGAGGGGACGCGCTCCGGCGGGAAGATCGACCGGACGATCCCGATGGCCAGCGGCATGGCCGCGAAGCCCATGCCCTGCAGCGCGCGGCCGGCCAGCACGACGCCCATCGACGTCGAGACGGCCACCAGCACCGAGCCGAGGGTGGTCAGCGCGAGCGTCGCCATCAGGACGCGCTTGCGGCCCAGCTTGTCGCCGAGCGAACCGAGCAACGGCGTGAACACCGCCGCGGACAGCATGTTGACGGTCACGACCCACGACACGTCGGCCATCGAGACGTCCAGCGACTGAGCGAGGCCGGACAGGATCGGCATGACCATGCTCTGCATGACGACGATCGCGAACGTCGACAGCGCCAGCACCAGCAGCACCGCCGTCGGATGCGACTCCGCGCGCCGGCCGGGCCGCACGGGCGCTGGGGCGGTGAGGGTGTCGGACACGGGATTCTCCTTTGTAGTCAACTGACGACTTCCACGGTAGCCAGGTGCCGGAAGCCAAGTCAACGAGTGACTACTTAACCGCCTGGTGATCGCCCTCACAGTGCGTTTGCGCTGGTCTACACTGCGGAGACCGACGAAACGGAGGCCGGCGATGGACACGGCGACACCGCGCGCCCGCCGCCGGGACGCGGCGGCGACCCGGGCAGCGCTGCTGACCGCGGCCCGGACGCTGCTGAGCGAAAACGGCGTCGAGGGCACGAGCACCCGCGACGTCGCGGCCCGGGCCGGGGTGAACCAGGCGCTGGTCTACCGCTACTTCGGATCGAAGGAGAAGCTGTTCGCCGAGGCGGCGGACCAAGGCTGGGACTCCGCCGACACCATGACGACGGACCTCCCGCTGAAGGACCTCCCCCGCGCGCTGCTGGAGCGCGCGTTGAACGTCGGCGCCGAGCACCCCGGCGGCCTGTCCGGCCTGGTGATCGCGGCGAACGACGACATGATCCGGGCCGTCGTCCGCGAGCGGATCGAACGCGCCTTCGACGAGCAGCTCGCCCCGCGCCTGAGCGGCCCGGACCGCGAGCTGCGCGCGGAGCTGCTGGCCGCGGTGATCACCGGGATCGCCGTACTGCGCGGCAAAGTGGGCACGAAGGCCCTGACCGCGGCCGACCGCGAGGCGCTCGGCGCGTACGTCGACCGCATGGCCGCCCCCCTGCTCGACCTCGGCTGAACCACCCTCCCCACAACCCCGAAGCCCGCTCACCACTCACCCCCAGAACGCCACTTTCGCTACGAAAGATGCGGGGTTGTGGAGGGATTTCGGGGGATGTGGACAACTGAGCAGCGGCGGGTGCGTGAGAACTTTTCGTCGTAGATATTGTCAACAATTTCATCGACGATTAGGGTGCGAGTCATGCTCATCGACTGCCACGGGCACTACACCACCGCGCCGCCGGCGTTGGCCGCCTGGCGCGAGCGGCAGGTCGCCGCCCTGGCCGGCTGGCCCGCGCCGGCCCGCGCCGACCTGCGGATCAGCGACGACGAGCTGCGAGAAACGATCGAGCCGAACCAGCTGCGACTGATGGACGAACGCGGCATCGACCTCACGATCTTCTCGCCCCGCGCGTCCTTCATGGCCCACCACATTGGGGACTTCGCGACGTCGTCGGCGTGGGCCGCGCTCTGCAACGAGCTCTGCTACCGCGTCAGCACGCTCTACCCCGGGCGGTTCGCGCCGGCCGCGATGCTCCCGCAGTCCCCCGGCGCCGACCCGGCCACCTGCGTCCCGGAGCTGACGCGGTGCGTCGAGGAGTACGGCGCCGTCGCGCTGAACCTCAACCCCGATCCCTCCGGCGGCCACTGGACGGCGCCGCCGCTCACCGACCGGTCGTGGTACCCCGTCTACGAGAAGATGGTCGAGTACGACGTCCCGGCGATGGTCCACGTCAGCACGAGCGTGAACCCCGCCTTCCACACCACCGGCGCGCACTACCTCAACGCCGACACCACCGCGTTCATGCAACTGCTCCAGGGTGACCTGTTCGCGGACTTCCCCACCCTGCGGCTGATCATCCCGCACGGCGGCGGCGCGGTGCCCTACCACTGGGGCCGGTTCCGCGGCCTGGCGCTGGCGCTGGGCAAGCCGCCGCTCGAAGAACACCTGCTGGGCAACGTCTTCTTCGACACCTGCGTCTACCACCAGCCCGGCTCGGACCTGCTGTTCGACGTCATCCCGGCGAAGAACATCCTGTTCGCCTCGGAGATGATCGGCGCCGTCCGCGACGTCGACCCGTCGACCGGCCACCACTTCGACGACACGCGGCGCTACGTCGAAGCCGCGAAACTGTCCGAAAAGGACCTGACCGCGATCCGGGAGCACAACGCCCGCGCCGTCTACCCCCGCCTCGATGCCCTGCTGACGCGTCAAGGCCGGTGAGGAAGCCCCATGACCGAACCGAAAACCCCCGGCTGGCTCGACTGGTACGCCCACCCGTCGAAGCCTGAGTTCCGGCTCCCGCCCGGCACCGTCGACGCGCACTGCCACGTCTTCGGCCCGCAGGCCGAGTTCCCCTTCGCACCGGAACGCAAGTACACCCCGTGCGACGGCGGCAAGGACGACCTCTTCGCCCTGCGCGACCACCTCGGCGTCTCGCGCAACGTCATCGTCCAGACCACCTGCCACGGCGCGGACAACTCCGCCATGGTCGACGCCGTCCGCGCGGCGGGCGGCCGGGCGCGCGGGATCGCGACCGTCCGGCCGGACGTCAGCGACCGCGAACTGCGCGAGCTCGACGCCGCGGGGGTGCGCGGCGTGCGCTTCAACTTCGTGAAACGCCTGGTCGACACCGCCCCGCACGAAGCGCTGGCCACCATCGCGCAGAAGATCGCCCCGCTCGGCTGGCACGTCGTCCTCTACTTCGAGAGCGTCGACCTGCCCGAGCTGGAAGGGTTCTTCGGCGCGCTGCCCACCCCGCTCGTCGTGGACCACCTGGGCCGCCCGGACGTCACGCAGCCGGTCGGCGGGCGGGAGTTCGGCCGCTTCCTGCGGTTCGTCGAGCGCAACGACGTCTGGGTCAAGGTCAGCTGCCCGGAGCGCCTGACCGTCACCGGGCCGCCCGCCCTCGGCGGCGAGCGACACGCCTATCGCGACGTCGTCCCGTTCGGCCGGTGCGTCGTGGCGGAGTTCCCCGACCGCGTGCTGTGGGGCAGCGACTGGCCGCACCCCAACCTCCTGGGCCACATGCCGGACGACGGCCTGCTGGTCGACTACGTGCCGCAAGTGGCGATCACGGCCGAACAGCAGCGGAAGCTGCTCGTGGCCAACCCGGCGCACCTGTACTGGCCCGGCAATGACTGACGCCTGAGCGACAGGAACCCCCATGCAGCAAGCGAACTCCCTGAACCGGCTGAACCGCCTGCCGATCTCCCGGTTCCACAAGATCACCCTGCTCGCCGTCTCGTTCGCCTACTTCTTCGAGTTCGCGGACATCAACAGCTTCGCCACCACCGCGCCCAAGCTGATCAAGCTGTGGGGCGTGACGGTCGACCAGGTCGCCTACGTCACGTCGCTGTCGTTCGTCGGGATGTTCTTCGGCGCGGTCATCGCGAGCGGCCTCGCCGACCGGTGGGGCCGCAAACGCGCGCTGCTGTGGACGACCTTGTGGTTCGGCGTCTTCTCCTTCGCCGCCGTCTTCTCGTGGGACGTCGTTTCCCTCGGCGTGTTCCGCGTCCTGACCTCGGCCGGGCTTTCGGCGATGACCGTCGTGGCCGTCATCTACGTCAACGAGCTGTACCCGGCCGCCAGCCGCGGCAAGTACCAGGCCTACGCGATCGTGATCGGCATCTGCGGCACCCCGGTCACCAACCTGATCGCCAGCGCGGTGGTGCCGATCAACGACTGGTCGTGGCGGCTGGTCTACCTGTGGGGCGCGCTCGGCGTGCTGCTCGTCTTCTTCACCCGGCGGCTCAAGGAGTCACCGCGCTGGCACGAGAGCCGCGGCGACCACGCCGAGGCGGACCGGATCCTGCGGGAGATCGAAGACCAGGTCGCGGCGGAGCAGGGGCCGTTGCCCGAGCCCGAACCGCCCGTCGAAGAAGCTTCGGTGACGAAGGCGCCGCTGCGCCTGCTGCTGCAGAAGAAGTACCTGTACCCCACCTTGCTGCTGACCGTCGTGTGGGTGACGCAGACGATCGGCTTCTTCGGCTACTCGAGCTGGGCGCCCACGCTGCTGGCCCAGGAGGGCTTCAGCGTCGAGAAGTCGGTCTTCTACGTGGCCCTGACGACCGTCGGCGCGCCGCTCGGGTCGTACCTGGCCGCCCTGGTCACCGACCGGTTCGAACGCAAGTGGTGCCTGGTCGCCTTCGGCACGGTCATCGCGCTGTGCGGCCTGCTCTACGGGCTCACCTTCAACCCGGTCCTGATCGTGGTCTTCGGGTTCCTGGTGAACCTGTTCGAACGCGGCTACACGGCCCTCGGCTACGCCTACTCCCCCGAGCTGTTCGACACGCGGAGCCGGTCGCTGGGCACCGGCGTCTCCTACGGGCTCGGGCGGCTGTCGAACGCGGCGGGTCCCCTGATCGTGGCCGCGCTCTACACCGGCAGCGGCTATCGGAGCGTGTTCCTCTTCATCGCCGGCACCTGGCTGGTCGGCGCGGTGGTCCTGGCCGTGTTCGGCCCGCGGACCCGCCCGTCCGCCGTCACCCGGGCGGAACCCGATGTGCCGATTCGCGGGTAACCGCCGCCGGCCCGGGTAACCCTCCTCGGTAGAGGACGTCGCGCCCCCGGGTGCGCGCCCTCGGGAGGAGTCACATCGTGCCTGTGAACTGGACCACGGCGGACCAGCCAGGCTGGCAGACCCTGGACGTGGCCGGCACCGACCCGTCCGGTCTCGCCGATGCCCGGATGTGGGCCGAGTCGCGGATGACCGCGCTCGGGGACCTGCATCGGCTGGACGCGCTGTTGATTGTCGGAGAACTGCTGGACAACGCCTACCTGCACGCGGGCGGGCCGGTCGAGCTGCGGCTGCGCTGCACCTGCGGGCCGTGCGAGGTGACCGTCGCCGTCGCCGACGTCGGCACCGGGGAACCGCGGTTGCGGGTCCCCGGCCGGGACGGCGGGCGCGGCCTGCGGGTCGTCGACCAGCTGTGCCTCGCGTGGGGCGTGAGCCACCACGACGACGGCAAGCTCGTGTGGGGCCGCCTGCGCTGCGCGGAGACGGAAGAGCCCTGCCCGCGGGCGAGTTAGTGCGGACCAGCCGGGGCCGAGCTAGCCGGTCGTGAGGTCCGGCAGCAGCGTCAGCCAGGCCAGGGCCTCGGAAAGGTCGGCGTGCAGCGGCAGGACGCGCTCCAGCCCGAGCACGCTCAGGGGGCGCAGCACCGCGCGGCTGCGGGTGACGACGGCGAAGGGCACGCCGGCCGCGTGGGCGTCGGCGGCGGAGTTGAGCAGGACGGTCAGCGCCCGGGCGGCGCAGAACGTCACGGCCGAGGCGTCGACGACCAGGGCGCGCGGCCGGAAGGCGAGCTCCCGCTCGATGAGGCCGGCGAGGTGATCGGTGACGCTGATGTCGAGCTCACCGGTGGCCGAGAGCACGGCGGCGTCGGCGGTGATGAGCACGTCGAAGCTCGCGATGGCCGCTTGACCTGCGGGGTCTCTGGGCCGGGGCAGCGGAATCATGGTCATAGGCGAAGCCTCCTGGGTTGAACCGTGAGGCCAAACCGCTCGTGCACCAGTCCAGTCCCACACCGGCCCCTTGACGGGGTCGTGGGTCTCGGGGTGCGACGGCTGCCGGTTGAACCGCTGCCGGCCGACCGTACCGCACTCCCGGGCCCGCGGCGGTGTCACCCGTTCAGCGCAACAGCTCACAGCGGCGTGTCGTCGGACGCTCGCGCAGGCCCGCCGGAAGCCGGTCCTACGCGCCGGATTGGGCTGTTCACTCTCCGTTCACCGCAGCGTCATCAGCGGAAAGCCGCCGCGCTCGCCCCCGGCGTCGGCGATCCCGGACCACGACGGCCCGGTGGTCCACAAAGGACTTGATTTGCGCTCGACGTACCGAAACGAACGGAGACAAAGAGCGAATTGTATCGACACTTGATTAGCTCATTCGATCGACAACGTACGCGCCAGTATGTCGACTGCTACGCTCCACAGTGGATCGGGCATTTATCGTGCGTTCGGTCACAGTCGCACTACGGACATCAACGTTCAAGGAGCAGCCCCATGGCCCAGAAGGTCCTCGTCGAAATGCTGGACGACATCGACGGCAGCCCGGCCAGCCACACCGTTCCGTTCGGCCTCGACGGCGTCAGCTACGAGATCGACCTTTCCGACGAGAACGCCGCCGCGCTGCGCGAGGAGCTCTCCCGGTTCATCGCGGCGGGCCGCAAGACCGGTGGCCGCAAGGTGCGCGTCGCGACCGGCCAGTCGACGGCGGCGAGCTCGGCCGACCGCGAGCGCTCGCGCGCGATCCGCGCCTGGGCCAACGAGAACGGCTACGACGTCTCCGAGCGGGGCCGCCTGTCCTCCGAGATCGTCAACGCCTACGACGAGGCGCAGCTGCAGGCCGCCGCCCCGGCGCCGGCGCGCAAGCGGGCGCCGCGCAAGAAGGTCGCCGCCGCGAAGAAGTAGTGCCGTGCCGGCCGATCTCCGGGGAGCGATCACGAAGGCCGATCCACCGGCGGCGAGGACACTGCTCACTCGCCGCCGGTGGATATCCTTCCGGCCGGCCGCCTGATTCCGGCTCGGCTGTTTCGAGAAACGTGCACCGGACAGCCGTTGTCATTTCCCAGCTCACCGCGGGTGAATGCCGGTGGATTTCAGTCGCAGGCCGCCGCGCCGGGCGCGGCCATTCCCCGCCACAGCAGATCCGCCAGCGCCGCCGCGTCCCGCCGCCACTGGCCGTTCGGGTCGAGGTGCAGCAGCCCGCCGAGCCCCCGCAGCACCGTCACCGGATCCAGGTCCGCGCGGACCACGCCCGCCTCGGTGGTCGCCGCCAGCAGCGTCGAGACCGCGCCGACCATCGCTTCGTACGCGCTCGCCGGCAGTTCGCCGCGTGACGCCGTCGCCGCGCGCAGGGCGTCCGCCAGCCCGCGTTTCGTCATCATGTAGTGCGCCAGGTGGTCCGTCGCCCAGACGCGGAACGCCTCCGCCGGCGCGTACTTCTCCAGCAGCACCGGGACGACGTCGACCAGGTGCCGCACCTCGCGTTCGTAGACCGCCAGGATCAGCGCCTCCGGCGTCGGGAAGTGCCGGTACACCGTGCCGACACCGACTTCGGCGTGCTTCGCGATCGCGTTGAACGAGACCTCGCCCGTCGCGGTGAGCGACTCGCCGGCCGCGACGAGGATGCGCTCGTGGTTGCGCCGGGTGTCGGCGCGCCGGGGGCTGACCGAACCCGTAGAGCCTGCCGCGCCGGTCGTCATCGTCCCTCCCGGTGGTGGATCCGTTCGCCGGTAATCTAGTGCAGCGCCGCCCCGGCCTGGAGCAACTCCAGCTTTCGGGTTCGTTGCGAGCCGGATTGTAATCCGCTAACCTCGCGAAAAGGTGAAGCGGATGAGTATCCGGTACACCACGCTCCCACCACGCCGCCAGCTCCCCACCCGGACGATCCGCGGAAAGAGACCAGTGGACATCTCACTCGAAGTCAATGGCAGTACCGAGCACCTGGACGTCGATCCCGGCGTGACCCTGCTCGACGCACTGCGCGAGCGCCTCGACGTCACCGGCCCGAAGAAGGGCTGCGACCGGGGCCAGTGCGGCGCCTGCACCGTGCACGTCGGCGGCCGGCCCGTGCTCTCGTGCCTCACCCTCGCCGCCACCGTGCAGCAGCCGGTGACCACCGTCGAAGGACTGTCCACAGGGGACGACCTGCACCCGGTGCAGCGGGCCTTCGTGGACCAGGACGCGCTGCAGTGCGGGTTCTGCACCTCCGGCCAGATCATGTCGGCGGTCGCGGCCGTCGAGCAGGACGTCACCGACGTGCGCGAGTTCATGTCCGGCAACCTCTGCCGGTGCGCGGCCTACCCGAACATCGTCGCGGCGGTCCAGCAGGCGAGGCGGGTCGATGCGTCCCTTTGAGCTGACCGCGCCCACCACCCTCGACGACGCCCTCGCCACGCCCGGCACCTTCCTCGCCGGCGGCACGACGCTCGTCGACCTGATGAAGCTGAACGTCCTCACCCCGCGCCACGTCCTCGACATCAACAACGTCCCGTTGCGCGGCATCGACACCACCGATGGGCTGCGCTTCGGCGCGCTCGAGCGGATGAGCGACATCGCCGCGCACCCCGGGGTGTACCCGGCGATCTCCCGCGCGCTGCTGCTGAGCGCGTCGCAGCAGCTCCGGAACATGGCCAGCATCGGCGGGAACCTGCTGCAGCGCACGCGCTGCTCGTACTTCCGCGACGTCGCCACGCCGTGCAACAAGCGGGTGCCCGGCAGCGGCTGCCCGGCGCTCGAAGGCGCCAACCGGATGCACGCGATCCTCGGCAGCAGCGGCTCCTGCGCGGCGACGCACGCCAGTGACGTCGCCGTCGCGCTGGTCGCGCTCGACGCCGAGCTGCGGCTGGCCGGCCCGGACGGCACCCGCACGGTGAAGCTGGCCGAGTTCTACCGGCTGCCGGGCGACACGCCCGAGGTGGAGAACGACCTGCGCACCGGCGAGCTGATCACCGAGGTCGTCGTCCCCGAGCTGGCCTGGGCGGCGAACTCCACCTACGTCAAGGTGCGCGACCGGCAGTCCTACGAGTTCGCGCTGTGCTCCGCCGCCGTCGCGCTGGACGTCCGGGACGGCGTCATCGCCGACGCCCGGATCGCCGCGGGCGGCGTCGGCACGGTGCCGTGGCGGCTGCCCGCCGTCGAGGACGCGCTGCGCGGGAAGCCCGCGACGCAGGCCACCTTCGAGGCCGCCGTGTCCGGCGCGGCCGACGGGGCCCGGCCGCTGTCCGAAAACGCTTTCAAGGTGCCGCTGCTGAAGCGGACCCTGATCCGCGCCCTGCTCGAGCTGACCGAGGGGACCGCCCGATGACCGCCGCCCGTCTCGACGCGCCGGTGAAGGTCACCGGCCGGGCCAAGTACGGCGCCGACCACAACGTCCCCGGCATGGTCTACGGCTACGTCGTGCTCAGCACGGTCGCCCACGCCGAGCTCGAAGCCATGGACGTCACGGCGGCGAAGAGCGCGCCCGGCGTGCTCGGCGTGTACTCCCCGTTCGACCCGCTGGAGCTGCGCACCCCGGTCTCGCCGCTGTTCGGCGAGACGTGGGTGCCCATGCAGGACAAGGAAGTCGCCTACTACGGCCAGGCGATCGGCTTCGTCGTGGCGGAGACCTTCGAGCAGGCCCGCGACGCGGCGATGCTCGTCGAGGTCACCTACCGCGCCAAGCCGGCGCTGACGTCGCTGGAGGACGGCCTCGCCGCGGCGGAGGACGCCCCGCCGGGCCGGGACGGCACCCCGTCGACGTTCGAAGTCCTCGAAGACGGCGTCGAATCCTTCGACGACGCGCTGGCGGGGAGCCCGGTGATCGTCGAAGCGACCTACCGCACGGCGACCCAGAACCACGCCGCGATGGAGCCGCACTCGGCCGTCGCGGTCTGGGACGACGGCGAGCTGACCGTCTACAGCGGAAACCAGGGCGCGCACCTGCAGGCCCAGGAACTGGCGAGCGCGCTGCAGCTGGACGTCGCGGCCGTGCACGCGCTGAACCCGTACGTCGGCGGCGCGTTCGGCGGCAAGGGCCGCACCTCGGCGCCGGCGTTCCTCGCCGCCGCCGCGGCCCGGGCGCTCGACCGGCCGGTGAAGGCCGCGCTCACCCGCGAGCAGGTGTTCACCGCGACCGCGGGCCGCGCGGCGACGGTCCAGAAGATGACGCTCGGCGCCGAACGCGACGGCACGCTCGTCGCCCTGCGCCACGACTCCTGGTGCAGCACCGACATCCACCGCGCGTTCGTCGAGCCGACGTCGCACGGCACGTCCCGCGAGTGGTACGCCACCCGCAACCTGCACATCAGCCAGAAGGTGGTGCCGCTGAACATCCCGCCGACGACGTTCATGCGGGCCCCCGGCGAGGCACCCGGGTCGTTCGCGCTGGAGAGCGCGATCGACGAGCTGGCCGTCGCGCTGGACATGGACCCGATCGAGCTGCGCACGCGCAACAACTCGACCGCGCCGCCCGGGCACGACCTGCAGTGGTCGAGCAAGCACCTCGACGAGTGCTTCCAGATCGGCGCGCAGCGGTTCGGCTGGGAGCACCGCAAGCCGCACGGGCACACCGACGGCGACTGGGAGGTCGGCCTCGGCACGGCCACCGCGATGTTCCCGGCCCTGCGCTTCCCGACGACCGTCGGGATCACCCTGCAGGCCGACGACACCGCCGTCGTCGCGACGAGCGGCGCGGACCCCGGCACCGGCCTGCTGACCGTGCTTTCCCTGGTGGGCGGCGAATCGCTGGACATCGCGCCGGAGAAGATCGTGCCCAAGCTCGGTGACTCGTCGCTGCCGCCGGGCGGGCTGTCCGGCGGCTCGACCGCGACGGCGAGCGTCGGCACGGCCATCATGATCGCCGCGACCAAGGCCATCGACGAGCTGGTGGCGCTGGCGGCCGACCCGGGCGCGCCGTTCGCGGGCGCCGAGGTCTCCTACGCCGACGGCCGCGTGCTGGCCGGCGGGAAGTCGATGACGTTCGGCGAGCTGCTGCGCGCCGTCGGCCGCACTTCCCTCGAGGTGACGGGCTCGTCGGCTCCCGGCGAGGAGCTGACGAAGCACTCCTTCAGCTCCTTCGGCGCGCAGTTCTGCGAGGTCCGCGTGCACAAGTGGACGCGCGAGGTGCGGGTGTCGCGGATGCTCGGCGTCTTCGACACGGGCCGGATCATCAACGCGCGGGCGGCCCGCAGCCAGCTCATGGGCGGGATGATCTGGGGTGTGTCGGCCGCGCTGCACGAGGGCCTGGAGGTCGAGGCGAACGGCCGGCTCGCCAACGGCGACTTCGCGAGCTACCTGCTCCCGGTGAACGCGGACATCCCGGAGGTCGACGTCCACTTCGTCGAGTACCCGGACACGCTGCACAACGCCGTGGGCGCCAAGGGGCTCGGCGAGATCGGCACGGTCGGGATGGCCGCCGCCGTCGCCAACGCCGTGTTCAACGCCACCGGCGTCCGGGTCCGCCACATCCCGATCACCATCGAGGACCTGCTGGCGGAGGCCCAGTCGGAGTAGCGATCCCGGCGGCCCGGCCGCGATGCGTCCACAAAGGACACATCGCGGCCGGGCGCCTTCGCGTGGCGTCACCACGCGGTGCCGGAAAGTCACGTCCACCTGCCGAGTTGCGCACCACAACCGACTCCTCCGGGATGCCTCACCCGGCCGTTACCCTTCCGCGACGATCACGGGCCGATTCGCCCATGACGCGGCCCCTCCACAGTCCTAGGCTGACGGGCGACACCGAGGAGTCCCCCGAGAATGCTGATCGACGACCTGGCCGCCGCCCTGCCGGCCGACCGCCTGGTCCGCGACCCGGACGTGCTGCGCGGCTTCGCCCACGACGAGGCCGAATGGGCGCCCTGCGCGCTGCCCGTCGTCGTGGTCCGGCCGCACACCGCCGAAGAGGTCCAGACCGTGGTGCGCCAGTGCGTCCGGCACGGCGCGCCGCTGGTCACCCGCGGCGCCGGCACCGGGCTCTCCGGTGGCGCGAACGCCGTCGAAGGCTGCGTGGTGCTGGTGACCGACCGGCTGCGCGCCATCAAGGAGATCGACGAGCAGGAACGGCTCGCGGTCGTCGAGCCCGGCGTGGTCAACGACGACCTGCGCGCCGCCTGCGCCGAGCGCGGGCTCTGGTACCCGCCGGACCCGGCGAGCTCGCCGTGGTCGACGATCGGCGGCAACGTGGCGACCAACGCCGGCGGCGTCTGCTGCGTCAAGTACGGCGTCACCCGCGACTACGTCCTGGCGATGCAGGTCGTGACCGGCACCGGCGAGCTCGTCCGGCTCGGCCGCCGCACCGCGAAGGGCGTGGCGGGCTACGACCTGACCGGGCTGATGGTCGGCTCCGAAGGCACCTTGGGCGTCATCACCGAAGTCACCGTGCGGCTGCGCCCGGCGCGGGCCGCCGAGCGCACGGTGGCCGGCTACTTCGACACGACGGTCGCGGCCGGGGAGGCCGCCGCGGCGGTCGCGGCCCGCGGCGTGCTGCCCTCGGCGCTCGAACTCGTCGACCGGCACTGCCTCGCCGCGGTCGACGCGTGGAAGAACATGGGCCTGAGCACCGACGCGAACGTCGTGCTGCTCGGGCGCACCGACGCACCCGGCGCGCAGGGCGAGCACGAAGCCGCCGTGCTGCTCGAATGCTTCGAACAGGCCGGCGCGACGTGGGCCGCCCAGTCGACCGACCAGGCCGAGGCCGACGCGCTGTTCGACGCCCGGCGCCTGGCCTACCCGGCGCTGGAACGGCTCGGGCCGGTGCTCACCGAGGACGTCTGCGTGCCGACGCGGGCCGTGCCGGAGATGCTCGCGCGGATCGACCGGGCCGCGCTGCGCCACGACGTCGTGATCGCCAACATCGCGCACATCGGCGACGGCAACCTGCACCCGCTGCTGGTGACCCCGCCCGGCGACGAGACCGCGCGCAAGAACGCCCAGGCCGCGTTCGACGACATCATCGCCGACGCGCTCGACCTCGGCGGCACGGTCACCGGGGAGCACGGCGTCGGCCTGCTCAAGCAATCCGGCCTGACCCGCGAGCTCGGCCCGGCGGTGCTCGAGCTGCACCGCGCGGTCAAACGGGCGCTGGACCCGCACCAGATCCTCAACCCCGGCAAGGTTTTCCACGAAGGGACCCCCGCATGACCGAGCCCGTCGTCCCCACCACGTCCGGCGCGGTCCGCGGGGAGCTCACCGCCGCCGGCGTCGCCCGGTTCCGCGGCGTCCCGTACGCCGCCGCGCCCGAGGGCGAGCTGCGGTTCGCCGAGGCCGTGCCGGCGCCGCCGTGGGAGGACGTCCGCGACGCGCGCAGACCGGGGCCGACCGCCCCGCAGCGCCACCGCGACTTCCCGGGCCTCGACCTCGGCCCGGTCGTCGGCCCCGGCTGGCGGCCGGGGCCGGAGTACCTGACGGTCGACGTCTGGACGCCGGACCCGGGCGCGGCCGGGCTGCCGGTGCTCGTGTTCGTGCACGGCGGCGCGTTCATCGGCGGCACCGGCTCGGCGTCGGTCTACGACGGCACGGCGTTCGCGCGAGCCGGGGCGGTCCTGGTGACCGTGCAGTACCGGCTCGGTGTCGACGGGTTCCTGCCGCTGGACGGCGGCGTGACGAACCTGGGCCTGCGCGACCAGCTGGCGGCGCTCAAGTGGGTGCGGGAGAACATCGCGGCGTTCGGCGGCGACCCCGACAACGTCACCCTGGCCGGCGAGTCCGCCGGCGCGGTGAGCGTCGCGTGCCTGCTCGCCTCGCCGCTCGCGACCGGGCTGTTCCGCCGGGCCATCGTCCAAAGTGGACACCCCGACATGGTGCGCGGCGTCGTCGAGGCGCGGCGGCTCGCCCGCGTCGTCGCCGACGAGCTGCGCGTCGAGGCGACCGCCGAGGCGTTCCGCAAGGTGTCGACCGAGCAGCTGCTCGACGCCCAGGACGCGGTGCTGCGCCCGGGTGGCGCGCCCGACCTGCGCGACGCGCTGGGCTACGACCGCGGCTACGGGATCAGCCCGTTCCTGCCGATGGTCGGCGACGACGTGCTGCCGCAGCACCCGGGCAAGGCGATCAAGGCGGGCGCGGGGGCCGGCGTCGACCTGATCGTCGGCAGCTGCCGCGAGGAGATGCGGCTCTACCTGGTGCCGACCGGCGTGCTCGAAGCCGTCACCGACGACCAGGCCGTCGCGTCGCTGGCCGTGTCGCACCCCGACCCGGCCGGTGTCCTGCGGCGCTACGGCCTCGGCGGCGACCGCGTGGCGGGCGAGGTGCTCGTCGACGCGCTGACCGACCTGGTCTTCCGCGACTCGGTGCGGGACCTGGCCGAGAACCACGCCGGGCGCACCTACCGCTACGAGTTCGAGTGGCGCTCCCCGCTGATGGACGGCCGGCTGGGCGCGTGCCACGGCCTGGAGCTGCCGTTCGTCTTCGACGCGCTCGACGTGCTGTCCGGGCCGCGCGGCCTCCTCGGCGAGCACGCGCCGCGGCAGCTGGCCCACGACCTGAACGGCGCCTGGTACCGCTTCGCCACCACCGGCTCGCCGGGCTGGCTGGCCTACACCGGCGAGGACACCACATTCCACGCGGGGGCCACCTACTGATCACGTCCCGGCCGCCCGCTCGTACGGCGGGCTTTGGTCCACCAGGGCAGACTTGTCAGCCGGACGGTTGACTGTGCCCTGGCCGCGCTGTCAGGCTCAGGCCGCCCGGACGGCCGGATGAATGGGGACATCGATGCCCGAGGCGGGCTTTGGCGCGCCGCCGCGCGCGTACGTCCGCACGCTGCTGCGCAACGGCACGCCCGTGGAGACGGCGGACCCGGACGCCGACGGGGCCGACCTCGCCGCGGTCGGCGCCGCGACACTCGCGCGGGCCTCGCGCTACTGGGTCGTCGTGCCGCTGGCCTACCGGATCGCGACGTTCATCAAGGTGTTCATCGGGTACACCGCCGCCAACGGCCGCCTCGGGCTGGGCCCGGTGCTCTCGGCCACGGTGTTCGCCGTCGTCGTCAACATCGCCGCCGTGGCCTGGGTGCTGCGGGCCGGCGGCCTGCGAGGCCGCGTCACCGGCCGCGCCCTCGCGCTGGACCTGGCGATCGGCGTGGCGCTCAACTTCGCCGTCGCGGTGAGCGTCCCGGCCGCGGTGCAGCCGTTCGCCGTCGACGTCACCTGGACCTGGCTGGTCGGCGCGGTCGCGATGTGGGCGGGCACCTCCGGCATCCCGACGGCGCTGTGGCTGTTCGCCGCGGCCCTCCCGCTCCGCTCGGCGCTCACCCTGGCCGGCGGCCTCCCGCTGGACGACCCGCTCGTGCTGACCCGGTCGGTCGGCTGCATGATCGCGCTCGCCGTCGCCATCGTGCTCGGCGCGGGCATCCTCATCCTGCTCGGCGTCGGCACCCGGTTCGCCCTCGACATCGGGCTGCGCCGCGGGCGCGAGGCCGAGCGCCACCGGACCCGGCGCATCATGCACGACAGCGTCCTGCAGACCCTCGAAGCGCTGGCGATCTCGGCCCCCGGGGACGACGCGCAGGCCGTCGCCCGGCTCAAGGAGCTGCGCTCGGTCGCCAAGGCCGAGGCGGCCGAGCTGCGCCGGAAGATCACCGAGCCCGTCCAGTCCGGTTCGTCGCGCGGCTTCGCCGTCGAGCTCGCCGACGTCGCGACCGAGATGGCCCGCGACGGCCTGCGCACCCAGCTGGTCGCCGCGGACTTCGCCGACGACGACAAGCTGTCGCAGGACCGCCGGACCGCGATGTGCGAGGCGGTCCGGGAAGCGTTGCGCAACACCGTGAAGCACTCCGGGACCAAGCAGGTCGTGCTGCGCGTGGAGGAACGCGACGGCGGGATCGCGGTGGTCGCGCGGGACCAGGGCCAGGGCTTCGACGTCCAGGACCGCCCGCCGGGCTTCGGCATCACCCAGTCCATCATGGCGCGGCTGGCCGAGGTCGGCGGCCGCGGCACGGTCGACTCCCAGCCGGGCCGCGGCACCCGCGTCACCCTGTGGGTGCCCAGCTAGGCGTCCCTCGACAACGGCCTTGCGCTGCGGAGCAAGACCGCGGGCCGCCGCGCGGCGCACGATGCCGGGGCATCGGTGCCCCAGCGGAGGAGACGTCCATGGCCGGATCGGAAGCGGGCGCCCTGCGCCGGGACGCCCTCGGCACGCCGGGGGTGGTGTTCCTCGTGCTGGCCGCGGTCGCCCCGCTCACCGGCATCATCGTCGTGGCCTCGCTCGGGATCGCCCTCGGCGACGGCGGCGGCATGCCCGGCGCGTTCCTGCTCGCCGCGGTGATCCTGGTGCTCTTCGGCGTCGGCTACGCCCAGATGAGCAAGGTCGTCGTCGGCGCGGGCGGGTTCTACGGCTACGTCACGCGCGGGCTGGCCGCCCGCTCGGCCTGGTCGCGGCGCTCGTCGCGCTCCTGGGCTACAACTGCTTCGTGGCCGGCGCGGTCGGCACGAGCGGGTTCTTCACGGCCAACGTCGTCGAGCAGGTCTTCGGGTGGCACACGCCGTGGCCGCTGTGGAGCCTCGTGTCGGCCGTCGCGGTGTTCGCGCTCGGGCGGCGCCCGGACCGGCCTGGACGTCCACGCCTTCCACCCCAGCGTGGTGTTCTCCGGCTCGGCCGGGATCGCCTTCCTGTTCGCCTTCAACGCTTTCGTCGGGTTCGAGGCGACCGGCCTGTTCAGCGAGGAGGCCCGCGACCCGCACCGGACGATCTCCCGCGCGACCTACACCGCGATCGTGCTGATCGGCGTCTTCGCCGCGGTCACGACGTGGGCGGTCGTCAGCGCGACCGGCGTCGAGCAGGCCGGGGCGGCCGCGCGGGACCACCTCTCGGCGGGTGACCTCGTGTTCGCCATCAGCGGTACCGACCTGGGCCCGGTCCTCACCGACGTGATGATGCTGCTGCTGGTCGTCAGCCTGTTCGCCGCGCTGCTGGCGCTGCACAACTCCGCGACGCGGTACCTGTTCGCGCTCGGCCGCGCGCACGGCGGTGGCGCCCGCGCTCGGTGGCCTCGGCCTGATCGCCGTGACGACCCTGGCGATCCTCAACTTCCCCACCCTCGCCGGTTCCGACGCGCCGGCGATCGCCCTGCTGCCGTGGCTGCCGGCGGTGGCGCTGGTCGCCGGGCTGGCCCTGGCGGCCTGGCTGCGACGCCGGCGGCCGGACGTCTACGCGGGCCTGGCCGACCTCGACGGCTGACCCGGCGGGCGTTGGCCAGATCCCGGCGCTATCTGGCATTCCAGCCACTCCCGGTGCCGCGGCCGGGCCGATAACTTCGGCTCGTCCCCCGCACGACTGAGGAGTTCCGTGTCGAAGTTCCTGCTCTCGGTGCACGTCCTGGCGGCGATCCTGGCCGTCGGCCCGGTCGCCGTCGCGGCCAGCATGTTCCCCGCGGCCGTGCGCCGCGTCGCCGCCGGCGGCGATCTCACCACGGTGACCGTGCTGCACCGGATCTGCCGCGTCTACGCCTACGTCGCGATCGCCGTGCCGGTGTTCGGCTTCGGCGTCGCGGGCACCATGCACGTCATGGGCGACCCGTGGCTGATCGTGTCCATCGGGCTGACGGCGGTCGCGGCTGCCGTGCTGGCGTTCGTGGTGCTGCCCAGCCAGCGGCGTCAGCTGGCCGCACCCGCGCCGGGCACCGTGAGCCGGCTGGGCATGACGACCGGCGTGTTCAACCTGCTCTGGGCCGCGGTCACCGTGCTGATGATCGTCCGGCCCGGCTCGTCGACCGGCGCCTGACTCAGGCCGGCACCCGCACCGCGACGAAGTCCGGCCGGTGCCGCAGCACGAACCCGAGCGACTGGTAGAGCCGGATCGCCGAGGTGTTGCGCGCGGCCGCGTGCATCATCGGCGTCTCGCCCCGCGCGCGGATGCCGAACGCGACCGCGTGCACGAGCCGCGTGCCCAGGCCCTGCCCGCGGAACGCCGGGTCGGTGCAGACGGCGCTGATCTCGGTGTAGCCGGGCGGGTGCAGCCGCTCCCCGGCCATCGCCACGAGCGCGCCCTCACGCCGGATCCCGAGGTAGGTGCCGAGCTCGACGGTCCGCTTCCGGAACGGCCCGGGCTGCGTCCGCGCGACGAGGTCGAGCATCTCCGGCACGTCCGCGGGCCCCAGCCGCACGGCTTCCGGGTCCTCGGCGGCCGCGACCCCCTCGTCGACGAGCTGCACCCCCGGCAGCGCCTCGATCACCTCCCACCCGGCAGGCGGCCGGGCGAAGGTGGAGGCGACGACCACGGTCGCGCCGGGCCCGCCCAGCGTCGCGACGTCGAGCCAGTCCTGCTCGCCGGGGTCGTCGGGCAGCCCCAGGAAGGGCGCGACGTCTTCCGGGTACCGCAGCACGCGCCCCTGCCGCTCGGCGAAGCGGGCGTGCGGCCCGGCCAGCGACGTCCAGGTCGGGTTGTCCAGCGGAGAAGACATGCGCTACCTCGGGGGTTCCGGCTCGGGGTGATCACCCGCCAGGATGCGTCGAAAGCCCCGCCGCGCGCCGCCGCTCCCACATCGTGAGCGCGCGCTCAGCCGACCGTGGTCAGCTCGTCGTCCGAGAGCACCTGGCCGCCGTCCGACACCACGAGCCTGCCGCCGCCGACCTGGTAGCTGTACTGGCCGTTCACCGCGACGAAGCCGTCGCCCGAGGGCTGGGCCGGCAGCGTGATGTGGGTGTCGTCCGACGCACCCTGCCCGCGGGCCTGGCCGTCGTAGAAGATCCGGCCGTCGGGGGTCTTGCAGACCGTGACGACGGACTTGACCGTCTCCCCCACGAGCAGCGCCGTGCCCGCGCCGCCGGGCAGGTACCGGGCGGCGTCACCCGGGCACGGCTTCCCGGCCGGGGCCGACGACGTCGACGGCGGGGCCGACGTCGACGACGGAGCGGACAGCGCGGGCGGGGCGGGCGGGGTGACGCCGTTCGCGGTCGTGACGACCGTCTTGGTCGTCGGCAACGCGGGTGTCGTGTACTGCGGGAACGGCCCGGACGCGGCCGGCGAGGACTTCGGGCGCCCGGCGAACAGCAGGACGCCGGTCACCGCGACGGCGGCGACCACCATCAGGGTGAGCAGCACCCACAGCGCCCGCGCGCGGGCCCGGCCAGGGGCCAGGCTCGCGCAGGTGCCGCACCGCTGCGCGGCGGCGGCGTTGACCGCGCCGCACTGCGCGCACGTCCAGGGGGAACCCGCCATCGGGCCTCCTTCGGCCCCGGCGCGATCTCGGGCACGCCGGTCCTCCATCGTCACCGACGACGGCGCCCGCTGCAACGCCCCGGTTCGGGCTAGTGCCCGATGTTCACCATCCACGGGATGCCGAACTTGTCGATGCAGCAACCGAATTCGTCGGCCCACGCCTGCTTTTCGAACGGAACCGTCACGGTGCCGCCCGCGCTCAGCTTGTCCCAGTAGGTCCGCAGGTCGTCGGCGTCGTCCCCGCTGAGGCTGACGGTGATGTTCGTGCCCGGGTGGTATTCCATCCCCTCGGGGGTGTCGGACGCCATCAGCGTGTAGCCGCCGTCGGTGTCCAGCTGGGCGTGCATGACCTTCTCGGCCTCCGGCCCGTCAGGCGCACCGAATGACCCGAACGTGTGCACGGTGAGCTTGCCCCCGAACACCGTCTCGTAGAACTCCATGGCCTGGCGGGCGTTGTCCTCGAAGCTCAGGTACGGGTTCAGGCGGGAAGCCATGGCGCTCTCCTTCGGTCGGAAGATGCAGCATCCTCGCAGAAGCCCGTGACCACGCCAAACGCGAAATTTTCAGACGACGAAGCGGCGGTGCGCGTGCGGTTCCAACGGGAGCGAGCCGTGCAGCGCGGCCCGGGCGCGCAGCTCCAGCGCGCGGTCCAGGGTGCCCGTCCCGGGCGCTGCCGCGGCGTGGAAGGTGCCGCGCCCGAACAGGTACACCAGCTGCAGCCGGCCGTCCCGGCGGCCGTCCGGGTCAGCGAACTCGACGCTCGCGAAGCGCAGCGCGCCGCCGTAACCGGCCCGCGCCAGCCGGTCGGCGACGTCCACCAGGTCACCGGTCAGCACGCGCAGGTCGCGGTTGCGGCGCCAGCAGCGGACCGTCGAGCGGCCGTAGAGGTCCTGGGTCACCAGCGGGTGCACCGGCAGCTTGGCCGACGTCGCGGCGAGCAGCTCGGCCTCGGTGCGGTCCAGCGCGTCGCCGTCCACCTTGAAGCTCAGCGTGCCGCCGCCGGTCGGGACCAGGCCGAGCGCGCCGCGCACCCGCGGAGCGGCCGCGGCGAGGCCGTAGAGGGACTGCAGGTTCGGGCGGGAAGTCCAGCAGCGGACGAGTTTGCTGTCCAGCAGGGTCACGGGCGGGGTGTCCATTCTCCGGTCGAGATGACGCCGGGCCGGGCACGCTGGCAATGTCCACAGTGGACGTCAGGTGCGGGGTCGCGGGGTCGGAAAGGACAGCATGCTCCCCGGCCCGGCGATTCCGGTCCGGAACCGGCCGATCACGCGGCGAACGGCGCCGGGGTGCCGCCGAACGGTCGACGTCACAGTGGTTCAGCCGATCAGCGGTACCCCTTTCACGGGGTCGTGATGACGACCTTCCCGAAGTTCCCCCGGCCCGCGAAGTGCCGGAACGCTGCGTCGGCGTCCCCGAACGGGTGAACGCTGTCGATGACCGGTCCGATCGGGCGGACGGCGAGCCGCCGCACCGCCCCCGCCGGCGAACCCGATCTCGGCGTGGTGCGTCCCGGCCGCGACGAGCGACCGCGCGAACGTGCCGGGCCCATCCACCTCGACGATCCGGCCCACGCCGCAACCGCCGGTCGCGTCGGGCACGGCCCGGCCCCGCTCGGGCGTCCCGGCGTAGTCGATCACCGTGTCCGCCCCGAGTTCGGCCGGCTTGGCCGCCTTCGCCGCACTCGACGTCGTCGCGACCACGCGCGCCCCGTGCGCCTTCGCCGGCGTTTCCGGAGACGGCGCGGTACTCCGCGAGCCGGCCGTCCTGGGCGTTCCCGCACCGGCTGACCATGATCGCCACACTGACCCGCGAACCCGGCCGGTCGTGCGGCGCGATCATCCGGACCTTTCCCCCGCTTTCTCACCAACCAGACATTTAGCGTTGCTAATAGTTCTGATTCAGAGCTACTTTGGGGCCATGACCGAACTCGCCGAACGGCTCCTGGGCGCCGTCCAGGGCATCCGTCGGGTGGTGCGCCGCCGGGTTCGGGCCGACGTCCCGAGCTTTCCCCTGCCCGGCGCGCAGGTCGAGGTCCTGCGCGTGGTCGCCGACCACCCCGGCGTCGGCGTCGCGGCGGCCGCGCGCGAACTGCACCTGGCGGCCAACTCCGTCAGCACCCTGGTCAACCAGCTCGTCGAAGCCGGGCTGCTGCACCGTGAACCCGACCCCCTCGACCGGCGCGCGACCCGGCTGGAGCTCACCGCCGCGGCCACCGACCGGATGGCCGCCTGACACCGCGCCCGGACCGGCCTGGTCGCCGACGCCCTCACCGGACTGTCCGAAGAGGACAAAGCCGTGATCGAACAAGCCCTGCCGGCGCTGGAAAAACTCATGGGCATCCTCAAGGAGCGGCCGTGACCGAACCCGCGGTGCGGTGCACCGACCTCACTCACTCCTTCGGCGCGACGCGCGCGGTGGACGGCGTCGACCTGGAGATCCACCCCGGCGAGGTGTTCGGCCTGCTCGGCCCGAACGGCGCCGGCAAGACCACCACGCTGCGGATGATCACCACGCTGCTGCCCACCGGGCCCGGCCGGATCACGGTGTGCGGCCTCGACGTCGCCCGCCGGAAGATGGCCGTGCGGCGGCTGATCGGCTACGTCCCGCAGCAGCTGTCCGCCGACGGCGCGCTGACCGGCCGCGAGAACGTCGCCCTGTTCGCCCGGCTCTTCGACGTCCCCCGCGCCCGGCGCGCCGACGAGGTCGGGCGCGCGCTCGACCTGGTCGGCCTGACCGGCGACGCCGACCGCACGGCCAAGGGCTACTCCGGCGGCATGATCCGCCGCCTCGAGCTGGCTCAGGCCCTGGTCAGCTCCCCGCGGCTGCTCATCCTCGACGAGCCGACGATCGGGCTCGACCCGGTCGCCCGCTCGGCGGTGTGGGAGCGGATCGCGCAGATCCGCGCCGAGACCGGGATGACCGTGCTCGTCACCACGCACTACATGGACGAGGCCGAGCAGTACTGCGACCGCGTCGCGCTGATGCACACCGGCAAGATCCGCGCGCTGGGCACCCCGGCCGAGCTCGAGGCCGACCTCGGCCCCGAGTCCACTTTGGACGACGTGTTCCGCGCGGTCACCGGCGACCGGCTCGCGAGTGCAGAAGGAGGGATCCGCAGTGTCCGTGCCACTCGCCGCACCGCCCGCCGTCTCGGCTGACCCCGGCCCGCTGCGGCAGCTGCGCATCCTGGCCGCGCGTGTCGGCGCGATGTGCCTGGTGGAGCTGCAGAAGCTGCGCCGCGACCAGACCGAGCTGCTCACCCGCGCGATCCAGCCCGCGCTGTGGCTGCTGATCTTCGGCGAAACGTTCACCCGGCTCAAGGCCATCCCGACCGGCTCGACGCCCTACCTCGACTACCTGGCGCCCGGCATCCTCGCGCAGTCGGCGTTGTTCATCTCGATCTTCTACGGCATCCAGATCATCTGGGAACGCGACGCGGGCGTGCTCGCCAAGCTCCTGGTGACGCCGACCCCGCGCGCGGCCCTCGTCGCCGGGAAGGCGTTCGCGGCCGGGGTCCGCGCGCTCGTCCAGGCATTGATGGTGCTGATCCTCGCCGCGATCCTGGGCGTCGGGCTGACCGTGAACCCGCTGAAGCTGCTCGCGATGGCCGTCGTGCTGGTGCTCGGGTCGGCGTTCTTCTGCTGTCTGTCCATCGTCATCGCCGGGGTCGTGCTGTCGCGCGAACGGCTGATGGGCATCGGGCAGGCGATCACGATGCCGCTGTTCTTCGGGTCGAACGCGCTCTACCCGGTGGACCTGATGCCGGGCTGGCTCAAGGTGCTCAGCCACGTCAACCCGCTGAGCTACCAGGTCGACGCCCTGCGCGGGCTGCTCATCGGCACCCCGGCCCACCTCGGGCTCGACTTCGCCGTCCTGATCGCCGCGACGGTGGTGGCGATTTCGGTCGCTTCGGCACTCCTCGGCAGGTTGGCCCGGTGAGGCACATGTCTCACCGAACGGAGGCCTTATCCGGAAATGGCTAATCTCGATTCCGTGAATCGTGGCCGGGGCGTGGTCCCCTTTGTCGGTTTTTGTGTGCTCGCCGGAATTCTGGCGGCCGGCACGGTGGCGCCCGCCGCCATCGGCGCCGGCCTGCTGTCGAATGAGGTCAGCGATTCCGTCGACGCCATTTCCGCACAGCTCGCGGCGGCCGATCCGCCGCTGACGACCACGGTGACCGACCGCGACGGCGCCCCGATCGCGACGCTGTACTCGCAGTACCGGCTGCCGGTGACCGCGGCCGGGATCGCGACGACCATGAAGGCCGCGATCATCGGCGTCGAGGACCGCCGCTTCTACACCGAAGGCGGCGTCGACCTGCAGGGCATGGCGCGGGCGGCGGTCAACGACAGCGCCGGCGGCTCGCTGCAGGGCGCGTCGACGATCACCCAGCAGTACGTCAAGAACTACCTCGTGAACGTCGTCGACCGGACCGACCCGGCGGCCCAGCAAGCCGACCGCGAGGACTCGCTCGCCCGCAAGCTGCGCGAGGCGAAAATGGCCGTCCAGCTCAACGACACGATGAGCAAGGACGACATTCTGGCCAGTTACCTCAACGTGGTCGAATTCAGCGGAACGGTGTACGGCGTCGGAGCCGCGGCAAAAGCGTACTTCGGGACGACGGCGGACAAACTGACCGTGCCGCAGGCCGCGCTGCTCGCCGGAATGGTGAACAACCCGAGCATCTACAACCCGTACTCGCACCCGGACAAAGCGACCCAGCGCCGCAACACGGTGATCGACGACATGGTCACCAACGGCTCGCTGCCCGCGGCCTACGCCGCGACGGCCAAGGACGCCCCGCTCGGGCTGCTGCCCGGCGGCCCGGTCACCCCGTCGGGCACGTGCATGGGCGCGGCGCCGGACGCGGGGTTCTTCTGCACCTACGCCGAGACCTACCTCGCGCACGCCGGCTTCACGCCGGACCAGCTCGCGACCGGTGGCTACACGATCAAGACCACGCTGGACCCGCGCGTCTCGCAGGTGGCGAAGGACGCCGTCGACGCGAACGTGCCGACGACCCAGGACGGCGTGGCCAACACCTTCGCCGTCGTGCAGCCGGGCGCGAACGGGCACCAGGTGCTCGCCATGGTCGCCAACCGGAACTTCGGCACCGACCCGGCGAAGGGTGAGACGTCCACCGACATCGTGGCCGACGCGAGCAACGAGTTCGGCGCGGGCTCGTCGTTCAAGATCTTCACCTCGGCCGCGGCGATGGTCACCGGCAAGGCCGGCCTGGACACGCCGCTGCCGAACCCGGACAGCCAGTGCTTCACGCCGCCGAACGCCGACAGCCACACCGCCTGCTACACCGTCCACAACGACGGCCACTACGCCGACCCGATCACCCTCGCCGACGGGCTCGCGACGTCGCCGAACGTCGCGTTCGTCGGGCTCGAGAACGAGGTCGGGATGCCCGCCGTGCTCGACATGGCGCAAAAGCTGGGGCTGCGCAACACCCTCGCGACGAACGACGCGGGCGCGGTGCCCGACCCGAAGTCGTCGAACCCGCAGTACAACGAACCGCAGTCGAAGTACTTCCAGAACCTGCTCTCGTTCACCCTCGGCAACAGCCCGGTCAGCCCGCTGGAGATGGCCAACGTCTCGGCGACGCTGATGAGCGGCGGCGTCTGGTGCCCGCCGAACCCGATCCTGTCGGTCACCGACCGGAACGGCAACGCCGTGTCCGTGCCGCAGCAGGCGTGCGAGCAGGTCATCCCCACCGGCGTCGCGAACACGCTCGAAGCGGGCCTGAGCAAGGACACCACGAGCGGCACGTCGGCCCAGGCCGCGCACGCGGCGGGCTGGACGCGCCCGGACATCGGCAAGACGGGCACGACCCAGCAGAGCGAGTCGGTCGCGTTCGTCGGCGGCGTCGACGGCTACGCCGTGTCGTCCATGGTGTTCGCCGACGGTTCGCACCCGCGGGAGATCTGCCCGGGCACACCCGTGCACCTGGGCAACTGCGGGCACGGCGCGTTCGGCGGCACGGTCGCCGCGCCGCCGTACTTCCACGCCATGAGCCGGCTGCTGGCCGGCGTGCCGGACCAGCAGATCCCCGGGCCGGACCCGGCGTACCTGGCGGCCCGGTCGTGACCTACTTCGGTTCGAGGAACACGAGCGGGATCTCCCGCTCGGTCTTCGTCTGGTAGCCCGCGTAGTTCTTGAACTCGGCGGTGATCTTCGGCCACAGCCGGGCCCGCTCCTCGCCGTCGGCGACCCGGGCGAGCATCGGCCGCCGCGGCGCGCCCTTGACCGACACCTCGACGTCCGGGTTGTCGCGCAGGTTCAGGAACCACGCGGGGTGCGTGTCGTCGCCCCCGCGCGAGGCGACGACGACCAGCGCGTCACCCTCCTGGTGCGGCGAGGTCAGCATGACCGACCGCGGCTGCCCGCTCTTGCGGCCCACGGTGGTCAGCTCCAGGACCGGCATGGCGGCGGCGTTCCAGCCCAGCCGGCCGCCGGTGATCTTGACCAGACCGCGGTGGACGGCGTTCATCGCTTTGAGGCTGAAGTCGCTCGGCATGATCGTGAATCTAGTCCCGGCGCCCCGGGCCGACCCTCCAGGTACGCGTATGTCCGCTTTGCCGGGAACCCATCCGGCCGGTTTGGCGAAACCTCCACGGCCCGGCGCGCCGGTGTGTCAGGCTCCCCGGCGAACGCAGGACCGACAGGAGAGAAGACGATGCTGATCTGGGGCTACCGCACGAGGATCTTCGTGCTGGCGATGACGACGTTCCTCTGCGGCCGCTGCGGCAACCCCGCCTCGCACGCCGTCCGCAAGTCGGTCACGAAGTTCACGCTCTTCTTCATCCCGCTGTTCCCAATCCACGTCAAGTACACGGCGCAGTGCACGTTCTGCGGGATCGAGAACCGGATCCCGAAGGAGGACGCCGTCCGGCTGCAGGCGCAGGAGGAGCAGGCGCAGCAGCAGGCGTCGCAGCCCTACCCGCAGCACCCGTCCCAGGGGTTCCCGCAGCAGGGTTTCCAGCCGCCGCACCCGTCGCAGCCGCAGGGCTTCCAGCAGCCGGGCCCGAACCCCCAGCAGGGCGAGTTCCCGCAGCAGGGCCGCTGAGCACTAGGCACTGACCGCCGGGAGCCGCGCGAACCCGCCGGCCCGGCGGGCGATCCGGGCGGCCGTCCCGGCGAACCGGACGTGGGCCGCGGCGAGCAGCACGACGTCGACCGCGCCGTGCGGCCGCTCAAGGGACCCGGCCCACTCGCGCAGCTCCCGCTCGGCCGCTTCGGTGCCTTCGACGGCTTCGGCGAGCCCGGCGTCCGCTCCGGTGAGGATCTTCTGCAGGTCCCGCGCGGCGGCGACCGCGTGCGCGGCCAGCCGCGTGAACGCGGGCCGCGCGTCCACCGGCACCCGCCGCACCCGGTCCGCGACCTCGTCCGCGAGACCACCCATCCGAGTGAGATCCGCGGCGGTGTGCACAGCGGCGACGACCGCCTTGACGTCCTCCTCGCGCGGGGCGTGCAGGGCCAGCAGCGCGCACGCCTGGTCCTCGCAGGCGGCCCCCAGCGCGGTCACCGCCGCGGCCTGTTCCCGCACGCGTCCGCCCAGCGTGAGGTCACTTTCGAGCAGGGCGCGCGTGGCCACCTCGAGCGTGCCCGCGACCAGCCCGCACAGGTCCGCGAGCCGGTGGGCCAGGGTGACGAGCTCCTTCTGAAACGCCGTCGGCATGGCGGCATGCAACCACCTCGGCCGGGGGACGGCGACTCGTCGCCTCCGCCCGGAATTGTCGGTCCCCCGTGCTCTGCTCGTCGGCGAGAGCGGTGCACCCCGCACCCGAGGAGAAGGAGGACCCGATGGCAGGCGAAACGCTGGTCACGGTGGTCGGCAACCTGACGACGGACCCCGAGCTGCGGTTCACCCCGGCCGGCGCCGCGGTCGCGAACTTCACGGTCGCGTCCACGCCGCGCACGCTGGACCGCGAGTCCGGCCAATGGCGCGACGGTGACGCGATGTTCCTGCGCTGCAGCGTGTGGCGGCAGTACGCGGAGAACGTCGCGGAGTCGCTCGGGCGCGGCGCGCGCGTGGTCGTCCACGGCCGGCTGAGACAGCGGTCGTACGACACGAAGGAGGGCGAGAAGCGCACCGTGCTGGAACTGGACGTCGACGAGATCGGCCCGTCGCTGCGGTACGCCACGGCGAAGGTGACCAAGGCCGTCCGGGTCGGCGACGGCACGGGAGGTGGCGCCTGGATGCCGGAACCGGTGGCCGCCGGGGTGGGGGAACCGCCCTTCTGAGGCCGGCCGCACCCATCCGCTCCCGACTCCCTTCCGAACGACTGTCGACGGGAAGTCGAGCCCGGCTGGACCGGCCGGAGCGACGATGAGGCACACGCTCTGGCCGGGCCGGTACCGGATGTGATGTCGAAGTCCCGTCATCTGGTTCGACGCATGAGTAGGACGATGCCGAACCACGAGCGGGAGGGGCCGGGATGGACGGGGACGGAAAGCCACGGACGACGGTGCACCCCTTGGTGAACCACCGCATGCTGGCGATGCTGCGGGCCGTCGGGGCCGGGAGGGGCCTGGTGTCGTGCAGCAGCGAACCCGACCTCTTCATCGACGGCCTGTCGTGCGGCGACCAGTTCGCCGCGCACGCGCTGGCCCACCTGGGGCTGATCAGCGCGACCTGCACCGGGCGGCCGGGCGAGCTCGTGCCGGCGGTGCTGACGCCCGCCGGCCAGGCGATCGTCACCGGAGAGCAGCGGCCCGCCGCCTGAGCGGCCGAGGTGTTTGACAACTCCAGAACGCAAGTACGGTGGCGGCATGAGCAACATCGAGGCCGACCCCGCCGAGCTCGCCTGCGGCGACCGGCCCGAGGCGGCCGACCCGCTGCGCCCGGCCGTGGAAGTCCTCACCCCGCGCGAAGTACCGCTGGGCGGCCCGCGGGCGATGCGCGTGCGGCGGACGCTCCCCCAGCGGTCCCGCTCGCTCATCGGCGCGTGGTGCTTCGCCGATCACTACGGCCCGGAAGACGTCGCCATGGACGTCGCGCCGCACCCGCACACCGGCCTGCAGACGGTGAGCTGGCTGTTTGCGGGCGAGGTCGAACACCGCGACAGCCTGGGCACGCACGCGATGGTCCGGCCCGGCGAGCTCAACCTGATGACCGGCGGCCACGGCATCTGCCACTCGGAGGTCTCGACCCCGGCCACGAAGACGTTGCACGGCGTCCAGCTCTGGGTGGCGCTGCCCGAGCGGCACCGGCACACGGCCCGCGGCTTCCACCACTACGTGCCGTCGGTGAACCGGATCGAGGGCGCGGAGATCCGGGTGTTCCTCGGGTCGCTGGCCGGGCGCACGTCGCCGATCCCGACGTTCACCCCGTTGCTGGGCGCGGAACTGGTGCTGCACCCGGACGCCCACATGTCCCTCGGCGTCGACCCGGACTTCGAGCACGGCGTCCTCGTGGACTCCGGCGCGGTGACCGTCGCCGGCACCGCCGTCCGCGCGGCGGAGCTGGGTTACGTCGGCACCGGCCTGCGCCGCCTGACGTTGAGCAACAACGGATCCACGCCCGCGCGTTTCCTGGTGCTCGGCGGGACACCGTTCGACGAAGAGATCCTGATGTGGTGGAACTTCGTCGGCCGGACGCACGAGGAGATCGCGGACTTCCGCGAGGCGTGGCAAGCGGAGTCCGACCAGTTCGGCAGCGTCACCGGTTACGCGGGCACCCCGCAGCGGCTGCCGGCCCCGGAGTTGCCGGCGGTCCGCATCAAGCCACGCCACAACCCGGCTCGCTGACTCACCGGCCTCCGCCGGCCTGACCGGGGCCCGGGCGAACGGCTCAGCGCTCCCGGGCCTGGTAGGCCGCCAGCGTCGCCAGCCGATGCCCTCGCGCGTACTGCTCGACCTCCGCCGGGTCACTCCCGCCCTCGATCAGGTCGAGCAGCCGGTCGTGCTCGGCCACCGAGCGCGGCGCCCGCCCCGGCACGGAGGCGAACGTGCTGTCGCGGACCGCGGCGAGCCGGGTCCAGCAGCGCTGGACCAGGTCGACCAGGTTGGGGTTCGGGCAGGCGCTGAAGAGCACCTCGTGGAACTCCGCGTTCAGCGCGGTGAACGCGAGCGGGTCGAACTCGGCGAGGCTGCGGCGCATCCGGTCGTTGAGGGCGCGGGCCCGCGCGAGCGTCTCGGGCGTGAGCAGCGGCGCGGCGAGCCCGGTGGCCGCGCCTTCGACGATCGCCACCGTCTGCATGGCGTGCTGGTAGGCGGTGGGGTCGATGGCGATCACCCGAGCCCCGACGTTCCGCTCGAACTCGATCAGCTCCTCGGCCTCGAGCCGGCGCAGGGCCTCGCGCACCGGCACCGCGCTGACGGCCAGCTCACGGCCGATCCGGTCGAGCACCAGCCGGTACCCGGGCCCGTAGCGGCCGTCGACGATCCTGGCCTTGATCGTCTCGTAGGCCAGCTGGGACTTGGTGACCGCCGGTCTTCCCGAGGAGGCGCTGATCATGTAGGAAACCATATATGGTCCCGCCGACGGACGACGCCCAGGAGGCCGTGCCGATGCCGATGTCCCCGCCTTCCCCCACCGCGGCCGACCTGATCGTCGGCGGGCTGCGCGCCCACGGCGTCGACACCGTGTTCGGGCTGCCCGGCGTGCAGACCTACGACTTGTTCGACAGCCTGGCCCGCACCGGCGGCATCCGGGTGATCGGCGCGCGGCACGAGCAGACCGTGGCCTACATGGCGTTCGGGTACGCGCAAGCGACGGGCCGGACCGGCGTCTACACAGTGGTGCCGGGGCCCGGCGTCCTCAACGCCTCGGCCGCCATGCTCTCGGCCCACGGGGCCAGCGCGCCGGTGCTGTGCCTGACGAGCGAGATCCCGCGCGCCTACCTCGGCCGCGGGCTCGGGCACCTGCACGAGATGCCCGACCAGCTCGCCACCCTGCGCACGATCACCAAGTGGTCGGCACTGGTCGAGCACCCGGCCGAGGTCCCGGACGCGCTGGCGACGGCGTTCCGGGAGGCCGCGGGCGGGCGGCCGCGGCCGGTCTCGCTGGCCGTCCCCTGGGACGTGCTGGGCCTGCGCGCCCCCGCCGAGGTGGCCGGACCACTGCCGCTGCCCCGCCCGGCCGTCGACCCGGACGCCATCGCGGCGGCCGCGGAACTGCTGGCCGGCGCCAAGAATCCGATGATCATGGTGGGCGGCGGCGCCCGGCACGCGGCCGCCGCGGTCCGGGCGCTGGCCGAGCGGCTGCAGGCGCCGGTGGTGCCGTTCCGCGGCGGTCGCGGGATCGTCGGCGACGACCACCCGCTCGGCTTCACCTGCGTGTCCGGGTTCGAGCGGTGGCCGGAGACCGACGTCGTGATCGGCATCGGCTCGCGGATGGAGCTGTCCTGGTTCCGCTGGCCGGAGAAACCCGCGGGCCTGAAGACGATCCTGCTCGACATCGACCCGCGGCAGGCGACCCGGCTGGAGGCGGACGTCGCGATCGTCGCCGACGCCGGTGACGCCGCGGCGGCGCTGGCCGCCGCCGTCGGTCCACAACGGACGGACCGGACCGCGGAGTTCACCGAGCTGAAGGCGAACACCGCCGAGCGGTTCTCCGACGTCGGCCCGGAACTGGAATACCTGCGCGCGATCCGGGACGTGCTGCCCCGCGACGGCTTCTTCGTCGAGGAGATCTGCCAGGTCGGGTTCGCGTCCTACTTCGGGTTCGAGGTCTACACCCCACGCACCTTCGTCACCTGCGGCCACCAGGGCACGCTCGGCTTCGGCTACCCGACGGCGCTGGGCGTGCAGGCCGCGTTCCCCGGCCGGCCGGTGGTGTCGGTGGCCGGCGACGGCGGTTTCATGTTCGCCGCGCAGGAGCTGGCCACGGCCGTCCAATACGGGCTGAACGTGGTGGCCGTGGTGTTCGACAACGGCTACTACGGCAACGTCCACCTCGACCAGGAGCGGCTGTTCGAGGGCCGGGCCCTGGGCGGGCGGCTGCACAACCCGGACTTCGCCCGGCTGGCCGAGACGTTCGGCGCACTCGGCCTCACCGCCCGCACCCCGGACGAACTGCGCGGCGCCCTGGACAAGGCGTTCGCCTCGGGCCGCCCGGCGCTGGTGCACGTGCCGTGCGAGCTGGGCACCGGCGCGTCGCCGTGGAAGTACCTGATGCCGAAGTCGGACCGCAGTTAGCCGGCGCCCACCTGTTCCAGCGCGGCGAAGACCCGCTCGACGTCGGCCGCGGTCGTCCGCCAGTTGCTGAACGCGGCCCGCAGCGCCGGGCGGCCGTCGTGGACCGTCGGGGTCAGGAACGTGGTGCCCTCCGCGGCGATCCCGTCGACGAGGGCGTCGATCCGTGCTTGGGTCACGTCCCCGGCCGTGGTGAAGCAGACCACGTTGAGCCGCACCGGCGCGAGCAGCCGCCAGCGCGGCGAGCCGTCGAGGCGCTGCCCGAGGTCCCGGGCCAGCGCGACACAGCGCTCGACGATCTCGCGGTGCCCGTCCCGGCCGTAGGCCACGAGCGAGAACCAGGCGGGCAGCGCGCGCAGCCGCCGGGAGTTCTCCGGCGTCAGGTGCAGGAAGTCCGGGGTCTCGCCGATCTCGCCGAGGTAGGCCGCGTTGTTGCTGAACACCCGCAGCTGCAGGTCGCGGCGGCGGGTGAACTGGACGGCCGAGTCGTAGGGCACGTTGAGCCACTTGTGCAGGTCGACGACCACGGAGTCGGCCTGGTCGAGGCCAGCGGTCAGCGCGGCGTGCTCCGGGGCCAGGGCGGCGAACCCGCCGAACGCGGCGTCGACGTGCAGCCAGAAGTCGTGGCGCTGCTTGAGCGCCGCGATGGCGCGCAGGTCGTCGAAGTCGACGGTGTTCACCGTGCCCGCGTTGGCGACGACGACGGCCGGGCCGTCGAGCGCTTCGAGCAGCTCGCCGAGCTTCGCGACGTCGACGGCTTCACGGCCTGGCAGCACCGGCACCTTCCGCAGTGCGGACCGGCCCATCCCGAGGAACGACAACGCTTTCGGGATGCTCGAGTGCGGCGAGCCGGACAGCACGGTGACCGGACCGAGCGCGGCGGCGCCGTCGTCGGTGACGGACACGTCGGCCCGCTCACCGAGCCATTCCCGCGCGATGGCGAGCCCGGTCACGGTGGACATCGTGGCCCCGGTGACGAAGGCGCCGGAGAACTCCGCGCCGAGCCCGAACAGCTCGGCGAGCCAGCCGACGGTCTCGCGCTCCAGGTCCTGCGCCGAGGAGTCCATGCCGCTGGCGGGGTTCTGGTCGTAGGCGGCGGTGAGCCAGTCCCCGGCGAGCGACGCGGGCGTCGCCCCACCGGTCACGAACCCGAGGTAACGAGGCCCGGCACTGGCGGCGAACCCGGGTTCCCACCGCTGCGCGAACTCGTCCAACGCCCCAAGTCCTCCGACCCCTTCAACCGGCAACGGAGCCGGCGTCGCCACCCCAGGCGGCACAGCAGCGGCCCGCCCATCCAGCCCGGCAAGCGCCTCCCCGGCCAGTTTCCGCGTGGCGTCAAGAAGATCAGGCAGGGAGTTCAGGTCATGGGCCAGCCTCGGGTGCATGTCCCCGACGCTAAGCCCCGCGAGAACGCCTGTCGCGGGCCAATCCCCCAAAACTGGCCCGCCACCAACGCACCGTGTCGACCCCAGTCACGCGACCCTCCAATCACGCGCGATGCCCCGCCAGCCACACGTGATGCCCCGCCAATCACGCGCAATGCCTCCCCGATCACGCGCGATGCCCCGCGAATCACGCGTGACGCCCGCAACCGCGGCAGCAACCCCGGCCGTGGCCGGGCGAAACCGGGCGGGATCCTTGGACATCCGCCCCTCCCTCGCCCGATCGGACAGCACACCCGCCGGACAACCCGCCCGCCCGGAGAACCTGCCCGCAGGAGAACCCGAGCACCGGAGAACCCGAGCACCGGTTCCCGCCACTGGAACCGGCCGCCGGCGACCGCTGGGCGGCTCCAGCCGCAGACCGCCAGCACCGGCCGCCGGATCAGCGGCATCGGGTCAGCGGCGCCGGGGCCGAGAGCCGGATCCGGCTCTCGGCCGGGTCGAACGCCACGCGGCGCAGCGGGCCCGTGAGCAGCAGCACGACCGCCATCGCGGACAGCGCGGCCAGCACCATCGCGGCGACGAACTGGGCCGCGCCGGACGTCGCCGTGGCCAGCACCGCGAAGCCGGCGAGCACCAGCGCCGGCGGGGCCAGCAGGCCGCAGAGCACCGGGACCAGCGGCACGCGGTCACCGTCGGGGCGGCGGGCGGACACCACCGCCGCCCCGGCGCAGGTGACCGCGGCGACCAGGAGGCAGCCGCCGACGGTGTCGCTCAACCGGTGCCAGCCCAGCGCCACGGCCGCGGCCGCGACCCAGGCGACGCCGACCCCGCCGGCCACCAATACCTGCAGGCGGAAGCGGCGGGGCAGGACGATCGCGAGCGCCAGCAGCACGGCCATCGCCGCGCTGACGTGCCCGCTGGGGAAGCTGTTGTGGGCGGCCACGCCGAGCCGGTCGCCGGTGCTGGGGCGGTCCAGGACGTACAGCTTGAGCAGCTGCGCCACCACCAGCGGGGCCGCGAGCAGGATCAGGGCCGTCACGCCGAGCGCGAACCGGCGCCGCAGCAGGGAGATCACCACGAGGAGCACCGCGACGCCGCCGAGCACGACCACCAGGTCCAGGTCCGCCAGCGGCTGGGCCCAGCTCACGGTGGAGCCCGCCGACTGGGCGCTGCGGACGACGCCGTTCTCGACGCTGCGCCCGGCCTCGGTGCGGACGAAGAGCAGGTAGGCCGCGACGAAGGCGAGGGCGAACCCGGCCGTGCCCGCGAGGAGCACCGCGGTACGGGACGCGGCCCGGGTCACCAGGGCGTGCCGCGCGGGGCGGGCGGTGGGGGGTGCCTCGAAAAGAATCACTGCCATGTCCCCGAGTCTGGAGCCGGCATTTCGAGATCCCGTCAGCACGATGTCATGGTTTTGCTACAAGATCGCCCTGAGTCGCCACGACGTGCGGTTTTCCGAATAATGGCGCCGTGGCCGAGGTACTGGTGGTAGAGGACGACGCGGCGGTGCGGGAGGGACTGGAACTGGCCCTGCGCCGGCAGGGACACGTGGTGCACACCGCGGAGTCGGGCGAGGCCGGCATCGAATTGCTCGTGCTCCGCAGACCCGACATCGTCGTGCTCGACCTGATGCTGCCCGGCATGGACGGCTTCGAGACCTGCCGCCGGATGCGGGCGTCGGGGCCGATCCCGATCGTCATGCTGACCGCGCGCAGCGACGACTTCGACATCGTCGCCGGGCTGGAAGCGGGTGCGGACGACTACGTGGCCAAGCCGGTCGAACCGCGGGTGCTGGACGCGCGGATCCGCGCCGTGCTGCGTCGCGCGGTCAGCGAACGGCCCACCGAACAGCCCGCCCCCGAGGAACGGCACGGCGACCTGGTGATCGACCGGGCCGGGCTGGAGGTGACGAAGCGGGGCACCCCGGTTTCGCTGACGCCGACCGAGCTCAAGCTGCTGCTGGAGCTCTCGCGCACCCCCGGGCAGGTGTACAGCCGCCGGCAGATCCTCTCGTCGGTGTGGGACCACGACTACCTCGGCGACTCCCGCCTGGTCGACGCCTGCGTGCAGCGGCTGCGCGCGAAGATCGAGGACGTGCCCGCGAGGCCGGAGTACGTGCAGACCGTCCGCGGCTTCGGCTACCGGTTCGGCCGGTCGTGACCTCGCGGATCCGGTCGTGGCTCGCCGGGCTGAGACCCCGGCTGGTCGCGGCGTTCGCGGTGATCATGATCATCGGCGCCACCGCCGCGGCGGGCGCCAGCTACGTCTCCGCCCGCAACGCCATCCTCGGCGGCTTCCAGGACCAGACGATGCTGAAGCTGCGCGACCAGATCGTCGCGTACCTGCCGACCGTGTCCCTGCCGCCGACCCAGGCGAGCCTCGACGCGTTCGGCACGGCGCTCAAGTCCAGCAACGCCGTCGTCGTCTACCACGGCCTGCGCTCGGGTTCGGGCATCAGCGTGGACAGCGTGCCCGCCGACCTGCGCCATGCCGTGTCCGTCAGCACGAACATCCAGTTCCAGCGGGTCGACACGGAGGGCTTCCCCCAGTTCTTCGTCGGCGTGCCGGTGCAGACCGGGACGAGCGGCCGGACCAGTGGCATCGAGGTCTACACGATGGTGTCGCTGATCCAGCAGCAGGCCGCGATCGACGAGCTGTCCCGCACGGCCTGGCAGACCTCGGCGCTGGCGCTCCCGTTCGCGGTGGTGCTGGCGCTGCTGGCCGCGCGCCAGGTGCTGCGGCCGGTGCGGGCGCTGAACACCGCGGCGAGCCAGCTCGGCCGGGGCAAGCTGGACGTGCGGCTGCGGGTGAAGGGGTCCGACGAGCTGGCGCAGCTGGTCACGACGTTCAACAACACCGCGGCGGAACTGGAGCGCACGGTCGGCACGCTGCGCACGATGGAGTCCGAGGCGCGCCGGTTCGTCGCCGACGTCTCGCACGAGCTGCGCACCCCGCTGGCCGCGATGAACGCGGTCACCGACGTCCTCGACGAGGACGCCGACCAGCTGCCGCCGGACACGGCGGTCGCGGCGCGGCTGGTGTCGGCCGAGACCCGGCGGCTGACCCGGCTGGTGCAGGACCTGATCGAGATCTCCCGGTTCGACGCCGGCCGCGCGGAGCTGCGGCGGGAGGACCTGGACGTCGCCGCCGCGGTCACCGACAGCCTCGCCGCGCGCGGCTGGGAGCCCGGTGCCGACGTGGTCGCCGACCTGCCGCCCGGCATCACGGCGCGGCTCGACCGGCGGCGGCTCGACATCGTCGTGGCGAACCTGGTCGGCAACGCGCTGCGGCACGGCGCGCCGCCGGTCGAGGTGGCCGTGCGGGCGGCGGGCGGCGACATCGTGCTCACCGTCACCGACCACGGGCCGGGCATCCCGGAGGCGGTGCTCCCCCGCGTGTTCGACCGCTTCACCAAGGCCGACACGGCCCGGGCCCGGTCCGAAGGCAGTGGGCTGGGGCTGTCCATCGCGCGCGAGAACGCCCGCCTGCACGGCGGCGACATCGTCGCGGTCAACACCGGCACCGGCGCCCGGTTCGAGCTGCGCCTGCCCCGGGAGGCGTGGTGAAGAAGCTCCTCGTCCTGGCCGCGCTGCTCCTGGTGAGCGCGTGCGGCGTCAAGCCGACGCCGGTCGTCCCCGCCGGGCCGGCGCCGACCCTGCGGAACCCGGCGACGAACGGGCTCGGCACCGACCTGACCCTGTACTTCGTCCTCGACGGGCGGGTGACGCCGGTGACCCGGTCGACCGGGGACGCGGTCGGCGTCTCCGCGGCGTTGGCGACGTTGCTGGGCGGCCCGTCCTACGCCGAGACGGCCGACGGCTACGCGACGATGCTCCCGGCCGAAACCGGCCCGATCACGCTGAGCTCCGGCTCACCCACGACGATCACCTTTTCGTTCCCGCTGAAGCGGCTCACGCAGATCGCGGTCAACCAGCTGGTCTGCACCGCGGTCGCCGCCCTGGTCGCCGACGGCGGCTACGTGGCCGACGGCGCCATCACCCTCGCCGGCTCCGACTTCCAGCTCCCGTCGCAGACCTGCCAGGCGTTCTGAGCGACCCGGCCCCGGCGTCAGCCGGGGTAGGGCCGGGCCGCGCGGGCCTCGGACAGCGAGCGCGCCCACCACTGCAGCTGGTCCAGCAGCGCCTTCGCCGCGACACCCGCGCTGTCGTCCGTCGGGACGCCGTCGGCGCCGAACCGGGTGTGCGCGCCGTGGAAGCTGACCGTCTCGCGGATGGTCACCGCGTGCAGTTCGGCGAAGACCGCGCGCAGGTGCTCGACCGCGCGCAGGCCACCGGACATGCCGCCGTAGGAGACGAACGCGACCGGCTTCGCGGCCCACTCGGTGCGGTGCCAGTCGATGACGTTCTTGAGCGCCGCCGGGTAGCTGTGGTTGTACTCCGGGGTGACCACGACGAACGCGTCCGCGGCCGCCAGCCGCGGCGTCACCTTGGCGGCCTCGGCGAGCACCGCGGGCGGCGGCGTGCTCCCGAACGCCGGCATCGCCAGCGGCAGCTCCGGTTCGGCGAGGTCGACCACGTCGACGTCGAACCCGCCGTGCTCGCCCGCGACGGCGGCCAGCCAGTCCGCGACCACCGGGCCGAACCGTCCTTCCCGGACACTTCCCACGATCACGGCGACCCGTACCGGAACTTCGGCCACGCTTCCTCCTTGACACAGCGGCGTTGTTGCCGTCCGGGTCAGGATGAGACTTCAAGCTCGCTTGAAGTCAAGCGCGCGGCTGTGGTTGGCTGGGAGCATGGTGAACGCCACAGCCCGGAGGCTGCCCGACCTCACCGTCGGCGAACTGTCGCGACGCAGCGGGGTGCCCGCCTCGGCCCTGCGCTTCTACGAGGACGAGGGGCTGATCCGCAGCCGGCGCACGGCCGGCAACCAGCGCCGCTACTGCCGCGACACGCTGCGGCGGGTGACGTTCGTCCGGATGTCGCAACGGGTCGGGATGCCGCTGTCGGCGATCCGCGAGGTGCTCGCGCTGCTGCCCGACGACCGCACCCCCACGCGCGCCGACTGGGCGCGGATCTCCCGCTGCTGGCAGGAGGACCTGGACGCGCGGATCCGGCAGCTGGCGCAGCTGCGCGACCAGCTGGGCGACTGTATCGGCTGTGGCTGCATGTCGCTGTCGAAGTGCCGGCTCGCCAACCCGGGCGACCGGCTCGGCGCCGCCGGTCCGGGGCCGCAACGGCTCCCGGACCACCGCGGCGACGGCTACGAGGACTGACTAGCGGCGTTCGAGGACGCCGCGGACGAACTGGGCCTGCCCGGCGTGCTGGATGTCGTCGTCGACGACGCTCACCAGCCGCACGCCGAGGGTGACCGGTGGGTCCCAGGCCTCGTCGACGACCCGGTCGAGGGCCTGGCCGTCGAGCCCCTGGACGTACTTGAGGGTCTGCTCGTGCACCGCGTCGTAGTACCCGGTGAGCAGCTCGGCCTCGACCCGGACCGCTTCGACGTCGGCCGGGCGGTGCCCGTAGCCGGTGTCGCCCGCCGGAAAGGGGAGGCCGAACCGGGTCAGCCAGTCCTGGCTCGTCCACACCTGCTCGGTCCCGGCCACGCCGGCGACGTGGTCGTCCTGGACGCGGGTCAGGTGCCAGACCAGCCAGGCGATCGAGTTGGCCTCGTCGTCGAGGCGGGCCCCGAGCTGCTCGGCGGTGAGACCTTCCACCGCCGCGTGCACGGAGCCCTGGACCCTGCTGAAGCCGTCTGTGAGCAGATCGGCCACGTTCATCGGCTTGCCCTCCCCGTTCGCGGACACCGGTGTGCCGGCGTGCGTCGATCATGCACGCCGGCACCGGTGGTGGCTAGCGGGGCAGCAGCTGGTCGAAGAACGAGCGGTAGCGCCGCAGCGCGAGACGCAGGTCCTCGGTGGCCGGCTCGCCGTGCTGCCACTGGCCTTCCAGCTCGCTCTTGTGCTCGGCGAACGTCGTGGCCAGCGCGCTGATGACGCCGGCGACCAGCTCGTCGGCCTCGCGGACCGCCTTCTGCGGGTCGTCGACGAAGCCCGTCTGGACGCCCTGCCAGCGGTCGCGGAAGCCCGTGACCTTCTCCTCGTCGATCAACGGCTGCTGGTCGGCGCCGTCATCGGCCGACGGCCGTGCGGAGGCGGCGGTGTCCGTGTGAGTGTCCGATGTGGTGTCAGCGGCCGTGTCGGCACTGGTGTCCGCCGTGGTGTCCGTGGCGGTGTCGTGCCGGCCCGTCGCCGACGCCAGGTCGGCGGTGCTCAGGGCCTGGTCGTCCCCGTGGTCTTCGGCGACCGGCTCGCGGAAGTCCGTCCCGCCGTGCTCGGCGAGCCCGCCGGCGCCGGTCTCGCGCACGTCACCCTCGCGGGCGAAGTCGTCGTCCTGTTCGGCGCTGTGCCGGGTGAGGTGATCGGTCATGGTCAGCGTCCTCCGTTCCACTCGGTCCGCGGCTGTGCGGACGCTTCCCGCTCGGGCTGTACGCCGTCACGGTCTCGTACCTTTTCGCTGGGGTCGTGTTCGGTGCGGTCCGACGCACCGGCGGTGCGGTCCGCCGCGACAGCGGTGCCGTCCTGGGCGGTGCGGTCGTGCTCGCGCTCGCTGTGGTCGTGACCGTTGTGGTCGTGGCCGTTGCGGCGCTGCTCGTGGTGGTCGTCGGCGGCGTCCGCGCTGTCCGCACCATCGGAGCCGTCGGTCAGCAGGTCCTCGAACACGGTGCGGTAGTGCACCATCGCGTCGCGGAGGTCCTCAGTGGACGCGCCGCTGCGCTCGTGCTGCGTCGCGTGGGCGGCGCGGTAGTGCTCGAGGGTCTTGGCGTGCCGGACCGACAGGTCGGCCAGCTGCTGCTCGTAGCCTTCGGTCGGGTACCCGCGATCGGACATCAGGGAGACCAGGACGCGGTCGGCCTCGGCCACCGCGGCGGCCGGGTGGTCGACGAAGTTTTCCTGGGCCTGCGCCCATTCCCGGGTGTAGCGCTCGCGCGCCGACGCCGACAGGGGGCGGATGTCGAGCTCCTTGTGGCGGCGCTCCCGCTCGGCCAGTTCACGCTGCGCGGCCCGCGGGCTGTCCTTCTCCTCGACCGTCCGGTCGTACTCCGGACCGAACCGCTGCTGCAGGCGTTTCCGCTGCATCTCCTGCGTCACCAGCCAGATCACGGCGCCGAGCACCGCGACGGCCACGACGACGATCACGACGATCAGCCATGTGGGCATCGCACAAAACTCCTTAAAGGATGTCGAGCTCCCCGATATGCCAAGGGTTCCCGCTCCACCGGCTCCGAAACCCGTTGGCGCGCCCGGACTTCCGATTCGGCCGTCCGGCGGATGCCGGTACCGCCGGATGCCCACACCCCCGGGAAGGCGCGCACGGTGTAACGACGATAACAACTCAAGACTAGCGTCGTTAACGTTCGAGTGCTATCGTCGATAACAGCAAGACGGAAGCGGCGCTACCAGCGCCACCCGAGAGGAAGAAGGCACCGATGAGCACCACCGAACCCCGCGTCGCGATCGTCACCGGCGGCTCCCGCGGCATCGGCCGCCAGGTCGCCGAACGCCTGGCCGCCGACGGTATGGCCGTCGTCGTCAACTACGCGGGCAACCAGACCGAGGCGGACGCCGCCGTCGCGGCCATCACCGAGCGCGGTGGCCGGGCGATCGCGGTCAAGGCCGACGTCGCCGACCTCGACGCGGTCGCGGACCTGTTCGACACGGCGGAGCGCACCTACGGCGGCGTCGACGTCGTCGCCCACCTGGCCGGCGTGATGACCGCGCCGACCCCGATCGCGGACACCGACTTCGACGTCCTGGACCGGGTGCACCGCACCAACATCCGCGGCACGTTCGCCGTGGCCCAGCAGGCGGCGAAGCGGGTGCGCGACGGCGGCGCGGTCGTCCTGACCTCGACGTCCGTGCTCGGGCTGAACCTGCCCGGCTACGGCGTCTACAACGCCACCAAGGGCGCGGTCGAGGCGATCACCATGATCCTCGCGCGCGAGCTGCGCGGGCGCGACATCACCGTGAACACCGTCGCCCCCGGGCCGACCGCGACCGCCCTGTTCCTGGACGGCAAGGACCAGGAGACCATCGACCGGATGGCCAAGCAGCCGCCGCTCGAGCGCCTCGGGCAGCCCGGGGACATCGCCGAGGTCGTCGCGTTCCTCGCCGGGCCGGCCCGCTGGGTCAACGGCCAGGTGCTGCGCGCCAACGGCGGGATCGTCTGAGAAACCCTTACCCGGAAAGGAAAAGAGCCATGATCATCGTCGTCACCGGCGCCTCCAGCGGGATCGGCGCCCTCTCCGCCCGGGCGCTGGCCCGCGCCGGGCACACCGTCTACGCGGGCATGCGCGACACCGGCGGCCGCAACGCGCCGCAGGTCGACGCCGCCGCCGCGTTCGCCCGCGACCACGAGACGGACCTGCGCTCGGTCGAGCTGGACGTCTCAAGCCAGGAGTCGGCCGACGCCGCGATCGCGTCGATCGTCGCCGAGCACGGCCGGCTGGACGTCGTGGTGCACAACGCCGGGCACATGGTGCTCGGCCCGGCCGAGGCGTTCACCGCCGAGCAGCTCGCGCAGCTGTACGACACCAACGCGATCGGCACCCAGCGCGTCAACCGCGCCGCCCTCCCCCACCTGCGCGCGCAGCGCGACGGGCTGCTGGTGTGGGTGTCGAGCAGCAGCGTCCGCGGCGGCACCCCGCCCTACCTCGCGCCGTACTTCGCGGCGAAGGCGGCGATGGACAGCCTCGCCGTCTCCTACGCCGCCGAGGTGGCCCGCTTCGGCGTCGACACCGCGATCATCGTGCCCGGCGCGTTCACCTCGGGCACCAATCACTTCCCGAACTCCGGGCACCCGGCCGACACGGACGTCGCGGCCGCCTACGAAGAGCGTTACGCGGGCCTGACCGACCACGTCGCGGCGAAGCTGGCCGAGATCACCCCGGCCGGCGCCGATGTCGCGGCGGTCGCCGAAGAGCTCGCGCGGGTGGTGGACCTCCCCAAGGGGCAGCGGCCGTTCCGGACGCACATCGACCCGGCCGACGACGGCGGGTGGCTGGTCGCGGAGGTCGGCGACCGGATCCGGAGCGAGTTCCTGCGCCGGATCGACCTGGCCGACCTGCTCAGCCCGGCGGCCGGCTGAACCGGGTGACGATCACGTGGTCCTTGGCCGGCCCGCGGACCGCCCACTCCTGCCGCCAGCGGCCGGCGTCGAGCACGCGGTAGCTGCCGCGGTACAGGTCGTCGCGGCAGGGGTGGTCGGTCCGCCAGTGCCCTTCACGCAGGTCGAGCTCGTGGAAGAAGCCGCCGTGGTCGAAGTGGACGTCGGCCCGGCCGGGCGCGGTGGGCCGGTAGTGCAGCGTGCGCGTCACCGGGCCGGTGTAGCCGTCGAGCCGCATTTCGCCGGCTTCGCGGTAGACGAGCACGCCGCTCTCCTCGGTGAAGGTGGCGGTGCCGGTGACCTCGCCCGCGGGCTCGCCGTCGGCGGTGCGGATCTCGCGGTCCAGCCGCCACTCGCCGCCGAAGTGCGCGGCCAGGTCGGTCACCGGGAAGTACTCGTCCATCGGCTCCAGTGTGTCACCCGGCCGTGACGGGGACGGGTCAGGTTCCGGATCACGCGGCTTCCGCGGGGTGCGGCCCGCCCGACCGCCTGTTCCGGCACGCCGGAGAGGGCGCACGGAAGTTGTCGTACCCCGGCTCTAGACTCGGCCGGGTGGCAGCCACCGAGACCCACCTCGAAGCCGGAACGGACTCCGAAGCCCTCGACACCCTGCGCCGGGTGTTCGGCTACGACAGCTTCCGCGGCGAACAAGCGGCGATCGTCGAGCACGTGATCGCCGGCGGCGACGCGCTCGTGCTGATGCCCACCGGCGGCGGGAAGTCGCTGTGCTACCAGATCCCGGCGCTGGTGCGGCCGGGCGTGGGCGTGGTGGTCTCGCCGCTGATCGCGCTGATGCAGGACCAGGTCGACGCGCTGCGCAACGCCGGCGTCCGGGCGGGTTTCCTCAACTCCACCCAGGACTACGCAGCCCGTCAGGAGGTCGAGTCGGCGTTCCTGTCCGGTGAGCTCGACCTGCTCTACCTTGCGCCGGAACGGCTTTCGGTGGAAGCCACCGTGCGGCTGCTCGACCGCGGCAAGATCTCGCTGTTCGCGATCGACGAAGCGCACTGCGTCGCCCAGTGGGGCCACGACTTCCGGCCCGACTACCTGCAGCTCTCGGCGCTGCACGAGCGCTGGCCGGACGTGCCGCGGATCGCGCTCACCGCGACCGCCACCGAGGCCACGCACAAGGAGATCGCGGCCCGGCTGAACCTCGACGAGGCCCGCCACTTCGTCGCGAGCTTCGACCGGCCGAACATCCAGTACCGGATCGTCGGCAAGAACTCGCCGCAGCGGCAGCTGCTGGAGCTGCTGCGCACCGAGCACCAGGGTGACGCCGGGATCGTCTACTGCCTGTCCCGGAACTCGGTGGAGAAGACCGCGGAGTTCCTGGTGCAGAACGGGATCCCGGCCGTGCCCTACCACGCGGGGCTGGACTCGCGTATCCGCGCGAAACACCAGTCGCGCTTCCTGCGGGAAGACGGGCTGATCGTGGTCGCCACGATCGCGTTCGGGATGGGCATCGACAAACCGGACGTCCGGTTCGTCGCGCACCTCGACCTGCCCAAGTCCGTGGAGGGCTACTACCAGGAGACCGGCCGCGCGGGCCGCGACGGGCTGCCGTCGACGGCCTGGCTGGCCTACGGGCTGCAGGACGTGGTGCAGCAGCGCAAGATGATCGACACGTCCGAGGGCGACGACGCCCACCGGCGGCGGCTCGGCGCGCACCTCAACGCGATGCTGGCGCTGTGCGAGACGGTCGAATGCCGCCGCGTGCAGATCCTCAACTACTTCGGGCAGAAGGCCGAGCCCTGCGGCAACTGCGACACGTGCCTGAACCCGCCGGAGAAGTTCGACGGCACGATCCCCGCGCAGAAGCTGCTGTCCACGATCGTGCGGCTGCGCAACGAACGCCGCCAGAAGTTCGGCGCCGGGCAGGTCATCGACATCCTGCTCGGCAAGTCCACGCCGAAGGTCACGCAGTTCCAGCACGACACGCTGAAGACGTTCGGCATCGGCACCGAGCTGCGCGAGCCGGAGTGGCGCGCGGTCGTGCGGCAGCTGCTCGCCCAGGGCTGGCTCGCGGTCGAGGGCGACTACGGCTCGCTGGTGCTCACCGAGGCGAGCGCCGAGGTGCTGGGCGGCGACCGTGAGGTCATGCTGCGGCGCGAGCCCGAGCGGACCGCCCCGCCGAAAGCGCGTGGCGGCAGCAGGAAAGCCGCCCCCGCGGTGGACATGCCCGCGGAGGCGGCCCCGCTGTTCGAACGGCTGCGGGCCTGGCGGGCCGGCGTCGCGAAGGAGCAGGGCGTACCCGCCTACGTCATCTTCCACGACGCGACCCTGCGCCAGATCGCCACGCAGTGGCCGTCGTCGCTGGCGGACCTGGGCACGGTCAGCGGAGTCGGTGAGAACAAGCTCGCCAAGTACGGCGAAGGCGTGCTCGAAACCCTGTCCGCCGAGTGACCCGGGTCTAGCGGGCGGCCGGCCCCGGCCGCCCGTCCGGCCCGGTCACCGTGCTGACCTTGCGGACGACGCCGGCGATCTGCTGGTGGTACTTGCCCTTGGTCCTGTCGTCGGCGAACTTGGCGGCCTTGCCGACGACCTGGTTCACCTTCTCGGGGTTCTTCTTGGCGTAGGCGCGGGCGGCGCCGGCGGCTCCGGCCAGCACGGTGAGCTTGCGCATGAAAGCCACGGTGGTCCTCCCTCATCGGTAACGGTCATCCTGACAACGCGGACGAACCCCCCAGAGGTTCCCCGTGTGACCTCCGCCAAACCTCCGGCCCGCCGGACCACCCGGTCTCCCCGCACCCCGATCTCGCGTGCCCGAGGCCGGAACCACCGTGTCCGAAGCCGTAACTCACGTGATCGAAGCCGGAACCGGCGTGATCGAAGCCGGAACTCGCGTGATCGAAGCCGTGACTCGCGAGTTCCGGCCCCGATCACGCGAGTCACGGGCCCAGTCACGCGGGTGACGGGCTCGGTCACGCGAGTCACGGGCTCGGTCACGCGCGACGGGCCGCGGGCGGGCGGCGTCAGTCTTGCTCGGCCTGCTCCGCCAGCCGCTTGATCGCCGACAAGCGGGACGACCACCGGGTGGCCACCTCGTTCATCCAGTGCGCCGTGGCCGCCAGTCCGGCCGGCCGGACCTGGTAGCGGCGCTCGCGGCCGTCGCGGCGGCCCGTCACCAGGCCGGCCTGATCCAGCACCGCGAGGTGCTTGACCACGGCCTGGCGGGTGACGGGGAGGTCCGCCGCCAGTTCCGTCGCCGTCGCGTCGCCGCGCCCGGACAGCAGCTCCAGCAGGCGGCGCCGGGTCGGGTCGGCCAGGGCCGCGAAGACCTCTTCGGCCGCGATGGGCTCGGTGGGCTCGGTGGGCTCCGTCGTCATACCGCCAGTTTCTCGGACAGCTCCCCGAGCTTGGCGATCACCGCCGTCCAGCCCTGCTCGTGGCTCTCGCGGGTGTCGTCCGGGGACGGCGACGGCGACGGCGCACGGGTGGTGAAGCCGCTTTCGACCACCTTCAGCCGCGTGCCGCCACCCTCCGCCGACAGCGTGAACTCGACCAGGGTCGAGTTGTCCTCGTCGGCGACGACGCCCGGGAACCCGCTGGCCCAGCGGTACGACAGCGAGCGCGGCGGGTCGAGGGCGACGATCTTGGTCGGGAAGGTGCCGTGGTCGCCGTGGTCGAGGCGGATGATCCCGCCCGGCCGCAGGTCCACCGGCGCCGGCGTGCCGTCGCCGAACCACCGGCCGACGTGCTCCGGCTCGGTGAGCACCGCCCACACCCGCTCGACCGGCGCGTCGATCACGATCTCCTGCTCGACCTGGTCCTGGTTCATCTTCATCCCCTTGAGTCGGTTTCTCGTGCAACCACAGAGTTGCACGAGACTGCGTCAGGCGCAACCCGCGAGTTGCGTCTCGGCCGGAAATTCGCGCGCGCATCCCGGCCACGGCCCCCTAGGCTCGCGATCATGCGCGACCTGGCCGCCCTGCCGAAAGCCCACCTGCACGTCCACCTGGAGAGCACGATCCGGCCGGGCACGCTCCGCGAGCTCGGCGCGGCCAACGGCGTCGACGTCCCGGCCGAGCAGCCCGCCTTCGACGGCTTCCGCGCCTTCGCCGACTACAACGCGCTCATCCGGTCGTGCCTGCGACGGCCTGAGGACTTCGAGCGGATCGCCCGCGAGTACTGCGCGGACGAAGCCGCGCAGGGCACGCGCTACGCCGAGATCACGTTCACCACCGCCGCCCACGGGGAACGCCTGGGCGACCCGGAGATGCCGCTCGCGTCCGTCCTCAAAGGACTCCGCGACAGCGGCGCGATCGAGTGGCGGCTGCTGCTGGACCACTCCCGCCGCCGGTCGGTCGACCGCGCCGAGCGCACCCTCGCACTCGCCCTGAAGTACGACGACGTGTTCGCGATCGGCATGGCCGGCGAGGAGAACCACTCGCTCCGGCCGTTCGCGACGCTCTTCGAGAAGGCCCGCGCGGCCGGGATCCACCTGCTGCACCACACCGGCGAGGACGCCGGGCCGGACAGCATCCGCGAAGCCCTCGAAATCGGCCGGACCGAACGCCTCGGCCACGGCATCCGCGTCCTCGACGACCCCGAGCTGACCGCGGAGGTCCGCGACCGCGGGCTCGCCCTCGAGGTCTGCCCGTCGTCGAACGTCACGCTCGGCTTGGTGCCGTCACTGCCCGGGCACCCGCTCCCCCGGCTGCTCGACGCGGGCCTGCGGGTCACCCTGAACACCGACGTCCCGTCGGTCACCGGCGCGCAGCTGGCCGGCGAATACGCCCGCGTCCAACAGGCTTTCGGCTACGACGACGCCGTGATGGCCCACTTCGCCCGGGCGAGCGTGCACGCGTCGTTCGCGCCCGAGACGACGAAATCCGGGATGCTGCGCGACATCGACGCGTGGCTCACACCGGCAGCAGGCGGGTGACCAGCGTCGAAAGCTGGTGCACCGTGCGGCATTCGTGCATCTCGACGACGTCGGCGTACTCCAGCGCCGCCGAGTCGCCGGTCGACCACAGCGATCGCCGCTCGGGGTTCAGCCAGTAGACGTGGCGGGCGCGCGACTTGATCGCGCGGACGGCGTCGAGGTTCGGGTCGCCGCCGTTGGTGCGGGCGTCGCCGAGGATGATCACCGACGTCCGCGGGCCGACCGCGTCGAGCCAGTTCGCCGTGAACTGCGCGAGCGAGCCGCCGTAGTCGCTGTGGCCGTCCCAGCGCACCAGCGCGGCTTCGGCGAGCATGCGCGCGCCGAGCTTCTCCGGGTCGGCGACGCCGGTGGTGACCAGGTGCGTGACCTCGTCCGCGCTGTCGACGAACGCGAACACGCGGATCTTGCTGAACTGGTCGCGCAGCGCCTGCACGAGCAGCATGGTGAAGTTCGCGAACCCCGCCACCGAGCCGGAAAGGTCGCACAGCAGCACGATTTCCGGCCGGCCGGGCCGGCGGTGGCGGTACGCCGGGCGCAGCGGCACGCCACCGGTCGAGAGCGACCGGCGCAGTGTGCGGCGCAGGTCGATCTGCCCGCGCGTGGTGCGCTTGCGGCGGGCCGCGAGGCGGGTCGCCAGCTTGCGGGACAACGGCTGGATCGTGCGCCGCAGCTCGGCGAGCTGGCTGCGGCTGGCGATGAGGAAGTCGACGCGGTCCGCCGCGGGCGCGATCGCGTGCTTGGCGACGCGCTCGCGGCCGCGGACCTCGGCCGCGCGGCGGCGGGCCTCGGTGCGGACCTGGCCGCGGAAGCCCTCGACGCGACGGCGGATCTCGTCGCGGTCGAGCCGGTCGGTGAACTCGCCGCGCGCCCCGCCGCCGCGCATCGCCGCGAGCACGCGCGCGATGAGCGTCTGCGGCTGCAGCCGGTCGAGGGTCTGGTGGGCCGAGAAGCCGCCACCGGGGCCGGACGACGAGCCGTACTGGCCCAGCATGTCGACGGCGAGCCCGGCCAGCTGCGCCAGGGCCTGCTCGTCGCCGGCGGTCAACGCCGCCGCGAGCTGCTCCCGCAGCTCTTCGAGGGTGGTGTCCGACCGGGCCCGTTCGGGCGCGCCGATCCCGGCGGGAAAGTACAGGTCGAACGCGGCGTCGAACACCGCGCGCTGCCCGCCGCGGCGGACCAGGGCCGCGGCCAGGCCTTCGCGGACCAGCTCGCGGTCGTCGAAGCCGAGGACCTCCAGCGCCGCGGCGGCGTCGACCGTCTCGGCCGGACCCGCCGGGATGCCCTGCACCCGCAGCGCCTTGACGAACGACGCGAGCCGCTCCGGCACGCCGCCGGTCACGACGCGTCCAGGACCTGTTCGAGCTGCAGCCCGGCGCCGGCCTTGGTGATGTCGTCCTGGTGCTTGAGCACGACGCCGAGGCTCTCCCGCACCACCTGCTCGCTCAGCGTCGTGGCACCCAGCGCGAGCAGCGTGCGCGCCCAGTCGATGGTCTCGGCGACCGACGGCAGTTTCCGCAGGTCCATCGCGCGCAGCGCGGCGATCACCCGGACGACGGAATCGGCCAGCGCGTCGTCGATGCCGGGCACCTTGAGCCGGACGATCTCGCGCTCCAGGTCCTCGTCCGGGAAGTCGATGTGCAGGAACAGGCAGCGGCGGCGCAGCGCCTCGGACAGCTCGCGCGTCGCGTTGGACGTCAGCACGGCGAACGGCGCGCGCGTGGCGGTGATCGTGCCCAGCTCCGGCACGGTCACCTGGAAGTCGCCGAGCACCTCCAGCAGCAGGCCCTCGACCTCCATGTCGGCCTTGTCGGTCTCGTCGATGAGCAGCACGGTCGGCTCGTCCGAGGAGATCGCCGTGAGCAGCGGGCGGCGCAGCAGGAACTCCTCGCCGAAGATGTCGGTGCGGGCGTCCTCCCACGTCTCGTCGCGGCCGGCGGTGATCCGCAGCAGCTGCTTCGCGTGGTTCCACTCGTACAGCGCGCGGGCCTCGTCGATGCCCTCGTAGCACTGCAGGCGCACCAGCCGCGAGCCGCTGACCTGGGCGACGGCCTTGGCCAGCTCGGTCTTGCCGACGCCGGCGGGGCCTTCGACCAGCAACGGCTTGCCGAGCCGGTCGGCGAGGAACACCGTGGTCGCCACCGCCGTCGACGCCAGGTAGCCGGCCTCGGCCAGTTTCGCCGACACGTCGTCGACGGAGGTGAAGAATCCGGTGCCCACCGATGGCCTCCTAAGCGCTCGCTCACCCCGGACTCTACCGGACTGGCGAGTACGTCCCGGACGGTTAGCATCGGCCGCGTGACCTATGTTGCGGCTTCCGGCCGATACGACTCGATCCCCTACCGGCGCTGCGGGCGGTCCGGGCTGAAGCTGCCCGCGATCTCGCTCGGGCTGTGGCACAACTTCGGCCACGACAAGCCCCTGCAGACCCAGCGCGACATCACCCGCCGCGCCTTCGACCTCGGCATCACGCACTTCGACCTGGCCAACAACTACGGCCCGCCGTTCGGCTCGGCCGAGGAGAACTTCGGGCGGCTGCTGGCCACCGACTTCAAGCCCTACCGCGACGAGCTGGTGATCTCGACCAAGGCCGGCTACGACATGTGGCCCGGGCCGTACGGCGAGTGGGGTTCCCGCAAGTACCTGCTGTCCTCCTTGGACCAGTCGCTGGGCCGCATGGGCCTGGACTACGTCGACATCTTCTACTCGCACCGGTTCGACCCCGAGACGCCGCTGGAGGAGACGGTCGGCGCGCTCGACAGCGCCGTCCGCGCCGGGAAAGCGCTTTACGTCGGGATCTCGTCGTACAGCTCGGAGCGGACGGCCGAAGCGGCGCGGCTGCTGCGGGAGCTCGGCACGCCGCTGCTGATCCACCAGCCGTCGTACTCGATGCTGAACCGCTGGATCGAGGAGGACCACCTGCTCGACACGCTGGCGGACGCGGGCGCGGGCTGCATCGCGTTCTCCCCGCTCGCCCAGGGCCTGCTGACCGACAAGTACCTGACCGGCGTCCCGGCGGACTCCCGGGCCGCGCAGGGCAAGTCGCTCGACCCGGACACCCTCGACGACGACCGGCTGGGCCGCGTCCGCGCGCTCAACGGGATCGCCGGGCGCCGCGGGCAGTCGCTGGCCCAGCTCGCGCTGGCCTGGGCGCTGCGCGACGCCCGCGTGACGTCGGTGCTGATCGGCGCGAGCAGCGTCAAGCAGCTGGAGGACAACGTCGGCGCGCTCGGCAACCTCGACTTCAGCTCCGAGGAGCTGACCGAGATCGACGGCCACGCGACCGACGCGGACATCAACCTCTGGAAGCGGTCGTCGGACGGCTGACGGTCGCCGACCGGTCCGGCAACGGGACGGCGGGGTGCTGAGCGCCTCGCCGTTTTCCCGGCCTGACGTTTGACCAGATTTCGTATTCGGTCATACGATGGCCACATGCCTCCTGCCGAAGACCGCGCCGAACGGGCCGAGCGGATCCTCGACGCCGCCGCCGAGCTGCTGCTGCGCGCCGGCTACCGGCGCACCACGATCGAGGACGTCGCCGAGCGCGCCGGCGTCGGCAAGGGGACCGTCTACCTGCACTGGAAGAACCGCGAGGAGCTGTTCCTCGCCGTCCTGCTGCGGGAGTCCGTCCGCAGCATCGAAGACCTGGTGCGGACGCTCGAAGCCGACCCGCTCGCCGCGCGGCTCGCCACGCTGACCGAGGTCCAGTACACGAACGTGCTGGCCCGCCCGCTGCTGCGCGCCGGGTACGCCGACGACACCGAGACGCTCGGCAAGCTCCTGCCGAAGCTGCACGACAAGCTCGACCCGCGCCACGACGAGGCGTTCGTCGAGTACCTCGAACTGCTGGCGGACAACGACCTGCTCCGCACCGACCGGCCGGCCCGCGAGCTCGCCGTCGCCTACCGCGCGGTGCTGCACGGCTTCCTCGTCGGCGTTCCCCCGGCGGAGCCCGCGCTGATCGCCGACACCGTCGACCACGCCTTCGAACCCGTGGCCGTCTCGACGACGCAGCTGCGGGCGGTCGCGCCGCGGGCCATCGCGCTCTTCACCGAATCCGTCGCGCTCGACCGGAAACGGCTCGAACGCGCGTACTGAACACACTGGGAGAACACACATGCGCACCGGAATCCTGATCGACGAACTCGGCGTCGGCTTCGACGCCATGACCGCGCAAGCACGCGAAGCGGCGAAGCTCGGCTACCGGACCCTGTGGCTGGCGCAACGCGGCGGCTGGGACGCCCTCACCGCGCTGCCCGCGCTCGGCGCCGCCGCGCCCGGGATCGAGCTGGGCACCTGCGTCGTGCCGACCTACCCGCGGCACCCGATCACCATGGCCGCGCAGGCGCTGACCGTGCAGGCCGCCACCGGCGTGCCGGTCCACCTCGGCGTCGGGCTGAGCCACCGGTACATCGTCGAGCACGAGTTCGGCTACTCCTACGACCGCCCGATCCGCCACCTGCGCGAGTACCTCCAGGCGCTGAACCCGGTGCTGCGCGGGGAAAAGGCGGACGTCCACGGCGAGACGCTCACCGCGGCGGGCGGCGTGAACGCCCCCGGCGCCGGGCGGCCCGCGGTGCTGGTGGGCTCGGTGAGCCCGAGGTCGACCCGGCTGGCCGGCGAGCTCGCCGACGGCGTGATCACGACCTGGGCCGGCCCGCGG